>NZ_CP086120.1:1226666-1840000 GCF_021216675.1 Streptomyces gobiensis | reverse complement strand
GCCCGGCGTAGAGGGTAAGACCCCCGTAGCTGAAATGTCAGCAACTCACTTGAGGACCACCCAAGTAGCATAGGGCCCGAGAAATCCTGTGTGAATCTGGCGGGACCACCCGTTAAGCCTAAATATTCCCTGGTGACCGATAGCGGATAGTACCGTGAGGGAATGGTGAAAAGTACCGCGGGAGCGGAGTGAAATAGTACCTGAAACCGTGTGCCTACAAGCCGTGGGAGCGTCGCGCATCGAGCTTGCTCGGTGCGTCGTGACTGCGTGCCTTTTGAAGAATGAGCCTGCGAGTTTGCGGTATGTTGCGAGGTTAACCCGTGTGGGGGAGCCGTAGCGAAAGCGAGTCCTAAGAGGGCGTTCGAGTAGCATGCTCAAGACCCGAAGCGGAGTGATCTAGCCATGGGCAGGGTGAAGCGGCTGTAAGAGGTCGTGGAGGCCCGAACCCACCAGGGTTGAAAACCTGGGGGATGACCTGTGGTTAGGGGTGAAAGGCCAATCAAACTCCGTGATAGCTGGTTCTCCCCGAAATGCATTTAGGTGCAGCGTCGTGTGTTTCTTGCCGGAGGTAGAGCACTGGATAGGCGATGGGCCCTACCGGGTTACTGACCTTAGCCAAACTCCGAATGCCGGTAAGTGAGAGCGCGGCAGTGAGACTGTGGGGGATAAGCTCCATGGTCGAGAGGGAAACAGCCCAGAGCATCGACTAAGGCCCCTAAGCGTGTGCTAAGTGGGAAAGGATGTGGAGTCGCAGAGACAACCAGGAGGTTGGCTTAGAAGCAGCCATCCTTGAAAGAGTGCGTAATAGCTCACTGGTCAAGTGATTCCGCGCCGACAATGTAGCGGGGCTCAAGCACACCGCCGAAGTCGTGTCATTGCAGTACATACCTCTAACGGGGACTGTGATGGGTAGGGGAGCGTCGTGTGCCGGGTGAAGCAGCCGCGTAAGCGAGTTGTGGATGGTTCACGAGTGAGAATGCAGGCATGAGTAGCGATACATGCGTGAGAAACGTGTGCGCCGATTGACTAAGGGTTCCTGGGTCAAGCTGATCTGCCCAGGGTAAGTCGGGACCTAAGGCGAGGCCGACAGGCGTAGTCGATGGATAACCGGTTGATATTCCGGTACCCGCTTTGAAGCGCCCAACATCGAATCAAGCGATGCTAAGTCCGTGAAGCCGCCCTGGATCCTTCGGGTGAAGGGGAGTGGTGGAGCCGGCGAACCAGACTTGTAGTAGGTGAGTGATGGGGTGACGCAGGAAGGTAGTCCAGCCCGGGCGGTGGTTGTCCCGGGGTAAGGGTGTAGGACGTTACGTAGGTAAATCCGCGTGACATTAAGTCTGAGACCTGATGCCGAGCCGATTGTGGTGAAGTGGATGATCCCATGCTGTCGAGAAAAGCCTCTAGCGATGTTTCATGGCGGCCCGTACCCTAAACCGACTCAGGTGGTCAGGTAGAGAATACCGAGGCGTTCGGGTGAACTATGGTTAAGGAACTCGGCAAAATGCCCCCGTAACTTCGGGAGAAGGGGGGCCACACCTGGTGATCACTTTTGCAGTGTGAGCTGGGGGTGGCCGCAGAGACCAGCGAGAAGCGACTGTTTACTAAAAACACAGGTCCGTGCGAAGCTGTAAGGCGATGTATACGGACTGACGCCTGCCCGGTGCTGGAACGTTAAGGGGACCGGTTAGTTCACTCTTC
Organism: Streptomyces gobiensis; assembly: GCF_021216675.1. Taxonomy (NCBI): domain Bacteria; kingdom Bacillati; phylum Actinomycetota; class Actinomycetes; order Kitasatosporales; family Streptomycetaceae; genus Streptomyces; species Streptomyces gobiensis. The sequence continues at coordinate 1,838,302 of NZ_CP086120.1, read as the reverse complement.
GGGGTGGGCGAGGCTGAGAACTTAAGCGCCAGTAAACGGCGGTGGTAACTATAACCATCCTAAGGTAGCGAAATTCCTTGTCGGGTAAGTTCCGACCTGCACGAATGGCGTAACGACTTCTTGACTGTCTCAACCATAGGCCCGGTGAAATTGCATTACGAGTAAAGATGCTCGTTTCGCGCAGCAGGACGGAAAGACCCCGGGACCTTTACTATAGCTTGATATTGGTGTTCGGTTCGGCTTGTGTAGGATAGGTGGGAGACTGTGAAGCCCGTACGCCAGTATGGGTGGAGTCGTTGTTGAAATACCACTCTGGTCGTGCTGGATGTCTAACCTGGGTCCGTGATCCGGATCAGGGACAGTGTCTGGTGGGTAGTTTAACTGGGGCGGTTGCCTCCTAAAGGGTAACGGAGGCGCCCAAAGGTTCCCTCAGCCTGGTTGGTAATCAGGTGTTGAGTGTAAGTGCACAAGGGAGCTTGACTGTGAGACTGACGGGTCGAGCAGGGACGAAAGTCGGGACTAGTGATCCGGCGGTGGCTTGTGGAAGCGCCGTCGCTCAACGGATAAAAGGTACCCCGGGGATAACAGGCTGATCTTCCCCAAGAGTCCATATCGACGGGATGGTTTGGCACCTCGATGTCGGCTCGTCGCATCCTGGGGCTGGAGTCGGTCCCAAGGGTTGGGCTGTTCGCCCATTAAAGCGGTACGCGAGCTGGGTTTAGAACGTCGTGAGACAGTTCGGTCCCTATCCGCTGTGCGCGTAGGAGTCTTGAGAAGGGCTGTCCCTAGTACGAGAGGACCGGGACGGACGGACCTCTGGTGTGCCAGTTGTTCTGCCAAGGGCATGGCTGGTTGGCTACGTTCGGAAAGGATAACCGCTGAAAGCATCTAAGCGGGAAGCCTGCTTCGAGATGAGGACTCCCTCCCCCTTTGAGGGGTTAAGGCTCCCAGTAGACGACTGGGTTGATAGGCCAGATATGGAAGACCGGTAACGGTTGGAGTTGACTGGTACTAATAGGCCGAGGGCTTGTCCGCAGTTGCTCGCGTCCACTGTGTAGGTTCTGAGGTAACGACCAGAACCGGTAACCAATTTTTTGGTTGTGAACTTCATAAGTGTTTCGGTGGCCTTGGCGAAGGGGAAACGCCCGGTTACATTTCGAACCCGGAAGCTAAGCCTTTCAGCGCCGATGGTACTGCATGGGGGACCGTGTGGGAGAGTAGGACGCCGCCGAACAATCATTGAAGAGAAGCCCCGTTGGGAAACCAACGGGGCTTCTCTGCGTTTACTGCCTGTCTGAGTAAACGTTAGCGCTGTTGCTCGCTTGCCTGGGCAGCTGTGCAGGCGGCCCGCCAAGCGGCGTACAGGGCTCGGCTGCGCGGGCAGAGTTCGCCCTCGATGCCCCGGCACCGCTGACAGCCCACGGCATGTTCCAGCCATCGCGCCCACCGGTCAGCAATGAGCTGCTTCGACCCTTTCCCCTCGGCGGGCATCACCGGGTAACCCCGACCCGCACGTCCTGGACCCATACCGAGCCCAGCACATCTGCTTCCTCCAGCGCCAGCTCCCGGCAGCGTTTCTCCTGCTGTTCGTATGCAGCGAGGTAGGGCCGCACCAGGGCGACCGCGTCGCCGTCGATGGGATCGGCGAACTTCTTGGCGTGCCCTCGGTTCGAGGGTGCTTGAGATGTGGCCACATGGAGGGTCCGGCGGGTGCTGTATTGCCCAGGACGATGGCTGGGAGCGAGTAGTCGCGCTGAAGCCAGCGCTGGGGTGTTCTGGGCCGGTGATGCCCAGTGGATGGCCATAGCAACCGGGCCGCCCAGTCGATCACACGGCGAATTGGCTTTGGCATGTTGATGCCCCTTGTCAGTATTGGCCCGGCCGGGACCGTCACATGGTCGCCGGGGTTTCTTGCGGGTGGGTGTGGATAAGGGCCCATGCGATGCGCCCGTCCACTCCTCCGCTAAGGCCGAATCGGTCGGCCTTCCCGAGGGCGGACAGGACGGCCTGCCAGTGCACTGGGGAGAGCGATTCCGGTAGTTCGGCTTCAATGCGGATGCAGTTGGGGTGTCGCATCAGGCGGGGACTCCGTTCGGTGGCGGCGGAGAGCCGTGTTGCGATGTCCTGCGCTCGAGATGCAGGTGTGGGCACGGCTATCCCCTGGTCATCTAGCGATCACTTACGGTGAAGCTAGTTAACTAGAATAAGGCTAGTGGACTAGATTTGCCACATGCCTGAGCAGCCGCCCTATCTCCGAGTTGCCGATTCGCTCCGGCAGCGCCTCGCTAGCCGTGAGTGGATGCCCGGAGACCGTCTGCCCTCGCGTGCTCAACTCGCCGCCGAGTACGGGGTGGGTGACAACGTCGTACGGCGGGCACAGGAGTTGCTGATCTCCCAGGGGCTGCTCGAAGGCCGTGCCGGATCAGGGACTTACGCCGCGCGACCCCGCGAGCGGCTGCGGATGGTCCGCTCCTGGTGTCGTGAGCAGCGGGCCGGTTCCCCCTTCCGCGCTGATATGGCAAGTCTCGGCAGGGTCGGGACGTGGGAGCACCGTACGGAGGCGAAGGTGCCCGCCCCGGCGGAGGTCGCCGCACGGTTGGGTATTGCCGAGGGCGAGCTGACGGTACGTACGTCGTATGAGTTCCTCGCGGACGGCAAGCCTGTGCAGCTTTCGACCAGTTGGGAGCCGTATTCCCTCACTGGCGGCACGATCGTCGTTCTGCCAGAAGGCGGGCCCTATGCGGGCCAGGGCGTTGTCGAGCGGATGGCCGCGATTGGTGTGACGATCGGTCATGCGACCGAGCAACCCGAGCCACGGCATGCCGCACCAGGGGAGGCGCATCTCCTCGGCATCCAGGCTGGTGCGCTGGTCACGCACATCCAGCGGACGTACTACTGCGAGGATGGACGCCCGGTTGAGACTGCGGACATCATCGTTCCGGCCGCGCGATGCGAGGTCGTGTACGAGATTCCGGTCAACCGTGACGACATTACCGATGGATAAGGTCGTCGGCGGAACGTGATTGAGCACGCGGGTCCTCCTGAGTAGACGGATGCATCTCTAGAGATGTTCTAAGTGAAGCGGCCGGTGTCGTCTTGAGTCAAGCACTTCTCTAGAGATGTATCGGTCGATGTGTCCCCGATCAGACGCCGAACCTTGCGACAACGCCCTCCGCCCTTAGGGTGTCTAGAGATGATCAGGAGGGATCCAGAGATGTCCGGTGGCGGCAGCAGCAGCCGACAGCCCAAGTACCGCCGCATCGCCGACGAGCTCAAGTCAGCGATCGCCAGCGGCGCGTATGGGCCCGGCGACCGGTTGCCCGGTGAGAACGATCTGATGGCTGCCCATGGAGTCGCCCGGATGACCGCGCGGCAGGCTCTCAGCGTTCTGCAGAGCGAGGGCATCACCGAGGCCCGTAAGGGAGCTGGGGTGTTCGTCCGTTCCTTCCGTCCCATCCGACGGCGCGGGTCACGGCGAGTCGCGCAGCAGCAGTGGGGCACGGGACGGTCCATCTGGGCCGCCGACGCTGAGGGTCGTGATGTCGGGGTGGACCTGCTGAGCGTCACTGAGGAACCGGCGCCGGATGCCATCGCTGTCGTCCTCGATGTGGAGCCCGGTGCGGCCGCGTGGGTCCGTAGGCGGCGTTACATACTCGACGGCAAGCCCGTGTTGCTGGCTACTTCGTACTTTCCCGGCGGCTTGGTCGCCGGATCGGCCATCACCCGTGAGGACACCGGCCCTGGCGGGGTGTATGCCCGGCTCGCTGAGCTTGGTCTCGGACCTGTGCGCTTCCGGGAGGAAATCCGCTCCCGTATGCCCACTGCGGACGAAGCCGACCAGCTCCACCTCACCGCTGGTGCCCCGGTAGTGCTCGTTTGCCGTACCGCGTTCACCGAAGAGGGCCACGCCGTAGAAGTCAATGAGATGACCCTCGACGCCAACTCCTACGTCCTTGAGTACGACTTCGACGCCTGAGCCCGTTCAGAGACGCCCAGCGGCCTTCAGGGCGAGGTAGGTGTCGGCCAGGGCGGGGGCTAGGTCGGTGGGGGTGGCGTCTACGACGGTGACTCCGTGGTGGCGGAGGCGGTCGGCGGTGTGGTGGCGTTCGGACTGGGTCTGGGCGGCGGCGGCCGCTTCGTAGACGCCGTCGAGGGTGCCCCGGGAGGCGGCCATCTCCTCGATACGGGGGTCGGAGACGGCGGCGACCAGGACCGTATGGCGCTGGGTGAGGAGGGGGAGGACCGGGAGGAGGCCTTCTTCTACCGGGGATGCGTCGAGGCCGGTGAAGAGGACGATGAGCGAGCGGCGGGGTGCGGTGCGCAGGACGGCGGAGGCCAGGCCCCGGGTGTCGGATTCGACCAGGGCGGCGTCCAGCGGAGCCATCGCTTCGACCAGGGCGGGCAGTACGTCGGTGGTGGTGCGGCCCGTAACCGAGGCGCGTACTCGGCGGTCGTAGGCCAGGAGATCCAGCCGGTCACCGGCTCGGGTGGCGAGGGCGGCCAGGAGCAGTGCGGCGTCCATCGCGGCGTCCAGGCGTGGGATATCGCCGACGCGGCCCGCTGCGGTGCGGCCGGTGTCGAGGACGACCAGGATGTGCCGGTCGCGTTCGGGGCGCCAGGTGCGTACCGCGACGGTCGACTGCCGGGCGGTCGCTCGCCAGTCGATGGAGCGGGTGTCATCGCCGGGGATGTACTCCCGGAGGCTGTCGAACTCCGTGCCTTCGCCTCGGGTGAGGACGCTGGTGCGGCCGTCGAGTTCACGGAGCCGGGCGAGCCTGGCGGGGAGGTGTTTGCGGCTGGTGAACGGAGGCAGGACGCGGACCGTCCAGGGCACGGTGTGGCTTCCCTGGCGGGCGGCGAGGCCGAGCGGGCCGTAGGAACGGACGGTGACTCGTTCGGCCCGCCGGTCTCCCCGGCGGGTCGGGGAGAGTGTGGTCGTGAGGCGTCGGCGTTCCCCGGCGGGGATGGTCAACGCGTGCCGGGACGCGGAAATCTCGGCTCCGGGGTGCCAGCTGCTGGGGGGCCAGGCGTCGCGGATGCGGGCGCGCAGTGGGCGGGGGGCGGGATTGGTGACGGTCAGGTGCACCTGGGCCCGCTCGCCGAGTCGAACTGACGTATCACCGGATCGGGTGAACTGGAGCTTCTGCACTGGCGCCGCGCGAACGAGGTCGTACAGAATTGCGAGCAGTAGCGGGAGTTCCACGGCGAGTAGCCCGGCCCAGCTGGGGAGGAGCAGGCCGACGAGGAGCGCGCCGAGGGCAGCGATGAGGGCTGTGCGTCCGGTGAGGGCCATGGATCAATTCAACTCGCGTCGTCTCAGCGGGGCACGGGGACGTGGGCGAGGATCGAGTTGATCACGCTGTCGGCGGTGACACCCTCCATCTCGGCCTCGGGGCGGAGCTGGATGCGGTGCCGGAGGGTGGGAAGAGCGAGCGCTTTGACGTCATCAGGGATGACGTAGTCCCGGCCGGTGAGCCAGGCCCACGCGCGGGCGGTGGAGAGCAGTGCGGTGGCGCCACGGGGAGAGACACCGAGAGCGAGTGAGGGGGAATCACGGGTGGCTCGGCAGATATCGACGACATAGCCGGTGATCTCAGGGGAGATCGAGGTCTTGGCGACAGCGGCGCGGGCGGCGTCAAGCTCGGTGGGGCCCGCCACGGGGCGGATGCCCGCAGCTTCCAGGTCGCGGGGGTCGAAACCCTCGGCATGGCGGGTGAGGACATTGATCTCGTCCTGCCGGGTGGGCAGCGGGACCGTCAGCTTGAGCAGGAAGCGGTCGAGTTGGGCCTCGGGGAGGGGGTATGTGCCCTCGTACTCGACCGGGTTCTGGGTGGCGGCTACCAGGAAGGGTTCGGGGAGCAGACGGGCGGTGCCGTCGACGGAGACCTGGCGTTCTTCCATGGCCTCCAGCAGCGAGGCCTGGGTCTTCGGCGGGGTGCGGTTGATCTCATCGGCGAGCAGGAGATTGGTGAAGACCGGGCCGGGCTGGAAGGAGAACTCGGCGGTACGGGCGTCGTAGATGAGCGAGCCCGTGACATCGCTCGGCATCAGATCGGGGGTGAACTGTACGCGCTTGGTGTCGAGTTTGAGCGTGGCCGCCAAGGTACGTACGAGCAGGGTCTTCGCGACGCCGGGGACACCCTCGAGCAGGACATGACCACGGCAGAGCAGGGCGACGACGAGTCCGGTGACGGCGGCGTCCTGGCCGACCACGGCCTTGGCGATCTCGCCGCGCAGGGTTTCGAGGGCGGCGCGGGCGCTGTCTGGGGAAGGGGCGCTCACGAAGGGCGGTCCTTGTCTCTCGGAGATGGGGTGATGCGTCGTTCGAGACGGTCGAGCTCGTCAGCGAGGCGGACGAGAGCGGTGTCGTCGGTGGGGGCCGGGCCGAACAGAAGGGTGCGCACGCTGGAGCTGTCCTCACCAGTGTGCGCGGCGAGGGCGGGAGCAAGGGACTCCGGTGTATGTGCCTGGGCTGCCGGGATACCGACGAGGGGGGCGAGGCGGGTGCGGGTGGCGGAGCGCAGGGCTTCGGCCGCCCGGTCGCGGGCGCCTGCCTGCCGGTAGAGCCGGGCGCGGCCTTCGGTCGCTTCGGAGGCGCGGACGGCGACCGGCAGCCGTTCGGGGACCAGGGGGCCAAGGCGCCGGGCGCGCCAGAGAGCGGCGAGTACGACAGCGATGGCGAGTTGGAGGATGCCCCAGCGCCAGCCTGCCGGAACGAGATCGAAAAGGCCCTCATCGCCGGTGTCTTCGGCGGCGGGGTCGGCAAGGGAAGGGAGGTACCAGACGAGTTGCGGTCGGGAACCGAGGAGTTGCAGGGCCAGCGAGGCGTTGCCGTGCTGATCGAGGCGGTGGTTGTAGAGGAAGTCGGGGGCACCGGCCACCACGGTGTCGCCGTTGCCGGAGGCGTCGGGCAGCCGCAGCAGGGTGGGCAGCTCATCGCTGATGTAACAGGCGTCGACGGGGTCGGCGGAGGTGGTGTAGGTGATGCCGCCGAGTTCGGCGTCGCCCGCTCGCCTGGCGAAGGGGGCGTCGCAGCCCGGGGATCGCGTGGTGACCTCAGCCGGTTTGACGGCTCGCACCTTGGGGGTGAGTTTGCTGACCGAGGTGGGGCCGGGGGCGATGAGGAGGGTGCGGGCGCCGCTGTTCGATGTGGCGGCCCGCAAGGTGGACAGCTGGCGGCCGCTCAGCATGTCGGGGCTGGTGATGAGCAGCGTGGTGTCCGGGCCCGCCGCCGCCGCGGCGTCCTCGGTCGTCGTCACCACGGTCGTGTCCACGCCCCGGTCACTGAGGAGTTCCGCGGTGGCCCGGCTGCCGAAACGGTCGGCGGACCGGGGGTCGAGCAGGCCGTGCTGCTCACCGGAGCGGATGACGGCGATGATCACCCCGGCCACGATCAGGATGACGACGGCCAGCAGCAGGCCACGAGAGCGGGTCCACAGCTGTCGGGCCGTGGGGGCGAGCGATGCCGAGGTGGCGGTCGACGCGCCGGTCGAGGTGGCGGGGGGCCGGGTTGGGGTCATGGGGTGTCCCCGTTCCCGGCCGCTGTCGCGGAGGGGAGTTGGGGCTTGGTCCGCGCCAGCGCGGTGTCCAGGTCTCGTAGTTCCGCGTATGCCGATGGGTTCGCCGGGCGGCCGGCGTATGTGACTTCGTCGAAGGAAAGGGCGGCCGTGCGCAGTGCCGTGGCGTGTTCGGGGAGTGCTTGTCCGGCTTCGGCGGCGGCCTCGTCGGCGGTGCGGCCGGGGCGGGGGTCGAGCAGGGTGCGCTCTTCGAGGGAGCGGACGACGGCGCGCATCCGTTCCTGGACGGCCTCGCTCCAGCGGCTGGCGGCCGCGTGCCGTTCGGCTGCGGCGCGGTGCTCGGCGGCGCTGCGCGGGCGGTCGTCGAAGAGGGTGCTGTCCCCGGTGTCGGGCGCCGGGCGCAGGGCGCCGAGGCGCAGCCGGAGGGCCACGATGAGCAGCACCACGAGGAGGGCGACCGTGAGGAGGCCGACCCAGCCGCCGGGGGTGATTCCGGCGGCGGAGTTGAGGAGGTCGCCGGCACGCTCCAGGAACCAGTCCAGCGCACGGCGCAGTGGTCCGGGATCGTTCTCGTGGTACATCGGCTTGGACAGCTCACGCTCGGCGGCGTCCCGGGCGGTGTCCCGGTCGATGACGACGGGCACTTCGTCGTCCGACAGCCTCCTCATCACTCCCGTCATCGCATCAGCTCCCTGGCGCGGAGTCGCCGGGCTGCTGGGTGGTGTACCCGGGGACGCCTGCGGCGCGGGCCAGTTCGAGGTCGAGCGCTTCGCGCCGGATGCGGCGGTCGATGTAGAGCAGCGCGGTCACACCGGCGCTGAGCGGGAGGGTGATGGTGGCGGCGATGACCGCACCGATGCCGATGACGATCAGGTAGGGCCAGGTGAAGCTGGTGACCTCGCCGGTCAGCAGTCCGCCAACGCCTTCGCCGCCCACTATGGCGGCCAGCAGGGCGGTGGGGATCGACACGATGAACTCGATGACGGTGACCAGGATCAGGGTGAGGGCCAGGATGCCGAAGATCCGCCACCAGGAGCCGCGTACGAGCTTGGCGGAGCGGCGCAGCGAGGTGATGACGCCCTGCCTCTCCAGCATCAGCGCGGGAGCGGAGAGCGCGAAGCGGACCCACAGCCATACCGCGACCACGATGCCGCCGAGACCGCCGAGGAGGCCCAGTGCGGCTCCGCTGCCGGGGGAACCGGCGGCGGCGAGCAGAAGGCCCGGCACGAAGCCCAGGACGAGCGCGCCGATGACGATCAGCAGAACCAGAAACGACAGACCGAGCAACCGCAGCAGCAGGGGCCGTGCCTCCCGCCAGGCCTCTCCGATGGAGACCGGTCGGCCCAGGACGGCGCGGCTGACCACGATGGTGAGCAACGCGGTGGCGATGACCGTGCCGAGCATCGTGGCCAGCAAGGTGATGCTCTGACTGCTCAGTGTGCCGTTGACGGCGTCCAGGATCTCGTCGGTCGTGGGGTTGGGGTTGTTCTGCAGGGCCTCAAGGCTGCCGTTGTCCCGGAACCACACGCCGGTGACAACAGTGGACACCAGCTGGATCACGACGGCGACTCCCAGCGCGATGCCGAGCACCGGCCGCCAGTGGGCGCGCATGGTGGATACGGCGCCATCGAGGATCTCGCCGACGCCGAGTGGACGCAGCGGGATCACCCCGGGCTTGGCGGCGGGTGCTTGCTGCCAGTTGGTGTTCCACCCGCCCGGCTGTCCCGGCTGCTGCCCCGGCTGAGGCGCACCCGGTACGCCCCAGCCCTGACTGGCGGGTGGGGGCTGCTGTGCCGACCAGCCCGTGGGCTGCTGCTGAGCGGGTGCCTTGGGGGCGTTGCCGGATGCCGTCTGGTCCCGGTCCTGATCCCGGTCCCGGTCGCCGGAGGGATCGGAAGGGGAAGGCCCGGGCGAGGTCCAGCCCGGAGACTCATTCACTGCGGTTCACCTCGGTCGCGGGGGCACTGGTTGGCTGCCATCGTGCCACGGTGGGCGGCCGGATGTATCGGGCCCTGCCCCTCAGGCCGCCGAGCGTGCAGACTGGGCGAATGGCTGATCACGATACGACCGTTGTACCGGTGCTGCGATGGGAGGAGCTGCCCGAGGGGCCGGTCGTGGTGCTGCTTGACCAGACTCGGTTGCCCACCGAGGAGCGGGAGTTCCTCTGTACGGACGTGCTGGCTCTGGTGGGGGCAATACGTTCGCTTACGGTGCGGGGTGCTCCGCTGCTGGGGATCGCGGGCGGGTATGGCATCGCGCTGGCTGCGGCCCGTGGCTATGACGTGGAGGAGGCGGCCAAGCAGCTGGCGCATGCCAGGCCGACCGCGGTCAACCTCGGCTATGGCGTGCGGCGTGTTACCGGGGCGTATCAGGGGGCGCTGGACGCGGGCGCGGGGTCTGAGCGTGCGGCGGCGGTGGCGCTCGCGGAGGCCCGGGCGCTGCACCGGGAGGACATCGAGGCCAGTGCCCGGATGGCGGAGCATGGCTGGGCGCTCCTGCGGGAGCTCTTGCCGGGCGGTGGCCACCGGATCCTTACGCACTGCAATACGGGGGCGCTGGTGTCCGGGGGTGAGGGCACCGCCCTGGGGGTCGTACGGGCCGTGCACCGGGCGGGCGAGCTGCGCAGGCTGTGGGTGGACGAGACCAGACCGCTGTTGCAGGGGGCGCGGCTGACCGCTTACGAGGCGGCGCGGGAGGGGATGACGTACAGCCTGCTCACGGATAGCGCGGCCGGGTCGCTCTTCGCGGCGGGAGAGGTGGACGCGGTGCTGATCGGGGCTGACCGGATCGCGGCGGACGGCTCCGTGGCCAACAAGGTGGGGAGCTATCCGCTCGCGGTGCTGGCGCGCTATCACCATGTGCCGTTCATCGTGGTGGCGCCGCTGACCACGGTGGATCTGGAGACTGAGCACGGGGCGGCGATCGAGGTGGAGCAGCGTGCGGGCCGGGAGGTCACGGAGCTTGTGCCGGGTGTGCCGGTGGCTCCGGCGGGTCCTCAGGCGTACAACCCGGCCTTTGATGTGACCCCGCCAGAGCTGATCACGGCGATCGTCACGGAGGCGGGTGCGGTGTCGCCGGTGACCCCCTCCGGGCTGGCGGAACTGTGTTCCATCTCACGTGCGGGAACATCACGATCAGGTAATGGGATGATGAACTCATGAAGGGACGCGTCCTTGTCGTCGACGACGACACCGCACTGGCAGAGATGCTTGGCATCGTGTTGCGCGGCGAAGGCTTTGAACCATCGTTTGTCTCGGACGGCGACAAGGCGCTCGCCGCGTTCCGTGAGACCAAACCCGACCTGGTGCTGCTCGATTTGATGCTGCCCGGCCGGGACGGCATTGAGGTGTGCCGGCTGATACGGGCTGAGTCCGGAGTGCCGATCGTGATGCTCACGGCGAAGACCGACACGGTCGATGTCGTGGTCGGGCTGGAGTCCGGGGCCGATGACTACATCGTCAAGCCGTTCAAGCCGAAGGAGCTGGTGGCCCGGATCAGGGCACGGCTGCGACGCTCGGAGGAGCCCACGCCGGAGCAGCTCGCCATCGGCGATCTGGTGATCGATGTGGCGGGGCACTCGGTGAAGCGGAACGGGCAGTCGATCGCACTGACGCCGCTGGAGTTCGATCTGCTGGTCGCGCTGGCCCGTAAGCCGTGGCAGGTCTTCACCCGTGAGGTACTGCTGGAGCAGGTCTGGGGTTACCGCCACGCGGCCGACACCCGGCTGGTCAATGTCCATGTGCAGCGGCTGCGCTCCAAGGTGGAGAAGGACCCGGAGCGGCCGGAGATCGTGGTGACCGTGCGCGGCGTGGGATACAAGGCCGGGCCGAGCTGATCATGTCCGGGCACGGTTCCACTCCGCAGGGCAGGCAGGCGGGGGGAGCCGCGGATCAAAAGTCCGTAATGTCCGTATTTAGGCAAATGTGGCGGGGTGGGTATCTCTTCCCCGACGGGCTGCTCTCCGAAGGGGCGACCGGTAGTCGGGCTCATCCCATGGTCCGGATGTTTGTCCGCTGGGTACGCCGCCCGCTACTGGCCGCTATGCGGCTGTGGCGGCGCAATATCCAGCTGCGTGTGGTCGCCACCACCCTGCTGATGTCGCTCGCTGTGGTGCTGCTGCTCGGCCTCGTCGTCATCGGCCAGGTCCGCAACGGCCTGCTGGACGCCAAGCAGCAGGCAGCGCAGAGCCAGGCGGCGGGAGGCTTCGCGGTCGCCACGGAGATGGCTGACAGCGCGAGCAACGGTGAGGGCGCCGGTGAGGGCGGTGGCACCGCCCGCAGTACGCAGAATTCCGGAGCCTGGCTGACCCAGCTGGTCCAGCAGCTCGCCAGCGGCGGCCAGGGTGTCTACTCGGTCGTCGCGCTCAGCTCCAACGATGACACGGCCCCGTTCGTCGGTGATGAGAACACCAATACGCGCGGCCCACGGGCCTCCGGGGATGTGCGCCCGGAGGAGAGCGTGCCCGCCGAGCTGCGCGGGGCGCTGGACAAGCACGCCGGGACGCATCAGCAGTACGCGGAGATCGTCCGGACCGGTGGCAGTACCGAGCCCGCACTGATCGTCGGTAAGCGGCTCAGCGATGCCAACGGCAATCCGTATCAGCTCTACTACCTCTTCCCGTTCAGCCAGGAGGAGAAGTCCCTGGCCCTGGTGAAGGGGACGCTGGCAACCGCGGGGGTCTTCGTGGTGGTGCTGCTGGGCGCCATCGCCTGGCTCGTCGTACGCCAGGTGGTCACCCCGGTCCGGATGGCCGCTGGAATCTCCGAACGGCTCGCCGCCGGGCGGCTTCAGGAACGTATGAAAGTCACCGGCGAGGACGACATCGCCCGGCTCGGCGAGGCGTTCAACAAGATGGCACAGAACCTGCAGCTCAAGATCCAGGAGCTGGAGGAGCTGTCCCGGATGCAGCGCCGCTTCGTCTCCGATGTCTCACATGAGCTGCGCACGCCGCTGACCACCGTCCGGATGGCCGCCGATGTGATCCATGAGGCGCGCGACGAATTCGACCCGGCGACCGCCCGCTCCGCTGAGCTACTGCTCGGCCAGCTCGACCGCTTTGAGTCGCTGCTCGCGGATCTGCTGGAGATCAGCCGCTTTGACGCCGGAGCCGCCGCCCTGGAGCCCGCGCCCACCGATCTGCGGGAGGTGGCGCACCGGGTGGTCGAGGGCGCTCAGCCGCTCGCGGACGCCAAGGGCAGCCGCCTCCTCGTCGTCGGCGGTGAGCTGCCGGTGATCGCCGAAGCCGACGCCAGACGTGTCGAGCGGGTGCTGCGCAACCTGGTCGTCAACGCCGTCGAGCACGGTGAGGGCCACGATGTTGTGATCCGGCTCGCGCAGAGCGGCGGCGCTGTCGCCGTGGCCGTGCGTGACTACGGCGTCGGCCTCAAGCCAGGCGAGGCCCAGCGGGTCTTCAACCGCTTCTGGCGCGCCGATCCCGCCCGTGCCCGTACCACCGGCGGCACCGGGCTCGGCCTGTCGATCGCTGTCGAGGACGCCCGGCTGCACGGCGGCTGGCTGCAGGCCTGGGGCGAGCCGGGCGGCGGTTCCCAGTTCCGGCTCACCCTGCCCAGCGCCGCGGGGGAGTGCCTGCGCGGCTCCCCGATACCCCTGGAGCCCTCCGACTCACGGCGCAACCGCGTGCTGGACGGCGCCATCCCGACCCAGACCCGCACCCCGGTGACGGCGCTGCCCGCCGGGCGGACGGACAGCGTGGAAGAGAGCGACCATGAAGGCTGACCGGCGCGGCGCCGGAGCCCTGCTGGCCACGGGCGCCCTGCTGCTCACCGGGTGTGCGTCCATGCCGTCCGGCGGCGAGGTGAAACGGGTCGACCCGCCGCAGCGGGCGGAAGCCGACTCTCAGGTGCGGGTCTTCGGCGTGAGCCCGCAGAAGGGCGAGCAGCCACGGCAGATCGTCCGGGGCTTCCTGGAGGCGACCACCAGCGACGAAGCGAACTTCGACACCGCACGGCAGTACCTCACCGAGGAGGAGGGCAAGCGCTGGGATCCGTTCGCCAGGACCACCGTGGTGTCGGGCGGGCCCGATGTGCCCCCGGCGGGCGTCCGGGCCGACAGCGACGGAGACGCGTACAGCGTCGAGGTGACCGGCGAGCAGATCGCCGAGGTGGACGGCAAGAACGCCTACGCCCCGGGTGAGAGCGCCTATCTGGAGCGCTTCCGGCTGATCAGGGTGGACGGCGAGTGGCGGATCAGCCAGCTGCCGGACGGGCTGGTCCTGGGCGAGTCCGACTTCCAGCGCATCTACCGCTCGGTCAATACGTACTACTTCGCCAACCTCGGCCCCGAGGCCAGCGCCGTGCCCGGCGGCAGGAACGTCCTGGTGGCCGACCCGGTCTATCTGCGCCGCCGGATAGACCCGGTCACCGAGACAGTGAAGGCCCTGCTGAACGGGCCGACCGACTGGCTGAAGCCGGTGGCGAGCTCGGCCTTCCCGAGCGGCGTGCGACTGGCCCCCGGCCAGCAGCGGCTGTCCTTCGATGACTCGGGGACGCTGACCACCCGGCTGACCCTGCCCGGAAAGGGCGAGCGGCCGCGTGTCGACAAACGGCAGTGTGACCGGATGGCCGCCCAGCTGCTGCACACCGTGGACCATCAGTCCTCGACCAGGGTCAACGGCGTGACGCTGGCCGACCAGGACGGCGGAAAGCTGTGCCAGCAGAGCCGCGACGAGGCGCAGACCTACGCTCCCGGGCTGCTGAATGGCCAGGCCGCGAAACAGTACTTCGTCGACGGCAGCCGCCGGCTCGTGGCCCTGAGCGAGGATCAGGACGTGGCCGTGCCGGTCGAGGGCCCCTTCGGCAAGGGGGCGCTCGAGCTGAGATCGGTCGCCGTGAGCCGCGACGAGGTCACGGGTGCGGGCGTCTCGCTGGACGGCCGCTCGCTCTATGTCGCTCCGCTCTCCATCGATGTCCCCTTCGACGCATCGGTGCTGACCAGCCAGGGCAAGAAGGCGGACGACCGGCTGACCGCACCGAGCTGGGACGGCCTGGGCGATCTCTGGGTGGCCGACCGTGATCCGGACCGGTCCCGGCTGCTGCGGCTGCGCGACGGCGAGGAGAAGCCGGAGACCGTCGCTGTGCCGGGGCTCGGTTCGGGACGTATCGAGGCGCTGCGAGTGGCGGCGGACGGCGTACGCATCGCACTGCTGATCCAGGACGGCGAGCGGACCACCCTGCAACTCGGCCGGATCGAGCGGGCGAACAGCCCCAAGGGAGAGCCGACCGCGACGGTCACCGATCTTCGCCCGGTCGCTCCGCAGCTGGAGAACGTGGTGGCGGCGTCCTGGGCGGGCGGCAGCCGACTGGTGGTCGTCGGGAAGGAGTCCGGGGGCGTGCAGCAGCTGCGCGTCATGTCGACGGACGGTTCCGCCGGGGTCCCGCCGACACTGCCGGGGGTCAATAACGTCAAGGGCATCGCCGCCTCGGAGGACGAGGACAAGCCGCTGCTGGCCGACTCCGAGGAGGGCATCGTGCGACTGCCCCGGGACGCCAACTGGCAGGAGGTCACGGATACGGGCTCGGCGCCGGTCTACCCGGGGTGATCTGTCCGGGGACCTGACCGAGACCTGACCGGGTCTTGTCCGGGGATCTGTCCGGGGGAAGCGAAAGGGGGGCCATGCTGGGGTGGTGGCAGGAGCTGGCCGATCTGGTGCTCCCGGCCGACTGCGCCGGATGCGGCGCCCCGCGCACCGGGCTGTGCCCGCGGTGCCGGGAGGCGCTGTGCGGGACGCGGGCCCAGCGGGCGCTGCCGGGCCCGGCGCCGGAGGGGCTGCCACCGGTGTACGCCGCCGGGGCGTACACCGACGCCGTACGGGCCGTCCTGCTCGCGCACAAGGAGCGGGGTGCCCTGCGGCTGGCCGCGCCGCTGGGTGCCGCGCTGGCCGGAGCCGTACGGGCCGTACTCCCCACGACGGTCGCCGCCGCGGCGGCTGGGCTGCCGCTGCTGGTCCCGGTGCCCTCCGCCCAGCGGAGCGTGGCAGCGCGTGGCCATGACCCGGTGCGGCGCATCGCCCGGGCGGCGGCCGGGGAGCTGCGGCGCGGCGGGGTGCCGGTGCGGGCGTGCGCCGTGCTGCGGCAAGCGCGTGGCGTCATCGATCAGTCGGGGCTGAGCGCCGGGGAGCGGCGGCGGAATCTGGCCGGGGCGCTCGTGGTGCCGCCCGGTGCCGCCGGGCTGCTGACGGCCGGTCCTGTGGTGCTGGTGGACGATCTGATGACGACGGGCACTTCGCTGGCCGAGGGGGCGCGGGCGGTGCGGGCCGCCGGTGGCCGGGTCATCGGTGCGGCGGTGGTCGCGGCCTCGCTGACCCCCGGTGGTTAAGCGCTTCCGCAGCTGGACCGGATGGCTGGACCGGATGGGCAGGAACTGCCCGTATTCATGGATCGTTGCTGGTAGTAAGCATAAAAATCTCAGTTACCAATGGGTACGTGTCTGTAGGGGGTGCCGAGCATCCCCCAGTCGGGGTACGTTCGGTGGTGAGGAAGAGACAGGTGCTGTTCCTCATCGCGGGACTTAAGCGCTTTGCTGCGTTCGCCCGACTCTGCTGGTCGCCGCACTTTCGAGTGGGTGGCGATCTTCCCGATGGGGGAGAAGGAGGTGGAAGTCGCAACCCGACGTAGTGCTGGACGGAGACCGGGAGACCACCGGGCCGTCCGGCGTCAGTGCACCAAGGATGCGCTCCGCACGTCGAGCGGAGTGATCCGGGAACGGAGTTCTGCGTGGACATCGTCGTCAAGGGCCGTAAGACAGAGGTACCGGAGCGGTTCCGTAAACACGTGGCCGAGAAGCTGAAGCTGGAGAAGATCCAGAGGTTCGACGCCAAGGTGATCCGCCTGGACGTTGAGGTGTCCAAGGAGCCCAACCCCCGTCAGGCTGACCGTTCCGACCGTGTGGAGATCACACTGCGGCACCGTGGACCGGTAATCCGTGCCGAGGCAGCGGCGGCAGATCCGTACGCCGCGCTCGATCTGGCCGCGGAGAAACTGGAGTCCCGGCTGCGGCGCCGGCACGACAAGCGCACTACGCGCCGTGGCAGCGGCCGTATTCCGGCGAGCGACGTCGCCGTGACCGTGCCCGATGCCGCGACCCTCAACGGCAACGGTGAGTTGGCCGGCGAGCCTGCCACGGACGAGGAATGGCCCGTCGTGACCAGGATCGGGTCGCTGGATGTGCAGGGTGAAGGGCCGCTGGTGGTACGTGAGAAGACCCATAAAGCGCCCCCCATGTCGCTCGATCAGGCGCTCTACGAAATGGAGCTGGTCGGGCATGACTTCTATCTGTTCGTCGACTCCGACACCAAGCAGCCGAGCGTTGTCTATCGGCGGCGCGCCTATGACTACGGCGTCATCCACCTTGAGCCCGACCCGTTCGTCGAGGAGGCACCCCATGGGGCGGGCGGTGCCCTCGGCGGCTGAAAACCGCCGTTGAAGGTGCGCCCCCGGCCGGGTCGAGAGCCCAGCCGGGGGCGCGGGCATGGAATCATGGCGTCACGGCCAACCGGCCTCCTACGCCGTCCGGTTGGTTCGTACGAGTCAAGGCTGGATGGCCTGCAGGGGGAGGAACGATGGTGGACAGCTTCGGGCCCGCGATGCCCGATGCGCACTGTGAGGGCGGCAGCAGCCCCGAGAGCTTGGCCGTCGCTGCGGATGTGCGGGAGCGCGAGCCGCGGGACGAGCCCATCCGGGTGCTGGTCGTGGACGATCATGCGCTCTTCCGGCGTGGGCTGGAGATCGTCCTTGCCCAGGAGGAGGACATCCAGGTCATCGGCGAGGCCGGGGACGGCGCGGAGGCGGTGGACAAGGCCGCCGATCTTTTGCCGGACATCGTGCTGATGGACGTACGGATGCCCAAGCGCGGCGGCATTGAGGCGTGCACCTCTATCAAGGAGGTGGCACCCAGTGCGAAGATCATCATGCTGACGATCAGTGATGAGGAGGCCGATCTCTACGACGCCATCAAGGCCGGCGCTACGGGTTATCTCCTCAAGGAGATCTCCACCGATGAGGTGTCCACCGCGATCCGGGCGGTCGCCGATGGCCAGTCCCAGATCAGTCCGTCGATGGCGGCGAA
Source organism: Streptomyces gobiensis (assembly GCF_021216675.1). Lineage (NCBI taxonomy): Bacteria > Bacillati > Actinomycetota > Actinomycetes > Kitasatosporales > Streptomycetaceae > Streptomyces > Streptomyces gobiensis. The sequence continues at coordinate 1,820,702 of NZ_CP086120.1, read as the reverse complement.
GCTGCTCACCGAGTTCAAGTCGATGATCCAGCGCACGGATGAGAGCAAGCTGGTGCCGGCGCCCCGGCTGACCGATCGGGAGCTTGAGGTCCTCAAGCTGGTCGCTACGGGTATGAACAACCGGGATATCGCCAAAGAGCTTTACATCAGCGAGAACACGGTGAAGAACCACGTGCGCAATATTCTGGAGAAGTTGCAGCTGCACTCCAGGATGGAGGCGGTGGTGTACGCGATGCGGGAGAAGATCCTCGAGATCCGCTGACACGCTGGTCCCGCAGCGGGGCAGGGTCAGGCCAGGGCTTTTTGCAGGGGGACTTGTAGGTCGGGCGGGGTGCAGTGGGGGACGTGGATGGTGCTGCTGCCCACCCACGTGGCGGCTTCCCGGAGGGCATGGGCCATAGGGGCAACGGCCCTGGGACCGGTCATGGACAGCTGGCGGGCCACCAGCGTGCCGCCCTCCCTTGCCGGATCCACTCGGCCCAGCAGCTTCCCGCCCGCGAGCAGCGGCATCGCGAAGTAGCCGTGGACCCGCTTGGATCTGGGGACATACGCCTCCAGCCGGTGAGTGAAACCGAAGATACGCTCCGTGCGCGCACGGTCCCAGATCAGCGAGTCAAAGGGGGAGAGCAGCGTGGTGCGGTGCCGCCCCCGTGGTACCGAGGCCAGTGCCGCCGGGGCTGCCCAGGCGGGCTTGCCCCAGCCCTCGACCACGACCGGCACCAGGCCGGTGTCCCGTATCACCGCATCGACCTGATCGGCCTTGAGCCGGTGGTAGTCGGCCAGATCCGCGCGGGTGGCCACCCCCAGTGCGCCCCCGGCCTGGGCGACCAGCCGGCGCAGACACTCGCGGTCATCGATGTCGTCGTGGAAGAGTGCGTCGGGAATCACACGTTCCGCCAGGTCGTACACCCGTTTCCAGCCACGGCGCTCGGTGCAGACCACCTCGCCGGTGTCCAGCAGCCACTCCACCGCGATCTTGGTTTCGGACCAGTCGTACCACTCCCCGCCGTTCTTGGCGCCGCCCAGCTCCGAGGCGGTCAGCGGGCCATCCGTCTTCAGCCGGTCCCGCACCTGGGCGCAGGAGGCGGCGCGGTCCGCCAGCCGGTGCCAGCGGTGGCCCCTCGCCCGCAGGGCGCGGCGCCGGAAGGCGAAGTGCGGCCACTCCTCGACCGGCAGGACGCACGCGGCATGCGACCAGTACTCAAAGGCGTGTGTCCCGGTCCAGTACGCCGACTCCACGGCGGACCGTCCCACCGCGCCCAGCCGGGCGTACGGCACCAGCTCATGTGAGCGCGCCAGCACCGAGATGGTGTCGAGCTGTACGGCCCCCAGCCGCCGCAGCATCCCGCGTACCCCCGCGCCGCGGTCGGGCGCCCCGAGCAGCCCTTGCGCGCGCAGCGCCATCCGGCGTGCCTCGTCTGCGGAGAGTGACAGCTCTGGCGTGGTCATGCGGCAAACGGTAAACGCCGGGACTGACAATCCACCGAGCCGGTCCGCTCGTCAGCCGGTCGTCAGTCGGCCAGTTCGGCGCGCGCTGGGAGGTAGGGGGTCGTGGTCTGGCGGCCCCAGTCCGACGGCAGTACCGATGCCACCCAGGCGTCCCGTCGTGTCCCCCGGTGCACGATCCGGGACCGCTGTATGCCCTCCATGACGAAGCCCACCCGTAGTGCCACCGCCCGCGAGCCCTCGTTGCCCACCTGCGCGCACCACTCCAGCCGTTCGACGCCCAGCTGTGTGAAGGCCCAGTCGACCACCGCGCGTCCCGCTTCCGCGGTGTAGCCCTTGCCGCGGTGCTCCTTCGCCGTCCAGTACCCCAGCTCCGCCTGGTGTTCCGCGGTACGGAGCTGAGCGAGCCGGACCAGGCCCATGGAGCCGGTCAGCGCGCCCTGCCTGGTGAAGACCCCGAAGTTGTACATGGTGTCCTCACGCCAGCCCGCGGGGCTGGCGTTGAGCACGAAGTCCTCGGCGTGCTCACGACCGTACGGGTCGGGTACGGGGATCCAGCGCGGGATCTCGGGATCCTGGCAGGCGACGAGCACGGCGTCGACGTCGCGCGGCTCCAGGGGCCGCAGCAGCAGGCGCTCGGTGCTGAGAGTGACGGGTTCCATACACTGATTGTGCCGGTGGGCTCCGGGGCACCTTCCGGACCTCCGGCACGTTGGGGGTACAGGGGCCGTCGCCCCTCGCATACGATGACGGGTGCGGCGTGGACCGTATCGCCGTGCCCGCGCACCTGGCAGTGCCCAGGACGACAGGCCCGACCGGCAAGGAGACCAGCCTCAGTGTCCGTCTTCAACAAGCTCATGCGTGCAGGCGAAGGCAAGATCCTGCGCAAGCTGCACCGCATCGCGGACCAGGTGAATTCCATCGAAGAGGACTTCCTGGACCTCTCGGACGCCGAGCTGCGGGCACTCACCGATGAGTACAAGGAGCGGTTCGCCGAGGGCGAAAGCCTCGATGATCTGCTCCCGGAGGCCTTCGCGACCGTCCGTGAGGCCGCCAAGCGCGTGCTCGGCCAGCGCCACTACGACGTACAGATCATGGGCGGCGCCGCGCTGCACATGGGACATGTCGCGGAGATGAAGACCGGTGAGGGCAAGACCCTCGTCGGCACGCTGCCCGCGTATCTCAATGGGCTCTCCGGCAAGGGTGTTCACCTGATCACCGTCAATGACTATCTCGCCCAGCGTGACTCCGAGATGATGGGCCGGGTCCATAAGTTCCTGGGTCTCTCGGTCGGCTGCATCATCGCCAATATGACCCCGGGGCAGCGCCGTGAGCAGTACGCCTGCGACATCACCTACGGCACCAACAACGAGTTCGGCTTTGACTACCTGCGCGACAACATGGCGTGGTCGCAGGAAGAGCTGGTGCAGCGTGGGCACAACTTCGCCATCGTTGACGAGGTCGACTCGATCCTGGTCGACGAGGCACGTACGCCGCTGATCATCTCCGGCCCGGCGGACTCGGCCACCAAGTGGTACGGCGACTTCTCGAAGCTGGTGAAGCGGCTGGAGAAGGGCGAGCCCGCCGAGCCGCGCCTGCAGAAGCCGGAGACCGGTGACTACGACATCGATGAGAAGAAGCGCACCGTCGGCATCCATGAGTCCGGTGTCGCCAAGGTCGAGGACTGGCTGGGCATCGACAACCTGTATGAGTCGGTCAACACTCCGCTGGTGGGCTACCTGAACAACGCCATCAAGGCGAAGGAGCTCTACAAGAAGGACAAGGACTACGTCGTCATCGACGGCGAAGTCATGATCGTCGACGAGCACACCGGCCGTATCCTCGCCGGCCGCCGCTACAACGAGGGCATGCACCAGGCGATTGAGGCGAAGGAAGGGGTGGAGATCAAGGACGAGAACCAGACGCTCGCCACGATCACCCTGCAGAACTTCTTCCGTCTCTACGACACCCTCTCCGGCATGACCGGTACGGCCATGACCGAGGCCGCCGAGTTCCACCAGATCTACAAGCTCGGCGTCGTGCCCATCCCGACGAACCGGCCGATGATCCGCAACGACCAGGCTGACCTCATCTACCGCACCGAGGTCGCCAAGTTCGCGGCCGTCGTCGAGGACATCGTCGAGAAGCACGAGCGTGGCCAGCCCATCCTGGTCGGCACCACCTCGGTCGAGAAGTCCGAATATCTGTCACAGCAGCTGAAGAAGCGCGGTGTGCGGCACGAGGTGCTGAACGCCAAGAACCACGACCGTGAGGCGCAGATCGTCGCCGAGGCGGGCCGTAAGGGCTCCGTGACCGTCGCCACCAATATGGCCGGTCGTGGCACCGACATCCAGCTCGGCGGAAACCCTGAGAAGATCGCCGAGGCGGAGCTGCGCGCCAAGGGTCTGGATCCCGAGGAGCACATCGAGGAGTGGGCGGCGGCGCTCCCGGCGGCCCTGGAGAAGGCTGAGACGGCCGTCAAGGCCGAGCACGAAGAGGTCAAGGAGCTCGGCGGCCTCTATGTCCTGGGCACCGAGCGGCATGAGTCGCGCCGTATCGACAACCAGCTGCGCGGCCGCTCCGGCCGTCAGGGCGACCCGGGCGAGTCCCGCTTCTACCTCTCGCTCGGCGACGATCTGATGCGGCTGTTCAAGGCGCAGATGGTCGAGCGCGTGATGGCCATGGCCAATGTCCCCGACGATGTGCCGATCGAGAACAAGATGGTGACCCGTGCCATCGCATCGGCCCAGTCGCAGGTTGAGCAGCAGAACTTTGAGATCCGTAAGAACGTCCTCAAGTACGACGAGGTGCTCAACCGGCAGCGTGAGGTCATCTACGGTGAGCGCCGCCGTGTCCTGAAAGGCGCGGACCTGCATGAGCAGGTGCGGCACTTCATGGATGACACCATCGAGGCGTATGTCCGGGCCGAGACGGTCGAGGGCTTCGCTGAGGAGTGGGACCTGGAGCGGCTGTGGGGCGCTTTCAAGCAGCTCTACCCGGTGCAGGTCACCGTCGAGGACCTTGAGGAGGAAGTCGGCGACCGCGAAGGCATCACCTCGGACTTCATCATCGAGGCCATCACGGAAGACATTCACCAGCAGTACGACGCCCGCGAGCAGCAGCTTGGCTCCGAGATCATGCGGGAGCTGGAGCGCCGCGTGGTGCTCTCGGTGCTGGACCGCAAGTGGCGTGAGCACCTCTACGAGATGGACTATCTCCAGGAGGGCATCGGTCTGCGGGCGATGGCCCAGAAGGACCCGCTGGTTGAGTACCAGCGGGAGGGCTACGACATGTTCCAGGCGATGATGGAGGGCATCAAGGAGGAGTCCGTCGGCTATCTGTTCAACCTGGAGGTCCAGGTCGAGCGGCAGGTTGAGGAGGTTCCGGTCGAGGAAGCGAGGCCCTCGCTGGAGAAGGAGCCGGAGGCCGTGGCTGCTGGGTCTCCAGCCCCTCACCCCGCCATCCGGGCCAAGGGGCTGGAGGCCCCGCAGCGGCCCGACCGGCTGCACTTCAGCGCGCCGAAGGTGGACGGTGAAGGCGACGTGGTGGAAGGCGACTTCGAGGTCGAGGAGGCGCAGGCGCCGACCCGGTCCGCCACGGACGGTATGACGCGGGCGGAGCGGCGTAAGGCGCAGAAGGGCCGCCGCCGCAAGAAGTGAGCTGGCTGGCTGGTCAGCTGGCGAGGGCCGGGCACGTCACCGACGTGCCCGGCCCTCGCTCTGTCCCCAGTCCGGGAGGGGGAGGGGGCCGGTCAGGGGAGGGAGTCGGGCTTGACGTCCAGCTCCACTGCGGCGCAGCGCCAGCGGCGGTCCGGGCCGTGTTCCAGACGGAAGGCCAGTGCCCGGGTCCGTTCTCCGGCGCGGATACAGGCGTACACCTCGACGGTCCCGGGCTGCGGGGCACAGTAGCCGACGTGCCCGAGTACGGGCGTGGGGGAGGGCCGGACGGCGGGATCCGCGCGGAGCGGGGCCAGCGGGGCGAGCCGCGTCAGCTGGTCATAGGCGGGGCCGCTGGTGTGGCCCAGCAGGATATGGACGGGGCGCTGCCCGCTGAGTACGAGCAGCAGGCGCTGGGCGAACCAGTGGTGCGGCTGCCCACGCTGTCTGCCGCGCTGGGCGGCGAGGACGGCGGAGCGGGAGGGGCGGCGGGAGTCATGGCGCCCGGGTGGGCGGGTGGGTCCCTTGGCTGTGGTCATGGCTGTCCCCGTGAGTGAGTCTCCGGCCCGGCAGCGGAGTGTGATACCGGGCAGTAGCTACGCCCTTGGTTGTAGCGATCGCCTCTCGCGGGCCGCAATCGCGCGGGGAAGCGGCCCAGGGTGCGGGAACGCTTCACCTATCCGGTGAGGGTGCGGGACGGGGTTGACCTTCGGTACGGCTGACCTGCGGTGGCTGGCCGGGCGATGCGTGGGGGCGTACGCCGGGAGCCGGGAGCCGGGGGACGTATGGACCGTATGCTGGCGAGCAGCCCGGTTCGGCCTTACACGAAAGCGGCAGCCATGCGCGTCTATGTACCCCTGACCCTTCCCGGACTAGCGGCGGCGCACCGGCAGGGAGAGCTCGGCCCCGGCCCGCTGACCGCCTACGCGGTCACCCCCGGGCTGCGTGAGTGGTACGTCTCCGATGACGTCGAGGAGCTGGAGTACGCCGCCCTGGGCCGGGCCGCCGGGGCGTCGCTGCGGCTGCTGGCCACCGACCCCGGGGCCGCCCGGCGCCGCGTCGTGGTGGCCGTGGACGTCCCCGACCGCGCGGCCGTGGCCGACCCGGACCGCAGCCTGGACCCCGACGCGCTCGGCGAGGTACGGATCGCCGAGGCGGTGCCGCTGAGCAAGGCCGCCGCGGTGCATGTGGACGCCCCGGACGCGGTGCCGGACATCACGGCCGCCGCGGACGCGCTCGGCGCGGCCGACCTGGGCGACGATGACGCCCGCTTCATCGTGGACGGGGCAGAGGACCACGAGTTGCTGTGGTATGCGACGCAGGAGATCGGGAACCTGCTCTGAGCTGGGGCGACAGAAATCACTTCCCGGTTGTCAGACCTGGCGTCTACGGTCGGGACATGGCTTTGCGGACTCGGACGACCCACATCGTGTGGGACTGGAACGGCACGCTGCTGCACGACATCGACGCGGTGATCGCCGCGACGAACGCCGCGTTCGGTGAGATCGGGCTGCCGCCGATCACCCTGGAGCGCTACCGCGAGCTGTACTGCGTGCCGGTGCCCCGGTTCTATGAGCGGCTGATGGGGCGGATGCCGAGCGAGGAGGAGTTCGCCGCGATGGACAAGATCTTCCACCGGCACTACTTCGCGCGGGTCGACAGCGTGGCGCTCACCGATGGTGCGGCGGAGCTGCTCGCCGCCCGGCAGGCCGCCGGGCTGACCCAGTCGCTGTGCTCGCTGGCTCCGCACGACCATCTGGTGAAGCTGGTCCGCCGCCATGGCATCGACCGGCACTTCACCCGGATGGACGGCAATGTGGCCCGGGTCAACGGCAGCGGCAAGGCGGCGCAGATGGCCCGGCATCTGGCCTCGCTGGACGGGGTGACGGCGGCCCGTACGGTCGTCATAGGCGACGCGGTGGATGATGCGCACGCCGCGGCGCATGTGGGTGCGCAGGCGGTGCTGTACTCCGGTGGGTCGCACAGCCGGGCGAGCCTCGCGGAGGCGGGTGTGCTGGTCGTGGACACGCTTGCTGACGCGGTCGAAGCGGCCGAGCGGATTGCCGCCGCCTAGGGCGGCTGCCCGCTCGCGGCTCCCGCCCCCTGGCGGGCTTCCCCTATGCCTCGCCCCTTCCCGGCTGCGCCGACGTGCGGCTCCGCCGCGTGGCTGGGCTCCGCCCGGGGCCGGGGTTCCGTGGTGGGTTCCCGATGCCCGCCCCTGCCCGGCTGTGCCGGTACGCGGCTCCGCCGCGTGGGGGATTCGCCCCGGGCCCCGGGTGGTCGGGTGCGGGCCGGTGGCCGGGTTGTGCCCACCCACAGCCCCTCGCGGGGCTGCGAGTGCCCACAACACGGTGGGGGACTGCACTCCAGCGGTGCTCAGCCATCACCACCGACGGACGTCGAAGACCCGGCCGCCCGCGGTGCTCCGGTCCGGGGGCCGCGCCAAGAGGGCACATCCTTTTTGCCGCTGTGTAGAACATCAAACTTCTCGTCCCCTTTTTGTATACAGATGGCCGATGACGGCCACCCGGTTGGGGGAGATAGCCTTACCTACGTGATCAGCGAGATATCCGTGGCAGGGAGCCCTGGCAGCGTAGCCATCCCCGCCCCCTGCCCCAGGCGTTTCAACGCTCGGGTTGCCGCTGGCCGAATCTCCCGGCGTAACGTCGAACCTGAGCGGTCATACCGCGCGGCGACGTCACGTCACCACCCATCTGACGTCACGCAATGGCGCGCGACAGGAGCCAGAGGACATGCAGACCAAGCTGGACGAGACAAAGGCCGATCTGCTCGTACGAGCCGCCCAGGTCGCTGAGAGCAGCCCGACCGGGAGTCTCCCGGAACAGGGCCTCGCCGCCGACGTGGGTGTATACCTCCAGCGCTACTACCTGCACACGGCCCCTGAGGACCTCGCCGACCGGGACCCGGTCGATATCCTCGGTGCCGCTCTCTCCCACTACCGGCTCGCTCAGGACCGCCCGCAGGGCACGGCGAATGTCCGGGTGTACACGCCCACCGTCGAGGAGAACGGCTGGACTTGTACTCATACGGTCGTCGAGATCGTCACCGACGATATGCCCTTCCTGGTGGACTCCGTCACCAATGAGCTGACCCGTCAGGGCCGCGGCATCCATATCGTCATCCACCCGCAGGTGATCGTCCGCCGTGATGTCACCGGCCAGCTGCTGGAGGTGCTGGACGCGGGCCGTGATCCGCTCTCCCCGGCGGCGGCCACTCACCGGCATGACCAGCTGCCACCGGACGCGGTCACCGAGTCATGGATCCATGTCGAGATCGACCGTGAGACGGATCCCGCGGACCTTCAGCAGATCACCGCTGATCTGCGTCGCATCCTGTCCGATGTCCGGGAGGCCGTCGAGGACTGGAAGAAGATGCGCGGCGCCGCGCTCAGGATCGCCGATGAGCTGCCCCGTGAGTCCACCGACGAGGTGACCGAGCCGGAGATCGACGAGGCCCGTGAGCTGCTGCGCTGGCTTGCTGATGACCGCTTCACCTTCCTCGGGTACCGCGAGTATGAGCTGGCCTCGGTCACCACGGAGTCCGGCGGCAAGGAGGACGTGCTCAAGCCCGTCCCCGGCACCGGGCTGGGCATCCTGCGCTCCGACCCCAGTCACAGCACCGATGACGAGGGCCACCCCGTCTCGCCCTCCTTCAACCGGCTCGCCGCCGGTGCCCGGGCCAAGGCCCGGGAGCACAAGCTGCTGGTGCTCACCAAGGCCAACAGCCGCGCCACCGTGCACCGCTCCTCATATCTCGACTATGTCGGGGTGAAGAAATTCGATGCCGAGGGCAATGTCATCGGCGAGCGTCGCTTCCTCGGTCTCTTCGCCGCTCAGGCCTTCGTCGAATCGGTGCGGCAGATCCCCGTCATCCGCCGCAAGGTCGAGTCCGTGCTGGCGGCTGCGGGCTTCACGCCCGACAGCCACGACGGCCGCGATCTGCTGCAGATCCTGGAGACCTACCCGCGCGATGAGCTTTTCCAGATCCGGGTCGATGAGCTGCGCTCCATCGCCACGTCCGTGCTCTACCTCCAAGAGCGCCGCAGGCTGCGGCTGTTCCTGCGGCAGGATGAGTACGGGCGCTACTACTCGGCCCTCGTCTACCTGCCACGCGACCGCTACACCACCCCGGTGCGGCTGCGCCTAGTCGACATCCTTATGGAGGAACTGGGCGGCACCAGCGTCGACTTCACCGCCTGGAACACCGAATCCGTCCTCTCCCGGCTGCACTTCGTGATCCGGGTCAAGCCCGGCACCGAGCTTGATCAGCTCACCGATGCCGACACCGAGCGGATCGAGGCGCGGCTGGTGGAGGCCGCCCGCTCCTGGGTGGACGGCTTCAGTGAGGCGCTCCTCGCCGAGTGCGGTGAGGAGCGCGCCGCCGAGCTGGGCCACCGCTACGGCAGCAAGGCCTTCCCCGAGGGATACAAGGCCGACTTCCCGCCGCGTGCCGCCGTCGCCGACCTCCAGCACCTTGAGGAGCTCGACCGGCGCAAGGGCGCCAAGGACTTCGCGCTGAGCCTGTATGAACCGGTCGGCGCCGCCCCCAATGAGCGGCGCTTCAAGATCTACCGCACCGGTGAGCCAGTCTCGCTCTCCGCCGTGCTGCCGATCCTCCAGGCCATGGGCCTGGAGGTCATCGACGAGCGGCCGTACGAGCTGCGCCCCTCGGACGGCATCAGGACGTGGATCTACGACTTCGGGCTGCGTCTCCCGGATTCTCAGATGCAGAGCCTGGGCGAGGATGCACGGGAGCGCTTCCAGGAGACCTTCGCCGCCGTCTGGAACGGCCAGGCCGAGAACGACGGCATCAACGCCCTGGTGCTCGCCGCCGGGCTGACCTGGCGGCAGGCCATGGTGCTGCGCGCCTACGCCAAGTATCTGTGGCAGGCCGGGGCGAAGTTCGGCCAGGGGACGATGGAGGAGACCCTCCAAAAGAACATCCACACCACCCGGCTGCTGGTCAGCCTCTTTGAGGCCCGTCTCGCCCCGGAGCGGCAGCGGGCGGGCCGTGAGCTGATCGACGGTCTGCTGGAGGAGCTGGAGGGCGCCCTGGACCAGGTGGCCAACCTGGACGAGGACCGGATGCTGCGATCCTTCCTCACCGTTATCAAGGCCACGCTGCGCACCAACCACTTCCAGCGGGACCGGGATACCGGTGAGCCGCACAGCTATGTGTCGATGAAGCTCGACCCGCAGGCCATCCCGGATCTGCCCGCACCCCGCCCCGAGTACGAGATCTGGGTGTATTCGCCACGCGTCGAGGGTGTGCATCTGCGCTTCGGCAAGGTCGCCCGTGGCGGCCTGCGCTGGTCGGACCGGCGTGAGGACTTCCGTACCGAGATCCTTGGACTGGTCAAGGCGCAGGAGGTCAAGAACGCGGTGATCGTGCCGGTCGGTGCCAAGGGCGGCTTCGTCGGCAAGCGGCTGCCCGCCCCGGCCAAGGACCGGGACGCCTGGCTGGCCGAGGGCATCTCCTGCTACCGCACCTTTATCTCCGGGATGCTCGACATCACCGACAACCTGGTGGGCGGCGAGGTGGTACCGCCCGCGGATGTCGTCCGGCATGACGAGGACGATACGTATCTGGTGGTCGCCGCCGACAAGGGCACCGCGACCTTCTCCGACATCGCCAACGAGGTCGCTGTCTCCTATGGCTTCTGGCTCGGTGACGCCTTTGCCTCCGGTGGCTCGGAAGGCTACGACCACAAGCGCATGGGCATCACCGCCCGTGGCGCCTGGGAATCGGTCAAGCGGCACTTCAGGGAGCTGGGCCACAACACCCAGACCCAGGACTTCACGGTGGTCGGCATCGGCGATATGTCCGGGGACGTCTTCGGGAACGGCATGTTGCTCAGCGAGCACATCCGGCTGGTCGCCGCCTTTGACCACCGGCACATCTTCCTCGACCCCGAACCGGACGCGGCCGTCTCGTTCGCCGAACGCCGTCGGCTCTTTGAGCTGCCGCGCTCCTCGTGGGCCGACTACAACACCAAGCTGCTCTCCAAGGGCGGCGGGGTGTACCCGCGTACGGCCAAGTCGATCCCGGTCACCCCACAGGTGCGGGCGGCGCTGGGCATCCGCGCCGGAGTCAACAAGCTGACCCCGGCCGATCTGATGCAGGCCGTCCTCAAGGCGCCGGTCGATCTGCTGTGGAACGGCGGCATCGGCACCTATGTGAAGTCCTCCGCCGAGTCGCACCACGACGTCGGCGACAAGGCGAACGACGCGATCCGGGTGGACGGCCGGGATCTGCGGCTCAAGGTCATCGGTGAGGGCGGCAATCTGGGGCTGACCCAGCTGGGCCGGATCGAATTCGCGCTGAACGGCGGCAGGATCAACACCGACGCCATCGACAACAGCGCCGGTGTGGACACCTCCGACCACGAGGTGAACATCAAGATCCTGCTCAACGCGGTCGTCGCCAATGGCGATATGACGATTAAGCAACGCAACACGCTGCTCGCCGAGATGACCGATGAGGTCGGCGCGATCGTGCTGCGTAACAACTACGCGCAGAACGTCGTACTGGCCAACGCCCTGGCGACCGCGCCGGGTCTGCTCCATGCCCACCAGCGGTTCATGCGCCGACTCGCCCGCGCGGGGCGGCTCGACCGTCAGCTGGAGTTCCTGCCCTCCGACCGGCAGATCCGGGAGCGGCTGGCCGGCGGCCGGGGGCTGACCCAGCCCGAGCTGGCGGTGCTGCTGGCCTACGCCAAGATCACGGTCACCGAGGAGCTGGTCAAGTCCGATCTGCCGGACGATCCGTATCTGCGGCGGTTGGCGCATGACTACTTCCCCCGCGCACTGCGGGAGCGGTTCCCCACGGAGATCGACAACCACGCGCTGCGCCGTCAGATCGTGATGACCCTCCTGGTCAACGACACGGTCAATACGGGCGGTTCAACCTTCCTGCACCGGCTCCGGGAGGAGACCGGGGCATCCACCGAGGAAATCGTCCGGGCGCATGCCGCGTCCCGTGCGATCTTCGGGCTGGGCGCGATCTGGGACGCGGTCGAGGCGCTGGACAATCTGGTCTCCGCCGACACCCAGACCCGCATCCGGCTGCACTCCCGGCGCCTGGTCGAGCGGGGCACCCGCTGGCTGCTGGGCAACCGGCCGCAGCCGCTGCGGCTCGCCGAGACCATCGCCTTCTTCCAGGAGGGCGTGGAGATGGTCTGGGCTGAGCTTCCGGGGCTCATCAAGGGCGAGGACCTGGCCTGGTACCAGCAGATTTACGGCGAACTGGAGTCCGCGGGAGTCCCGGTTGAGCTGGCGCGGCGGGTGGCGGGCTTTTCCTCGGTCCTGCCGGCGCTGGACGTCGTCGCGGTCGCGGACCGCACCGGCCGGAAGCTGATGGATGTTGCCGAGGTCTACTACGACCTGGCCGACCGCCTCGGCATCACCCAGCTTCAGGACCGGGTCAGCGATCTGCCGCGCGCCGACCGCTGGCAGTCCATGGCGCGCGCCGCGATCCGTGAGGACCTTTACGCCGCGCACCAGTTGCTGACGGCTGATGTGCTCGCGGCGGGGGATGCGGCGGGTAGCGCGGAGGATCGGTTCAAGGCGTGGGAGGAGAAGAACGCCGCGGTCCTGCATCGGGCCCGTTTGACCCTGGATGAGATCCAGTCCTCCGACACGTTCGATCTGGCGAATCTCTCGGTGGCGATGCGGACGATGCGTACGCTGCTGCGCAGCAACCGCTGACCCGGGCGCCCGGGGCCGGGGTTTCCGGGGCTTCGCCCCGGAAACCCCGTTTTTCGGTGCGGGCCCGGTGGGTGGTGTTGTGCCCACCCTCCCCCAGCTAACGCTGGGAGGTGCCCCCACGCCCTGCGGAACGATTGCCCACAACATCAGGGGGTGGGGAGGGTGCGGAAGACCCAGGTTCGGTAGGACCAGAAGCGGAAGAGGGACGCCGCGCCGATGCCGGTGAACTTGAAGACGTTGTTCAGCAGTGGCGCGTTCCAGCCGAGGCCGTAGGTGGCGAGGAAGAGCACACCGTTCTCGATGATGAGGCCGAGCACGCTGAAGAGAAGGAAGAGGGACAATTCCCGGCTGCGTCCGGTCTTGTCGCGGTCACGGTAGGCGAAATAGCGAAGCCCCAGGTAGTTGAAGCCGATAGCGACGATGGTCGCTATCACGCTGCACCGCACGACCTGGAGGTCCGTGACCGCACGGAGCAGGTTGAAGGCTGTGAGGTTGACCACCACCCCTGTCCCGCCGACCGCGCCAAACTTTGCTATCTCGTGACCAAGTCCAGTGAACGCCGTCGAGCCGTTTTCGCTCTTACGGGTAGTGGGGCTCGTCGGCTGCATTGAGTGGCTCCAGGCACGCGCTGTCGCGCCATGCGGGTGTGGGTGGTTGGAAGAGTCGTACTTTAAATGCTGTTTGCGGGCGATTGTATAGTTGGCGGGCAATCTCCCGATCAGTCGCAGTGGCAACAGACTTGAGCTTGAGGTAGAAGTGCCTGATATATCCGTGATCGTCATCGTGTACAACGATGCCGACCGTCTCCCAACGGCGGTCCGGTCGGTGCTCGGCCAGACGCTCCGCGATGTCGAGGTACTGATCGTCGATGACTGCAGCACGGACGGCTCGTACGAGACGGCCCAGCGGCTGGCCGATGCCCACCCGGACCGGGTGCGCGCCTTCCGGCTCCCCGAGAACAGCGGTAGTGGCGGGGCACCCCGCAACCTGGGGATCGCCGAGGCGCGTGGCCGCTATGTGATGTTCCTGGACAGCGACGACGAACTGGATCGCAACGCCTGCCGCAACATGATCGCGGCGGCTGAGCGGACCGGCGCCGATTTCGTCTCCGGGCTCTGCGTACGGGTCCACCTTGACGGCCGCAACCGCAAGACCGTCGAGTGGTACCCGTGGCTCTACGGCCGCAGCCGTACGATCGACTCTGTCTCCGAACTTCCCGACCTGCTGGTCTGGGACACCTTGTCGACCAACAAGTGCTACCGCCGGGACTTCCTGCGAGAGCACGACCTCCAGTTTCCCGTCGGCATCCTCTACGAGGACCTGCTTTTCTCCGCCGAGGCCTATGCGGCGGCCCGGCGCATCGCGCTGATCCCTCACCGGGTCTACTACTGGAGCGTGGTCGAGAAGGCCGCGAAGAAGTCGGTCACCAACAGCCGCCATGAGATCGACAACTTCATTGACCGTATGGAGATCCACCGGCGGATCGACGCGCTCCTGGCGGAACGAGGCCTGGACGAGCTGAAGTTCCACAAGGACGTCAAGTTTCTGAAGCACGATCTCGTGCTGCACCTGTGGGATCTGCCGTTCAGGGACGCCGGCTACCGTCAGGAGTTCGCCCGGATAGCCAACAGCTACCTCAGCGGCATTTCCGCCGAGGCGTACGGCGAGGTCCAGCCCTTCCAGGCCATCTGTGCCTACCTCCTCAGCAAGGAGGACTGGGACAACCTGATGCCGGCCGTGGACACCCTCACCAACCGTGACAAGCTCTCCTCCCCCCTCGTCGAGCGGGACGGTCGCGTCTACTGGTGCGGAGAACACCTGGACGACGCCGAGGGCTTGCGGACCCTTGATGTCACCGACATGGGCTACCACACCCGCTCACTGGGCGACCTGTTCCTCCGTAACCGTCTCACTTCCTACGGCGACGACGGGCGTGGCACGGTCCGGCTGGCCGGGAGCATCGTCAACCCGCTCGGCAGGATCGCGTCGGGCGCCCGTATCCGTGGCCGCCTGGAGTTCCGCGCTCGCCGCCGCAGCCTGCAGACCTTCCACTTCCCCCTGACATCGCTGCGGTGTGCCGGGCGCACCATTGACTGGGATGCTGAAGTCGACTTGGCCCGCGCGCTGCGCCCGCTGGGCGTGATCGACGTGGTGTGGGATGTGCGGCTGATTCTGGATGTGGACGGTGAGACCACCCGGACCCGTCTCTCGGTCGAGGCCGCCGACCTGGACAAGGCCCGGGCACTGAGCGTTCGGCCGCGGCTCACCCGCCTGGTTGCGGACCGGATAGAGCCCGATGTCTCCAAACGGGGCCATCTGACGTTCGTCCTGCGTTCCGAGGGGCAGGCTGCGGTACGCGCCCAGACGCTGGTCGGGAACGCACTGCGCAGCCGCGCCGGGGTGCTGGCCAAGACGGCGCTGCGCAGGGCCCGCAAGGCCAAGGGCAAGCTGAACTCGGACGTGACCAAGATCCGCGTGTACCACGAGGTGTTCAGCAAGCTGCCCATCCGTAAGGGCTTGGTGGTCTTCGAAAGCCATTTGGGCAAGCAGTACAGCGACAGTCCCCGGGCGATCTATGAGGAGATGCGCCGCAGGGGTATCGAGTTTGAGGCCGTGTGGTCGTACGCGGGGAAGAAGCCTGCCCAAGGCTTCCCGGAGGACGCCACGCTGGTGCGCCGCTGGGGCTGGGAGTACCTCAAGGCGCTGGCCCAGGCGGAGTTCTGGATCGACAACCAGGGCTTCCCGCTGAAGCTGGCCAAGCGGCCTGAGACCACCTACATCCAGACCTGGCACGGCACCGCGCTGAAGCGTATGGGCTTTGACGAGCCTCGGCTGCGCAAGTGGAACCGTGGTCAGCAGGAGGAGTTCCAGCGGGTCCTGGACCGCTTCGATCACTTCCTGGTGCGTTCCGAGCACGACGCGAGGACACTGGCGAAGGGTTTCCGGCTGCGTGACGAGGTGTTGCTGCGGACGGGATACCCGCGCAACGACGCGCTGGTCGCGGCGCATCGCCAGGAAACGGAGACCGGCTCCCGGGAGCGTGGTCCGCTCGCCGCTGAACTCGGTGTCCCGGAGGACCGCACGGTTCTGCTCTACGCGCCGACCTTCCGCGCGGCGGCCAGTGGCAAGGTCCGCGGTTTCGAACTTCCCTTTGATGTGGAGAAGTTCGCGGAACGCTTCGGTGACCGCTATGTCCTGTTGATTCGATCGCACTACCTCAACAACGTGGTGCTGCCGCCCTCGGTGCGGGGCAAGGTCATCAATGTCTCCGGTCAGTACGACATCAGTCCGGTGCTGGCCCTGGCGGATGGCCTGATCACGGACTACTCGTCGGTGATGTTCGACTACGCGCTTCTTGACCGCCCGATGGTGTTCTTCACCTACGACTACGAGGAGTACGCGAACGAGAGCCGCGGTACGTACTTCGACCTGCGCGACCAGGCACCGGGACCGGTGGTCGCCACCGAGGAGGAGCTCTTCTCCGCGGTCGATGACCTCAAGGCGGCCGACACCGAATACGGCACCGCCAGGCGCCAGTTCGCCGCACGGTACGGCGAGTACGACCAGGGTGACGCGGCCCGCACCATCGTCGAGAAGTTCTTCGCTCCCCGGAGGGACAAGTGACCGAGCAGTACAACGCGTCTCCCGGCCGCGATATCTTCATCGTTTCCAACAGCGTCGATGAGCTGGGCGGCATCACCACCTGGTCGCACCAGATGGCCCGCCTCTTCACCGGGCGCGGTCACCGGGTGCACATCATCGGCGTCACCGAATCCGAGGTCGCACAGGACCTCGGCGGCGAGCTGCCGTACCCGACCACCACCCTCTATGACGTCCATCCGCCCAGGGTCGGGCCGAACCGTGGCATCAAGGCGAAGCTCAATGTGGCGGAACGCCGCCGCCGCAGTGCCCGCGAGGCCGGGATGCAAGAGCAGGCGGACAAGCTGACCGCGCTGTTCCGTGCCGCCCGGCCCGGTGGCGTGGTGATCGTTACCCAGGTCTGGGCGATGGAGTGGGTGCGGCTGGCCCGGACCGATGGCCTGACGGTGATCGGCATGAGCCATGAGTCCTTCGAGTACTCCCGCCAGTGCTCGCGCTTCCGGCGGGTGAAGCAGCACTACGCGGACGTGGACCGGCTGCTGCTGCTCACCCAGGAAGACGCGGATCAGTGGGTCCGTCAGGGCATGAACAATGTGGACTTCATGCCGAACCCCTTGCCCTTCTTCCCCGATGTCCCGTCTCCGCGTACGGAGAAAGCCGTCCTCAGCATGGGGCGCCTGACGGACCAGAAGGGCATCGACATGCTCCTCGACACCTGGGCCGAGGTCGTACCGCGCCACCCGGAGTGGCGGCTGCTGATCTACGGTGACGGCGAGGACGAGGAGATGCTGAAGAAGCAGTGCACCGCGCTGGGGCTCGATGACTCGGTTGAGTGGCTCGGGCGTACCGGCGATGTGGTCGGCGCGCTGCGTGGTGGTTCCCTCTTCGTGCAGTCCTCCCGTGGCGAGGGCTTCCCGCTCGCGCTGCTGGAGTCGATGGCCGCGGGGGTGCCCTGCGCGGCCATGGACTGCGCGCCCGGGGTACGCGAGATCATCCGGGACGGCGAGGACGGGCTGCTCGCCGCCCACGGCAGCACCAGCAGTCTCGCGCACTGCCTGGACACGCTGATGTCCGACAAGGAGCTGCGGGACCGCATGGGCGAGACCGCCCGCGAGAATGTGCGGCGTTATTCGACGGAGCGGATCATCCAGCGCTGGGAAGAACTCTTCCGCTTCCTGGAGCGCTGATTCCCGGAGCACTGAGGCCGCACCCTCCCGGGACTGGGAGGGTGCGGCCTCAGTGGGTCACCGTGCGGTGGCCAGTCGCCGGACCTTTCGGGTGAAGACCTCCGTGGCGCCGCGCAGGCCCGGTGCGATACGGAGGGCCAGGGAGCCCCGGTTCGTCAGATAGGGCTGGACCAGCAGCAGGCCGTGGCGGCGGCTGGGCACGGCGGTGCGGCGCAGCCCGGCGCCGGTGGGCCGGACCGCGGTGTAGCGGGAGCGGCCGCCCCGGCAACGGATCCGGGCGTAGAGATCCCAGACGTCCAGCGCACCGCCGTCGCCCGCCGGGGAGTCGGCGGCCAGGGTGTTCAGATCGAGCAGCAGTCCCGCGGTCCAGCCGTCGGCCTCGGCTCTCAGGGTGGCACTGCGGATCTGGCCCAGCCGGCCGTCGTCGCGGTGCCGCATCTCGATGTCGAGGGAGAGCACCCCGGCCTCGGCCAGCCGTCCGTACACATCGTGCACCCGTACCCGCAGCCGGGACCGGGCGCCGCCGGTCAGCTCGGCCTCCACGGTGATCGGCAGCCGGTGCAGTGGCTTGCCGCTGAGCTGGTCGAGCTCAACCTGTGGCAGATCATCGGCCCATACGGGGCGGCCGTCGACGGCGGCGTACGGCGGCAGCAGCCGGGCGGGGCGGGCGGCCAGCTCGGCCATCCGGGGCAGATCCCGGGGAGCCGGGGAGGCCATGATGACCCGGGCCAGCCAGCGGCCCGGTCCGCGGGCGGCGCGCAGGTCCGTCTCGTCGAAGGCGGCGAGGTGGTCGCGGGCGGCCCGCCACCAGTGGTGCTGGTAGTCGCTGCCGCGTGAGGTGAGCTCACGGACGTACATCCGCAGGTCGTGGTCGAGGAACTTCACCCGTGCGGCGTGTGCCAGCAGTGTGGCGCCCGCATCCTCGAAGACCTCAACGGCCCGGCGGTGTGCGGTGAGCCGGTCGAGCCAGTTCGATATCCCGCTCCGGTCGAGGGATATCGAGGGGCGCGCGGCCGCCCGGCGCACATGCCAGATGTAGACGGTGTCCGGGATGATCACCATCCGCTCGGCGGCGGCAAGCACCTGGGCGGTGAAGACGAAGTCCTCGTAGCGGAAGGCGCCTTCGGGAAACGTGATGGCGTGCTCGGTCAGAAAGGAGCGGGCGTAGAGCTTGTTGACACAGAGGGTGTCGCGTACCAGCCGGGGGTGGTCGCCCGGTGATGCGTAGACGGCCTCCTGGAGGAAGAGCCCCCGTTGCCAGCCGGTGTCGCTGCCGCTGGGCAGTTCGCGCCGTACGCAGGCACCCGCGGCCACGGGTGCGTCATGCCGCTGGGCGGCGTCGAGGAGCGCCTGGACGGCGCCCTGGGGAAGCACATCGTCGCTGTCCAGAAACATCACATAGGGAGCGGTCGCCGCACGTATTCCGTCATTGCGCGGGCTGCCGCAGCCACCGCTGTTCACCTTGCGGTGGATCACCCGCAGCCGTGGCTCCTGCCGGGCCAGGGTGTCCAGGAGCTCACCGGTACCGTCCGTGGAGGCGTCGTCGACCGCGATGACTTCGGCCACCGCTGGCCCCTGCGCCAGTGCCGAGCGCACCGCCGCCCGGACATGCTCGGTGTCGTTATAGGCAATGATCACTACGCTCGCGATGTGCGACATCCGTGCGCCCCCCCAATAGGACATACCGCAATGGATATTCCGGATCCCCGGTTTAAGTAGGCATAGATGCTTACTTCACCCGAGACCGCACCATGGAGGATGCGATTACGCGTGGAGGGGTTCACTGCCACCGGCGACACGCACCTCCTGTGTGAGCTTTGCCTCAGGAGGAAAGTCCGTTATGTACGGGTAGGTGAGCTCGCTATTGCAGGGTGGCCAAGCCCGTCAGGCCCTGGGGAAGACCGTCACCGTCGCCGCGCTGGCGCTGCTCGGCCTGGGCTATGCCCTTCAGCTGCTGGGCGTTCTGCTGGCCGGAGCGGCCCTGGTCGTCGGCGGAGCCGTACTGGGCGTACTGCTCGAGACCCTGGTGCTGTGGCGGCATCGCTGGCTGTTCCGCCGTCTGGGCGTTATCCAGCTGACCTTTCCGGTGCGGCAGCTGGCGCGGGACGCCCTCTTCCTCGGTGGTCTGGTGCGGTTGGACGCGCTGCGTCCCACGCCGTCCGGGGCGTGGCTGCTGGCCGCGGTACTCGGCTGCTGGGCGCTGCACTTCCTGTGTCAGGCGGTGGCCGCCGCGGTACGCAGGTCCCGCAGGCTGCCGATCGTCACACGCAATATCGACGCCTCCGAGCTGCGGCTGACGGCTGCCCCGCCCCGGCTCTTCGGCAAGCTGGGCTCGCACCGGCTGCTGGGTGTCTCGCTGGTGATCACGGCCGGGATGGCGGCGACCGCCGGGACCGGTAGCGCGGTGTGGGGCGCGCTGGCCGCGGGAGCGTGCGGCGGATGGCTGCTGGCCGGTACGGCGTACCTCGCGAGCTGGCTGCTGCCGGGGAAGCGGGCCGTCAACGAGGAACTGGTCCTGGCATGGCTGGACCGGTGGCTGACGGAGTACCAGCCGACGGTGGGTATGTACTTCTCCGGTGGGACGGGCTCGGCGTATCAGGCGAACATGTGGCTGTCCACGCTGGCGCGGCTGGAGGGGCGGCCGCTGATCGTGCTGCGTGAGCGGTTCATGGTCCAGAAGATCGGCGTCACCGATATCCCGGTCGTCTGCATCCCAAGGGTCTCGCCTCTGCTGGACCTTGAGCGCTCCACGCTCAAGGTGCTGCTGCACCCGGCGAACTCCGGCAAGACATCACAGGTGCTGCGCATCCCCACCATCAAGCACGCCTTCGTCAATCACGGTGAGAGCGACAAGCTCTCCTCCTGCAACCCCTATGCCAAGGCGTACGACCAGATCTGGGTGGCCGGACCCGCGGCCCGGGAGAGGTACCAGCGAGCCGATGTCGGGATCGACGACCGGGATGTGGTGGAGGTCGGCCGCCCCCAGCTGGCCCCGATCCGCCAGTACGCCGGGCCGCCCCCGGCGGACGGCTGGACGACGGTGCTGTACGCACCCACCTGGGAAGGCTGGACCAATGAGCCGGGCAACACCTCGATCATGCTGGCCGGCGAGTCCATCGTCCGTACCCTGCTGGCCGACCCGAAGGTACGGCTGCTGTACAAGCCGCACCCCATGACCGGGTCCGTCGCCCCCGCGGCCCGGGAGGCCGACCAGCACATCCGGGCGCTGATCGCCGGGGCGAACGTCCGGCGGGCCACCGAGCACGGCGAGCGCCCCGGCCGCCGGGCCGCCGCTGAGCTGGCCCGCCGCACCGGCGAGTTGGAGGCGCTGACGGCCACCGCCTTCCGGGCCGGAGCGGACGAGGTGGAGCGGATGCTGATCCAGTCCACACCGGACAGCGGCCGCCCGCAGCGCGTGGAGGAAGCCACCACGGCCTGGGAGGCGGCCTACTGGACCGCGCTCCCGCAGTGGGAGCACCAGGTCATCACCGGCCCCCGCCCCACGCTGTACTCCTGCTTCGACCAGGCCGACCTGCTGATCTCGGATGTCTCCAGCGTCATCTCCGACTACCTGGCCAGCGAGAAGCCGTACGCGGTCGCCAACACCACCGGCCTGGACGAGAGCGACTTCAAGGCCCGCTGCCCCACCGTACGGGCGGCCGCCGTGCTGTCCCCCACCGCGGAGGAGATCCCCGCCCTGCTGGCGGCGGTCCGTGATCCGGCCAAGGACAGCCTGGCCGCGGCCCGTATCGAGCTGAAGGCGCATCTGCTCGGCCCCTCCGACCCGCCTTCCCTGGTCCGCTTCAACCAGGCCGTGCTCAGCCTCAGTGCCGAAACCGACGCCCGCAACGCCCGGCTGAGCCCCCGGCTAAGCCTTGGCCCGCAGGTCCTGGCCGGGGCGCTCGAAGACGGAAACGGGCCCTGAGTCAGCCTCCCGGGGCAGTGGCTTGAGCTCCAGAGCCACGTTGTTGCTGAGGGTGAAGAAGAGCCACAGCCCGGTCTCGCTCTCGCCCAGCCGCACCTTCGGCACAACATCGGTCTTCTTACGGTCGGAGAGGTCCCCGCGGAGCCGTCCCAGCCGTACCCGCGGTGTCTTCGGGCCGCCGGGCCTGAGCCACAGATCCCAGACCTCCTCCGCGGCGCGGGAGCCGAACCCGCCCGGCAGGTCGTAGGGCAGCTCAACAGCGGCCGAGACGCGGGCGGCACCGGACTCCGGCTCCGTCATGAGGCGGCCCGGAACCTCGAAGCCGTGCTTGGGGTTCGTACGCGGCGCCGCGACCAAGGCGACCTCCGTGCCCTCCGGGCGCTCGGCCTGCCCGTACAGCTCCGCCCGCAGGGTGAAGGCATGCTCCCCCAGCTCGATCGAGGTGACCTCGGCATGGCGGGTGCGATGCCACGTACGCAGGGCCAGATAGCCGTCGTTGGTGGTGTACGGCACCCAGGGCACCAGGGCGCCGTCACCGTCGAGCGGGACGGGGAGGGACAGCAGCCGGGCGGTTTCGACCAGTTCGGAGCGGACGCGGGTGCGCCTGGGCTTACGTCCGCGGCCCGTGGCGTGCTCCAGAAAGATGTCCCAGCGCGCCTCCGGCAGCCGGTGCGCGGCGTGGTCCAGCCGTACCTCGACCCAGCCGTCCACAGCCTCCTCGCGCGGCGGCAGCGGGACACGCACCGGCGCGGCCGCCTTGTCGTGCCGAGCGCGCAGCAGCAGGGCCGACTCGCCCCCCGGCAGCGGCTCCGCACGCAGCCGTACGGCGAGGGCACCATCCCCGGTGACCAGGACGCGGGCGTACTGCCGGGGCAGCGCCGCGGCCTCCCCGGAGCGGAACCTGCGCAGCCGCCGCAGCACGGCACGGGCGGCGGGAGCGGCGACACGGCGCAGGGTGAGGGGGCGGCGGGTGAGCGGGCGGCGGGGCAGCAGGCGGCGGAGGAGCGGGCGGCGGGAAGGTGTCTGCTGAGGTGGCGGCGCGGGCACCGCTCCGGCGGGCGGTGCGGGCGCCATCGCGCTCTGGCCCGCCGGGCGGCCCGTCACCCGGGGCCGCCCCGCGCTGAGCTTCTCGATCAGTTCCTCGTACTCCCCGGCGATGCGTTCCGGCGCGTACCGTGCGCTCCGGCGCAGCGCGGCCTGGCCCATCCGCTGGCGCAGCCCGGGGTTCTCGATGAGCTGCAGCAGCGCGTCCGCGAAGGCACGGACGCTGTACTCCTCCTTGCCCAGCGGTGCGAGCAGTCCTTCCCGGCCGCTGGTGATGATCTCCCTCGGTCCGTGCGGACAGTCGGTGCTCACGACCGGCACCCCGCAGTGCATGGCCTCAACCAGCGTCATACCGAAGGACTCGGCGTTGGAGGAGACGGCGGCGATAGCGCCCTTGGCCCACTCGGTCTCGATGGGGGAGTGGGCGCCCATGAGGAAGGCGCGGTCGTAAAGGCCGAGGCTGTCGAGTGTCTTGCGCAGCTCGGGCTGCAGCCTTCCCCGCCCGTACAGCCGCAGCTGCCAGTCCGGGTGGCGCTCGGCCACCAGGGCGAAGGCGCGCAGCAGCCGGTCGTAGCGCTTGACCTTGATCAGCCGCCCGGCGGCGACAATCAGCTTGCTCTGACCGTCGGAGGGCTGCACATCCGGCGCGGGCACGGCGTTGGGGACACCCTCGATGAGGGTGCCGGCCGCCGTGGCTTCGGGGAGCGCGGCACGGTAGTCGGCGGCGTCGGCATAGGAGACGGTGACGAAGGCGTCCAGCTGCGGGATGGCCGCGTCCTGATGGGCGCGGACATGCTTGGCGTGCAGCTGGCGGATGAGGTGCTCCTGGCCGATGCGCAGATAGCGGTCGCTGCCGTAGGCCGCCAGATAGTCATTGAGCTTGGGGCGGGTGGCGATCACCACATCCGCGTCGGTGTCATGCAGATACGCCGCCACCCGGATATCGCCCAGGCGGGTGGAGATGCCGCGCTCGAAGTGGTCGGCCCCCTCGGTGAAGCGCTGGCTGGGCTGACGGTAGAGCGGGTCCTTGCCGTCGTACGTCGGGGAGTCGCCACGCAGGTCGATCAGGGACCGCATGGTGACACGGGGGTCGAAGCGGAGAGTTGGCTCGTCCCGGGACTGGCGCATGCTGACCACCTCGATGGTGTGCCGATCAGCCAGCGCCTGGGAGAGATTCACCGTCGACCGGATGGTCCCGCCGATTCCGTAGGCATTGTCCAGCAGGAAAGCGATCTTCATCTGGTTCTAGCTTCCTCACACGGCCGCTCAGAGAGATGTCTGAATTGCTGCTCGATTCGAATATTGTTCCTTCGGTGTGTGAGGGGCGCGACTTGAGGGATGAGTCGTGTGAGTCACATGCGCACGGGTTGACGGACACCGGCGCGAGGCTGTGCGGGAGGAATCACCCGGCCCCGGCCGCGTGGCCGGGAGGGCGCCGGGCGGCGCAGCTCCAGCGGCACCACAGGCGCCAGACCTGCGCCGTCCATAAAGATCGCGCGGACTGCCCGGTCCGCCGCGAACCCGTCGTCATACGGGCAGAAGCGGGCCCGGAAGGCCGCCCGCAACGCGCTGGCGCCCGGGGCGCGCCAGGCGCCGCTACGGAAGATGCTGACCAGGGTCTGCAGGTCCTGCGCGACGGGGCCGGGCGGGGCGCTGGGCAGATCGAAGTATGTGCCCCGGGTTGTCCGGTATGTTTCCCAGTCCTCGGCATGGATGACGATGGGCCTGTCGAGGTTGGCGTAGTCGAACATGACGGGTGCGTAATCCGTGATCAGCGCGTCGGCGGCCAGGCACAGCCGGGCCAGCGAGCGGTGGGCGGCGGCGTCGAGCACCACAAAGCCGGGCCCCAGCGCACGGGCCAGCCGACGCGGATTCAGCCCTGCCAGCCCCACTGAGCGGCCGCCGCGCAGATAGTCCCGGTGGACGGGGGCGTAGAGAATGGCCGTGGTGCCTTCGGGAATCCCCAACTCCGCCCGTACCCGGGCGACATCGCTGGCGGTGGCCGTATGGAACACATCGTTGCGCGGTGCGCCGTACTCCAGGGTCGTATAGCCGCCTGGATACGCGCGCTCCCAGGCCAGCGTGGAGTGGCGGTTCCCGGAGAGGCTGTAGTCCCAGGTGTCGATGCGCTCCAGCAGTCCGGGCACGTCCAGGTCGGCGACGGTTACCGGGTGGTCCTGGAGGTCCAGCCCCATCCGCCCCAGCGGGGTCCCCCGGTGAGTCTGCAACAGGGTCTGGCCGGGGCGCTTACGCAGCCCGGGCTCCCCCTCGCCATCGGTCACCAGATAGGTGGCGCGGGCCAGCGCCGTCCAGTACGCGGCCGAGCCGGGGTGCAGCGGCCGCACCCCGTGCGGCAGGGTGTCGGCGTGCTCCGGGTCGGCCACCCAGGCGGTACGCAGGCCCGGCACCAGCTCCCGGGCCTTGGCCTCGATGGCGGCAGGGTCGCCCGTATACCCCTCACGCCCGGGCGAGCTGAACACGGCCAGGGCGGGGTCGAGCCGGCGGTGGCACTGCAGCCGGTAGTGCAGCCGCAGCGCTGCCGAGCGCAGCGACCGGCCTACGTCCCTGATCCGCCGCCGGAGCCCGGCCACCGCCCACAGCAGCTGGAAGGTGCGGCGCGCCCCGAGTCGGACGAGCAGATGGCGCAGACTGGTGCGCCCGGCGGCGGACTGATGGCGCAGACACTGCTTGCTGCTGCGCCGGAAGAACTCCGCCCGGCAGGAGCGGGGCAGCTCACCCGGGGCGAGAAAGACGGCGGTGAGGTGGTCGGTCATCCGGCGGTACAGCACCGCCTGCCAGCAGGCCAGTTCGGGCCGGTCCTCAAGGAAGGCGAAGACCCGGTCGTACTGGGCGAAGACATCGAAGTGACGGCGGCTCTGGGCGGCCAGCAGACCGCCCTGGCGGCGCTGCCGGTGCAGCACACAGACCCGGTCCAGCACCGTCACCGCCTCGGCGGTGAGCAGTGTGCACCACGTCCAGGGCGTGCCCTCGTACGCGCCGGGCGAGAAGGCGAAACCGTGCTCCTCGATGAACTCACGGCGGTACGCCTTGTTCCATACGACCGGTGGCAGCCGCAGCAGCGCGGGGCGGTCCTTCAGCTGGAAGACCTGCGGATCGCGCTGGGCCAGCGGCCCGACACGGCCGCCCCGGTCGCTGCCTCCGTGCCAGAACGTCCGTACATGGCCGAAGGCCAGCACATCCGGTTCGGCGGTGTCGAAGAGCCGGTCGGCGATGGCTTGCAGCGCGCCGGGGGCGAGGGTGTCATCGCTGTCCAGGAAGAGCAGATAGTCGCCGGTGGCCCGTGCCATTCCGGCGTTACGGGCCAGACCCGGGCCGGCGTTGGCCGGAAGGTGCAGCACGGTCACTCGGGGGTCGGCGGCAGCGGCCTCGTCGAGGATCTCACCGCAGGCATCGGGTGAGTGGTCATCCACTGCGATCAGCTCTAGATCGGTGAAGGACTGGGTGAGCACGGAGTCCAGGCACTCGGGCAGGTATGCCTGCACATGGTGGGCGGGGACGATGATGCTGAAGCGGGGCACGGCACATCCACGGGTGGGCGCGGTCTATTAACCCGATAATGCGTGGTTCGCATACGGTATCCATGCATATGCGCGACTACGCCCCGAGAACCCCTCGTCCGGCCCAACGCACCCGGCTGTGCGGCTCCGCCGCGCGGGGGGCTTCGCCCCGGGGCGGGGTTTCCCCGACCCGGCCCCTCCCGGCTGTACCGATATGCGGCTCCGCCGCGTGGCGGGGCTTTGCCCGGCTGCGGGGGTGCCGTGGTGGGTTTCCCGGTATCCCGGCCCTTCCCGGCTGTACCGATGTGCGGCTCCGCCGCGTGGCGGGGCTCTGCCCGCTCCGGGCTTGCCGTGGGTGGGTGTCCCCGTATCCCGCCCCTTCCCGGGAACCGGGGCTTCGCCCCGGGGCCCCGGGGTTGGCCGGTGCGGCTGCGTGGGCCGGTGTTGTGCCCACCCGTTCCGCCCTGCGGAACGACTGCCCACAACACTGTGGGGGGTCTGGGGGCGTCAGCCCCAGGTTCGGGAAGGGGAGGGGTTGGGGAAAGGGAGCCCGCTGTTACTTCACTGCGCCGGCCATGACGCCGGAGATGAATTGCCGTTGGAAAGCGAAGAACACCGCAAGCGGGATCAGCATCGAGACGAACGCGCCGGGCGCGAGGACATCGATGTTGTTGCCGAACTGGCGGACCTGCTGTTGCAGGGCGACGGTGATGGGAGGGCTGCCGGCGTCCGCGAAGATCAGCGCGACCAGCATGTCGTTCCACACCCACAGGAACTGGAAGATGCCGAGCGAGGCGATCGCCGGTCCGCCCAGCGGCATCACGACCCGGGTGAAGAGCCGGATCTCGCCCGCACCATCCAGCCGTGCGGCTTCCAGGAGCTCACGCGGGATCTCCGCGAAGAAGTTGCGCAGCAGGAAGATGGCGAAGGGCAGCCCGAACGCGGTGTGGAAGATGACCACACCGGGCGTTGTCTCAAAGAGCCCGATTACATTGAAGAGCTTGGCGACCGGAATCAGCGCCACCTGCACCGGTACCACCAGCAGACCGACAACCGCCAGGAACCACCAGTCCCGCCCCGGGAAGTCCAGCCAGGCGAAGGCGTAGCCCGCCAGCGCCCCGACGAACACCACCAGTGCCGTGGAGGGCAGGGTGATCACGACGGTGGTCATCAGGGAGTTGGTGATGGCGTCGTTCTCCAGCAGCGACTGGTAGTTGGTGGCGGTGAGCTGCGACCAGTCGCCCAGCGTGGTCCACCAGCCAGAGGATGCGATATCCGCCGGGTCACGGAAGGAGGACAGCAGCAGCCCAGCCGTCGGCGTCAGCCAGAAGAGCGCGATCAGAATCAGAAAGACCCGCAGCACACTGCCGCTGGCCAGCTTGGCTACCCGGGCAGCGACCGCTGGCACCGTTGGCCTTGCCTTGGTGGCACTCGCACTTACATCCGCACTCACATCCGTACTCACGCTCATCGCCGGGTCTCCCTGCGCAGTCGCCGGACATTGAAGACCATGACCGGCAGTACGAGCAGCAGCAGAAGAACCGCGATCGCGCTGCCCACGCCCTGGTTCGCACCAGCGCCGAAGGAGGAGAGATAGAGCTGGAGAGCGAGCACGTTGGCGTTCTCCTGGGTGGCGCCGGGGGCGATGATGAAGACGAGGTCGAAGATCTTCAGAACATTGATCATCAGCGTCACGAGGACCACCGCGAGGACCGGGGCCAGCAGGGGCACCGTCACCTTGCGGAAGACCTGCCACTCACTCGCCCCGTCCACCCGGGCCGCCTCCAGCAGCTCGCGCGGGACGCCCGCCAGCCCCGCCGCGATCAGCACCATCGCGAAGCCTGCCCACATCCAGATATACGAGCCGATGATGGCGGGGGTGACCAGGGTCGGGCCGAGCCAGTCGACGCCGTTGTAGGGAGCGGCGAAGTTGGCTGCGGGCAGTCGTAGTTGGGCGCCCCGCGCTTCGGGCGGGAGGGAGTACGTACCATCCTCGCCGGTCTTCGCCGAGGCGACGACCCTGCCGTCCTTCACCGCCTCGACCTCCACCCCGGCCAGGCCCTTCTCGCCGGGGTCGATGACACCTGGCTTGCCCTTGCCGCCCCGGCTGAAGTCCAGCCAGACGGTGCCGGTGACCCCGTCGCCGGTGCCGGGGGAGGCCGCCTTCGCCTCGGCGGCGTCCGCCACATCCTGCGGCTTGACGCCCACCAGCGGCAGATGGGCCGGATCGGTCGCGCTGACCGTGGACCGGGTGGTGAACGGGCCGCCACTGGGTCCGGCCAGCTCCCCGTCCGGGCGCGGCCGTGCGCCAGGCCAGGCGGAAGCGTCGGTAAAGGCGTCATGGACGCCGACCCATACGGCGTTGGCCACACCGCGGTCCGGATTCTGCTCGTACACCAGCCGGAAGATGATCCCGGCCGCCAGCATCGAGATCGCCATCGGCATAAAGATGATCAGCTTGAACGCCGTGCCCCAGCGGATCCGCTCGGTCAGCACCGCGAAGATCAGGCCAAGGACGGTAGCGACGGTGGGGGCGACCGTCACCCAGATCGCGTTGTTCTTGACCGCGGTCAGGATGCCGTCATCGGTGAAGATCTCGCCGTAGTTGTGCAGGCCGACGAAGCCGGTGCCGGCGGCGTCAAAGAAGCTCCGGTAGAGGGAGTACCCGATGGGATAGACGACGAGGGCGCCGAGCAGCAGCAGGGCTGGCAGGAGAAAGCAGGCGGCGACCCAGGGGCGGGCTCGGATAACCGACATCGCCGGTCAGTTCTTGTAGGCCTTGGCCGCGGATGACTCCAGGGCGCGCTGGGCGCCCGCGACATTGTCCGGGTTCTTCAGGAAGTCCTGCAGCGCCTTCCACATGCCCTGGCCCTTCGTACCGCCGAAGGCCGCCGGGGCCTGGTCGGACATATCGAAGCGGAAGTCGTCGCCCGCCTTGATCAGGGCTTCGGCGATATCCCGCTGTACATCGTTCGGGTAGGCGGCGGTGTCCAGCTCCTTGTTGGGCGAGATGAAACCGCCCGCCTCGGCCCAGATCCTGGCGGCGTCGGTGGAGGCGAGGAAGGTCATCAGGGCGTGGGCGCCCTTGTTGTCCTTGAGCGCCACAGCGACGTCGCCCGCGCTGACCACCGGGGAGTCCTTGCCGACCGCCGGGAACGGGAAGACCTTGGCGTCCTCGCCGATCTTCGCCTTGGTGCCGTCGGCGATATTGACGCCAACGAAGTCGCCTTCGAAGACCATCGCGGCTTCCGGCGATTCAAGGTCGGAGAAGGTCTTGGTGACGGAGTCCGGGAACTCGGTCTGCAGTGCGCCTCGGCGGCCACCGGCCAGCAGTTCATTCTCACCGAAGAGCTTGCCCAGGGCGGTCAGGGCGTCCTTGACGGAATCGTCCGTCCACGTGATCTCATGCTCGGCGAGCTGGTCGTACTTCTCGGGCCCGGCCTGGGAGAGATAGATGTTCTCGAACCAGTCGGTGAGCGTCCAGCCGTCCGCACCACCCACGGAGACCGGCGCGACACCGGAGTCGGAGATCGTGCGGGCGGTCTCCAGAAAGGACTTCCAGGTCTTGGGCTCGCTCACGCCCGCGTTCTCGAAGGCCGTGGTGTTGTACCAGATCAGCGACTTGTTGGCGGCCTTGAAGTACACGCCGTACTGCTCGCCGTCGTGTGCGCCGAGATCCTGCCAGCCCTGGGAGAAGTTCTTGCTCAGCTGACTCCGGGTCGTCTTACCGACCGGCTTGACCCAGCCCTTGTCGGCGAACTGATGCAGGACGCCGACCTGCGGGAGCATCGCGATATCCGGGGGCGCGCCGCCCTCGATCTTTGAGCCGATGAAGGTGGCCACATTGTCCCCCGTGGGAGTGAAGCTCACCTCGGCGCCTGTGCGCTTTTCGAACTCGTCGAGGACTTTGCGGAAGTTCCGCTGTTCCGGGCCGGTCCAGACGGCCGCCACCTGGAGCTTTTGCCCCTTGAGGTCGGGCAGTTGGACGGTAACGGGATCATTGCCGCCGTCACCACCGTCGCCGTTTCCCTCGCTGCCGCAGGCGGTGAGGGACAGCGCGAGCACGACGGCGATCGCGGTGCGATTACGTGTCTTACGAACTGAAGTGCGCATGCCCACCGTCCCGTTCAGGGCACGGCCCCCGTTGTCGAACGGCCGCACCGCACGTCCCGTGCGCATAGTCCTAACCCGGACCGGGCCCACCTGCAATAGGACAGTCCTACTCTTGTCCCCCCTTGTGATGGCCCCGTTACGCCAATCGCGGGCGTTGTGAGCACTGACCCCGCCCCCCCGTTGTGGGCACTCGCAGCCCCGCGAGGGGCGTAGGCCCGCCCTGCTACGCAACCACCCACCCACCCCAGCCACAGCGCTCCGGCCCACCCCGCAACGGAGCTCGCGACGCTTGGTGGGCACAACACCCGGCCACCGGCCCGCACCGGCCGCCCAGGGGCCCCGGGGCGAAGCCCCGGTTCCGGGAAGGGGCGGGATACGGGGAACCCCACCACGGCACCCCCGCAGCCGGGCAAAGCCCCGCCACGCGGCGGAGCCGGATACCGGCACAGCCGGGAAGGGGCGCCGGGAGACGGCCCTAACGGGAAAGCGGCGGCGTGCTTTCCCGCGCCGCCCGCTCCATCGCACTGACCAGCAGAGCCAGATCCGTCGGCCCGTTACCCAGCTCACGGACGGGCCGCCGGGACGGCGGATCACCGGCGCGGGCCCAGTCCAGCGGCACCACCGTGGGCCGCAGGGTGGCGGTACGGGGAATACGCCCCGTCACCCGGCCCCCCTGGAAGGGGACCATCGAGCCGTCCGGCCGGTGCAGCACGCCACGTCCCGGCAGTGACTCCGCCGTCTCCGGGTCACCTCCTATGGACACCCGCATCGCCGCCCCCTGATCGGCCACCGTCTGCGCCGTACGATCCGGGCGACCGGTGGCCGCTATCAGGTGCACCCCCAGCCGCACCCCGTCCCGGGCCACGGCCTCCAGCGCCCGTACGACCGAACCGGCGGCCGGCCGGCCCGGGTTGCCCAGCGCGGGGTCCACCAGGACATCGAAGTCGTCGACGAGCACCACCAGCCGTGGCGGGGGACCCTGCGATGTGCCGCTCTCCTGGACGTACGTCTCGTACTGCCGCCCACCCAGCAGCTCCGCCCGCCGCTTGAGCTCACCGCTGAGCTCCTGCGCGAACTCCCGCATCCGCACCGGGTCGCCCGGCCCCAGATACTTCGATACGTGCGGCAGCTCACCGCAGACCCGCAGCCCGTCGCCGCCGCCGTCGATGAGTATGAGACTGAGCCGCTCGGGCCGCTCGCCCGCGGCCATCGCGGCCGCCAGCGAGCGCAGCAGCTCCGTCTTGCCGCTGCCGCTCGCGCCGCTGATGAACAGATGGCTGCGGTCGGCCGCCAGATCCGCGCCGACCGGTCCCCGGGTGCCCGCGCCGAAGACCAGGCTGGCCCCGCAGTTGTGGTCGGCCGCCGTCCAGCGGGCCAGCAGCGCGGCCGGGGTGGCGCGGGCCAGGCCCAGCTCGTCCAGGAGCCGTGAGCTCGTCGGCAGCGCGGTGGCCGGATGGGCTGCCGTGGCGGCCTCGCCGGTGGGTTCCGGCTCGGTCAGCGGTGCCAGGGCACGGGCGAAGCGCTGGGCCCAGGCGGCCGAGACACCGTCCACGGTCGCCACCTCGCCAGCCGGGGCGCCGCCCCGGCGGACCACCCGGACCGCGGTGGCGACGGCGCCGCTCAGCAGCGCGACGGTGCCGCATTCCCGGAAGGCGGGAGAGGTCTCCTGCGCAGTGGCCAGCGTGTCGGCGAGCGGGGAGGAGGGCGTCGCCGCCGGGGTCTCGGCCAGGCACAGCACATGCACCCCGGCAGGGGGGCCGCTGGTGGTGAGCCGGGTCACGGTTTCCCGCAGCGCGGCCGTGCCCGGGTCGCCGTCGACCACCAGCACGGTGGCCGGCCCAGGCGGCTGCTCGCTCTCCTCCAGCCGTCGCGCCAGCTCACTGGTGCGGGCTGTGGCCTGGTCGCGGTCGAAGGCGAACAGCAGTCGGCAGTCCTGCCCCCGGGCCGGACGCAGCTGCGGCAGCCAGCCGAGCCACGACCAGTCCTGAGTCTCCCGCCCACGGCCGGGGGCGAGCAGCACGATTTCCAGGGCGCTGGGCGGATGCAGCACGGCGAGCTGGGCGAGCACCGAGCGGGCCAGCGGCAGCAGCCGGGCCCGTGGTCCGGCCAGCCCCAGCGAACCGGCTTCCCGCAGCCCGACCGTCACCGGCGCGTCCGGCTGTGCGCCATGGTGTGCGGTGCCCAGCCGTACGGTCAGCGCGTCGGGGTGGCCGATGCCGCGCTCCCAGAGCCGGGGCCCGGGGCCGAGCGCGGTCAGCAGCACTTCCGCCGGATCCGGCCAGCGGCCGTCATCCGGCGCGGGTACGGCGGCCGGCGGGGGCGGGGCCAGCTCGCCGGTGGTGTGGCTTGTCGGGTCCATCCGGACCGTACGGACCGTACGCTCGGAATCCAGTCGCTTCCCGGCGAACCGGCGGGCCCAGGCGCCTATGCCGCCGCGTCCACGCCGGGCGTCCGATGCCGGGCCGGCCTCCGGCCGGGCGAAGCCGTGCTCCTCGGTCTCCTGCGGTGCGAAGGGTGCCGCCGTGCCGCGCAGCGGGGTGGGCCGACGGCTGCGGTCGCTCGCCGTCCCGTCCGTACCGCCCGCGCCGCCCGCAGGGTCTGTACCGCCCGTACCGCCCGTACCGCCTGTACCGCCGCCCGTCTCACCGCCCGGGCCCGGCATCGCTGGACCGGGCCCCTCACCCGTTGGCCCGGACTCCTCGCCCAGCCGTTCCGCCCGCAGCCGCAGCACCGTCTCGCCCAGCCGCAGCGCCGCCCCGGGGCGCAGCGGCACCGGGCGGTCCAGGACCGCGGCGCCGTCAACGGTGGTGCCATTGGTGGAGCCCAGATCTGTCACCGTCACCGCGCCGGTCTCCGTCACGGTCACCACGCAGTGCAGCCGGGAGACATCCGGGTCGTCCAGCGGCACATCCGCCTCGGCCGAGCGGCCGATCCGGATCTGACCGCCGTGCAGCAGATGGACGCCGCCCGCGTCCGGTCCGGCGGCCACATGAAGCCGCGTTCCGCCCGGCGAGGGTGAGGCGGGCTGCTCTGACGGTCCGTACAGCGACAGCACCGCGCCATCTACGAGCGGGGCTTCGCCGATCACTTGGCGCTGTGGGTCAAGCCGCTCCGCACCGGCGTACACGGCGACCGTGTCACCGGCGCCCGCGGTGCCGGACGCTGCGGCGAAGGCCGTAGCAAGACCGCCTGTCACGGCCGCTAGCACGGTTCCCGCGGGGGCTGTGACCAGCACATCGCATTCGCCGCGCTCCCCGGGACCGCCGCGCGGCCCGAGGACAGTGAGCCGGATCTGGTTCGGCATCGGCCCCTCCCGGTTCATCCACAACCCCACCGCTGCAGAGAGCATCCTCGCACCCGTGACAGACATCCCGCCCCGGGAGAGCCATTCAATGATCTTGATTGGCTGGGGAGATACGTAAGCGCGCTCATATGTGGCCGAGTTCACATCCATTTATGAAGGCTTTGTGACCAGGTGTGTCCCTGAGATGTCAGCGTCTCGACCGTGGGCGGCACGCGATCGGCAACCAAACGTTCGCCGATCACGTCCTGCCGGAAGACTCACCCGCCTCAGCGACCTGTCCGATGACCTGTCCGATGACCTGTCCGACGACGTGTACGACCGGCACTACAGTGGAGCGGTCGGGGCAGCGGGCCGAAGAGACGGACCCCGTAAGCAGCAATCCAGATCAGGGAGCCGATGACGTGCGGCCGGTAGGCAGTAAATACCTGCTCGAGGAACCGCTCGGACGCGGCGCCACGGGCACCGTCTGGCGAGCTCGTCAGAGGGAGACAGCGGGTGCCGAGGCGGCCGTGGCCGGGCAGCCCGGCGAGACGGTCGCGATCAAGGTCCTCAAGGAGGAGCTGGCCAACGACGCGGATGTGGTGATGCGCTTCCTGCGCGAGCGCTCCGTGCTGCTGCGGCTCACCCACGAGAACATCGTCCGCACCCGCGACCTGGTGGTCGAGGGCGACCTCCTCGCCCTCGTCATGGACCTGGTCGAGGGCCCCGACCTGCATCGCTACCTCCGGGAGAACGGGCCCCTCACCCCCCTCGGTGCGGCCCTGCTCACCGCCCAGGTCGCCGACGCCCTCGCCGCCAGCCATGCCGACGGCGTGGTGCACCGCGACCTCAAGCCCGCCAACGTTCTGCTGGCCGACGGGGATCAGGGCATGCGGCCGATGCTCACCGACTTCGGCATCGCCCGTCTCGCCGACTCCCCGGGACTGACCCGCACCCATGAGTTCGTCGGCACCCCCGCCTATGTCGCGCCGGAGTCCGCCGAGGGCAAGCCGCAGACCTCCGCCGTCGATGTCTACGGCGCGGGCATCCTGCTCTATGAACTCCTCACCGGGCGGCCCCCGTTTGGCGGCGGCACCGCCTTGGAGGTGCTGCACCGGCATCTGAGTGAGCAGCCGCGGCGCCCGGATCAGGTGCCCGAGCCCCTGTGGACCGTTATCGAGCACTGTCTGCGCAAGAGCCCCGAGGAACGGCCCAGCGCGGAGGCGCTGGCCCGTGGGCTCCGTACGGTGGCCGGCGGCCTCACACCGAACGCCACGCCCGAGCAGCGCGGCGCCGCGCTCGGTGTGGCCGCGCTGCTCGCCCCGGACCCGCGCCCCACGACCGTTCCGGGCAGTGGGGAAGGCCAGACCGGGGCCGCCGACCCCACCCAGGTGCTGCCCACCGGCGGTTCGTACGACCCGAGCGCGGCGACCAGCGTCATGCCGCAGACCGGCGGCGCCGACCCCACCGCCGTCATGCCGTCACAGCCGGAGGACCCGCACCCCTGGCAGAACCAGCTGCGCGCCGCCCGGGACCGCAATGAGCAGACCCAGGTCCAGCCGCTGGACCCGAGCCAGGACCCACTGCGCCGTCGGCCCACCCGCCGTCCCGCCCGCCCTGCGGCATCGCCGCAGCGTTACGCACCGCCGCCGCCTCAGCAGCCGCAGCACCAGCGCTACGAGCCACAGCGGCCCCCGGCTCGGCAGCCCGCCCCGCCGCGCCAGCCTCGGCAGCGCAGTGCCAATCCGATGCGGATTCCAGGGCTCGGCTGCCTCAAGGGCTGCCTCTTCATGATCCTGATCATGGTTGTGATCGTGGCGCTCATCTGGAACTTCACCCCGGTCCCGGAGTGGGTGGCACAGGGCAGGAGCTTCTGGCAGGCAGCCACGGACTGGTTCAACTCGGTCCAGGACTTCTTCAGTAATTAGCCGACCAGGTCATCCGCCCATCCGCCCACCCGGCCATCCAGTCACCCAGTCACCCAGTCAGCCAATCCGGAGATTTATCGACTTTCGTGAGGGTCTTTCCCTCACAGAAGTGACTCTTACTGCCATCCGTGGCCCCGCCGCACCCTCTTGCCGCGTAGTTTTGTCGCCATGGCACGGAAGATCGGCAGTCGGTACACGGCTCACCAGATCCTGGGTCGCGGCAGCGCCGGCACAGTGTGGCTGGGGGAGGGGCCGGACGGGCCCGTCGCCATCAAGCTGCTGCGCGAGGATCTCGCCTCCGACCAGGAGCTGGTCGGCCGCTTTGTGCAGGAGCGTGCCGCGCTGGTCAGCCTTGACCATCCACGGGTCGTCGGCGTACGGGACCTGGTCGTCGACGGCAATGACCTCGCGCTGGTCATGGATCTCATCCGCGGTACGGATCTGCGCACCCTGCTGGACCGGGAGCGGCGGCTCACCCCGTCCGACGCCGTGGCCCTGGCCGCCGATATCGCCGACGCGCTGGCCGCCGCGCACACCGCCGGGTATGTCCACCGGGACGTCAAGCCCGAGAACATCCTCCTCGACGGGGACACCCGGCGCGCGCTGCTCACCGACTTCGGCGTCGCCAAGCTGATCGACGAGCCCCGGCGGGGCGGCGCGGGCCGGGTCGTCGGCACCCCGGACTATGTCGCGCCCGAGATCGTCGAAGGGCTGCCGCCCCGCGCCTCGGTGGATATCTACGCCCTCGCGACGGTGCTCTACGAGCTCCTGGCGGGCTTCACCCCCTTCGGCGGCGGTCACCCGGGTGCGGTGCTGCGCCGCCATGTCACCGAGCGGGTGGCGCCGCTGCCCGGCATCCCGGATGAGCTGTGGCAGCTCATCCACCAGTGCCTGGCGAAGGCGCCCGCGTCCCGGCTGCGGGCGATGGAGGTGGGCGCACGGCTACGGGACCTGCTGCCGTCGCTGGCCGGATACCCGGCGCTGGAGATCGATGAGCCGGAGCCGGAGACCGAACCCGAGCCGCCGTACGCGCCCTATGTCGCCCCAGCCGGGCCCCAGCAGCCGCAGCCGCCGTTCCGGGGCGCCATTCCGCTGGTGC
This sequence comes from Streptomyces gobiensis, assembly GCF_021216675.1. Taxonomy (NCBI): domain Bacteria; kingdom Bacillati; phylum Actinomycetota; class Actinomycetes; order Kitasatosporales; family Streptomycetaceae; genus Streptomyces; species Streptomyces gobiensis. Next base: position 1,784,176 of record NZ_CP086120.1, on the reverse strand, counting down.
GCGCAAGCACGGCTCCCGACTCCGCCAACCGCGAGACGCATACGAGCATGCGGGTGCCCGGCGCCGACGAGCTGGCCGGCGGCGCCCACGGCACCGCCCGCGCACCCCGGGCCCCCGGCCAGCGGCGCGCCGGTTCCGCCCGCCACCGCGCAGCCGAACGCCGCCGCCGGATGAAGCTGGCCGCCGCCGGGACGGCCGCCGCCGTAGCACTGGGCGTCGGCGGCTGGCTGGCCCTCACCGGCGACCCCGACGACCCACCACCCGCGGTGGAGCAGTCGACACCGTGAAAGCCACAGAAGTCACAGAAGCCACAGAAGCTGTGGAAGTCGTATAGCAGGAAACCGCAGGGCAAATCGACGGGCCTGCGCGGAAAACACCCACGGCAGGAGAGCCCCCGGCGAACGGCCCGGACGGCTGGGCTTCCCCAGCCGTTAGGCTGGAGGCGTGGCAGTCGTCGATGTATCCGAAGCGCTGAAGTCCCTCTCCTCCACCATGGAGTCGATCGAGGCCGTCCTTGACCTCGACAAGTTGAGGGCTGACATTGCCGTGCTCGAGGAGCAGGCGGCGGCCCCCACACTGTGGGACGACCCCGAGAGCGCCCAGAAAGTCACCAGCAAGCTCTCCTTCCTGCAGGGCCAGCTCCGCAAGGTTGAGGAGCTGCACAGCAGGATCGATGATCTTGAGGTGCTGTTCGAGCTCGCCGAGGCGGAGGACGACGCCGACACCCGCGTCGAGGCCACGGCCGAGCTGGAGTCCGTCCAGAAGGCGGTGGACGAGCTGGAGGTCCGTACCCTCCTGTCGGGTGAGTACGACCCCCGCGAGGCCATGGTCAGCATCCGGGCGGAAGCGGGCGGCGTGGACGCCGCCGACTTCGCCGAGCAGCTTCAGCGCATGTATCTGCGCTGGGCCGAGCGCAAGGGATACCCGACGGAGGTGCTGGACACCTCGTACGCGGAAGAGGCGGGCATCAAGTCCACCACCTTCTCGGTAAAGGTGCCCTACGCCTACGGCACCCTCTCTGTCGAGCAGGGCACCCACCGGATGGTGCGGATCTCACCCTTCGACAACCAGGGCCGCCGCCAGACCTCCTTCGCGGGCGTCGAGGTGATGCCGGTCGTCGAGCAGACCGACCACATCGACATCCCGGAGAACGAACTCCGCGTCGACGTCTTCCGCTCTTCGGGTCCCGGTGGCCAGTCGGTCAACACCACCGACTCGGCGGTCCGTATGACCCATATCCCCACCGGCATCGTGGTCTCCTGCCAGAACGAGAAGTCCCAGATCCAGAACCGCGCCGCCGCGATGCGCGTGATGCAGGCCCGCCTGCTCGCCCACCAGCGGGCACAGGAACAGGCCAAGATGGACGCCCTCAAGAGCGACAGCGGCAACTCCTGGGGCAACCAGATGCGTTCGTACGTCCTGCAGCCCTATCAGATGGTCAAGGACCTGCGCACGGATCACGAGGTCGGTAACCCCCAGGCCGTTCTCGACGGTGACATCGACGGCTTCCTGGAGGCCGGTATCCGCTGGCGCAAGCAGCAGGAACAGGCCTAGAACCAGCCTCAATTGGTGTCGAATTGATCACACTCTGGCCTTTGTAAAGGCAAGTCGGTGCACAGCACGGACATTTCACAAAGGTCTGGCTTGACGATGGTGTGAAAAATGGGAAAGCTGTTCGCTCGGCAGGCGTGTGCCAGGGGCGTGCGTGTGGGGGGCGAGCGGGAAGCCTGGTCACTGAAGTGATGGTGGCTTCCGAGCTTGAGAGCCTCGGCACAGCAACAGCCCGGTACCGCTGCTCCATTGAACGAATAGCTACTGGGGGTAGTTGGTAGTGACCAATTCTAAGACGCGGGTGCGCGTTGCGCGTATCGCTGCCGGTGCGGTTTTCGCCGCCGGTGCGTCGCTCACCGCCGCGGGTGCCGCGCAGGCTGTTGGCCTTACTGGTGAGGCCGAGCTCGGTGACGCCGGGATCAGCGCTGAGGCCAAGGCTGAAGAAGACAGCAGCATTCTTGGAGTCGAGAGTGTAGGTGGCGGCGGCTCGGACCCGGGTGATCCGGCGGACCCGGAGCCGACGGACGACCCGATCGACCCGGACCCGATCGACCCGGACCCGACGGACGACCCGATCGACCCGGACCCGACCGACGAGCCCGGTGACCCCGACCCGACCGACGAGCCGGGCGACCCGGACCCGACGGACGAGCCGGGCGACCCGACCAATGGCGGTTCGGGTAACAACGGTGGCACCGGCAACAGTGGCGGTACCGGCGGGTCGGATGACGGCGGGCTGGACCCGGACACCACCGGTGGTACCGGTGGTGACGGTGACGGCACCACGCCGGACTCCGCGGGTAAGGAGCAGATCACCGCTCCGGAGAAGCCGTCCGCGGACAAGCCGTCCTCGGACAACCCCAAGGAGGAGCTGGCCGAGACGGGTGCCGCCGAGACCACGTTCCTGCTGATCGGCGCGGCGACGATGATCGCCGGTGGCATCGGTTTCCGTATGCTGCCGCGGCTCATCAACCGTGACGGTGGCGCTGCCGCCGCCTGAGGCGCCTAGCGCGTACACACAGCGAGGGCCCGGACACGCAATGTGTCCGGGCCCTTGTGTGTGTCTCTGACGGAAACCGTCAGGGCGGTTCAGCTGCTCAGAGGGACCACCAGGGCCACGGCCAGCAGTGTCAGCAGCAGCAGTACCAGGGCAGCCGGGGGGAGGCCGGCGCCGCCCTCCTGGCGGTGCAGCCGGTTGCGCTCGGCGCGGCAGACCACGCAGCGAGCCTCGCTCACGGGGCCCGCGCAGTTGGCGCACACCAGTCGGTCGCATGTCATGCGATCTCCTCCTCGATAGCGCCAACGCGGATGGGGAGTGAGATGTTCCCCAAGGATCTGTGCTCACCACTGTGCCAGGGTTCAGCGCGGAACGCAGATGAGCATGGCCAATGCCTGCTTTATGCCTGTTGCTCCCGTGGATAAACCCGTTAAAGCGGGCGCCGACTGCGGGGCGCTGGCCAGGTCGCGTATGGTCGCCCACACCGACGAGGAGTCGCGCCGCGGCTTCCGCTGCCCCTACCCAGGTCGACGTGGTGTAAATCAGTGATTCGCTTCGACAACGTCTCCAAGAGCTACTCCAAGCAGGACCGCCCCGCTCTCCGCGATGTCTCGCTGGAGATCGAGCGCGGTGAGTTCGTCTTCCTGGTGGGCTCGTCCGGCTCCGGCAAGTCCACCTTTCTGCGGCTCATCCTCCGTGAGGAGCGGGCCACCTATGGCCAGGTGCATGTCCTGGGCAAGGATCTCGCCCGGCTCTCCAACTGGAAAGTGCCGCAGATGCGCCGCCAGTTGGGCACCGTCTTCCAGGACTTCCGGCTGCTGCCGAACAAGACCGTCGGGGAGAATGTCGCCTTCGCCCTCGAGGTCATCGGCAAGTCGCGCGGGCAGATCCGCAAGACCGTGCCCGAGGTGCTTGACCTGGTCGGGCTTGGCGGCAAGGACGACCGGATGCCCGGCGAGCTCTCCGGTGGTGAGCAGCAGCGTGTGGCGATCGCCCGGGCCTTCGTCAACCGCCCGATGCTGCTGATCGCCGATGAGCCGACCGGCAACCTCGACCCGCAGACCTCTGTCGGCATCATGAAGCTGCTCGACCGCATCAACCGGACCGGGACGACGGTTGTGATGGCCACCCACGACCAGCAGATCGTCGACCAGATGCGTAAGCGCGTGATCGAACTCGAAAAGGGCCGTCTCGTGCGCGACCAGTCGCGCGGTGTCTACGGCTACCAGCACTGAAAGGACGCCATGCGCGCCCAGTTCGTACTGTCGGAGATCGGCGTCGGTCTCCGCCGCAATCTCACGATGACCTTCGCGGTGATCGTCTCCGTCGCCATCTCACTGGCCCTGCTCGGTGGATCGCTGCTGGCCCGCGAACAGGTCAATACGATGAAGGGCTACTGGTACGACAAGGTCCAGGTGTCGATCTTCCTCTGCAACAAGGTGGACGCGGAGAACGACCGCAACTGCACCAAGGGTGCCGTCACCGGCCAGCAGAAGCGCGAGATCAAGGCGGACCTGGAGAAGCTCGACCAGGTCGTTGAGAAGGTCTACTACGAGTCCAGCGAAGAGGCATACAAGCACTTCAAGGAGGAGTTCAAGGACTCCCCGCTGGCCTCCTCGCTGACCCCGGACCAGATGCAGGAGTCGTACCGGGTCAAGCTCAAGGATCCGACCAAGTACAAGGTGATCCAAACCGCGTTCGAGGGCAGAGCGGGCGTTCAGATGGTCCAGGACCAGCGAAGTCTCCTGGAGAACCTGTTCAACTTGCTCAATGGGATGAATATCGCAGCGGTTTGTGTGATGGCGCTGATGCTCATCGTCGCGCTGCTGCTGATCGTGAACACGGTCAGGGTCTCGGCGTTCAGCCGTCGCCGGGAGACCGGGATCATGCGGCTGGTGGGCGCCTCCAGCTTCTATATCCAGATGCCGTTCATCCTGGAAGCGGCGATCGCGGGCCTGATCGGAGCGGGTTTTGCCTGCGTACTGCTGATCGGTGGCAAGTACTTCCTGATCAACAACTGGCTGTCGGAGAAGATCGTTCTGATTGACTTCATCGGCTGGGACTCGGTGGTGAAGGTGCTGCCGTTCATTCTCGCGGTGGGTGTACTGATGCCCGCCGTTGCTGCCTTCCTCGCTCTGCGCAAGTACCTGAAGGTATGAGCCAGATGTGAGATACGACGCGGACGCCGTACGGTCAACCGGCCGTACGGCGCCCTCATCTGTCCTAGACTCCGCAACATGTCGGGACCGTGGATGTTCGTCCAGCCCCGCCGCATCCGCCGCGGGGCTGCCCTGACATTGGTCTTCGCCAGCGTCCTGGTGACCGGCTTCGCGGCCGGGTCATGGAGCAGCGAAACCAAGGAGGGTGAGCGCCAGGGCCAGGGCGCTCCGATAAGCCCCAGCGTCGTCGCCGAGGATCCCAAGGGCGATGCCCACGCGCTCGTCAGCCGCAGCGGCGACCGGTGGGCGGCCGCGTACACGGCCCGTGAGTACGAAGGGCTTCGCAGGGCGCTCGACGGCATGTATGTCGGCGTCGGTATCGCGGTCAAGCGCAGCCGTGGCGGTACGGTCGAGGTGGCCCGGGTCAGCGGCGGCAGCCCCGCCCAGCGGGCGGGGGTCCGCTCCGGTGACCGGCTGCGCACCATCGACGGCACCGAGGTGACGGGTGTCCCGGTCACCGAGGTCGTCGCCCGGCTGCGTGGCGACGACCGGAACCGCGACGCGGTGGCCGGCAGCCGGGTCGCGCTGGGGCTCAGCCGCGATGGCCGGGACTGGACCGAGAAGCTGCGCCGCACCCGGCTGGACACCGAGGCGGTGACCGTCAGACGGCTCGGTCCGGCGGCCACCCGCATCAGCGTCAGCTCCTTCACCACAGGCTCCGGCGAGCAGGTGCGCGCGGCCATGGCCAAGATCCCGCCCGGCACCGGCGTCCTGCTCGATCTGCGGGGCAACTCCGGCGGGCTGGTCCATGAGGCCACCGCGGTGGCCTCCGCCTTTCTGGACGGCGGCCTGGTGGCCACGTACGGCGACGGTGACACCCAGCGCGCGCTGTACGCCGAGCCCGGCGGAAACATCGAGACCCCGCTGGTGGTGCTGGTCGACGGTGGCTCGATGAGCGCCGCCGAGCTGCTGGCCGGGGCGCTCCAGGACCGTGGCCGGGCGGTCGTCGTGGGCTCGCGCACCTTCGGCAAGGGGTCGGTGCAGATGCCCCAGAAGCAGCCGGACGGCTCGGTCGCCGAGCTCACTGTCGGCCACTACACGACTCCAGGGGGGCGTACCGTGGACGGCAAGGGGCTGACGCCCGATGTGGCCGTACGCTCGGGGGAGCGGGCCCAGGACAAGGCCCGGACAGTATTGAGTGGCCTCGCGGCCCGAGCTTAGGAAAGAATGGCCCGGCTATGGCTAAAGAGACGGGTCGCAAACTCATCGCGCAGCACAAGAAGGCGCGGCACGATTACCTCATCCTCGACACGTACGAGTGCGGGCTGGTGCTGACGGGCACCGAGGTGAAGTCGCTGCGGCAGGGGCGCGCGTCGCTGGTGGACGGCTTCGCGCAGCTCGACGGCGGTGAGGTGTGGCTGCACAATGTGCACATCCCGGAGTACACCCAGGGCACCTGGACGAACCACAGCGCCCGGCGCAAGCGGAAGCTGCTGATGCACCGGGCCGAGATCGACAAGCTGGTCGGCAAGCTTCAGGAGAGCGGCCTCACCCTGGTTCCGCTCCAGCTCTACTTCAAGGACGGCCGGGCCAAGGTGGAGATCGCCCTGGCCAGGGGCAAGCGGGAGTACGACAAGCGGCAGACGCTCCGCGAGAAGCAGGACCGGCGGGAGGCCGAGCGGGCGATCTCGGCGGTCCGGCGCCGCCAGCGGGCATAAACCCGGGCGGTAAGTGGTTGGCATCTATGTGGCCTGGTCCCGTACCATGGTCACCGGCGCTGCTCCTCGGAGCGTGCCGTTTGTTAACTCAACATGGGGATGATCGGTTTCGACAGCGGATGTCGAAGTAGGGGAAGCGAGCCGAGGAACGCGGCAATGATCTCGCTAACCATGTGCCGCAAAAAAATAATCGCCAACACTAAGCGCGATTCCTTCGCCCTCGCTGCCTAAGCAGCGACTTGCGGAGTGTCAGCCCGGGTGCGTTCCCGACCCGGTTCCTGACATCAGCTAGGGAACTCACCGCGTAGGCCCGGTCACGGGGCCTGCCGGGACATCAAACAGTGACTGAGCCCACGGAGACTTGTCTGCGAGAGCTTCAGGGCTGAGAAAAACTCCCCGCGCAAGCGGGGGTCATCCGCAGACTGCGCTCGGAGAAGCCCTCCTTCCGCACCGTTGGACGCGGGTTCGATTCCCGCCATCTCCACTCAGAGCGAAAGCCTCTGACCTGTAAATCAACAGGTCAGAGGCTTTTGTGCGCTCGGGCTAGCCGTCTCACCGGGCATTTTCACCCAGCGGGGTCAGACGGTCACTTCTTGCAAGGGATGCCGGTCAGGTTCTGTTGATCTTTCCTGGCCCCTGGTGGTAGCTGTGCACGCCATCTATCCTGCGGGCATGACGGCCCGTCAGGAAAGACAGCGAAAGCAGCAGAAGCAGCAAGAGCAGGATGAGCAGGCGGAGCCCGAGCCGCTTGGGCCGACTACGCTGACCTGGAAGTACTTCGGGGACTGGCGCGGGGTGCTGCTCGCGCCCTGGGCCGGGGCGATGCAGAACATGCACCCCGGGCTGGGCGCCGGGGTCGCCGAGCACTCGACGTTCTTTGAGGAGCGCTGGCAGCGGCTCTTCCGTTCGCTCTACCCCATCGGCGGCGTGGTCTACGACGGCCCGCGCGCCGCCCGGACCGCGCGGCAGGTGCGCGGCTACCACGACGCGATCAAGGGCGTGGACCGGCACGGCCGCCCGTATCACGCGCTCGACCCCGACACCTTCTACTGGGCACACGCCACCTTCTTCATGCTGACGGTCCTTGTCGCCGACCGCCTCGGTCCGGGACTGAGCGAGCCGCAGAAGCGGCAGCTCTTCGATGAGCATGTGCGCTGGTACCGGATGTACGGGGTGAGCATGCGCCCGGTACCGGGGAGCTGGGAGGAGTTCCGGGCGTACTGGGACCGGATGGCGGAGCGGGTACTGGAGGACAACCAGCCGACGCGTGATGTCCTCGACATCCGGCATATCGCCAAGCCGCCGTCGCTGCGCCGGATGCCGGACTGGGTGTGGACGGCCCTGCGCGGACCGCAGGCGCGGTTCACCGTGTGGTTCACCGTCGGCCTCTTCCCGCCCGCCGTCCGCGAGCGCCTCGGCTACCGCTGGACACACCGTGACGAGCGACGGTTGCGGCTGCTGGGCCGGTTGATCCACTACGGCTGGCAGCTGGTCCCCGAGTCCCGCCGCTACCACCCGCGAGCCAAGGCGGGCTGGGCCCGGGCGAGGGGCGAACTCCCCGCGAACGCCCCACTGGTGGAGGCCCCGGCACGCTATCTGCCGCCGGAGAGTGAACGGGGCTCCGGCAAGCACTATGTGCCGGGCGGCTGACGCTCATCCGGTCGGCCCGTACGTCAAATCCGTGTCCCGGCACGCTGATTCGTGTCTTCCCCGGTTTGGTCTATACCTTGACCGGTGCAGGCCAATCCGCTTGACTGTATGCATTCAGATCGCTCTGAACCGGGCGCGGGAGGGTACGCGTTGAACTGGCCCCGAACCCTCCCGCGCCCTTCCACGTTCAGGCCCACGCAGCCCGCCGCCCCAGCCCCGCCGCCGCGACCAGCGCCGCCAGCGCCGCGGCCATGACCGGCATGGTGCTACGCCCGCTCGCCGACCCGGTACCGCTGTTCCCGGTCTCCATGGCCTGGCGCCACGGCCTGCGCCACCCGGGCCTGGACGCGCTCACGGCGGCGGCCGGCACGCTGGCGGCTGAGGGGCGCTGGCTGGACCGGCCTCCGGGCACGTGGCTCCCGGAGGCGGATCGGAGGCCAGGCGCGTCGGCACCCGCTGCCGACGCGTGACCGCGAGGGGAGCATCTACTCAGCCTGTACGGTCCTGCGAGCGGCTCTCTGCTGCGCGAAGGCTTCGCTCAGCTTGCGCTGCGTCTCCACCATGTCCCCCTCGGTCACATGAACGCCGAAATACTCGGCGACGTAGCGCTTGGCTTCCTCAACCCTCGCCTCACGTTCCTCGGGCGTGAGAGTGGACTCCACGAACTCCTGGAGCAGGGCACGAATTGATGTCCCCCGGGCTTCGGCCAGCATGGCCAGCCGGTCCCGGACGCTGATGGGGACGTGGATCGTCACGTCAGTGCGGTGAGCTTCGAGCACGGCCTGAAGCTACGCGCACGCTGGCTGCCGCGGCAGCGTTCATCGGATGAGCCCCTCGAACTGGTGAATGTGCATGGTTACCGGATCGAGTCCATGACTCGTACAACCATTCGCCTTCTTTCTGGGTCTGGGTCACTGACCACGTATGGCCGCAGATGGGATGATCATGAAAACCGGGGCGAGGGTTATCGTCGGTGGCGTATTCGCCACGATGGTGGGGTTTGCCGGAGTCGGCAGTTACAACCTCTACCAGGGGCTGACCGGAAGTTCGGGGGTGAGTCCGGCTCCGGAGGTGAAGTCCGGACCGGTGAGCGAGGCGGAAGCGCGAAAGACCGCGCGGGCTTTTCTGACGGCGTGGGCCAAGGGCAAGCCAGAGCAGGCCGCCGCGCTTACCGACAACGCGGCGAGCGCGGGCCCGGCGCTGGACAGCTTTCAGGAGGACCTGCACATCTCGGAGCTGAAGCTCACCGCAGCGGAGCAGGACGGCGTGAAGATTCCCTTCTCGGTCCGGGCCGAGCTCGTGGTCGACGGGAAGACCTCGACATGGACGTATGACTCCTCGCTGCGGGTAAAACGGGGCGAACGCTCCGGGAAGGCGCTCGTCGACTGGCAGGCGTCGGTGATCCATCCAAAGCTCAAGCGGGGTGAGTCGCTGGCGGCCGGTGCGGCAAAGGCCCCGCCCGTCGAGGTCGTTGACCGCAACGGCACGGTGCTGGACACGGAGACCTATCCCTCGCTGAGCGCCGTCCTGCCGCAGCTGCGCCAGGAATACGGGGACGACGCGGGCGGTTCGCCGGGCAGCGAGGTGTGGATTTCGGACGCGCATGGCGAGACCGGTGAGACACTGCACACCATCAAGAAGGGCAAGCCAGGCAAGCTCCGTACAACACTGGACGCCGCGACGCAGCGCGCCGCCGAGCAGGCCGTGCGGAAATTCGACACCTCATCGGTCGCCGCTGTCCAGCCCTCCACCGGCCGGATACTCGCCTTCGCCAACAACCCGGCGGATGGCTTCAACACAGCCTTCCTGGGCAAGCAGCCGCCCGGCTCCACGATGAAGGTGGTCAGTGCGGCGATGCTTCTCGAGAAGGGACTGGTCTCCGCCTATAAGAAGGCCGAATGCCCCAAGTACGCCAACGGAGGCGGCAGACAGTTCCATAATCTCAACAAGTTCGAGATCACCCCCGACGATACATTCGCGGAGAGTTTCGCCCGGTCCTGCAATACCGCGTTCATCAAGTTCGCCGGTGACCTTGGCAATGGCGACCTGACCCGTACGGCCCGCGAGGTCTTCGGCCTCGGCCGGGACGACTGGAAGATCGGGGTGCCAACCGCCGACGGCACCATCCCCGAGGCCGGCGGCCCCAATAAGGCGGCAGCACTGATCGGGCAGGGACAGCTTCAGATGAATCCGCTCAATATGGCCTCCGTGGCGGCAACCGCCAAGGCCGGTATTTTCAAACAGCCCATCCTGGTCCCGGTCGAGCTGGACAACCGCCCGTTGGCAAAGGCCTCGCGCGCGCTGTCGCCCTCGGTCGCGGAGCAGCTGCGCACGATGATGCGCCGCACGGCCACCAGCGGCACCGGCGCGAAGGTGATGGCCCCGTTGGGCGGCGACATCGGCGCCAAGACCGGCTCCGCGGAAGCGGACGGCGAGGACGCCACCAGCTGGTTCCTCGGCTACCGGGGCGATATCGCGGCGGCAGCCGTAGTCCAGCAGGGCGGCCACGGCGGTGACGCCGCGGGGCCGGTCGTGGCGGATGTGCTCAGGGCCGGGCGCTGAGCCGGATGAGCGCATGCGTCGGCTCGTCCAGCCATACGGTATGGCTGTCCGGCGTTACGGTGAGTCCGAAGCGTTCATAGGTCGGCCTGCCTTCTCCTTCCCACCATCGGTAGGCGGCCTCTGCCTCGTCCCAGAGCCGACGGGCACCGGACTGGTACACCGTGGCCTCCGGCTGCCCGTCGCGGAAGACAACCACGGCCCACGAAAGATCACTCAGCCCGTAGAACCACACAGGCCGGACACCGTCCCGCTTGTCCGCGACAGCTCTACGGCAGTCGGGCACGCGGAGCCCGATGGCGAATTGACCAGCATCAAACCTCCCTGAGATGAATTCACATTCTGTGATAGCCGTGGATGACTTATCAGCATCCGAAACCCCGTTGGGAGCGTATGCACTGTGCGGCAAGTACTCCGCTCGCTGGGCGCGAAGCTTCATAAACTCCACCGGCCCGGTGAAATGTCCCTCGGCACGCTGGTTCTCGCTCTGTACCGTCAGCCGGGCTACCGCGTCCTGGTTGCTGTAGTCCGTCCCCCAGGGGACGACGATCACGCCGTCAGGGCTTGACTGTTCAACCCATGCGTACGGGACGCGCCGGAGCCCGCAGGTAGCGATGACGCGGTTGTACGGTGCGCCCTCCGGATGACCGAGGGCGCCGTCACCGGTGACGACTTCCACCGGCATGCCGAACCGGCCCAACGCCGCGCGGGCACGCGACGATACGTCCTGGTCCACGTCCATGGTGACCACGTTGGACGCCCCCACCCGGTGCGCCAGGAGACCGGCATTCCATCCGGTGCCGGTGCCAATCTCCAACACCCGGTCCTCAGGATGGACATCGAGATCCCGGAGCATGGAGAAGACCACGCTCGGCATGCTCGCCGAACTCGTCGCCGCCTCGCCGGGAGCTGTCCCGCTGTGAGCGCCGTCATCCCACTGCGTCACCACAGGGATGTTGGCATGAGCGTATGCCGCCCAGGCCTCCGGATCGGTGGCCCGGCTGACACAGACGCTCTTGCCCGTGTCCATGTCGAACGGCCACATCACATCGGGGAGAAACGCCGAGCGGGGCACCGCTGAGAACGCGGGTAGCCACTCGGGCGCCAGATACCCCGAACCGAGGAGAGAACGGCCCAGTCCGGACCGCTCCCCCTTACCCTCAGATGTCACCACAGGTCAGCTAACCCGCTTTCCCTTGGCCGATCCGGCCGTACGCGGACCCCCGTCCGGGGACGGTGGCTCAGGCGGCACCGGCCACGGCTCGCCCGGAGTGGTCTCCAAAGTGATCACGTCTTCTCCTTCGCTCGGTTGGTGGTCGGCTTCACTTGGATACCTGCATGCAGACGCAGCTGCGTCCGTCGCCGCTCGCATCGCACGGCACAGTCTGGGCAGGCATGGTGGCTACTCGTTCTTCCTGGTCTTCCCGCATTTCGGGCACGAGCATGGAGGGAAGGCGGTACTGATGGGCGGCGGGCTGCCCTTGGTCGATTCGCTCTCTTTGATGGTGACGCGCTTCCCGTCCGGACGTACCCGGTACACCCTGATCGTCATCACTGGTCATCACCCCATCCGCACAGGGCCCGCAACTGGTCAGCGGCAATGACCAGAGCCAGGTCCTGGGCCAGCTCGGAGTCCGGGTCGATCCAGCTCTCACCCAGGAAATCGCGGTGCAGCCCATCGTGCTCCGGCTGACGGACACAGGAGAACCGGGAGGCGGCCGGGGGCGGCATGTCATGCCAGGCCGGGCGTTGGGCGCCACACAGGCAGCTCACCGGGCACCCCCGTGGAGGGCGCGCTCGTCCAAGTCGAGACCGAGATACACGGCTGTGTAGAGCACGCGGCGCCGCTCCTGCTGCTCATACGCCAGCAAGTACGGCCTCACAAGCGGCTCGCTATCCACGTACCAGGGGCCTTCCGGAAGGCCGTACGGACTGCGATGCCGGGGCAGCGCCGCGGAACGGGGCTCTGGGTACGGCGCTGCCCCGGGCTGCTGAGGGATGTTCTGGTCGCCTGCCGGGCGCCACCTCTCCAGCCCGTACAAGGCTGCGATCGCGGCTCTCGCCAAAGCAGTCAAGGCATGGATAATGCCCATGTCGGTTTCCCTATCGATCGGCCACACCCCCGGGCCGCACTGCGAGCGGTCGCGGGGGCCTTGCGTTCAGACGGCAGCACTTATCCACGGACGTCCAGTACGGTGCGTAGTGAGCACTGGCGCCCACTTGCATGGTCCACCGGTGGACTAGTCAGGTCAAGGTGTGGGCATGAAGAAACCCCCGCCAATGGCGGGGGCTACGAAGGAAGTTGACGGGAAATCAGTCGACCATCGAATACTCTTCCGTGCGTGCCCAGCGCCCACCCGGAGAAACGCCTACCTCATACGTCAACGGGCGCCCCTCGTTGCACCAGGCCACATGCCGGGACTCGGCCACCGCATTCGGGCCCACGAGCCGTAGCAACTCCAGCTCCTCGTCCGTGGCAAGCCGTGCCGTCCACCAGTCACGTCCGGTGTGCGGTCGGCGGCCGGTCTGCATCTCGACATACCGCGTCGTCCCCTCACGCACCCGCTCCCGCTGAAGCAGTCGCGGGGCAGCCCCGGCAACCTCAGTCGTAAACCATGAGCAAGACGTCGCGGTCGGCTGCTCGCCCTCGAACGTCACCCGCTGCCTGCGGGCCACCTGCTCACCCGGCTCAATGCCCAGCGCGGTCGCCACATCCTGCGGAGCAGGCACCATCTCGGCAGACAGAATCTCGGCGTACTCACCCGCCGTGTAGATCGTCCCGGTCTCCACGGCCGTCCGATACCGCTGACCAGCAGTACGGGCCAGCGGCGTCCGCTCACGGACCCTGGATCCCGTTCCCTGCCGGGTGTCAATCAACCCCTCCTGGCGCAACACCTCCAGACCCTTGACCACGGTGGCGCGGGACACTGACCAACGTTCGGTCAGCTCACGCTCTGAAGGAATCGCATCGCCCGGCTGCAACTCCCCACGGACGACACGTCCGCGCAAGTCAGCCGCAATCTGTTCGTACTTCGGCAGTGCCATCGCTATGCCCTTGCCTATGTAGTGGACTGGTCCAGTAGTCATGCTGTCCGTGACGCGCCAGCAGGTCAAGCGCCCGGGTATAGCGAAGCTCCGCCTCCCCGGAATCAGGCTTTGACCGGACCCCGGCGGCGATTGCCTCCAACGACGCTGCGGGAATCGCCAGCTTCATAGCCGAGGAGCGGTTTCTCACTCCTTGATGGAATCTCGTCGGCGAAGCCAGGGGCCGTGCTCAGGGCGACATGGCGGCCGTCGGCCTGAGCGAGCCGTATTGGGCCGCCCGTGGGGGGTGTTTCTCTCTCGCCCACTCGTTGACCCGCTCGTGTCGCGAGACCGCGTGAGGGGGTGGGTAGGGGTGGGTTGTTCCGGACGCTTGCCCGTGATTTGTGGTCCGACACAGACTTCACCGGCCAACGCGACGTAACCGGCCGTCGGGCCGTAAATCATGGGTCCGGAACGGCCCACCCCGGACCGCCCCCGACCCACCCACCGGCGGGAAGGCGGGTGCGGCAACGCATGCCGACTAAGAGAGCCAGCCGTTCGTCGCCGCGCGGACGCCCGCCTGAAAGCGGCTCGTGGCGCCCAGGCGGTCCATCAGCGTGGCGACGATCCCGACGCCGTTTCTTGCGGCGAGCGGTGATGTCCCATGAACGCTGCGGCGAGGGCGTCAGGTTTGTTCGCCCCAGCCGTTCACGAGAAGGTGCCGGACCTCGTGATGTCGTCCTGCGGCCAGCACATCGCGCACGGCATGCGGGCGTACATCGGCGATCGCCAGATCCGACCAAGGCAGCCACTCCTGGACGAGATGATCCTCTCGGCTGGTGACGTCGGCGCGGTCGATCGTGGCCCACAGGTAATGCTCCAAGCCATGGACTCGATGACCGGCGTGGATGAAGCGGTTCTCGACGACGAAGAGATACTGCCAGTCGACCAGGCGGGCGTTGGTCTCCTCCTCGATCTCCTTGCGCAGCCGGGAGTCGAAGGTGTCTCCGAGCTCGTACTCACCGCCGATGAAAGCGTAGTGATGGCCGGGGGCCGAGTCCGAAGGGCGCTGGAGCAGCACCTGGTCTTCGCGTACGATGATCGACCGGATACTGGTCCGCACCATGCGACGGGCGGCAACGGTCGCGATGAATCGGTCTTCGCTCTCGGACATCCAGTCACCCTAACGAGGTGGCAGGTGCTGACAGAAACCCTACGCCTTGACGGTTACCAGGTGGTCGCCGTCCAGCGTGCGGACCTCGAAGCGGTCGATCTCGTCGCGGTCGAACGCGGCGCCCCCGACGTAGTATCGGGCATCCTTCCAGCCGTATCCCCCGCCGGGGACCGACCAGGTCGTGACGGTCTGCTCCGTGCCGTCCTTGCCGATCGCGATCAGCCCGCACTCCCGTGGGCCCGAGACATTGGCCAGTTTGACGGCGATCTCGGTGCCCCACCCCTTGGGCCGCATGGCGACGGTCGCGTTGACGTCGGTGACCGGATCGGCGCCGCTGACCTTCTCGCCGTCCTCGTAGAGGGCCTGCACCATGTCCGGCGGTTTCGGCGGGTTCGCCGGGGAGTCGTCGGAGACCAGCGCCATCGTGGCGACCGGTGCGGTGATGATCAGGGCGGCGGCCGCGGCAACCAGATAGAGCCGTCGCCTGCGGCTCGTACGGTGAGCCGCGGCCGTCTCGGCCAGCAGCCCGTTCAGCAGCTCGGGACTCGGCCGGGCGGTGAGCGAGGCCGTATCCGGGGCGGATTCGCGGTATTCGGAGAGCAGCGGCCCCAGCCCCATCAGCTCCTCCAGCTCGGCAGCGCACCACTCGCACCAGGCGAGATGCTCCTCGAAGCGGGCAGCGTCGGCGGCATCCAGCGCGCCGATCGCGTAGGCGCCGACGTCGGTGTGCTGCACCGGCGACGTCATGGCGTGACTCCTCTTTCCTCGAGCGAGAGCTTCATGGAGCGCAGTGCGTAGAAGACCCGGGAGCGCACGGTCCCGGGCGGAACGCGCAGCACTTCCGCCGCTTCGTTCACCGTCCGTCCCTTGAAGTATGTCTCGATCAACGCCTCACGATGCGCATCGGTCAGATCCCGCAGCGCCTCGTTGATCGTCATCAGCCGCAGCGCCCGGTCGATCTCATCGGCGGCCGGAATGGTCTCCAGCGGCGATGGATCGACCTCCTGCGGCCGGGCCTTCCGGCTGCGGTGCCCGTCGATGACGATGCGCCGGGCGACGGTCACCAGCCAGGGACGTATGGAACCGGTGGCGCGCTCCAGCTGCTCCGCGTTGCGCCAGGCGCGCACCAGAGTCTCCTGCACAACGTCCTCCGCCCGATGCCGGTCCCCGCCCACCAACCGGAGGACGAAGGCAAGGAGCGGACCGGCGTGTTCGTCGTAAAGGGCCCTCATGAGGTTGTCGTCCTGTGACGTTCTGTCGGCCACGACGGCATCCTCGCTCACGCTTGACCCCCGGGTCGAGACTGTGCGGCTCGCTCTCGCTCTTGCTCTCTTCTTCTGCCCTCTCATACGCACCTAGGAGACCGGGTGTTCACCCGGTTCATGCGCAACTTTGAGTTAGTTGGAGTATTTCGTATCGGCGGCGGGGTCAAGTGCTAGCCGGTAACCGCGCTTGACGACCGTCTGGATCAGCTTGGGCGACCCGAGGGCGGTACGCAGCCGGGCCATCGCGGTCTCCACGGCATGCTCATCACGGCCCGCGCCGGGCAGGGCGCGCAGCAGCTCAGCACGGGGCACCACCCAGCCCGGGCGCCGGGCCAGGGCGCGCAGCAGCGCCATTCCGGCGGGCGGTACGGCGCGCAGCTCGCCGTCCACCACGACCGCGTGCCCCCGGATCTCAATCCGCCGTCCGGCGAGCGGCAGTGGGCGGATCCGGCTGGGCAGCTCCAGGCAGAGCAGTTGGACGAGCGGGCCGAGCCGGAAGCGTTCAGGCTGCGACGTGGGCACATCGCATGCTTCCAACGGCAGCGCGGTCACCGGCCCCACGCAGGCAGGCAACACATCGTGCCGCAGCGCGTCCAGGAGCTCCCCCCGCACTCCGCGCTGCTCGGCCCGCTCCAGCAGGGAAGCCGCCGCGGGCGCGCTCGTAAAGGTCACCGCGTCCAGACCGCGCGCGATGGTGAGATCGATGAGCCGGTCGACGGGGCCGATGTCCTCGGGCGGCAGCCAGCGGTACACGGGGACGGTGACGACCTCGGCTCCCCCGGCGCGCAGTGCCTCACAGAAGCCGGGCAGCGGCTCACCATGCAGCTGGAGGGCGATACGGCGGCCGCCCACCCCCTCGTCAAGCAGCCGGTCGAGAACTTCGGCCATCGACTCGGAAGCCGGGGACCATTCCTCGGTCAGCCCGGCGGCCCGTATCGCCCCGCGCACCTTCGGGCCACGGGCCAGCAGCTCCACCCCACTGAGCCGTTGCAGCAGCGCCTCGCCGAGCCCCCAGCCGTCAGCGGCCTCCACCCAGCCACGGAAGCCGATGGCCGTGGTGGCCACGACGATATCCGGGGCGTGATCGATCAGCTGCTTGGTGACATCCATCAGCTCGCTGTCGTCAGCGAGCGGCACGATCCGCAGCGCGGGGGCGTGCTGTACGGCCGCGCCACGCCGCTGCAGCAGTGTCCCCAGCTCTTCAGCGCGCCGGGCGGCGGTGACGCCGATGGTGAAGCCGTTCAGTGGTTTGAGCTCTTGCATGGGGATGGGCCCTCGTCCTGTTAGTCCATACCGTGAACCGAGCCTGTCAAGGGCGCGTGACAGGCTCGGTTCGCCGGGATTTCCCCGGTGTTACGTGCGGTGTGGTCTGCGTTACACCACTCAGACCTGGGCAAACGCTGGCTGCCGTGGCTGCTCGGGCGCCGCGTCGCTCCCCTCGGCCACCGGCGTGGGGGTGGCCGAGCGCCGCAGGTATACGGCCCAGGTGACCACGAAGCAGGCGACGTAGAAGGCGCAGAAGGCGATAAAGGCGGCCGTTCCATTGCCCGAGGTCAGGAAGGACTGGCGCAGGGCGAGGTTGATGGCGAGGCCGCCGAAGGCACCCACCGAGCCGATGATGACCATGGTGGCGCCGCCCAGCCGCCGTGCGTAGGTCTGGGCTTCCTCTCCTGTCAGGCCCATCGCCTGAGCCTTGGCCGTGTAGATGCCCGGGACCATCTTGTAGGTGGAGCCGTTCCCGAGACCGGTCAGCACGAACAGCGGGATAAAGCTGGCGATGAACAGGGGCAGGGACTCCTGCACCGAGGCCACGACCACCATGCCGGACGCGACGGTCATCAGCAGGAAGTTCCACAGGGTGATCCGGCCGCCGCCGTAGCGGTCGGCCAGCCTGCCCCCGACCGGCCGGATCAGCGAGCCGAGCAGCGGGCCGATGAACGTGATTGAGGCGGCTTCCAGGGGAGTGCGGCCGAACTGGATGGACAGCACCAGGCCGAAGGCGAAGCTGTAGCCGATGAAGGAGCCGAAGGTACCGATGTAGAGGAAGGACATGATCCAGGTGTGGCCGTCCTTCGCGGCCTCCCGGGCGGCCCCGGCGTCATTGCGCACCGGGCCCAGGTTGTTCATGTACTTCGCGCTGAAGAGCACGGCGACGACGATCAGCGGGATGTAGATGCCCACGACCACCCGGGGATACTGGGCGCCGATCAGGAAGATGACCAGCAGGGCGACCCACTGCACCACGGGCACGCCGATGTTGCCGCCGCCCGCGTTCAGGCCCAGCGCCCAGCCCTTCAGACGCTGTGGGAAGAAGCTGTTGATGTTGTTCATCGAGGAGGCGAAGTTGCCGCCGCCAAAGCCGGTGAGCGCCGCCACGACCATGAACGTCGTGTACGACGTACCGGGCTGCATCACGAACATCAGGGCGGTGGTGGGTATGAGCAGCAGGGTGGCGCTGATGATCGTCCAGTTCCGCCCGCCGAACCGGGCCACCGCGAATCCGTAGGGGATACGGAGGCTGGCACCGACGGCGGAAGCCACGGCCACCAGGAAGAACTTTCCGGCCGGATCCACTCCGTACTCCGGGCCCATAAAGAGCGCCAGCACCGAGAACATGCTCCAGACCGAGAATCCGACGTGCTCAGAGATGATCGAGAAGATCAGATTGCGCTTGGCGACCT
This sequence comes from Streptomyces gobiensis, assembly GCF_021216675.1. Lineage (NCBI taxonomy): Bacteria > Bacillati > Actinomycetota > Actinomycetes > Kitasatosporales > Streptomycetaceae > Streptomyces > Streptomyces gobiensis. The sequence goes on along the minus strand of NZ_CP086120.1, from coordinate 1,765,398 downwards.
GCTTGCCTTCGCGCTCCCAGAAGGCTTCATCCTCCGGGTCCCACCGCTCGATCCAGCGGCCCCCTTTACGCGTACTCGTTGGGGCTGTCATTTGCGCCTCCCTGGCCTGTCGGTGTCAGTACCCGAAGGTAGGTATGGCGCGTTTCCGCACTGTGGCGGCAGGTGACGCGTAAGAAACCTTGCTCTCACCTAGCCCGCTCTGGCGTGGTGAGCCGGCTGCGGAAGGTCAAGTACGGCGGCGATGGTGAGCTCGTACAGGCCGCTGCCGCTGTCCCGGCCGGGGCAGGGCCGGGAGGAGACCAGGCGCGGGCCCCGGGCGGTGACGATCACCGTGGTCTGGGAGGGGCCGGTCCAGTAGTCGGCGGCGTCCAGGGTGTCGGTGACGAGCCGGTGGACCTGGGGCGCGGTGTGCTCATCCAGGCCGCCGTGCCCATCCGGGTCCCTGGGGGTGACGCCCATGATGGTGTGGGCGCCGAAGTAGGAGTGCGCCTCGACGCTGTACCGGGGTCCGGAAAGGTACTCCTCCACCAGCAGCTCGGCCTGCGGCGGCAGCCGCTCGGCCAGCGCCTCGGCGTCCAGGGCGCTGTGCAGGGTATGCACACCGCCCACCGCGATCCGGTCCCTGCGGCGGCAGCCACCCGCGCGCGGCTTCACCACACAGGGGAAACCGACCTGGCAGGCCGCCTTGGCGAGGGCGGCCCGGTCACAGAGCTCAAACCGCACCGGCGCCTCGGTGAGATGGTTGACCCGGCCGCGCAGGGTCACCGGATCGGTGAGGGCCGCCACGGCCGGGGGCGGGTTGCCCGGCAGCCGTAGCGCGCAGTTGGCCCAGGACGCGGCCAGGGCGCTGGCCTCCCCGAAGCCGAAGACCGCGGTCTGGGCGGCGCCCACGAAGCGGCCCATGGCGGTGAGCAGCTGGCTGCGTCTGCGCCAGTCCACCTCGATCGCCTCGTCCGCCTCCGCGAGGGCGGACCGAAGCTCCCGCGCTGCCAGGTCGGGACCCACCACAACAGTGTGGGCCCCGACCTGGCGCGCTGCCCGGACGGCCCGGGGGAGGGGGCTGAGCAGTACAGCCGTCGACAGGCAGGGTTTCATGGGGTCAGCTCCGGAGCACCATGTTCGAGGTGCACATCAAGCCAGCCTTCACACTCATGCAGCCGGTCCATGAGCTGGCTGGAGTCGGTGCCGGAGACAATGGTCCAGCAGACGTTGGAGGCACTGTGCACAGGACCCGAGCTGTGGTCGCCCGGCGTCAGCGTGCGTACGTGCTCGGCGACCCAGTCGAAGGGCGGCGGGCCGGGTACGGCGACCACCCGCCCGGCGCGCGGGGTCATCGAGATCTCGCCATGCACGACCACCGGTGCCTCGACCGGTTCGGCACGCAGCGGCAGCCCGGTGGCCAGCCGGAACCAGGTCTCCTTCAGATCGATGCCATAGGTGTGCCGGATGAGCTGCGGAATCCGCGCTCCACCGACCCGCGAGGCGACCTCGCAGAGCAGCAAGCGATCATCAAGGGTGTGGAAGACCTCCAGGTGATACGCCCCGACGTCGGGCGCCGGAAGCACCTTCAGCAGCGTGTCGAAGAAGTCCGCGAGCCGCGCCGCCATCGGTTCACGGGGGTGCAGCAGCACCGAGCCGCTGTTGGCGCCGGAGAACACCTCCAGACAGCTGGTGTAGTAGCGGCCGGTGGCGATGAACCGGAAGTCCGGCGCGATGACGGCTTCCAGGTGGTAGACCTCCCCCGGGACGAATTCCTCCACCATCAGATCGTCCCGCCAGCGGCAGGTGCTGAACTCGGTGAGATCCTCCTCGCAGCGCAGCACCGCGATATCCCGGGCGCCGCCCTGGCAGACCGGCTTGACCACCACGGGGTAGTCACGCTCGGCGATGAACTCCAGCAGATCCGGGAACGTATCCAGCCGCGCGAACGCCGGGACGGACACCCCGTGCGCGGCGACATCCTTCATCAGGGCCTTGTCGCGGAACACCCGCGCGCTGGCCTCGCTCTGCCCCGGGATGTCGAGCCGGTCCCGGATACGTCCAGCCCGTTCGAGGCCGTACTCGTTGTCCGTCAGAACGTGTTCGAACGAGATCGGGTTCGTGGGGTCCGACGCCATCCGCAGGGCCGCCAGCTCCGTATAGGGAGCGCTTTCACAGTCAGCCACATGCTCGTAGTGCGCATAGCGCTCGGGGGCGGGAAGCGGATTCTGCGTGAACACCACCATGCCAGCGGCGAGTTCCGGCAGCATATCCGCGTAGTCGTTGCTCGATCCCCCGTTGATTACGAGCGTGGTCATAGGCCTCTCCGGTCCTCTCGGGAATTACTCAGCACTCCCCCGGTCGGAAAGACTTCAGCCCCAGTAATTTCCCTCGGAACTCACCTCGGACCCCGTACTCGGTTCCGACGCGGCGGCGGCGCCAGCTGCACTAAGCTGAGCACCACCGAGAGCCAGCGCAAGGATCAGAGACGCGGCGAAAGTACGAGTGAACCTCTTCACAAGAATCCTCCCTCTTCTTCCTTGGTCACAGATCGAGTGCTGTCTGCAATCCGGAATCGATGTTCACGACTTTTGCTCGATTCGCCAAGAGGTTTGCCCTGGCAGCATGTCGCCTGGCAGATTGTCGCCCACCCGAGTTGGGATCTCGTCGAGGTTGTTGACTGTGCATGAATCTGGCGAAATAGATGCGGTATCAGCGCGCGTGTACCGCCTTCGCGTGATGCACACCACAGAATCGGTGGAGCAGATCGCCAACCGCGCGGGGCTCACCCCCGAAGGAGTCGCCGCCGCCGAGTCCCGGCTCGCCGGACTGGGCCTCCTGCAGCCCTGCCCCAGCGGCGGCTGGGCGGCGGTCAGCCCGGAGACCGCTGCCGACACGCTGCTTGCCGCCGCCCAGAAAGACGTCCTGGAACGGCAGTCGGCCATCGCGGCAACCCGCGCGCGGCTGCACGCGCTGACCGGCGAGTACCTCGAAGCCAGGAGCATGCGCTCGGCCAAGGGCAGCATTGAGATCATCGAAGGCATCGACAACATCCGGTCGGTTATCGATGATCTGGCACGCAACTGCACCTCCTCAGCGGACGCCCTGATTCCCGGCAGCAGCCTGAGCGAGGAGGGCATCCGCGCCGCCATCCCGCTCGACCTGGAAACCCTGGCCCGCGGCGTACGCATACGGACGCTGCTCCAGCACAGCGCACGCAAGCACCGGCCCACCGCCCAGTACGCCGCGACCATCAGCTCCGCCGGGGCACAGGTCCGGAGCACGGGAGTAATCCCCTCCCAGATGCTGATCTACGACAATGACTGCGGCGTACTTCCGGTCGACCCCGCGGACACCGCCGTCGGCGTGGTCCTCGTCCGTGACCCGGCGGTGCTGAGCTTTCTGCAACGGCTCTTCGACCACCACTGGGAGCGCGGCCTCGACTTCACCGCCGAGGAACAGACGAACGGACCGGAACCCACCCAGCTGGAACGCGATGTGCTGCTCCTGCTGGCCGCCGGAAAGAAAAACGAGGTGATCGCCCATCACCTCTGCATCTCCCCGCGCTCCGTCAGCCGGATCGTCGCCACGCTGATGGACCGCCTGGGCGCCACGAGCCGCTTCCAGGCGGGCGTCCGCGCGGCGATGAACGGCTGGCTCTCCTAGCTTGGGTGCGTTGCCTTACCCCGCCCTCTGCCGGTGGGTGGGTCGGGGGCGGTCCGGGGTGGGCCGTTCCGGACCCATGATTTACGGCCCGACGCGCCGTTACGTTGAGTTGGCCGGTGAGGTAAGTGTCGGACCACAAATCACGGGCAAGCGTCCGGAACAACCCACCCCTACCCACCCCCTCGCGCAGCGTTGTGGGCACACAACACCGTGGGGGTCTGAGGGGCGACAGCCCCCAGTTTCGGGAAGGGGCCGGGTTAGGGGAACGCCACCCGCCCCGCAGCGGAGATCGTACCTCGTGCGTGCCATTTCCGCCTCCCGTCGCGTACGGTTAACGGCTGCCCTGAGTACAGCAGAAGGGGGCCCTGGCGTTGAAGGCGCAGGACACAGGCGTGCGGGACCGGGAAATCCACGGCGAGCAGACGCATCTGGACGCGGTGTACCGCCGTCTGGAGGAGAAGATCCACGAGGCGGAGTTCCTGATGGACGACGCCGCCAAGCGTGCCCAGGTGGGCACGCCGGGCGCGCTCGCCGAGCGGGACGCGCAGGTTTTCCAGGCCGGGATGCATCTGCAGCGGCTCAACAATGAGTTCGAGGACTTCCTGTTCGGCCGGGTCGATCTGCTGCCCGGCAAGGACGGAAAGCGCGGCCCGGACGGCGCGTATACGTCGGTGGAGCCCGCCGATGACGCGGTGGCGGCGGACAACACCGCCGAGATCGCCGAGACCCTGCACATCGGGCGCCTGGGCGTGCTGGACGCGGAGTACACGCCGTTGGTCATCGACTGGCGAGCCCCCGCGGCCGCGCCCTTCTACCGGGCCACCCCGGTGGCCCCCGGCCGGGTGGTCCGGCGCCGGGTGATCCGCTCCAGGGGCCGCAAGGTGCTGGGTGTCGAGGACGATCTGCTGCGCCCGGAGCTGACGGCGACCCTGGACGGCGCGGAGCTGCCGGTAGTCGGCGACGGTGCGCTGATGGCCGCGCTGGGCCGGGCCCGTTCCCACACGATGCGGGACATCGTCTCCTCCATCCAGGCCGAGCAGGACCTGGTGATCCGCGCCCCCGCCGCGTCGGTGACCGAGGTCGAGGGCGGCCCGGGAACCGGCAAGACAGCCGTCGCTCTGCACCGCGCCGCGTACCTCCTCTACCAGGACCGGCGCCGCTACGCGGGCGGCATCCTGATCGTCAGCCCCACTCCGCTGCTGGTCTCCTACACCGAGGGCGTGCTGCCCTCCCTCGGCGAAGAGGGCCAGGTCGCCATCCGCGCCCTGGGTTCCCTGGTGGAGGGGGCAGAGGCCGATACGTATGACCCCCAGCCGGTGGCCCGTGTCAAGGGCTCCGCCCGCATGGCCAAGGTGCTGCGCAAGGCGGCCCGCGGCACGCTGGAGCTGGCCGTGGCGCAGCGCGCCACGCCGCTGCGGCTGCGGGTGGTGGCGTTCGGTACGCGGGTCGAGCTGGACGAGGGTGAGCTCGCGCGGATCCGGCAGCATGTGCTGGGCGGGACCGCGCCGGTGAATCTGCTGAAGCCGCGGGCGCGGAAGCTGCTGCTGGACGCGCTCTGGGAGAAGTCCGGGGCGGGGAAGCGCTATACGGATCCGGAGCTGGCGGCGGAGGCGCGGGAGGGGTTCGATGAGGACATCTCCACCGAGGACGACTTCATCGAGTTTCTGGACGCCTGGTGGCCCGAGCTGACGCCGCGCCGGGTGCTGGCCGCGATGGCGGATGAGAAGCGGCTGGGGCGCTGGACGCGGCGGGTGCTGCAGCCCCGGGAGGTGCGGCGGCTGTCGCGGTCGCTGTCCCGGCTGGACGCGGAGGGGCACGGGCCGCTGTCCGTGCATGATGTGGCGCTGCTCGATGAGCTGGCGGTGCTGCTCGGGGCGCCCGCGCGGCCCAGGAAGCGTGATGTGGACCCGCTGGACCAGTTCACCGGGCTGGAGGAGCTGACGACCTTCGCCGACCGGAACCCGCACCGCCGGGAGCGGGGCGAGCGGCTGGAGCAGGAGCGTAAGGACTACGCGCACATCATCGTGGACGAGGCGCAGGATCTGACCCCCATGCAGTGGCGGATGGTCGGCCGACGGGGGCGGCAGGCGACCTGGACGGTGGTCGGCGATCCGGCGCAGAGCTCCTGGTCCGATCCGGAGGAGGCCGCCGGGGCGCGGGATGAGGCGCTGGGTACCCGGCCGCGGCGGCGCTTCGAGCTGACCGTGAACTACCGGAATCCGGCGGAGGTCGCCGAGCTGGCGAGCCGGGTACTGGCACTGGCCATGCCCGGATCCGAGCCGCCCAGGGCGGTGCGGTCCACGGGTCTGGTGCCACGGTTCGCGGTGGCCGGGGAAGACCTGGGCTCCTCCGTACGGGAGGAGGCGGTGCGGCTGCTCGATGAGGTGGAGGGCACGGTCGGCGTGGTTGTCGCGATGGGGCGGCGCCAGCAGGCCGCACGGTGGCTCGCGGGGCTGGGAGAGCGCGTGGTGCCGCTGGGCAGTCTGGAGGCGAAGGGCCTGGAGTATGACGCGACCATCGTGCTGTCCCCGGCGGAGATCGCGGATGAGTCTCCGGCGGGGCTGCGGGTGCTCTACGTGGCGCTGACCCGGGCCACCCAGCAGCTGACGATCCTGGCCGGGGAGCGGGATCTGCCCGACCAGGAGGGAGTGCCTGATCTGCTCAGGGAGTAACTTCCGCAGCAGGAATCACGTGTGGTGCTGGTTTGTTAGCCTGTGTGTGGCACCGGCCCGATCCATGCCCCCGGGCCCAACCATTGTCGCTACGAGCGACCACTTGCCGCGAGGCGAGCTGGCGGGTCGGTGCCGCCCTTCCTTTCCGTAGCCGTCTCAGCCGTCGTGTCGACCGTTGTGCCGACGCCGTGTCAGCCGACGACGCGGACCTGCTCCGCCTGGGGCCCTTTACGGCCCGTTGCGATCTCGAATTCCACTCGCTGGGCGTCCTGCAGGCTGCGATATCCGTCACCGGTGATCGAGCTGTAGTGGACGAAAACATCCGGCCCGCCGCCCTCCTGGGCGATGAAGCCATAGCCCTTCTCGGCGTTGAACCACTTGACCGTGCCATGAGCCATGCTGCTGCTCCCTGAGTACTGAGGCTGTGCGCGCCAGAGCCTAAGGCGGGCCTTGCCGGATTCAGTGAGGATTCAGCTGGTTGGTGGCGGTTTTCCCGCTAAGGGGTGGATGAGGCCGCCAGGCTGACGTGCTATCGCATCGTGGAAACTTTATTTCCAAAACCCTGGGGTGGTTACCCCGTACTCGCCGGTAGGTGGGACTATTCGGAAGCACAACGCGAACATGCGATCCAGGGAAAGCAGAGGAAGTCGGCCATGGCAATGGCGCCCAGCGTCTCGTACTCGATGACCGTCCGGCTGGAGGTCCCAGCCGGAGGAAGCTCGGTCAGCCAGATCACCCAGGTCGTGGAGTCCTCCGGAGGCCATGTCACCGGCCTCGATGTCACCGCCTCCGGCCATGAGCGGCTTCGCATCGACGTCACCATCGCGGCGACCTCCACCGACCATGCCGACGAAATCGTGCGGAAACTCGGCGGCATCGAGGGTGTCGCGCTGGGCAAGGTCTCCGACCGTACGTTCCTGATGCACCTCGGCGGCAAGATCGAGATGGCATCCAAGCACCCCATTCGCAACCGTGATGATCTCTCCATGGTCTACACGCCCGGTGTCGCCCGGGTCTGCACCCAGATCGCGGAGAACCCCGAGGACGCCCGGCGGCTGACCATCAAGCGCAACAGCGTGGCGGTCGTCACGGACGGCTCGGCCGTGCTGGGCCTGGGCAACATCGGCCCGCAGGCCGCACTGCCCGTGATGGAGGGCAAGGCGGCCCTCTTCAAGCGCTTCGCCGGGATCGACGCCTGGCCGATCTGTCTGGACACGCAGGACTCGGACGCCATTGTGGAGGTCGTCAAGGCGATCGCCCCGGGCTTCGCGGGCATCAACCTGGAGGACATCTCCGCGCCCCGCTGCTTCGAGATCGAAGCGCGGCTGCGGGAGGCCCTGGATATCCCGGTCTTCCACGATGACCAGCACGGCACCGCGATCGTGGTGCTCGCGGCGCTGTACAACGCGCTGCGGGTCGTCGGCAAGGACATCGGCGGTGTACGGGTCGTGATGTCCGGCGCGGGCGCAGCCGGTACCGCCATTCTCAAGCTGCTGATGGCCGCCGGTGTCAAGCACGCTGTCGTCGCCGACATCCACGGTGTCGTGCACGCGGACCGTGCGGACCTCAAGGGCGCGGACGGCGGCTCGGCGCTGCACTGGATCGCCGACAACACCAACCCCGAAGGCGTCACCGGCACCCTCAGGGAGGCCGTTGCCGGTGCGGATGTCTTCATCGGCGTCTCGGCCCCGAATGTGCTCAGGGCCGAGGATGTCGCGGCGATGGCACAGGGTGCCATTGTGTTCGCGCTTGCTAATCCGGACCCGGAGGTCGACCCGGCGGTGGCCCGGCAGACCGCGGCGGTGGTGGCCACCGGCCGTTCGGACTTCCCGAACCAGATCAATAATGTGCTGGTCTTCCCGGGGGTGTTCCGTGGTCTGCTGGACGCTCAGTCGCGTACGGTCAATGACGAGATGATGCTGGCCGCCGCCCGCGCGCTGGCGGATGTCGTACACGAGGACGAGCTGAACGCGAACTACATCGTCCCGAGCGTTTTCAACGAAAGAGTCTCGGGAGCGGTCGCCGACGCCGTGCGCGACGCGGCACAGTCCGCTTCCTCCGGGGCGGGCGTCGGGGCGGTCGACAGTGTGAGTACCGCCACGACTGCGTGATGACCGGCGCGTCGCGGTGTGCGGCGCCCGGATTGCGCCCTTAGGGTGGCGTGAGACGTATCGGGCAGAGCCTACGGAACGTCACCTTGGCGAGACGCTGGCGCTTTTCGTGTGACTCTGCAGGGCGCCGGATTGGCTTTCCCGCCACTGGTGGAGGCAGGATGCGTTCCGGGCGCGAGGGTCTGAGACCAGACCCGGGTCCGGGGACTGTCCGAGGGCCCTGGCAGCATCGGCTTCGATCTCACGCCTCATCGGCAAGAAGAACACGGGAGTAACAGACTATGAACCGCAGTGAGCTGGTGGCCGCTCTGGCCGACCGCGCCGAGGTGACGCGCAAGGACGCCGACGCCGTTCTGGCCGCCCTCGCCGAGGTGACTGGCGAGGTCGTCGCGAAGGGCGACGAGAAGGTCACCATCCCCGGTTTCCTGACTTTTGAGCGCACCCATCGGGCTGCTCGCACCGCGCGTAACCCGCAGACCGGTGACCCGATCCAGATCCCGGCCGGGTACAGCGTCAAGGTTTCGGCGGGCTCGAAGCTCAAGGAAGCCGCGAAGGGCAAGTAAGCCCCTCAGCGCACCCCAAAGGGGGGCGGCCACCCTTTTGCCAGGGTGGCCGCCCTCTTTTTTGCGGCTGAACCGCCGCCGCTCTCGCGGAGGTGGTTGCTCGCCGTTGGGGTTACTCAATTCGTGGCTGGGATGGTGACGAATTGGGTTGCCCCAATTACCGCCCCTTCCCGGCTGGGTCGATATGCGGCTCCGCCGCGTGGCGGGGCTTTGCCCCGGCTGCGGGTGCCGTGGGTGGGGTTCCCCGTATCCCGCCCCTTCCCGGAAACCGGGGCTTCGCCCCGGGGCCCGGGGGCCGGTGCGGCTGCGTGGGCCGGTGTTGTGCCCACCAAGCGTCGCGAGCTCCGCCCCGGGGTGGGCCGGAGCGTCGTGGCTGGTGTGGGTGGGTGGTTGCGTAGCAGGGTGGACCTACGCCCCTCGCGGGGCTGGGGGCACCTCCCAGACGAAGTCTGGGGGAGAGTGCCCACAACCCTTACGAGAAGGGGTAGGTCGTCAGGTCTACCCCGTTCAGGGAGGGGGCCAGGGTGGTGCGGGGGCCTGGGGGGATGCCGGGGACGGTGGGGACGGCCAGGACGTGGCAGCCGGCGGCCAGGGCGGCGGTGGTGCCGGTGGGGGTGTCCTCCACGGCCAGACAGGCCCCGGGGTCCACCGCGAGCCTCGCACAGGCGCTCAGGTACGGATCGGGGTGCGGCTTGCCGCGTGGGGTCTCGCCCTGCGTCACCGAGACGGCGAACCGGTGCGGGCCCAGCACCCGCAGCACCAGCTCGGCCACCGCCCGCTCCGAGGCGGTGACCAGGGCGACCGGTACCCCGAGCGCCCGCGCCTGGTCCAGCAGCCGCAGGGCGCCCGGCTGAACGGTGACCCCGGCGGCGACCCGGGCGGTGAACTCCCGGTCGAGCCGGGACGCCGCCTCGGTGGCGGTCAGCGGGATACGGTCCGCCAGCAGGGCGGCGGCCGGTCCCACCGGGAGCCCGGCGAAGGGGGTGACGGCTGGCTCATCGGCGGCGGCGCCATGGGCCCGTAGCAGTCCGGCGACGGCGGACAGCCACTCACGCTCGGTATCGACGAGGGTGCCGTCCATATCGCAGAGCAGTGCCGCGGGCAGGGTACGGGTGCCGGGGGTGCGGGTACGCAAATCGGGCTCGCTTATCGAGTGGTGCGGGTCAGCGGATTGGCCTGCGTGGAGTTCCGTACGGTGAAGACCACCGAGCCGGGCCGGTAGCGGTCGTCCGAGGTCTCCACCGGACGGCCCTCCGCGGTCGTCGTGGTGCGCCGCACCCGCAGCAGCGGGCTGCCGCGCCGTACCGTCAGCTGGCGGGCGTCCACCGTGCCCGCGGCGACCGCGTCGATGTGATGCTCACCGTGGGCGAAGACCAGCCCGGTGTCCTCGTACAGCCGCTGGGTGACCGACTCGCAGTCCACCGGCAGCCGTTCAACGGCTCCGGCGATCCAGTCCGCGTAGACCGTACGCTCCAGCAGCACCGGATCACCGTCCAGCGTACGGATCCGCAGCACCCGCAGGACCGGGGCGTCCAGCGGCAGTTGCAGCAGCGCCGCTTCCTCACCGCTCGCCGTGCCACGGGCGGAGTCCAGCACCAGACCGCCGGGAAGGTGCCCGCCCGCCCGCGCCCACTGGGCGAAGCTGCGCAGCTCGGCGAAGGACTGGCTGGGCGCGGTGGACAGCACGACCCGGCGGGCGCCCTGCCGGGAGCCGATCAGCCCTTCGGCCTGCAGGGCGCTGACGGCCTGCCGGACCGTACCGCGCGACACCGCGTGCGCGGCGGCCAGTTCGGCCTCCGAGGGCAGCGCGCCGCCCACCGGATACGCGCCGTCGGCGATGGCGCGACGGAGGGTGTCGGCGATCTGCTCATGCCGTCGGGTCACAGGGCTCCTCGGGATGTCATCTGTGCGCAGTTTAGCGCAAGCGCCAGGGTAGAGGACGTTACGTCTAACCGCTCTCCAGGAGGCTAAACCTGTCTTTGTATAACGCTTCTGAGCAGGGCATTTGCTGGCAGCAAAGCTTTGCCTGCCGGTCATCTGCCTGTTAACTTGCCCTGGCTTACTGACTGGCAGCTTGTCCATACAGGTAGGAGTGGAACGTGAAGGTATCCCGCGCGGGCCGTCTGCGCACAGCAGCGGCCACCGCACTCATCATGGCGGCCGTATCGGGCGCCGCCACCGGCTGTGGCTCGGCCCCCGCGTCGGCCACCGACAGCGAAGCGGCCAAGGCGGCCTCCGCGAAGGACTTCGGCGGCATGGACAAGCTCATCGCGGCGGCCAAGAAGGAGGGGCAGCTCAATGTCTACGCCCTCGCCCCGGACTGGGCGAACTACGGCGAGATGATCGAGGCCTTCGAGAAGAAGTACGGCATCAAGGTCAACAACGAGGACCCCAGCGGCAGCAGCCAGGGTGCTCTGAACGCCGCCGCCAAGCGCAAGGGCCAGGACCGTGCCGTTGACGCCCTCGACCTCGGCACCGCTTATATGCAGGAAGCCAAGAAGAAGGGCCTGCTCGCCCCGTACAAGGTCGCCGAGTGGGAAAGCATCCCCGACTCGCAGAAGCAGCCCGACGGTTCCTATATGAACAACTACGGCGGCTATATCTCCATCGGGTGTGATGCCAAGGTCATCAAGAAGTGCCCGGAGACCTTCAAGGATCTTCTGAAGCCCGAGTACAGGAACAAGGTCGCGCTCAACGGCAATCCGACGGAGTCCGGCTCCGCCTTCTCCACGGTCTTCGCCACCGCGCTCGCGAACGGTGGTTCCTTCGACGATGTCCAGCCCGGTCTGGACTTCTTCAAGGAGCTCAAGCAGAGGGGCAACTACCTGCCCGTCGAGTCCTCCAAGGCGACCATCCAGAAGGGCGAGACCCCGATCTCCATCGACTGGGACTATCTCAACCTCGGCTACAGCGAGCAGCTGAAGGGCGTCGACTGGCAGGTCACCGTGCCGTCCGACGGCGTCTACGCGCAGTACTACAACCAGGGCGTCAACAAGTACGCGCCGCACCCGGCCGCCGCCCGGCTCTGGCTGGAGTTCATCTACAGCACCGAAGGCCAGAACATCTGGCTGAAGGGCTACTCCCGTCCCGCCCTGCTCGACGACATGGTCCAGGACGGTACGGCCGACAAGGCGGCCGCCGCGAAGATCCCCGAGGTCGAGGGCGAGCCCACGTTCCCCACCCAGGAGCAGGAGGCGGCCGCCAAGGAGGTCATCGGCAAGGGCTGGGGCAAGGCCGTCAGCTGATGAGCACCACCCGTACCAGCGGCCAGCGGACGCCCCGCCGTAACCGGCGGCGGCCCCGCTGGCCCGCCGTCCTGCCCTTCTTCCTCTTCCTGGCCGTCTGCTTCGGCATCCCCGCCGGGACCATGGCCATGGGCGCCTTCACGGTGACCGATCCGGCCACCGGCGCCAGCCGCTACGGACTGGACAACGTCACCGACTCCCTCTCCGGCGCCTACGCCACCGGACTGACCGGAAGCGTCCGGCTCTCGCTGTTCAGCGCCCTGCTGGCGACCGTGCTGGGCACCCTCACCGGGCAGGCCGTGGTCGCCTCCCGGCGCCCGGCGCTGCGTAAGGCCGTGGTCGCCGCCTGTGGAGTGCTCGCCAACTTCAGCGGTGCGCCGCTCGCCTTCGCCTTTATCGCGACGCTGGGCACCACCGGTGTGGTCACCCGGATGTTCGACCTCCAGCGCACCGGCTTCAGCCTCTACTCCTTCACCGGACTGGTGCTGGCCTACCTCTACTTCATGATTCCGCTCATGGTGGTGGCCGTGCTGCCCGCGCTGGACGGTGTGCGCACCCAGTGGCAGGAGGCCGCCGCATCCTGTGGCGCCACCCGCGGCCAGTTCTGGCGGCATATCGGCATCCCGGTGCTGATGCCGTCGCTGCTCGGCGGCGCGGTGCTGATGTTCGGCACCTCCTTTGCCTCGCATGCCACCGCCGCCGTGATGACCGGCAGTTCGGTGCCGCTGATCACCATTCAGATATCCAATGCGCTGAACGGCAATGTCCTGGTCGGCCAGGAGAATCTGGCGCTCGCCATGAGCCTCAATATGGTGGTGATCGCACTGCTGGTGATGTCCGTTCAGATTCCCCTCCAGCGACGGAGTGCCCGATGGCTCGGCTGAACTCACGCCACGCGGTGCAGGGACTCGCCGCGCTCTACTTTCTCGTCCCCATCGGCGCCTCCTTCTGGTTCACCGTCGACGACCCCGTCGAGGGGGTCGTCTTTGACGCGTACACCGAGGGCATGGCCTCCGAAGGGCTCACCACGAGCCTGACGCTCTCCATCGGGCTCGGCCTGGCCACCGTCGCGCTGGGACTGCTGCTGATGGTGCCGACCATGGTCGCCGTCGCGCTCCATCTGCCACGGCTGCGCCGGACCGTAGAGCTGCTGTCCATGATGCCGCTGGTGGTCCCGCCGATCGCGCTGGTCGCGGGGGTGAGCACGGTGCTCAGCTGGGATCAGGACCTGGCGGACACGCCCTTCTACCAGACCTTCCAGGTGCTGCAGAACCGCGACTTCCCGCTGATCCTGGTGCTGGTCTATACGGTGATGTCGCTGCCGTTCCTCTACCGCTCGCTGGACGCCGGACTGCGCGCCATCGATCTGCGCACCCTGGTCGAGGCGTCCCGCAGCCTCGGCGCTTCCCGGACGCAGACACTGCGGCAGGTCGTCGTGCCCAATCTGCGCCCCGCGGTGGTGGGCGGCGCGGTGCTCAGCCTGGCCATGGTGCTCGGCGAGTTCACCGTCGCCTCCGTGCTCAGCTTCCGGCCGTTCGCCGTCTGGATGGTCGAAGTCCAGGACAGCCAGCCCCAGCTGTCGGTGGCCGCAGCGATGCTGAGCCTGCTGATCAGCTGGGCCCTGCTGCTGGTGCTCACCACCCTGGCGGGTGGCCGGACCAGCCCTCGTTACGAGAGTCAGAAGAACCAGAGCCAGAAGAACCAGAGCCGTAATAACCAGAGCGGTAAGAACCAGAGGAACTCCACGTCATGAGCGTCCCCGTACAACTTAAGCGCCTGCGCCGGGAGTTCGGCTCCACCACCGCACTGGACGGCCTGGATCTGGAGATCGCCCCCGGTGAGCTGGTCGCCCTGCTCGGCCCCTCCGGCTGCGGCAAGACCACCGCCCTGCGCATCATCGCGGGCTTTGAGACCGCCGACTCCGGTGAGCTGCTGATGGACGGCCGGGATGTCACCGGTGTCCCCGCCAGCCGACGGGACATCGGCATGGTCTTCCAGTCCTACAGCCTCTTTCCCAATATGACGGCCGCCGAGAATGTCGCCTACGGGCTGCGGGTGCGCGGGGTGGGCGGTGCGGAGCGGGCCAGGCGCGCGGCTGAGCTGCTGGAGCTGGTCGGGCTGCCCGGGCGCGAGGGCGGCTATCCGCACCAGCTCTCCGGCGGTCAGCAGCAGCGGGTGGCGCTCGCCCGCGCGCTCGCCACCCAGCCCAAGGTGCTGCTGCTCGATGAGCCGCTGTCCGCGCTGGACGCCAAGGTACGGCTGACGCTGCGCGAGGAGATCCGCCGTCTCCAGCTGGAGCTGGGCATCACCACCGTCTTTGTCACCCATGACCAGGAGGAGGCGCTGTCCATGGCCGACCGCGTCGCGGTGATGAAGGACGGCCGCCTCGAACAGTGCGCCGCGCCCGCCGAGCTGTACGAGCGCCCGGCTACGCCCTTTGTCGCCGAGTTCGTCGGCACGATGAACCGGCTGCCGGGGACCGTACGGGACGGCGGCACCGTCGAGGTGCTGGGCCGGCGGTTGCCGGTGCACACGGAGACCGAGGGCGTGGTGCCGGCCGAGGGCACCGAGGTCGATGTGCTGGTGCGCCCGGAGGGCCTCGCGGTCCACCAGGGCGAGACGACGACGGACCGTACGACCGACAGCACACCCGTGACGGTCCGGGTGGCGACCTTCCTCGGCCCCGTGACCCGGTTGCATCTCACCACCGACGCCGGCACCCGTTTCAAGGCCGATCTGCCCAGCTGGGAGGCGACCGGACTGGTCCCGGGAGCACGCTGCACGATCACCCCGCATGACAACCCCGTGCTGGTCGCCGACCGTACCGAGCCCTGAGCACCGAGCCCTGAGTACCGAGCCTTGAGGAGTGGCCCGAGCCGGAGCCGGGACAACCGGGGGCCCAGGCAGGGCCCCCGGTTGTTTCAGGGAAGCTCGACCTTGGCGCCCAGGGCGGGGAGCTTTTTCATGAAGTTCTCGTAGCCCCGGTTGATGAGGTCGATGCCGTGCACCCGGGACGTACCCTGGGCCGCCAACGCGGCGATCAGATACGAGAATCCGCCCCGGAGGTCCGGGATGACCAGATCGGAGCCCTGTAGCTTGGTCGGTCCGGAAACCACCGCGGAGTGCAGGAAGTTGCGCTGGCCAAAGCGGCAGGGCGTGCCGCCCAGGCACTCGCGGTAGACCTGTATGTGGGCGCCCATCTGGTTCAGTGCCTCGGTGAAGCCGAGCCGGGACTCGTAGACCGTCTCATGGACGATGGACAGGCCTGAGGCCTGGGTGAGGGCGACCACCAGCGGCTGCTGCCAGTCGGTCTGGAAGCCGGGGTGGACATCGGTCTCCAGCGCGATCGCCTTGAGTGGCCCGCCCGGATGCCAGAAGCGGATGCCGTGGTCGTCGACCTCGAAGGAACCGCCGACCTTCCGGTACGTGTTGAGGAAGGTCATCATCTCCCGCTGGCTGGCGCCGCGTACATAGACGCTGCCGCCGGTCGCCAGCGCGGCGCTCGCCCAGGAGGCCGCCTCCAGCCGGTCCGGCAGCGCACGGTGGTTGTAGCCGCCGAGCTTGTCAACACCCGTGACCCGGATGGTCCGGTCGGTGTCCATGGAGATGATCGCGCCCATCTTCTGCAGTACGCAGATGAGGTCCTCGATCTCCGGCTCCACGGCCGCGTTGGAGAGCTCCGTCACACCTTCCGCCAGAACAGCGGTCAACAGCACCTGCTCGGTTGATCCAACCGAGGGATACGGCAGCCGGATCTTGCAGCCGCGCAGCCGCTGCGGAGCCTCCAGATACTGACCGTCCGCCCGCTTCTCGATCGTCGCGCCGAATTTCCGCAGCACATCGAAGTGGAAATCGACCGGACGGCCGCCGATGTCACAGCCGCCCAGACCCGGGATAAAGGCGTGCCCGAGACGGTGCAGCAGCGGGCCGCAGAAGAGAATCGGAATCCGGGACGAGCCCGCGTGCGCGTCAATGTCCGCGACATTCGCGCTCTCCACATGCGACGGGTCGAGCACCAGCTCAGCGGGCTCCTCACCGCCCCGCACGGTGACGCCGTGCAGTTGCAGCAGACCGCGGACCACCCGCACATCCCGGATGTCGGGAACGTTGCGCAGTCGGCTGGGTTCGCTGCCGAGCAGCGCCGCGACCATGGCCTTGGGCACGAGGTTCTTCGCGCCGCGGACCCGGATCTCGCCCTCGAGCGGGGTGCCGCCGTGGACGAGCAGTACATCTTCGGTGCCGGTCATGGAACTCGCGATCTCTACATACGGCCAGGGAACAAATGGAATGGTAATGGCCGCGCGTGGTGGTTCCGTAGGCCCGCGTCAGTAGCAGCACTCTCCGCGTATCCACGACGGCGGGATGTGACGAAACGGGTATGCGGATTGACTCCCCGCGAGCACGAAAGGTGCGGGATCATTGGGGCATGACCGAGGTGTCCTCGCTCGCCGGACGGCTGCTCGTCGCGACTCCGGCGCTGGCGGATCCGAACTTCGACCGCGCGGTGGTGCTGCTCCTCGACCATGACGAGGAGGGCTCGCTCGGCGTGGTCCTCAACCGGCCGACGCCGGTCGACGTCGGCGACATCCTGGAGCCCTGGGCCGAGCTGGCCGGGGACCCGGGCGTGATCTTCCAGGGCGGGCCGGTCTCCCTGGACGCGGCGCTCGGTGTCGCGGTCATCCCCGGCTCCGAGGGCCCACTCGGCTGGCGCCGGGTCCACGGCGCGATCGGCCTGGTGGATCTGGAGGCGCCGCCCGAAGTGCTCGCCGCCGAGCTGGGCTCCCTGCGGATCTTCGCGGGCTACGCGGGCTGGGGTCCGGGACAGCTGGAGGACGAGTTGTCGGAGGGTGCCTGGTATGTCGTGGAATCGGAGCCCGGCGATGTTTCCTCACCGGACCCTGAGCGGCTGTGGCGGTCCGTACTGCGCCGTCAGCGCAGTGAGCTGGCCATGGTGGCGACATATCCGGACGACCCCTCGCTCAACTGACCAAAACTCCGGGCAGACTGAGCCCAGCGCGGTCTCGGACATCACGAACGGGCATGGGTACCCTTGGGTCGTATGAGCACTCTTGAGCCCGAGCGCGGGGCGGGTACCGGCACCCTGGTCGAGCCGACCCCGCAGGTGTCACACGGCGATGGCGACCATGAGCGCTACGCCCACTATGTCCAGAAGGACAAGATCATGGCGAGCGCGATGGACGGCACCCCCGTCGTCGCACTCTGCGGCAAGGTCTGGGTCCCGGGGCGCGACCCCAAGAAGTATCCGGTCTGCCCCATGTGCAAGGAGATTTACGAGTCCATGGGTTCCGGCGGGGACAAGGGCGGTAAGGACGGCAAGGACGGCGGCAAGAAGTAGCCTCCGCGACGGCCGCCGATACGCTGTCCCGCAGGGCTTTCGACGGCCCCCGAGGTGCGCTCACCGCGCCCTCCGGGGGTCGTTCGCTTGCCGGGACGGGCTGCTGGGGCTACAAGGGGCCGCTGGGGCTACAGGGGGTGCGATGTACGACGAGGACCGGATCCGCAGAACGCAGGAGCTCTGTGAGACGGGACGGTTCGCCGAGGCGCACGCGCTGCTCGATGACGCATGGGTGATGGACGCCGGAAGCCTCGGCTATCTGCTGCGGGCCTATGTCTTCGCGTTGCAGGGAAAGTCGGCGCAGAGCCGGGAGGCGGTGGACTGGGCGCTGCTGCGGCGGGAGGGCGAGCCGGTGGATGTGCTCTGCCTGGCCGGGCAGGTGCTGCTGGCGCTGGGGGATGAGCACCGCGCCGTGTCCATCGCCCAGCAGGCCACGGCCGTCGCCCCGGACGACTGGCGGCCCCGGGTGCTGCTCGCGGACGCCTACCGGGAGCTGGACCGGATCGCCGAGAGCGTCACAGCGGCCCGCCGTGCGGTGGCCCTCGCACCGCATGAGGCGGATACACATCTGGCGCTGGCCCGGTCGCTGACGCTGCGGCCCAGGGGCCGCACCGAGGAGCGGGATCAGGCGCTGGCCAACGCCAAGGAGCTCGGCGCGGACATCACCGATACCGCCGGTGCCCGGCTGCCCTGGTGGCGGCGGCTGCGCTGGCTGCCCGGGCTGGTGACCTTCGCGGTCCTCCAGACGCTGCTCGCCATCGACTGGCGGCTGGCGGCCGGGCTGCTCGGTGCCCTGGTGCTGGCTCTCGGCGGCCTGTGGGTGCTCGCGGCCCGGCGTACGGGGGCGGGGCCCGGCAACCGCGTCCAGGCCGCCCGCGCCGCCTCCCGGGCGGAGCTGGTCACCGATCCGGGGCGGGAGCGGCACGCGCTGCTGGCCGCGGTCGCCCTGCTGCCCACGGTGCCGTTCGCCGCCACCGGCTTCCTCACCGCGGCCGCCGCGGACGGCGAGCCCTGGCCGCTGGGCGCGGCCGTCCTGGCCGCGGTGGGCGCGGCGGCGGCGTTGTGCGGGCTGGCCGCGCTGGTGCGCTGGTGGTACGGGGAGGTCTTTCTGCGCCATGTGGCGCTGCGCAGCCCGCTGACCGAGGGGCACCTGATCGCGATCCTGCTGCTGTCCGGTGGCGCGGTCGGGCTGTCGCTGGCGGGGGTCCCCAGGGGGCTGTGGTGGGACGCGCTGTTCCTGGCGCATCTGGGCTGGTTCATCGGAGGCCTGCTGATCAACGTCCGGCTCTACGGTCGCGAACAACGCCGCCGAGCCGGGGAGTAACCCCGGGGCCCGCGCCCTGGGGTGCCCATGGCCCGTGCCCCGCGCGGTAGCGCACCCGTAGCGAACAGGAGCTGTGATGGCCGATACGGATCTGGTACCCGCCCCCCGGCAGCTGCGGGAGGTGCCGCCCCGGGACGGGCGGTACGTACTCGACCAGAGAACGATGCTGGCGGCGGAGCCAGCGACGGAGGGCGTCGCACGCTGGCTGCGGGCCACCGTTGGCGCCGCCACCGGACTCCCGTTCCCGGCAGGCCGCAGTGGCAGCGGCATCTGGCTGCGGATCAGTCCCGAGATCGCGGAGAGATGGGGACCGGAGGGATATCGGCTCGTTGTCGACGGCTACCAGACCGTCATCGACGGGGGCAGCGCTGCGGGGGTCTTCTGGGGCGCGCAGACGTTCCGGCAGCTGCTCGGCCCGGACGCGTACCGACGGGCGCCGCTGAGCAGGAACCAGGCGGAGTGGGCGGTGCCGTGCGTCACCGTCGAGGACAGCCCGCGGTTCACCTGGCGCGGGTTCATGCTGGATGTCGCGCGGCACTTCATGCCCAAGGACGGGGTCCTGCGCTACATCGACCTGCTCGCCGCGCACAAGCTCAATGTGCTGCATCTTCATCTGACCGACGATCAGGGATGGCGTATTGAGATCAAGCGGTATCCGAAGCTGACAGAGGTTGGTGCCTGGCGGGACCGGACCCGGGTGGGACACGGGAAGTCTCAGATCTGGGACGAGCGGCCGCACGGTGGCTACTACACCCAGGACGACATCCGGGAGATCGTCGCCTATGCCGCCGAGCGGCACATCACCGTTGTCCCGGAGATCGATGTCCCAGGGCACTCCCAGGCCGCCATCGCGGCCTATCCGGAGCTGGGTAACGCCGATGCGGTCGATACGGCGGCGCTCGGCGTGTGGACGGACTGGGGGATCAACCCCAATGTGCTGGCGCCCACGGACGGCACGCTGCGGTTCTATGAAGGGGTGTTGCAGGAGGTGCTGGAGCTCTTCCCCGGTCAGTTCGTGCATATCGGCGGCGATGAGTGCCCCAAGGAGCAGTGGCGGCGGTCGCCCGCCGCGCAGGCGCGGATCAAGGAGCAGGGGCTCAGGGGCGAGGACGAGCTCCAGTCCTGGTTCATCCGGCACTTCGACACCTGGCTCGCCCAGCGCGGACGGCGGCTCATCGGCTGGGACGAGATCCTGGAGGGCGGCCTGGCGCCGGGCGCCGCCGTGTCCTCGTGGCGGGGGTACGCGGGTGGGATCGCGGCCGCCGAGGCGGGACATGATGTCGTGGTCTGCCCCGAGCAGCAGGTCTACCTCGACCACCGGCAGGCGGACGGCACGGAGGAGCCGGTGCCGATCGGCTACGTACGGACCCTGCGCGACGTCTACCACTTCGAGCCGGTGCCACCGCAACTCGCGGGGACCGAGCGGGCGAAGCATGTGATCGGCGCGCAGGCCAATATCTGGACCGAGGTCACGGAGACTCAGCAGCGGGTGGACTACCAGACGTTCCCCAGGCTGTCCGCCTTCGCCGAGGTGGCCTGGAGCGCGGCGGACCGCCGGGACTGGCCGGACTTCGAGCGGCGGATGGAACGAGCGCACTACGCCCGCCTCGACGCGCTCGGTGTGGCGTACCGGCCGCCGTCCGGACCGTACCCCTGGCAGCGTCGCCCTGGGGTGCTCGGACGCCCGATCGACGGGTCGCCCCCGATCGTGTGAGACGTTCCCAAGGTCGGCGTCCGCGCCCGCCGACCCTGAGACCGTGAGGCATGGCCTCGTGCTCAAAGCCGCCCAAGTCCCCCCGGGAGCGGCAATCGGTGTATTCCGCGGACTTGGCGCGAAAGTGGATTACCGGCCAGGCCAGGGAGGTAACCACCCTTCGCGGACCCTCGCATCGGCCGCGCGAGGAGATGTGCCAGAGTTACCAGGGACCCGCTTCGGGGCGGACGCATTCGTCGTGGTTGTTGTGGGCGGTGTGTTGCCTTGCGGGGTGGGACCAGGGACCCGCTTTGGGGCGGACGCATTCGTCGTGGTTGTCGTGGGCGGTGGGTTGCCTTGCGGGGTGGGTCCAGGGACCCGCAGGACCCGCTTCGGGGCGGACACGTTCGCCGTGGTCGATGCGGGTGGTGGGTTGCCTTGCGGGGTGAGGCCACACGTCCGGGCTCTGAGCGCGTACCGTACGCCTGGGCAGCCGGGACAACCGGGGAAGGGGCAGCAGGATTGAGCACGCACGCACCGCATGCGCCGCATGGCCCAGGGGTGGCGCGGTCCGTCACCCTGCCGACCACGCTTGAGGAAGCGGTGGCGGCGCTCACCGCCATGCCCACCGCCGTGCCGGTCGCGGGCGGCACCGATCTGATGGCCGCCGTGAACTCCGGGCAGTTGCGCCCCGCCGCGCTGGTTGGTCTGGGCCGCATCGGCGATATCCGCGGCTGGGAGTACCAGGACGGGCACGGAGTGCTCGGCGCCGGTCTGACCCACGCCCGGATGGGCCGCCCCGACTTCGCCGCCCTCTTCCCGGCCCTGGCCGCCGCTGCCCGGTCCGCGGGCCCGCCGCAGATCCGTAACGCCGGGACACTCGGCGGCAATATCGTCAGCGCCGCACCCACCGGTGACACGCTGCCCGTGCTGGCCGCGCTGGAAGCGACCCTGCTGATCGCCGGACCGGCGGGCGCCCAGCGGGAGATCGCGGTCAGCCACCTCCTCACCGGGATGGAGATGCTCCAGCCCGGTGAGCTCGTCGGCCGCATCCGCGTGCCGCTGCTGCACGCCCCGCAGACCTTCCTCAAGGCCACCGGGCGTACCGGCCCGGGCCGTGCCCTGGCCTCGGCCGCTGTCGTCCTCGATCCGGCGCGGCGCGGTGTGCGCTGCGCGATCGGCGCTGTCGCCCCCATGCCGCTGCGGCCACTGGAGGCCGAGTGCTGGGTGGCTTCCCTGATCGACTGGTCGGTCGTCATGGAGAAAGGCGCCAGCGCGCTCGCCCCGGAGGCGCTGACCGCTTTTGGGGAGTATGTCGCGATGGCCTGTATCCCCGACGCTCCGCCCCCGGAGGACGGGGGCGAGGCCCCCGTTCTGCCGCCCGCCGCGCTGCAGTTGCGGCGTACTGTGGCGGCACTGGCCCGCCGCGGACTCGGGAGGGCGCTCGCATGAGCAATGACCAGCAGCCGACGACGCCGGTACCCCAGGGCGGCTGGGGCGGTGAATACGACGCGGAGGCCACCGCGTTCATACAACTCCCCAGCACCGACCCGCAGCCCGACCCCCTCGCCGCGCCCGGCACCGGGCAGGGCTGGACCCCGCCGGTCGTCCCCCCGATGACCCCGGCCGCCAGCACGGACCCGGCGGCCACCGGACACTGGACGCTGCCCTTCACCGGGCCGGAGGCAGCGGCCGCCGCCGAGCCGGAGCAGCCATCCGCGGTCCCGGCCCCTGACCCCGGCGCGACGCCGTCGGCGGCCGCCATGGGCCAGGGTGCGGCCGCCGCGCTGGCGGGCTCGCAGGAGGCCCGTACGCAGCCGACGGCGGGTGCCCGCTGGGAGAGCCCGGCGCAGACCGGCCAGTGGACCATTCCGGCCGCCGAAGCGGGCGCCCCGGACGACTCCGGTGAGTACCGGCTCCAGGCGACCCCGGTTTCCGGCCCGGCCCCGACGCCGTGGGCGCAGCAGGAGCCTGCCGCACCCGAGCCCGTAGCATCCGAGCCGGAGCCCGAACCCGCACCCGAGCCCGAACCCGAGCCCGAACCCGGGCTTGGCCCGGAGCCGGAGCCGGAGACAGAGCCCGAGGCGGAAGCCGCTCCCGACGCCCTCGCCCCGGACAGCGAGCACCCGCACACCTCCTACGTGCTGCGCGTCAACGGCGCCGACCGGCCCGTCACCGAGGCCTGGATCGGTGAATCGCTGCTCTACGTGCTGCGCGAGCGGCTTGGCCTCGCCGGAGCCAAGGACGGCTGCTCCCAGGGCGAGTGCGGCGCCTGCTCGGTGCAGGTGGACGGCAGACTCGTCGCCTCCTGCCTGGTGCCCGCCGCGACCACCGCCGGTTCCGAGATCCGTACCGTCGAAGGGCTGGCCGAGAACGGCGCGCCCTCCGATGTCCAGCGGGCGCTCGCCGAACGGGCCGGGGTGCAGTGCGGCTTCTGTGTGCCCGGCATGGCGATGACCGTGCACGACCTGCTGGCGGGCAACCACGCTCCGACCGAGCTGGAAGCCCGCCAGGCACTCAGCGGCAACCTCTGCCGCTGCTCCGGCTACCGTGGCGTGCTCGAAGCGGTCCGCGAGGTCGTCGCCGGGCGTGCCGCCCAGGCCGAGCGCGCGGCCGCGGAGACGGCCAGGGCAGCCGAGCCGGCCGGAAACGCAGCGACCGGGAGTCAGCCCGGCGAAGCCCGGATTCCGCATCAGGCCGGGCCCAGCGATGAGGGAGGCGCGCAGTGACGTCTGGCGACGCTGTGACAGCGACCCCCGCAGGTGGCACCCCGCTGCCGCCTGCCGTGAGCGCGGAGCCGCATGGGCTGGGCACCTCGCTGCGGCCCGCCGACGCGCTCGCCAAGTCGCAGGGGACCTTTCCCTACGCCGCCGACCTCTGGGCCGAGGGCCTGCTGTGGGCCGCCGTGCTACGGGCCCCGCACCCCCACGCCCGGATCACCGCCATCGACACGGAGCAGGCCGCCGCGATGCCCGGCGTACGGTCCGTGGTCACCCATGAGGACGTTCCCGGCGACGCCACCCACGGCCGTACCGTCGCCGACCGGCCCGCCTTCGCCCGCGACGTCGTACGCCACTATGGCGAGCCCATCGCCGCCGTCGCCGCTGACCACCCTGACACCGCCCGGCTGGCGGTCGCCGCGATCGCCGTCGAGTACGAGGTGCTGGAGCCGGTCACCGACCCGGAGAAGGCCTTCGAGGCGGACCCGATCCACCCCGACGGCAATCTGGTCCGCCATATCCCGCTCCGCTACGGCGACCCGGAGGTCACCGGCGAGGTCGTCGTCGAAGGGCTCTACCGCATCGGCCGCCAGGACCCCGCGCCCATCGGTGCCGAGGCCGGGCTGGCCGTGCCCCGGCCGGACGGCGGGGTGGAGATCTACACCGCCTCCACCGACCCGCATACCGACCGCGATCTGGCCGCCGCCTGCTTCGGACTGCGCCCCGAACAGGTCAAGGTCGTGGTCACCGGAGTCCCCGGCGCCATGGGCGACCGCGAGGATCTCAGCATCCAGCTCCCGCTCGGGCTGCTCGCGATGAAGACCGGCTGCCCGGTCAAGCTCGCCGTCAGCCGTGAGGAGTCCTTCCTCGGCCACGCCCACCGCCACCCCACCCTGCTGCGCTACCGCCACCATGCCGACAGCGGAGGCAAGCTGCTCAAGGTCGAGGCGCAGATCCTGCTGGACGCGGGCGCCTACGCCGACACCTCCGCCGAGGTGCTGGCCGCCGCGGTCTCCTTCGCCGCGGGCCCGTATGTGGTGCCGCACGCGGTGATCGACGGCTGGGCGGTCCGTACGAACAATCCGCCCTCCGGACATGTCCGGGGCGAGGGCGCGATGCAGGTCTGCGCCGCGTACGAGGGCCAGATGGACAAGCTCGCCGCCCAGCTGGGGCTTGACCCGGCCGAGTTGCGTGCCCGCAATGTCATGGCCACCGGCGATCTGCTGCCCACCGGCCAGACCGTCACCTGCCCGGCCCCGGTCGGTGAGCTGCTGCGGGCCGTACGGGAGGCGCCGCTGCCCGCGCTCCCCAAGGACAGCCCCGCTGCGGACTGGCTGCTGCCCGGTGGCCCCGAGGGCGCGGGCGAGCCGAGTGCCGTACGGCGCGGCGTGGGCCACGCGCTGGGCATGGTGCACATGCTGGGTGCGGAGGGCACCGACGAGGTGTCCACGGCCACGGTCAAGGTCAACGGCCCGGTGGCGACGGTGATGTGCGCCGCCGTGGAGACGGGCCAGGGCTTCGCCACGCTCGCCCGGCAGATCGTCCAGGAGGTCCTCGGCGTCGACGAGGTGTATGTCGCCTCCGTCGACACCGACCAGCCCCCGGCCGGTCCCGGCGCCCGCGGCCGTCACACCTGGGTCTCGGGCGGAGCGGTCGAGCGGGCCGCGAAAATGGTCCGCACCCAGCTGCTTCAGCCGCTGGCGGCGAAGTTCGGGATGTCCACCGAGCTGCTGTCCATCGCCGACGGCAAGATCACCTCCTATGACGGGGTGCTGTCGACGACCGTCGTCGAGGCGCTGGAGGGCAAGGAGCTGTGGGCTACCGCGCAGTGCCGTCCGCATCCCACCGAGCCGCTGGACGACACCGGCCAGGGCGACGCTTTCGTCAGCCTGGCCTTCGCGGCCGTACGGGCCGTGGTGGACGTAGACATCGAGCTGGGCTCGATCCGCGTCGTTGAGCTGGCCATCGCCCAGGACGTGGGCCGGGTGCTCAACCCCGAGCAGGTCCGGGGCCGTATCGAGGCGGGCCTCACCCAGGGCCTGGGCGCGGCCCTCACCGAGCATCTCCGGGTGGCCCGGGGGGTGGTCCGGCATCCCGACTTCACCGCCTACGCCTTGCCGACGGCGCTGGACGCTCCCGCCATCCGGATCGTCAAGCTCATCGAGGAACGGGATGTGGTGGCCCCGTTCGGCGCCAAGTCGGTCAGCGCGGTTCCGGTAGTGGTTTCCCCGGCAGCGATCGCCTCCGCGGTCCGCGCGGCCACGGGCCGCCCGGTGAACCGGCTCCCGATCCGCCCCCAGGCGGCGGTGACCACGCCGTAGCGGGGTGCCCGTGATGGGGTTCCCCGATCATCCCTCCCCTCCCACTGTGCCGAATTGCGACTGGGTGGTGGATGAACTCAGGCGGAGAGCTCTCCGCCCTTGACGCCGCCCACGAACGAGGACCAGGCCGACGGCGGGAAGACGAGCGCCGGTCCGTGAGGCCGCTTGCTGTCCCGGACAGGGACAGCACCGGGGACATCGTCAACGACCTCGACACATCCGTTCTGCCCGTTATCGCTGTAACTCGACTTGCGCCAAGCGGTGAGTATTGAAGCGTCAGGAATCGCGTTCATGTCTCATATTCTCTCAGGTAGCGTCGGATCAGATCGAGAGACTTGTCCTCTGGCAGGGCCATGGACCGGGCGATATCAAAGAGTTGCGTCAGCCCGAGGATCCGCCCCGGCGACTCTACTGGCTCACCGGTCGCGAAGCTCTCGATGAGGGCAATCGTCCCGCCATCCTTCAGGGTCATCAGGGTCAGCCCCCCTCCCAGAATGGGGTGTGGCCCCTGTCCGAATGGCAGTACTTGCACCGTAACGCGCGGGTGTTTGACCGTCTCCAGCACCTCATGAAGCTGCGTGCACATACCTGGGGGATGTGCTCGAACTCATCGGCGTCTCCCGGCACATCGCACAGCTTCAGGAGACGGAAGAGGGGACTCCGGTCGTCGTCTTCCAGCCCCTGGACCGAGCGGCGGTCCGCGTGATCGCCAGCACCCTCACCCAGGGGTGCATGAACGGCGCTCCCCAACTCGGCGTTGCCATGTGGAGCGACGGAATGCGGTGCGTCGGTGAGGTCATGGGCCGCAGCGGACACAGCGTACGGCTGCGGTCCCTGGCCGACGGCCGAGAGTGGCGCGGCAGCCCGGGTGACCTCCGGATCGCGCAGGTCCAGGAAGTGCACGCGGCCCTGACGGCACGCCCGAAGTCCAGCGTTACGCAGTAGGCGCCCCGGCGGGTGCTGCAACACCCCCGGGGCCGGGTCAACCAAAAGGAAGTGAGGCCAACCATGCGTTACCGTATCGCCCAGTTCGTGAAACGGGTATTCCCCCGACGGCGTTCTCACGCCCCCCACGCGGTCTGCGCGGCCATGCCCGCGCCAGCAGTACCGCCACCTCCGCCGTACCCACCGCGCGTGCCCAAGCACAGCATGCCGCTGGACGGCGACGCGTCCGCGATGATCCGCCCGTACATCCTCGCGCACGAACGCGAGCAACAGCGCCAGGACCGAGAACTGCTCGCCGCTCTCACCCAGTTCAGCGACGTGCCCATGTCCTCCCATGCCGTGTGAACACCGCGACCTTGAGAAGCGCGGAAACACAAAGATCTGCAAGGCCTGCCGAAAGGTCATCTACAGCGGAAGAACAGCACCTCTGGTTTTCCTGTCCGGCCGGTAATCGCTCGGCAGTCGCACAGTCGACCCGGCAACTCTAACTTCCGCCAGGTGCGGACAACGGCCGTTCCGTGTTGCGCGAACCGGCGCCGGAAGGGGCCGGTTTGTTGCCTGGGACACAGGTAACCGGGGGAAGATTTCAGTCATCCGCGTGATGGCCGAAGCGCAGTGGTCTACCGGTCCCGGATGTTGTGCGGGACTGCGTCTAGCTCGTAAGGAACGGTTCTACCCCACGTTCGTTACGTCCATAACTATACAAACGGTGGGATTGGTTCACTCCCCTCCACCCATCGTCTTTAGGACAGACCAGTCAAGATCGGTTCCCCCAAGAACCTGCATCGTGCAAATGTTCCCTCCCGGGTGTACTGGCCCAAGCACCGACACGAACGTCCAAAGAGGGGGATCTCTTTTGCGTGCCCACAGATACGCGATTCGCACCACTTTGAGCACGACAGCCGCCGCCATCTTGATGATCCTGGCGATGACACCAGCCCAGGCGGCGGCACCCACGCCATCGGTCCCTGACGCCCTTATCTTCAGCCAGGCCGACGCGAAGACTCGTGCCATTGCCGCAGCCGAGCCGGAAGCGCTGCGGGCGACCGCGAACCTGTGCGGGTCCGGTTACCAGCTCAGCACCGCTGACCGTCTTCCCGAGCCAAACCGCCGTCTGGGCACACTGTTTCTTTACAGCAAAAGCACCGCTAGCACGATCTACGTCTGCGCGCTTTTCGACAACAACACTGGCTCAAGCAAGTACATGAAACTCAAGCTGTGCCCGAACCGGGCAGGCGCGACGTGCCCGACCGATGAGGGAAACTTCAGCCGGTACGCCGGACCCGTGCGGATCTCCGGAGACTACAGATACGTCGGCTGCTCCACTGTGACCGCAATCATGAAGAACTCCAAGTCCTCCAGCGCTGCGCTCATTGACCGAGTGACCGGCGCCTACACCTGCAACCGGTAGAAGGTCCCCTTGTGATGGTCATATCCGCCAGCGCCCCACGTACGAAGACAGCGTGGGGCGCCACTCTTTTGCTCTGCGTACTCCTCACGGTCTCCTGCACTAGCTCCGAGCAGGGCGACGATGCACGGCAAGACAGCTCAAGTCCGCCTGCTGCCACAATCGCTCCGGCAGAAGAGCCTAATCCATCACCTACGCCTACGTGTACGGCTCCGGACGGTCTGCGGAATACCTCCGACCCCGAGATATCGAAGCCCATCGCCTGCCGGGGTGACGTCACCGTGCTTGAACCCAGACCGAACACGGCAGCAGACGGGCTATGGGTGTCGGTGTGGTTCACCAACAACGGAAGCGACACCGCCAACTATGAAACCGAGATCTACATCTCCGGCGAAAACGGGTTTCAGTCCATGCTCCGCGTCAAAAGTGGAACGCTTGAGCCCGGAGCGCAGAACAACCAGGCCCTGACCGCTACCGACTCTTCCGGCTTCCACTACCCCAAGGAACCGAAGGTCGAGATCCAGCGCGTAGACCGCAAACCATCCTGACAAAAGGAAACGCATCGATCATGGCTGATGAGAAGGTCCGCCAAGCCCAGCGCTTCATCAACACCGTATACGGACATGTATCCGGCATACCGAAGGTGAAAGAGGATGGACGAACCGGGTGGACCACGATGTTTGCCCTTACCCGGTGCCTCCAGTACGAGCTGGGCATTACCGCGCTCTCCAACAATTTCGGCCCTGGCACCCTGGGCAGGCTCCAAGACAAATACCCTAAGCTCAACCGCTCCACCATGCCCTCGGCGAATTTCTGCCGCATCATCCAGTCCGCTCTGTACTGCAAAGGCTATGACGGCGGTGAGATCGACGGCATCTATAACGACCGAGTTGCCGAAGCCATAAGCAAGTTAAAGAACGACATGGGGGTCGATCATGTCTACCAGGGAGATGATCTCACGCCCAAAGTGTTCAAGGCCCTGTTGAACATGGACCCCTATGTTCTCGTCCACTACGGAACCGCTACTGGTGACGGGAGGATACGGGAGGTCCAGCAGTGGCTGAACGGGAAATACGTCGACCGGCGCGACTTCTTCATCATCCCCTGCGACGGACACCACTCCCGCGATGTCGCCAAATCCATGCTCCTGGCCATCCAGTACGAGCTGGGAATGGCCGATGGTGTCGCTAACGGCGTGTTCGGGCCCGGCACGCAAGCAGGGTTGAAGAACCATCCCGTCTATCCGCAGTCACACGGCACTTGGGTCCTGCTGTTCACCGCAGCTCTGCTTCTCAACAAGCGGTCAAACGTCGAGTTCAGCGGCGTATACACCCCCGTCCTGGTCGACGCTGTGAAGAACTTCCAGCGCTTCGTCAAGCTGTCTGTGAACGGAAATGGCGACTACCAGACTTGGGCATCCCTGCTGATCTCCCACGGCGACCAGACCCGCAAGGGCGAGGCGTGCGACTGTGTCACGAAGATCACCCCGGCACGCGCCGACGCACTGAAGGCCGCTGGATACAAGTATGTGGGCCGCTACCTCACCAACCCCAGCACTACATCGCTGCCAGAGAAGGCGATCCAGCCCGGCGAGCTGGAGGTCATCAAGTCCAAGGGGCTCAGGGTCTTTCCGATCTACCAGACCTTCGGAAGAGGCGCTGATGACTTCAGCGACACTAAGGGCACGTTCGACGCGATCGCGGCGGTTGACGCAGCCAACAGCTACGGTTTCAAACGGGGAACCCGAATCTTCTTCGCCGTCGACTTCGATGCACTCGACCACGAGGTAACCAGCAACATCATCCCCCACTTCCGGGCCATCAAGCGGAACATGGAATATTTCGGCAACCGCTACCAGATCGGTATCTATGGCCCGCGCAACGTATGCTCTCGTGTGGCGAAGGAGGGTTTGACCACCGCGAGCTTCGTCTCCGACATGTCCTCCGGGTTCTCCGGGAACCTCGGCTACCCCATGCCGGATGACTGGGCCTATGACCAGATTGCCACCATCACCGTTGGCTCCGGAGCGGGACGCATCGAGATCGACAACAACATTACTTCCGGTCGCGACATCGGCCAGAATTCGTTCGATCCGCCCTCCAAGAACGACAAATTCGACGTTGCCTTCGACCTCGACTATCTACCGCAGTTACGCTCTGACATCATCGCGCATCTCAACGACTATGGCGCGCCGACCAATCCGGGCAGCAGGTACTTCTCGCCCAGCGAGTGCCTTGAGCACATCATGTATAACGACATCCTGTTCACGGAGTTGGCTAAGACGTACAGGATGCGGAAAGCCCTGATACAGACATCTATCTTGTGGGAGATGATGCACATCAATGTCACGGACACCCTCAATGATGTGGGCGTCTACCTGTATCACGGCACAACTTTTGGGGACATCCCTAAAAACATACTCGACCTTCTTCCGGACGGCGCCACGCCGGACAGAATAAAGAAACTTTATGACAGCAGCACGGGCGTTAGCAAGATGTACGCGGAGACGGCAATAAAAGCGAGGAACCATTGCATACTTCACGACATCATCAACGGTAGCGTGCTCGACCCCAAAAATAAGGACCACATCTGGCGGATCTGGGAAAAATTGAACGGAGGCGGGAAAGATCACAGATATAACATGAGTCAAGTTCCGCTGGTCCACATACATAGCTCAGTTAATGACCACCCGAAAATTACCAATGGCGCCGGGAGGAAACTGGACCAGGACGGTCAGATTCCGCGCCCGTCCCTCGACTATCCCGACCAGTACAGCTACATCATCCTGCGCAGGTACCAGGGGGCAGGGGAAGTAGCGGAATGGGGCGCGAAGGGAAGGATGGGGCTGTACCGGATCTTCGAGAAATACTATGCTCCGATGCGAAACGGCTAAGGAAGGGATGTAATGTGGCTCCTTCTTGTTGTGATATGCCTGGCGATTACAGCGATCGGACTTGTCACGCATGTGATCATCGTCTTCAATAACAGGCGTTACGATCACGGAATCGTCAAACTCACGATGAAGGATCTCGCCGTACTCTTTCTTTCGTTCTCGGTGGCTCTCTATGCGTACAGCTTGCTTTTTCTCAGCTTTAGTAACCCGCCAAGGGGCGACAGGGAGTGGATCTATCACGTCGAACTCGCCTGCTTCGAGTCAACATCAGATACGCCCGGGAACGTGACGCCAGAAGGTGCTGGAAAATTCAGGGATTACACCCAAGGCTATATGCCTCCACAGGCTGTATGCCATTACGAAAATTACAGCGTAAACCTGATTCCGTCCGGACTGTACGCGCTCATACTGTCCCTTCTGGCAGGAGCGCTGGTGACGGGATCTATATCTGCCATAAGAACTATCCGAGGGAAAGGAAGATAGTGGCGATCTCCGTTTCTCGCCGTAGAGTCCTGGCGCAAGCCATCGGTGTGGCTGGTGCCGGGGCACTGGCAGGTGTTGGAGTCGGAACTGTGTTTTCGCCGTCTGCCGCAGCGGCAGACGGGAAGGATCTCAAGCCGGACCCGGACAGGCTGCGAAAGGCCCAAGAGTACATAGAGGAAAGGAAGAAGAGCGGGAACGGGTGGGCGATAGAAGATGCTGCCGACGACGGCGGCGCCGTTCGCACTCGCGCCGTCCCCGGAACGGGCCTTGAGGCAGCCCTCCAGTTCGGAGATCCCGCCGCGATCCTGATCCACGTCATCAGCCGGTTCCACTACGAGGTCGACGGGCTGGAGGCGGGAGATGTAGTCGGCTGGCGCAAACCGTCGCAGGTGAACGTCAAGTTGGCGGAGAGCAACCAGGCATCCGGGACGGCGGTCGCGATCCGGCCCGGATCGTATCCGCCCGGCACGAGCGGTGGGTTTTTCCCCCTCGAACTCGTCGTGATCCGTGACATCCTCGCCGAGTGCGACGGTGTCGTGAGATGGGGCGGGGATGACAAGAGGGCGCCGAATGAGGCGTTGTTCTTCATCGATGTGCCCCCGGATGATGACCGGCTGACGCGGTTGGCGGACAAGATCCGGGGATGGGGCGCGGATGCAGGGAGCGGGGCTGGTGTCCCAGTGGATGTGCTCGCTCCTCAGCGCAGGGATGCGGCCAAGCGCATGGAGCGACTCCAGCAGGCGGCGTAATTATGTGAGCCCCATGGCGGCCCGTTTTCCTCGTCCCGGGGGAGGCGGGGCCGTCGACCTGCAGTAACGGGCAGAGCGACGACTCCGAGGCGGGCTCCTTAGCCCAATGAAACGCATGCCGATCTACCAGGTTTTCGAAAAGTACAATGCATTTTCCGGGACTCGTGAGTGGAATGATCGCGTCATCTTCATCTCAGGGCTATAGCGCTCTCGAACTTCTGCTGGTCATCCCGGTCGGGCTGATCATCGCAGCGAGCTTTGCCGTCTACGGCTTCGTCACTCTGGCCCAGCACGGCGCCAGGCGTGAGGGCATAGTGTTCACTGCCAGAAGCCTTGCCGCACTTGTCGCCTCTGCCGCAGTTGCCATGTATGTGTGGGGAGCTTTTCACCTCGTGATGGACGAAACGATGGTGAGGGAGGCATGCCAGGAAGCTGTTGGGGAGGCTATTGGAATGGAGTACGCGGCGCACATCGACCGCTATGAGTCTTCCTATATTCCGTTGGGTCTGGGCTGTCACGTTAAAAATGGTGATACATATATCGTCGGCGTACCCGACTATGTCAACCCAGCTACTGCTGTGTTCGGTCTCACGGCCGTCGCGCTAGGTGCCTTCTCGTTTTTTGAATCAGAACGTCGGCTCACAAAAAAATTCAAGAAAGAGACAGGAAGCTGTTGATGTGAAGAAAGCCGCACGCCGTGCACGGGAGCGCCAGAAGCGTGTGCTGACGGGCAAGCCAAGCCCGAACGGCTGGGAGATGGAAGCGGCTGCTTCCGCATGGCTTCCCGCCGTTCCACTCAGGCTGAACTCGCGGTGTCCGCGGCCTGGTGAGTTTGTGAAGAAGCTGGAGCGGATGCGGCTGCGGCTGGAGGCGGCCGGGCGGTCCGCGCGGCCACGGGGCGCCCGGTGAACCGGCTCCCCATCCGCCCCCAGGCAGCCGTCGCTGGTCCGTAGGGAAGTCAGGAGCTCTCCTCAGTAGGGGCCGGGGCTGTCGGTCTCGCGTGGGGTCTCGCGCTGAGTCCGGCCTTTGACTCGGTCGCCTTCGGGGTTCAGTACGTACCACTCGGCGCCGAACCCGCCGAGCCCTTGCCCCTTGGTGTCACCGGGTTCCTCATCTCCCTGGTAGCGGTACAGCGGGTGGTCGTTGTAGGTGACTCCGATGGTGCCGTCTTCCCGTGTGGTGGTGCCGAGCAGATCTTCGTCGACGCCCCTGCCGGCCTCGGGCTCATCGGCCGTGAGCAACGGGGGCCACGCCCTGGCGCAGGCGTTGTAGCAGCTCGACACCCCCCGTTCGTCGGCTTCGAAGAGGTATAGCGTGCGCCCCTCCCCGTCGACGAGGATTTCACCGAGGTCGCTGGAGCGCACCGTCACGGTGGCCTCGGCTGTGGGGGAGGGCGTACCCGGGGTTGGCGGGATGTCCGCTCCGTCGTCCCCGCATCCGGTGAAGACGGCGGTGATCAGTGAGGCGGTGACCGCCGCGGTGGCCACCCTGGTGGTGCGAAGCATGGCAGGACTCCTCCGTATGAGACCGCCCCGGCCGGGCAGGGCGCGCCTTCCTTCACTAGGGGGCAGCCCGGGGGGCGCGGCAAGTCCGGTGACCTGTTCGGGGTAGGGGCACGGTTATGGGCAGAGCTTCTGGGGGCCTCTGGCAGGGCCCCAAAAACCGCTTATCATTCAGCTGTGTTCGATACCCGGCACATCAAGACGTTCCATGAGGTGGTCCGAGCCGGTTCGTACTCGGCGGCCGCCCGCTCGCTCGGCTATACACAACCGGCGATCACCCAGCAGATGAAGGCCCTCGAACGGGAAGTCGGCACCCCGCTGTTCATCCGGACCGGGCGCCGGATGCGGCTGACCGAGGCGGGGGAGGCGTTCGCGCGGCATGCGGAGACCATCCTGGAGACGGTCGCCGCCGCGCGGCAGCAGATGACCGCCCTCACCCGGTTGCGTTCCGGACGGGTGCGGGTGTGCGCGTTTCCGAGTGCCAACGCCACCCTCATACCCGAAGCCATGGCCCGGCTGCGTGACGGCCATCCCGGAGTGCGGGTGGATCTGCTGGAGGACGAGCCGCCGGAGTCGCTGCACCGGCTGGTGGGCGGGGAGTGCGATATCACGCTCGCCTTCACCTATCCCGGCCTGCGCGACGAGGTCCCCGATGAGCTGGTGGAGATCCCGCTCCTGGCGGACCAGCTGACGGTGCTGCTGCCCACCGGGCATCCGCTGGCCCGGCGGCGGGCGGTCAAACTGCTGGATCTGGCGGACGAGCGCTGGATCGCCGGGTGTTTGCGCTGCCGCGCCAACTTTCTGCATGAGTGCGCGGAACTCGGCTTCGCGCCGGACATCGCCTTTACGACGGACGACAACCTGGTCGTGCAGAGCCTGGTCGCCGCCGGGGTGGGCGTTGGGATCATGCCCGCGCTCGTGCTGTCCTTCCTCTGTCATCAGCGGGTCACCGGCCGGGTGCTGGAGCCCGCCTCCCGGCGGCAGATATCGGCGTACGTGCTGCGTGAGCATCTACGGATCCCCGCCACCGCTCTTGTCCTCGATGAGCTCAGGACCGTGGCCGCGGCACGCGTCGGCTGCTGAGCCGTCGCGCCCCAACCCATAAGGGGAGCTTGGGAAGCGGCCAACAAACTCTCGTTGGACGTGATGGATGATCGGCAGGACGCTGCCGTCATGACCCCCACAACGTCCGCTCCGAGTACGACAACTCCCAGTACGACACCGCTTCTGGGCGCGCTGGTTGACGAGGTCCGGGAGACCGTCAGCCAGGGCCTGCCCCCCGAGCTCACCGCCTTTCTGACCGGCGAGCGGCTGGCGCCGTATCTCGCCGCCGATGATCTGCTCACCGATGCCCAGCGCGAGGGTGATCCCGAGCGCTACCGCCAGCATCTGCTGCACGCCGAGGCGGACGGCAGCTTCTCCATCGTGGCCCTCGTCTGGCTGCCCGGTCAGTACACCGCCATCCATGACCATGTCTCCTGGTGCGTCACCGGCGTCTACGAGGGCGAGGAGAGCGAGCGCCGCTACCGCCTCGTCCCGGCCGCTGAACCCGGCGGCACCGCGCGGCTGGTGGCCACCGGGGATGTGGTCAACCCGGCGGGGTCGGTCTGCGGCTTCGCACCACCGGGGGATATCCACCGGGTGCGCAACGCCTGTACCGGCACGGCGATATCCATCCATATCTACGGTGCCGACATAGCCCGGCTGGGTACCAGTGTCCGGCGGGTGTACGCACTCGCGACCGACGCTGCCGCCGCCGCGTGATGGCGCTGCTGAAGGAACGCCCCCGGGCGCCTCGTACGGCGAAGGCCGGGACACCCGGCAGGGTCCCGGGACTGCTGCTCGCCTTCTGCGGGGTGGCCGTCGCCCTGGGCCTGCATCTGCTGCTGCCCTTCGTACCGATGCTCACCGCGGCCGTGGTGCTGGGCATCGTGGCGGGCCAGCTGCCCGGAACCCGCCAACTCATCCGGGGCGTCGCCCGGCCCGGTCTCTCCCTGGCCGCGAAGCGGCTGATGCGCCTGGGCATTGTGCTGCTCGGGCTGAAGCTCAGCCTGGACGATGTGCGGGGGCTCGGCTGGGCGACGGTCGCGATGGTCCTCGCCGTGGTGATGGCCACCCTTCTGGGCACCTGGTGGCTCGGCCGCCGGATGGGGCTGCGCGGCGACCAGCCACTGCTGATCGCCACCGGCTACGCCATCTGCGGCGCCTCCGCGATCGGTGCGGTCAGCGAGGTCCGGGACAGCGATGAACGGGATGTGGCCGCCTCCGTGGCGGTGGTGACGCTGTGCGGCACCCTCGCCATCGCCGTACTGCCGCTGCTGCAACAGCCGCTGGGCCTGACGGATGGGGCGTTCGGACGCTGGGCCGGCGCGAGCGTGCACGATGTGGGCCAGGTCGTGGCGACCGCGCAGACGGCCGGTCCGGTGGCGCTGGGCGAGGCGGTGCTCGTCAAGCTGATGCGGGTGGCGCTGCTCGCCCCGCTGGTGGCGGCGGTGGTCATCAGCGTACGTAACCGCAGGGGCCCCAGCGCCGCTGTTACCCGGCGGCCACCCCTGGTACCGCTGTTCGTACTGGGCTTCCTGGCCACGGTTGCACTGCGGACCACGGGCTGGCTCCCGGACCCGGTGCTCGCCATCGCCGGAATCGGCCAGGAACTGCTGCTGGCCGCCGCCCTCTTCGCTCTCGGCAGCGCGGTACACCTCCCCTCCCTGATCCGTACGGGCCCCCGCGTGGCCGTTCTGGGCCTGTGCGCGTGGCTGGTGGTGGCCGGGGCCAGCTATGCGGGAGTGCTGCTGACCTAGGACGGAGGATGGAGCGGACCTCCGACCTCCGACAGGAGCCAAAGCGTGCTGCGCCTCTTACGCTGACGCGCATGACCACAGCCGGCCCCGCCACGGAAACCGACCCGCCCCCAACGCCCGTGCCAGCGCGGCCGGGTGAGGGTGTTCTCAGCCGTCCCTACCGGCCACTCACCCTCGGCATCGTCACCGTCGTTATGCTGATCGCCTTCGAGGCGACCGCTGTCGGCACCGCCATGCCCGTGGCCGCGGACCGGCTCGACGGGGTGTCCCTGTACGCCTACGCCTTCTCCGCGTACTTCACCACCAGCCTGCTCGGCATGGTCGTCTCCGGTCAGTGGAGCGACCGCGGCGGCCCCCTCGCCCCGCTCGCCACCGGCATCGGATCCTTCGCCACCGGCCTGCTGCTCTCCGGCACGGCAACCGCGATGTGGGTCTTCATCCTTGGCCGGGCTGTCCAGGGCGTCGGCGGCGGCCTGGTCATCGTCGCCCTCTACGTCGTCGTCAGCCGCGCCTACCCCGAGCGGCTGCGGCCCCCGGTGATGGCCGCCTTCGCCGCCGCGTGGGTCGTCCCCTCCATCGTCGGCCCGCTGATCTCCGGCACCGTCACCGAACACCTCGGCTGGCGCTGGGTCTTCCTGGGCATCCCCGCCCTGGTCGTGGTACCGCTCGCGGTGATGCTCCCGGCGGTCCGCCGCGCCGCCTCCGGCCCGGCGGGGGAGGGCCCGCGCCCCTTCGACCGGCACCGGATACGGCTCGCTCTCGCGCTGGCGTCGGGCGCCGGGCTGCTCCAGTACGCGGGCCAGCACCTGCGCTGGCTCTCCCTCGCCACGGCGGCACTCGGGGCTGCCCTGCTGGTACCGGCCGCCCTCGGCCTGCTGCCCCGCGGCACCTTCCGCGCGGCGCGCGGCCTGCCCGCCGTGGTGCTGCTGCGGGGTATCGCCGCCGGTTCCTTCATCTACGCCGAGAGCTTTGTCCCCCTGATGCTGGTCACCCAGCGCGGGCTGTCGGTGACCCTCGCCGGACTCTCCCTCGCCGCGGGCGGCGCCACCTGGGCGGCGGGCTCCTTCACCCAGTCCCGCCCCCGCCTGGAACCACACCGCGAACGCCTGGTCCGGCTGGGCATGACCCTGGTGACCCTCGGTATCGCCACCACTCCGCTTGTCCTGCTCCACGCCGTCCCGGTCTGGCTGGTGACCGCGTCGCAGGCCACCGCCTGCTACGGCATGGGGCTGACCATCTCCTCCACCAGCGTGCTCCTGCTGAAGCTCTCCCGCCCCGAGGAGGCAGGCACCAACTCCGCCGCCCCGCAGATGTCCGACGGCCTGTCCAGCATCGTCGTCCTCGCCGCCACGGGCGCGGCGTTCGCCACCCTGGCCGGCGGCACGGTGAGCACCCATGCGGCAGCCACGACCGCCACCACCTCCCACCCGGCCGCGTTCCTGGCGGTGTTCCTCCCCGCCGCAGCCGTCGCCCTGGCGGGCGTGGCGGTGGCGGGAAGGCTGCGGCCTGCGCAGCGGTACTGATTGGGTAGGGACATGAACATGAGACTGCCTGAGGAGATGCAGGCCGCCCTCAAGCGGCGTGCTGAGGTCGAGGACCGGAGCATGCACACTGCGGCCCTCGGGGCGGTAGAGCGTGGTCTGGCAGTGGAAGCGGACCGGGAGGCCGTACGCAGGCTGGGCGCGAAGTACGCGGCGACGCATACGGATTTGTTGCGGAGGCTGGGGGAGTAGCGGGGTGGAGTACTTGACCGTCCAGGAAACCCTGGACCTTGCCGCCTTACCACTTTGCTGCGGTGGGCAGGAGGCCGCGGTGCGTGACCTCGACCTGCTCGGCGCGGCTCTGCGTCGTCCGCTCTGCCGCAGTCGCTGACGGTGACTCGTCCCTTCCTCGATGTCAACGGGGTGGACATGGCGGACATCGACCAGGATCAGGCGTACGGCCTGGTCATCGATATCGCGTCCAGCAAAGTCGAAGAGGTCCCCGTGATCGCCGATGTGCTGCGGGCACTGCACGCCCGTCTGTGACCCGCGCCGCACTTCCGGGTGGTCTGGCGACGTCGCCCGGATGTTCGACCCGGGGTGCCGGTAGGCTGACGCGGTTGCCGATCGCCGACCCTGCTCGACGGAGACCGTGACTACCACCACTTCTCACCATCTCTCCCCGGCCTTTCCCGGCCGTGCCCCCTGGGGCACGGCCAGTAAGCTGCGTGCGTGGCAGCAGGGCGCGCTGGACCGCTATGTCCAGGAGCAGCCCCGCGACTTCCTGGCCGTGGCCACGCCCGGCGCGGGTAAGACCACCTTCGCGCTCACCCTCGCGTCCTGGCTGCTGCACCACCATGTCGTGCAGCAGGTGACCGTTGTCGCGCCGACCGAGCATCTGAAGAAGCAGTGGGCGGAGGCCGCCGCGCGGGTGGGTATCAAGCTGGACCCGGAGTACAGCGCGGGTCCGGTCGGCAGGGAGTACCACGGGGTCGCTGTGACCTACGCGGGTGTGGGCGTGCGGCCCATGCTGCACCGCAACCGCTGTGAGCAGCGCAAGACGCTCGTGATTCTCGACGAGATCCACCATGCCGGGGACAGCAAGTCATGGGGTGAGGCCTGCTTTGAGGCCTTCGACCCGGCGACCCGCCGCCTGGCTCTCACCGGCACGCCCTTCAGGTCCGATACGAACCCGATCCCCTTTGTGACGTATGCGGAGGGCAATGACGGGATCCGGCGGTCCGTCGCGGACTACACGTATGGCTATGGCAACGCGCTGGCCGACGGCGTCGTGCGGCCGGTCATCTTCCTCTCCTACAGCGGCAGCATGCGCTGGCGCACCAAGGCCGGTGATGAGATCGCCGCCCGGCTCGGTGAGCCGATGACCAAGGACGCCGTATCGCAGGCCTGGCGTACGGCGCTCGATCCCAAGGGCGACTGGATGCCGAGCGTGCTGCGGGCGGCCGATCAGCGGCTGACCGAGGTGCGTAAGGCGATTCCCGACGCGGGCGGGCTGGTGATCGCCAGTGATCAGGACTCGGCACGGTCCTACGCCAAGCTGCTCCGGGCGATCACCGGGCGGGCCGCTACGGTCGTGCTGTCCGATGACGGCGGGGCCTCGCAGCGGATCGAGGACTTCAGCCAGTCCGAGGACCGGTGGATGGTCGCGGTCCGGATGGTGTCGGAAGGTGTGGACGTGCCGCGCCTCGCGGTCGGGGTGTACGCGACCACGATCTCGACCCCGCTGTTCTTCGCGCAGGCCGTGGGGCGTTTTGTACGGTCCCGGCGGCGGGGCGAGACCGCGTCGGTGTTTCTGCCGACCATCCCGATGCTGCTCGGCTTCGCCCATGAGATGGAGGTCGAGCGCGACCACGTCCTGGACAAGCCGAAGAAGAACGGCGAAGAGGATCCGTACGCCGAAGAGGCGGATCTGCTCAAGGAGGCAGAGCGGGAGCGGGACGAAGACACCGACACCGGGGAGCAGGACCAACTCCCCTTTGAGGCACTGGAGTCGGACGCCGTCTTCGACCGGGTGATGTACGACGGCGCCGAATTCGGGATGCAGGCGCACCCGGGCAGCGAGGAAGAGCAGGACTACCTGGGCATCCCCGGGCTGCTGGAGCCGGACCAGGTGCAGCTGCTGCTTCAGAAGCGGCAGGCGAAACAGATCGCGCACAGCCGTAAGCGGCCCGACGCGGAGGCCGATCTGCCGGAGATCCCAGCCGACCGGCGCCCGGTGGTTACCCATAAGGAGCTGCTGGAGCTGCGCAAGCAGCTCAACTCACTGGTGGGTGCGTATGTCCACCAGAGCGGCAAACCGCATGGCGTCATCCACACCGAGCTGCGCCGGGCATGTGGCGGTCCGCCCAGTGCGGAGGCGACGGCGGGGCAGCTGAAGCAGCGCATCGCGAAGGTACAGGAGTGGGCGACTCGCATGCGGTGACGCTCGCGCTGTGCGGCTGTGCGCAGCCGGGCTACGGGGTCAAGCCCGCTGGGCAACGCGCGTCCTGCATAAGCCACGACGACTTCGCCCACCCCGTAGCCGGGCTACGGGATAAACCTGGATAAAGCGGGTCGGCTTCGGCTGGATGCTGCCCGGATTCTGGACGGAGTCTTCCGGAGAGCGGTATCGGTCGCTAGGTTTCCGGACACGCACACGCCCCGTGGCAGCGTCGCCTCGGAGCGCAGCCGGTGCGGCCTGCCAGCGACCGGTGGCCTCCAAGCATGCTGCCCACGGGACCGGTAGCGAGTTAGGGACAGTGTTTCCGGAGGCTTCCGCCACTCACCAGAGGAGGGGCGTCGTGACCGCGGAGACTTCTCAGACGCTCGACCGGGGACTACGTGTCCTCAAACTGCTTGCCGATACGGACCACGGACTGACCGTCACCGAGCTGTCCAACAAGCTCGGGGTCAACCGGACCGTCATCTACCGATTGCTCGCCACGCTGGAGCAGCATGCCCTGGTCCGCCGGGACCTGGGCGGCCGGGCCAGGGTCGGCCTCGGGGTGCTGCGGCTGGGACGGCAGGTGCATCCGCTCGTCCGGGAAGCCGCGCTGCCCGCGTTGCGCTCGCTCGCCGAGGACGTTGGAGCTACGGCGCACCTCACCCTGGCCGACGGTGGCGAGGCGCTCGCCGTCGCCGTGGTGGAGCCCAGCTGGACCGACTACCACGTGGCCTACCGCACCGGTTTCCGCCATCCGCTGGACCGGGGTGCCGCAGGCCGGGCGATCCTTGCCGGGCGCCGCCCCGACGATGAGCTGGAGACCGGCTATGTGCTGACCCATGGCGAGCTGGAGGCGGGCGCCAGCGGCGCGGCCGCGCCACTGCTCGGGGTGGGCGGCATCGAGGGCAGCGTCGGTGTCGTCATGCTGGCCGACTCGGTGCCGGACCAGGTCGGCTCCCGGGTGGTCAACGCGGCTCAGGAGGTCGCCGACGCGCTGCGGTGAGCGGGTGTTCTAGATTGCAGGGGTGATCTCACGTCTCTCCTCCCGCCGTGGCCGGATTCTCGCGGTCTGCGCCGCACCCGTGGTCGCGCTGCTCGCGACCACCGTCCTCGCTCCGCTGCCGTACTCGGTCGCCCAGCCCGGGATCACCGTCGATGTGCTGGGCGCCAGCGATGGCGAGCCGGTGATCACGGTTACGGAGGCGGACGGTGACGGCCGGGAGAGCGAGGGGCGGCTGCTGATGACCACCATCGCGGCGACCTCGCCGGACGCGACGGTGCGGGTGGCCGATGTGGTCGACGGGTGGTTCGAGACCGACCGTGCGGTGATGCCGCGGGACGCGGTGTATCCGGTCGGCGGTGATGTCGAGGAGATCCGTGAGCACAATGCCGCGCAGATGAGGAAGTCCCAGAACGCGGCGGTGCGGGCGGCGTTGAAGCAGCTGCGGCTGACACCGGACGACGTTGATGTCAGGCTGCGGCTCGCGGATGTGGGCGGGCCGAGCGCCGGGCTGCTGTTCGCTCTCGGCATTGTCGACAAGGTCGCCGGGGACGGGCCGGGCGGCGGGCTCACCGGTGGCCGCACCATCGCGGGTACGGGCACGATCAACGCCGACGGTGAGGTCGGTGCGGTGGGGGGTGTGCCGCTGAAGACGCAGGCGGCCAAGCGGGACGGGGCGACGGTTTTCCTGGTGCCGAGGGCGGAGTGCGCGGCGGCGCGGGCGGAGCTGCCGGAGGGGTTGCGGTTGGTTCCGGTGAGTACGTTGTCCGGCGCGGTGGAGGCGCTGAAGTCGCTACAGAACGGCGGCAGAGTACCCACCTGCTGACGGGCTTCCGACCCCAGACCCCACCCCGTGTTGTGGGCACTCGCAGCCCCGCGAGGGGCTGTGGGTGGGCACAACACCGGCCACCGTCCCGCACCAGGCCTACCCCGGGGCCCGGGGCGGAGCCCCGGTTT
The DNA here is from genome assembly GCF_021216675.1 of Streptomyces gobiensis. NCBI lineage: Bacteria > Bacillati > Actinomycetota > Actinomycetes > Kitasatosporales > Streptomycetaceae > Streptomyces > Streptomyces gobiensis. Next base: position 1,723,086 of record NZ_CP086120.1, on the reverse strand, counting down.
CCGGGAAGGGGCGGGATACGGGGACACCCACCCACGGCACCCCCGCCACCGGGCGCAAGCCCCGCCGCGCGGCGGAGCCGCACATCGGCACAGCCGGGAAGGGGCGGGGCTGGGGGGAACTATGCCGTGGCCGTGCCGGAGGCCTGGCGGACCAGCGGGACGATCCGTAGCGGCACCGGGTTCTCCATGACGATCGCGGTGGAGGCCCGCACAATGCCGTCGAAGCCCACAACATGGTCGATCACCCGCTGGAGATCGGCGTTCGAGCGGGCGACCAGGCGGCACAGCATGTCGCCATGGCCCGTGGTGGTGTGCAGTTCCAGCACCTCCGGGACGGTCGCCAGATGTGCCCGGACATCCGCCCCCTGCCCCTGTTTGATCTCCAGCGTGGCAAAGGCCGTCACCGGGTAACCGAGTGCGGCCGGGTCGACATCGGGGCCGAAGCCGCGGATGACGCCGGTGGTCTGAAGCCGGTCCAGTCGCGCCTGGACGGTGCCGCGCGCGACACCGAGACGGCGGGAGGCCTCCAGTACGCCGATGCGGGGGTCCTGGGCCAGCAGCTCCAGCAGTCGGCCGTCCAGCTCATCGATGCCCATGGGCTTCCTCTCGGTAGTCATCCTGTACAGATCGTCCGGCGATATCGCGCTCTGACTATGCAGAATGCCCAATGAATACGCCAACTATTGCGCATCCTGTGGATCGGGAGGAACCTGCGGCCATGACTGAGACCATTGAGACCCCCCACTCCCCGCGGCAGGCCGACCCCTTCCCGGTGAAGGGGATGGATGCGGTCGTCTTCGCCGTGGGCAACGCCAAGCAGGCCGCGCACTTCTACTCCACCGCCTTCGGTATGAAGCTGGTCGCCTACTCCGGACCGGAGACCGGCAGCCGGGAGATCGCCAGCTATGTCCTGGAGTCGGGCGCCGCCCGGTTCGTCATGACCTCGGTCATCAAGCCGATGACCGAGCATGGCCGGTTCCTGGCCCAGCATGTGGCCGAGCACGGCGACGGCGTCATCGACCTCGCCATCGAGGTGCCGGACGCGCACGCCGCCTACGCCTACGCGGTCGGGCATGGCGCCACCGGCGTGGCGGAGCCGTACGAGCTCAAGGACGAGCACGGCACGGTGGTGCTCGCCGCGATCGCCACCTACGGCCAGACCCGGCATACGCTGGTGGACCGTTCCGGCTATGACGGGCCGTATCTGCCCGGCTTCGTATCCGCCAAGCCGCTCGTCGCCGGGCCCGGGAAGCGCACCTTCCAGGCGATCGACCACTGCGTCGGCAATGTCGAGCTCGGCAGGATGAACGAGTGGGTCGCCTTCTACAACAAGGTCATGGGCTTCACGAACATGAAGGAGTTCGTGGGTGACGACATCGCCACGGAGTACTCCGCGCTGATGTCGAAGGTCGTCGCGGACGGCACGAAGAAGGTGAAGTTCCCCATCAACGAGCCCGCGATCGGGAAGAAGAAGTCCCAGATCGACGAGTATCTGGAGTTCTACGGCGGCCCGGGAGTCCAGCACATCGCGCTGGCCACGAACGACATCGTGGCCACGGTGCGGACGATGCGGGCGGCGGGCGTCCAGTTCCTCGACGTTCCCGACTCGTACTACGACACACTCGGCGAGTGGGTCGGCGACACCCGGGTGCCGGTTGACGAACTGCGTGAGCTGAAGATCCTGGCCGACCGGGACGAGGACGGCTATCTGCTGCAGATCTTCACCAAGCCGGTGCAGGACCGGCCGACCGTCTTCTTCGAGATGATCGAGCGGCATGGCTCGATGGGCTTCGGCAAGGGCAACTTCAAGGCGCTGTTCGAGGCGATCGAGCGGGAGCAGGAGAGGCGGGGCAACCTCTGAGATCTCTGGCGCATCTTCCCCAGCGCCACCCCCCACGCGGCCCCCGGGGACCCGTCCACGGGGGCCGCCCCCCGATTCCCGGTGCCGCCGGGCGGGCGGGCGAGCCGGGCGGCTATGGCCGCAGCCCGGAAAGCCGGTACCGCGTCCGCAGTACGTCCCGCTGGGACGGCGGCTGGGCCCCGCGGGCCCAGTAGGAGGCCGTCCAGTCGGCGGTCAGCAGGGTCACCGAGACATCGTTCGCCGCCAGCGCACGCGTATCCGCGCTGCCGACCGGCTCAGGCGCGTCGGGGTTGAACCCCAACCGGATCTTGTAGCAGGTGGCGCAGCTCCCCGGGTCCGGCACAAACCGCCGGGTGATGCTCTGGGCGCGCCCCACCTTCGTAAAGGCGACCTTGCCCGCTGGCTTCGCCGGGTAGTTGATGTTCAGCGAGGTGTACGGCGGCAACAGCGGGCCGCCGTCCGATGTGGCTGCCAGCCGTTCCACCGTCCGTACCGTGAAGTCCGCGGCCTGCGGCACCGACGGGAAGAGATCGTCCGGGTTGGTCAGATCGAACCCGGCGCTCACCGCCACCGACGGCACGCCCGCTTCCAGCGCGGCGACCGTGGCGCCGACCGTCCCGGAGTGGTTGGCGGTCGGGCCGGCATTGGGCCCGGGGTTCACACCGGAGACCACCACATCCGGCTCAGCCTCCGCGAACACGTTCTGCACGCCGAAGGCGACCGCGTCCCCCGGCGAGCCCTCCACCGACCAGATACCCGGCTCGGCCTCGGTGGCCCGCACCGTGGCGCCCATGGTGAAGTTCATCCCGGTGCCGCTGCCCGACCGGTCCCCGGCCGGGGCGACGATCACCACCTCGTGCCCGGCCTTCTCCAAGGCACCCCGCAGCACCCGTAGATACGGATGCTCAAACCCGTCATCATTGCTCAGCAGCACCCGCAGCGTCCCCGCTGCTGAAGGTTCCGCCGCCGTGGGCTTCGTCGGGTTCGTGGGCTTCGTGGACTGCGTGGGCTCCGACGCCGCGCTTGATCCGGTCACCAGGACCGAGCCTGCCGCGGCCGCCGCGACCAGAGCTATTGCCTTGCGTAGGACTCCGTTGATGCCGTTGACGCCATTGAGGCCTTTGCTTCCATTGCTTCCATCGATTCCGCGCATGGCGCTGGACCGTAGAACTGACGGACCGTCATCACAAGGCGCGTTCGGCGTTTGCTCAGCGTTATGTTGTATCCGGTATGGGTGGATGCAAGGGTGGCATCATGGCCGGACTGATCGAACAGCTGCGTACGGGACTGCCGGCGGAGGCGATCCTCACCGACCCCGACATCATGGGTGCCTACGCGCATGACATGGCCAGCTTCTGCGAGGCCGGGCCGCCCGCCGTCGTGGTGCTGCCGCGCACCGTCCAGCAGGTGCAGCACATCATGCGCACCGCCACCGCCACCCGTACGCCGGTCGTCCCGCAGGGCGCCCGTACGGGCCTGTCCGGGGGCGCCAACGCCTCCGACGGCTGCATCGTCCTGTCCCTGCTCAAGATGGACCGGATCCTGGAGATCAGCCCGGTCGACCGGACCGCCGTGGTGGAGCCGGGAGTTGTCAACGCCGCGTTGTCCCGGGCGGTCGGTGAGTACGGTCTCTACTATCCGCCGGACCCCTCCAGCTGGGAGGAGTGCACCATCGGCGGCAATATCGGCACGGCCTCCGGCGGGCTGTGCTGCGTGAAGTACGGGGTCACCGCCGAGTACGTCCTCGGCCTCGATGTCGTCCTCGCCGATGGGCGGCTGATGTCCACCGGCCGCCGCACCGCCAAGGGCGTCGCGGGGTACGACCTGACCCGGCTCTTCGTCGGCTCCGAGGGCAGCCTCGGCATCGTCGTCCGCGCCATCCTCGCCCTCAAGCCCGAACCGCCCCGCCAGCTCGCCCTGGCCGCCGAGTTCCCCTCCGCCGATGCCGCCTGCGCCGCGGTCTGCCGGATCATGGAGCGCGGGCACACCCCCTCGCTGCTGGAGCTCATGGACCGTACGACCCTGCGAGCGGTCAATGACCTCACCCATATGGAGCTGCCCGAGACCACCGAAGCTCTGCTGCTCGCCGCCTTCGACGTCCCCGACCCGGCCGCTGACCTGGCCGCCGTCGGCGAGCTCTGCGAGGCCGCCGGGGCGACCCAGATCGTCCCGGCCGAGGACACCGCCGAGTCCGAGCTGCTGCTGAAGGCGCGGCGCTCCGCCCTGGTCGCCCTTGAGGCGGTGAAGGGCACCACCATGATCGATGACGTCTGTGTGCCGCGCTCCCGGCTTGCCGCCATGCTGGAGGGCGTCGCCGCCATCGGGGAGAAACACGGCCTCACCATCGGGGTCTGCGCCCACGCGGGAGATGGCAACACCCACCCGACCGTCTGCTTCGACGCGACCGACCCGGAAGAGGCGGCCCGCGCCCGTACCTCCTTCGACGAGATTATGCGGCTCGGCCTGGAGCTGGGCGGCACCATCACCGGCGAACACGGCGTTGGCGTGCTGAAGAAGGAGTGGCTGGCCCGGGAGCTCGGTCCTGTCGGCCTCGAGATGCAGCAGGGCATCAAGCGGGTCTTTGACCCCCTCGGCCTGCTCAACCCGGGCAAGCTGTTTTGAACCCCGTGCTGGGTCACCACTCAGATCCCCGGCTCCCCGGAGTCGTCGCTCGGGGCCGTGGCGAGCAGTGCGCTCAACGCCTCATCGATCCCGAGCCGCGTACGCTCACTGCCCGGCGCCACCACCCGCAGTGTGCGCTGCAACCAGGCCGACACCGGTGCCGCCGGGGCTTCCAGCAAGGCCTCGCCATGGGGCGAACTGAGCGCTATGCGGAGCGCGGTGTGACCGTCCACCCTGGTCGGCCAGATCCGGACATCGCCGTGCCCGCAGGGCCGGAAGACGCCCTCGATCAGCAGTTCACGGGCGAATGCCCAGCGCACCGGCTCGGCCGAGTCGATATGGAAGGCGGCATGGACGGCGTACGGGTCCTCCGTACGGTAGGTGAGGCGGGCCGGGACGGGGATGCTGTGATCCGGCGGAACCACCAGCCGCAGCTCCAGCTCTCGTTCGACGACGGTATGCATGCGATTGCCCCTCTCGTGGGTACGTGTGTCCTGCACCGGAGAGAGCACGCGGATCGCACATCATTACGCGACTTCGCGAGATTCTTTCGCCAGAAGGTATGGGGTCCCTCAGGGGTGGGGCGGCCGGTCACCCGACTCTGGTAGATGTGGACCCAGCATCCCGGGTGCGTCAGCATGCTGGGGAGCGAAGAACACACCACCACGGCTAAGCAGATACGGGACCGGACAGATGAGCGCGCCTCCCTCAGGATCCGCCAACGGCAGCACCCCCGCGGGGTATTACCCGGATCCGTCCATTCCCGGATATATGCGCTACTGGGATGGTGCGGCATGGGTGCCGGGCACCAGCCGCCCCGAGCCCCGGGAGGGCGAGCCCATGCCGGAGCCGCCGCCGGGGGTGCCGAAGCCACCACCGGCCCGGGAGGAGACCGGGCCGGTCTTCCTGGACGAGGAGCCGGCCGACGAGGAGCCGGCGGACGAGGATGCCTCGGCGGCGTCCGCGGCCGCTGCGGCGTCTGCCGGATCCGCGCCCTCCAGCGGCGTCGCGCTGCCCGCTCCACGGCCGCACGGCAACCGGCCGGAGCCGGCCTCCGCCTGGCATGCCGACGCCTCCCGGCAGGGCGGATTCGGCGGCCAGCAGGACCGCCGGGTGTCCTGGGGAGCGGAGGAGGGGCACAACGACGGTGATCCGCGCGGCGGTTGGCAGCGTACGGCCGACTCCGAGACGGCGGCGAGCGCGGACAGCCCGGCCAGCGGGGACAGTTCGGCCAGCGCGGCCAGCGCGGCCGGCGGGGACAGTACCGGAGGCGGGGAGCGGCAGCCCGCTGCTGACGGCACCTTCACCTTCCGCGCCGTCAAGCCCGAGGAGCCGGAGCGGCGTGCTGAGGACACCGCCCGGCTGCGCCGTGCCGACATCGCCGAAGTCCGCGCCGCCCGCGCCGCGCAACAGAGAGCCACCCCGGCCGCCTCGCCGAGCTGGGCACAGCAGGTGCATGACCTGGCCCACCCCGCACAGGCCCCCGCCCAGAACCCGGCTCCAGCCCCCGCGCAGTCCCCTACCCCGCCAGCAGCTCAGCCAGCCCCGCCCGCCCAGCCGGCCATCCCGGCACAGCCACAGGCCCCCGGTCCCGCTCCGGTGGCTCCCTGGAAGCCGCCGGTCAACGACCCCTTCCTGCAGGCCGCTCAGGCCCAGGCCCGGCCCGCCGGGCTCGGTCGCCGGCTGGTCGCCCGGCTGATCGACGGCATCGTGGTGTCCGCCGTGGGCGCGGCGGCCGCGCTGCCGCTGCTGCCCAAGGCCACCGACCACATTCAGGCCAAGGTGGCGGCGGCTGAGCAGGCCGGGGTGACCCGGGAGATCTGGCTGATCGACTCCACCACGGGCGCCTACCTCGCCATGGTGCTCGGCGCGATTCTCTTCTTCGGTGTCCTCTATGAGGCGCTGCCGACCGCCCGTTGGGGACGTACGCTCGGCAAGAAGCTGTGCGGTGTGCGGGTGCTGGACATGGAGCAGCAGACCCCGCCGGGCTTTGGCTCCGCGCTGCTGCGCTGGCTCCTCTACGGGGTACTGGCGGTTGCGGTGCTCGGCGTGCTGAATGTGGCCTGGTGTCTGTTTGACAAGCCGTGGCGCCAGTGCTGGCACGACAAGGCAGCCCGCACCTTCGTAGCCGGGCAGTAGGACGGTTACGGGGAGGGGCATCCCGTAACAGGGCGCCCCGTAACACGCCCCGGCATACGGGTCACCCGGATCGCCCGAACGGCGCTTGCCGGATGCGGGATGCCCGGGCGCGCGTTCCACTCGGGCCATGAGCACTGATCAGCCGCAGCCCGGCTCCGGCGACGAGCCGCCGGAGCAGGACCCCTTCCGGAAGTCGCCAGAAGAGCCGCCGCCCGGCGGGGGCGGTGGCCCGCCGCATGACGCCGCACCCCCGCCACCGCCCCCACCGCCGGGCGGTGGCGGCCCGTATGGCGAGAGCCCCTACGGCGGTGGCTACGGCGCCCCTGACCCGCTGGCCGGAATGCCGCCGCTGGCCTCCCGGGGCAGACGGCTGCTCGCCCGGATTGTGGACGCCCTCATCATCGGTATCCCGGTGTCCCTGGTCTTGGCGCTCCTGCTGGGCCCCGAGGACTTCGCGGCGGACGGCGGCGCAGGGGGCAACTTCGGCGGCGGGTTCGCGCGCGGGCTCGTGTATTCCCTCGTCTACTTCGTCTACGAGGGGCTCATGCTGACCGCCAGAGGCCAGACCCTCGGCAAGATGCTGCTGAGGATCCGGGTGGGCATGCTGGAGAACGGCTCCATCCCGGCGGGCAACCCCGGCTGGTACCGCGCGGGTGTCTACACGCTGCCCCCGATCGTGCCCTGCCTGGGTACGCTCTTCTGGCTGGTGAACGTGTTGTTCTGCGTCTGGGACAAGCCATATCGCCAGTGCGTTCACGACAAGGCGGCGAAGACGGTGGTCGTCGCCGCCTGACGCGACAACTGCCGGGGGCTTTACTGCCGGAGAGAGGGCTGGGGTACCCGTGGCTCGGCATTCGAGGTGCCGCGCCGCACGGGTGCCCCAGCCCTCTCATGTTCCGGCGTTCGTGCCGCTGCCCGGCGCCCGGCGGGGGCGGTGAGCGCTACGAGCAGCCCGAGCACGAGCGCCGCGCTCGCGATGAGGACAACCCCGGTGCCGGACTGAGTCTGAGTGAGGAGCAGTAGTACAAAGGCGGTAAGTGTGATGGTCGCTGAGCCGTAGGTGATCTGGGCGAGATTCGGACGCGGCATGGCGGAATCCGTCCTCGGGGGAGGGGCAGCTATCTGAGTCGGTCGGTCAAGTCGCGCGCCATCGAACGACTCTACGACTCGAACTGCCCGCCAGCCGTGCGTGGTAAGCGTGACCTTACCCACGGCGTCGTTGCATGGGGGGCGCACGGAGTCACCTCACGCGCCCGCCAACGGCCAAGCGACGCAACCTACTTGATTGTCGTGGCCAAAACAAGGACTGTCTTTTCCTCTGATACTCAGGTCGAATTCCTCCGGACAAGTCATCGAACTTGCAGGGGAGGACATCGCACCCGTGAGTAGACCACGGAGATCCATAAGATCCAGAACAGCGGCCCTGGCCACCGCCATCGCCGCTATGGGCGCGACCGCGCTGTTGCCCGCCACCGCGGCGCAGGCGCAGGAGCATGAGGACCACCAGCCGCATCCGCACTCAAAGGCAGCGGCGGCTGAGCACCCGGATCACCCGGAGCACGCGGAGCACAACCTCGAAGGTCCGCTGACCCAGCAGCAGAACGCTCAGCGTCAGGCAGCGATGCAGAAACTGGCCTCCGGCAAGAAGCCGCAGACCAGGAACGGCTCCAAGGTCATGAAGCTCGGCAAGGACAAGTACGTCGAGATGGAGCAGGCGAAGACCGACAAGATCTTCACCATCCTGGCGGAGTTCGGCGAGAAGATCGATGACCGCTTCGGCGGTGACCCCGGGCCGCTGCACAACGAGATCGCGGAGCCGGACCGCAGCGACAACAACACCACGCTGTGGAAGAAGGACTTCAACCGCGACCACTTCATGGATGTCTACTTCGGCGACGGCGAAGACTCCTTGAAGACCTACTACGAGACTCAGTCCTCGGGGAAGTACACCGTCGACGGCACGGTCTCCGACTGGGTCAAGGTCGACTACAACGAGGCGCGTTACGGCAACACCGCCTGTGGTTCGAATGTCTGCCAGTCCGTCTGGGACGTCGTCCGTGACGGGGTCAACCGCTGGACCGAGGACCAGAAGGCGGCGGGCAAGTCCACCGAGGAGATCCGCGAGGCGCTGGCCCAGTACGACCAGTGGGACCGTTACGACCACGACGGTGACGGCGACTTCAATGAGCCCGACGGCTACATCGACCACTTCCAGATCGTGCACGCGGGCGAAGACGCGTCCGCGGGCGGCGGCGCCCAGGGCGACGACGCGATCTGGGCACACCGTTGGTACGCCTACGGCACGGACTTCGGCAAGACCGGCCCGGACTTCAACAAGGCGGGCGGCGCCCAGATCGGCGACACCGGCATCTGGGTCGGCGACTACACCATCCAGCCGGAGAACGGCGGACTGGGTGTCTTCGCCCATGAGTACGCCCACGACCTCGGACTGCCGGACCTCTACGACACCACCGGCACCGGTGAGAACTCCACCGGATACTGGTCGTTGATGTCCTCGGGTTCCTGGCTCGGCAAGGGCAAGGACGCCATCGGCGACTCGGCGGGCGAGATGACCGCCTGGGACAAGCTGATGCTGGGCTGGCTGGACTACGACACGGCGAAGGCCGCGGCCAAGTCCAGACACACCATCGGCGCCGCCGCGGCCCAGCTGAAGGACGGGAAGAAGCGGAAGAACCCGCAGGCGCTGATCGTTGAACTCCCGGCGAAGGAGGTCACCACCACGATTGTGCGGCCCGCCGCGGGTGAGAAGCAGTGGTGGAGCGGCAGCGGTGACGATCTGCGCAACTCGCTGACCCGTACGGTCGATCTGACCGGCACGTCCGGGGCCTCCCTCGACCTCAAGGGCTGGTGGGAGATCGAGGAGGACTACGACTTCCTCTACACCCAGGTGTCCACCGACGACGGGGCGACCTGGACCGCGCTCGACGGCACCGCCGACGGCAAGCCGATCCCGCGCGACGGCAGCGACACCCCGGCGCTGCACGGTGAGTCCGGCGGCCATGTGGAGCTGTCCTACTCGCTGAGCGAGTACGCGGGCCAGCACATCCAGCTCCGCTTCCACTACCGGACGGATGGCGCTGTCGCCGAGAAGGGCTTCACGGCCGACGAGATCGTCATCACCGCCGATGGCGAGACGATCCTGGAAGACGGCGCGGAGAGCGAGGGCGCGGGCTGGAAGGCCAGCGGCTTCGAGCGCATCGGTGAGTCCTTCACCAAGGCCTACCCGCAGTACTACATCGCCGAGAACCGGCAGTACGCCGGCTATGACAAGACCCTGAAGACCGGGCCGTACAACTTCGGCTTCGTCTCCACCCGGCCGAACTGGGTGGAGCACTACCGGAACCAGACCGGCCTGCTGATCTGGCTGTGGGACACCTCGCAGTCCGACAACAACGTCGGCGTCCACCCGGGCGAGGGCCTTGTCCTGCCGATCGACGCCCATGCCAAGCCGGAGCGGTGGAAGGACGGCGAGCTGATGCGCAACCGCATCCAGTCCTATGACGCGCCGTTCAGCTGGTACCCGTCGGGTGGCATGAAGCTGCACAACGATGGCGTGGCTCAGTGGGTCAAGCTGAAGCCGGGCAAACCGGTCTTCGACGATCGCAAGGGTACGTACTGGTACGAATCCAACCCGACCGCCGGTGTGAAGGTGCCCAACACCAACACCCGGATCACGATCGTCAAGCAGCCGCTCAGCGGTAAGACGATCACCGTGCAGGTGGCGCCCTCGAAGAGATAGACCGTATCTCTGCGTTATCACTCCTGCTCAAAGCATGATCGGCCGTTGCCCCCTGGCGGGCAGCGGCCGATCACGTTTAGATGCGTCTTGCAGGAAACGTCACGAACGGGGGAAAGGAACATGGCAGAAGGCGGATACGCACGGCAGCCCGACGGCAGCGTGGTCGTCGCGCTCTCACTACCGAGACCGTGCAGCGAGGGGACCCGCGTACGGGTTCTCGTCCACGCCGCGAACCGGCCGCGGGCCCTGACCAGGCTCCGCAATCTCGGCATGCGCGCCGTTTATCTCCGGGGCAATGGGCAGCCGCCCACGCCTGATGAGGTGACGGCGGTGCTTCACCATCCCGAGGGGCTGGTCTGGCGGGCGGCGCCGGACGACGACACGGAGTCCTGGCATCCGATAGCTGCTCTGCTGCGGCCTTGTACGCCGCGTCAGCGCTGCGCGCCCAGCCTCCCGGAGGTGGCCCCCGTACTCCCCGGCTAGCCCCGCCGGCGGCGTGCGGGCTTCCCCGCTGAGCCTCCAGCGGCCTCCGCCCGCGGGCACCCCTTCCCGGCTGCGCCGATGCCCGGCTCCGCCGCGCGGCGGAGCTCCGCCCGGGGGCGGGGGTGCTGTGGGTGGGTGCCCCCGTGTTCCGGCCCCTTCCCGGTTGTGCCGGTGTGCGGCTCCGCCGCGTGGCGGGGCTTCGCCCCGGCGCGGGGGTGGCGTGGGTGGGTTCCCTGTGTCTCGCCCCTTCCCGGCTGTGCCGGTATGCGGCTCCGCCGCGTGGCGGGGCTTCGCCCGGCTGCGGGGGTGCCGTGGGTGGGTGTCCCCGTATCCCGCCCCTTCCCGGAAACCGGGGCTTTGCCCCGGGCCCCGGGGTTTGCTGGTGCGGGTCGGTGGCCGGGTTGTGCCCACCCTCCCCCATAGCCTTAAGGGCATGGGGGGACCCCCATCGCCCCTCGGGCGGCCCGAGTGCCCACAACACCTCGGGGGTCTGGGGGCGGCAGCCCACAGTTTCGGGAAGGGGTGGGGTTGGGGAAAGGTCCCCCGGTCAGACCACAGGGGCGCCGGTTAGTTTGATGCCCGCTTCGCGTAGCTCGTCGAGGGCGCGGTTGGTGCTCTCCTCCGCGACACCCGCGGTCAGGCCGAGGAGGACATGCGTCGTAAATCCCTCGCGCGCCGCGTCCAGTGCCGTGGCCCGGACACAGTGGTCCGTGGCGATGCCCACGATGTCGACCTCAGTGACGTCGTGAGCGCGCAGCCAGTCGGCCAGCGGGGTCCCGTTCTCATCGGTCCCCTCGAAGCCGCTGTACGCCGCCTCATAGGCGCCCTTGTCGAAGACCGCGTCGGTGGAGCCGGAGGCGACCACCGGTGCGAAGTTCGGGTGGAAGCCCACACCCTCCGTGCCCGCGACGCAGTGGGGCGGCCAGGAGTGTACGAAGTCGGGCTGGTCGGAGAAGTGGTCTCCGGGAGCGATGTGGTGGTCGCGGGTAGCGACCACATGGCGGTAACCCGCGGTCGCGTTGCCGACGAGGTCGGTGATGGCGGCGGCCACATCGGCGCCTCCGGCGACCGCGAGGCTGCCGCCCTCGCAGAAGTCATTCTGCACATCTACGACAATCAGTGCCCGGTGCATGGTGCACACCCTTCGGCTGTGAAAGCTGGTTGATGGGGGGTGTGGGACGGTCGGCCAATGTGTCTGAGACTAGACACTCGGAGCTCATTCCGGGAGTGCGCGCCTCATTGGCTACTCCGCCGCTGGAACGCGGCTGGAAAGCCGCTGGAACTACACGTATACCGTCGGCAGAGCCGGCTCACCGCGGGAGAGCTGGGTGGCTGACATCGGCAGCCCGTCGCGGGCCCGTTTATGCCGGTCACGGTGGGCCTTCAGCGGCTCACGCGTGACGATCTCCCCGTCCCGCACCAGCTCCACGAGGAGCTCCTGCCCGGCCAGCTCGGCCGGAATCTCGCCAGTACCGACCACCTCCGCCTCCGCGACCCCATCGGCGTCCCGGCGCCGCGCCGCCCACTTGGCGCCGCCGACCGACAGCTTGCCGCCCAGCGCCTTCTTCGCGACCGGCCGCAGCGGGGCCCTCGGGTCATCCGTATCCGTGCGGGCGACCATCTTGTACACCATCGAGCAGGTCGGGTGCCCGCTCCCGGTCACCAACTGAGTACCCACGCCATACGCGTTTACCGGTGCCGCGGCGAGCGAGGCGATGGCGTACTCGTCAAGATCGCTGGTGACGACGATCCGGGTGTCCCCGGCACCCAGGTCGTCCAGCTGCTGCCGTACCCGGTGGGCCAGCAGCAGCAGATCGCCGGAGTCGATCCGTACGGCGCCCAGTCCGGGACCGGCCACCTCCACGGCCGTACGTACCGCCTCGGTGACGTCGTAGGTGTCGACCAGCAGCGTGGTGCCCCGGCCCAGCGAATCGACCTGGGCGGTGAAGGCGTCCCGTTCGCTGTCGTGCAGCAGGGTGAAGGCGTGGGCGCTCGTCCCGATGGTGGGGATGCCGTAGCGGAAGCCCGCGGCCAGGTCGGAGGTGGAGGCGAAGCCGCCGATATAGGCCGCCCGCGCCGCCGCCACCGCCGACAGCTCATGGGTGCGCCGGGCGCCCATCTCGACCAGCGGCCGGTCGCCCGCGGCCACCGCCATCCGGGACGCGGCGGCCGCGACGGCCGAGTCGTGGTTGAGGATGGACAGGACCACCGTCTCCAGCAGCACAGCCTCCGCGAACGTGCCCTCGACCCGCATGATCGGCGAGCCGGGGAAGTAGACCTCGCCCTCCGGGTAGCCGTAGATGTCGCCGCGGAAGCGGTAGTGCGCGAGCCACTCCAGGGTCGGCTCGTCCACGATCCGCCGCTCGCGCAGAAAGTCCAGCACACCGGGCTCAAAGCGGAAGTTCGCCACCGCGTCCAGGACGCGCCCGGTGCCCGCCACGACGCCATAGCGGCGGCCGTCGGGGAGTCGCCGGGTGAAGACCTCGAAGACCGAGCGCCGGTGTGCGGTCCCGGCGCGCAGCGCGGCCTGCACCATGGTGAGTTCGTAGTGGTCCGTGAAGAGCGCCGTTGACGGCACAGCGACCGGCAGTCCTAGGTCCTCAGCAGCGTTCATACGTGCGATGCTACTCCGCATCTCGTCAGCGTGACGATATTTGAACGGGGGTGACGGGGTGACGGGATCGGCCGTTTGTGTCGGGTTGGGCCGAGGCGTTTGCGCACGGCCCCCTGACCGGTGGCAGCATGGAACTTGTGACCGTACCCGTAGAGATCGAACGTACTGAGTCGAGCGAGGCGGCCCAGGCGGTGCCTGAGCCCGATGTCCCCTGGGTCACGGTCGTTCACAACGATCCCGTTAACCTCATGAGCTATGTGACGTACGTCTTCCAGAGCTACTTCGGCTATCCGAAGGACAAGGCCAGGAGGCTCATGATGGACGTCCACCACAAGGGCCGCGCGATCGTTTCCAGCGGCAGCCGCGAGGAAATGGAGCGAGACGTGCAGGCGATGCATGGCTACGGCCTGTGGGCGACCCTTCAGCAGGACCGTTGATGGCGGGTTACTTCGAACCGGCCACCAGTGTGCCCGGCGGTGCCGCGATCGCCCTGGACGAGGTCGAGATCTCCATCCTCCGCAGTCTCGCCATACAGCTCCTGGAGCTGATCGGACCGGGCGAGGAACCCGCGAACGGCGGAGACCCGCTGGACGAGCTCTTCGCCGAGGGGCCCAGCGAGCCGCCGTCCGACCCGGCGCTGGCCCGGTTCTTCCCGGACGCCTACAGCGGCCCCGACCAGAAGCAGGACGATGACGCCCGGGCGGCCTCGGCGGAGTTCCGGCGCTTTACGGAGAACGATCTGCGGGCCCGTAAGCGCGAAGACGGCCTCGCGGTGGTAAAGGCCCTGGACGCGCTGACTCCCGCCGGTGATCAGGGTGCGGTGCTCACGCTCACCCCGGATGAGTCCCGCCAGTGGCTTGGCGCGCTCAACGATCTACGGCTGGCCATTGGAGCCCGGCTGGAGATCACCGACGAGGAGGACGGCAACGGTCTCTACGCCCTGCCGGACTCGGACCCGCGCAAGCCGATGGTGATGGCCTACCTCTGGCTCGGCGGGCTGCAGGAGTCGCTGGTCGAGACCCTGCTTCCTTGAAGCCCTGCTCCCCTGGAGCCCTGAAGCGCTAAGGCTTATTACGGTCACGTATTGTCATGGCATTTGATCGATAATCGGGCAGCTCGCAAATCTCAGCGCACCAAGTGACCGTTTTGCGGTGAAACATTCCCCTGTGACTTGACCGTAATGCGGACGAGTGGCGTAGATCACACAGTCGTGGTCGCTCTCCGTGGTAGGAACTCCCAATCCGAGTTTTACGGGGAAGTGACGCCCCGGCGAACGTCGGAGGTATGTCTGCGCTCGGCATTTGGACAACGTAGTTCGTCTGTCCGCACGCATAAAAACAGGCAAAGCGCCTCACCCCGTCCCCGCAGTCGCATCAGCCAGAGGTAATCCATGGCAAACAGCGAAACCTCTTGGACTGACTCGGTCAATGACGCTGTAAACAGCGTCTTTGAACCGGTCTCCAAGTTCCTGAACGAGGTTGTCTTCTACAAAGTCAACGTCTTCGGAACCGACTTCCCGCTCATCGTCGGCTGGCTGGTCGTAGCCGGTGCCGTCTTCTCCATCTACTTTGGGTTCGCCCAGGTCAGGCACTTCAAGACCGCCATCAAGCTGGTCCGCGGCAAGTACGAGCAGAAGGACGCACCTGGCGAGATCACCCACTTCCAGGCGCTGACCTCGGCGGTGTCCGGCACCGTCGGCCTCGGCAACATCGCCGGTGTCGCGATCGCGATCTCCATCGGCGGCCCCGGGGCCACTTTCTGGATGATCCTCTGTGGACTCCTCGGTATGGCCACGAAGTTCGTGGAGTGCACCCTCGGTGTGAAGTACCGGGAGATCAACGCCGACGGCACCGTCAACGGTGGCCCGATGCTCTACCTCCGCAAGGGTCTCGCTGAGCGCGGGCTTCCGGGGCTGGGCAAGGTCCTCGCGGCCCTCTCCGCCGTCATGATCCTGTTCTTCACCTTCTTCGGCGGCAACCTCTTCCAGGTCAACCAGTCCCTGGAGCAGGTCGTCTCCGTCACCGGTGACGAAGGCAGCATCTTCAGCACCAACGGTGGCGCGATCTTCTACGGCCTGCTCATCGCCGCGGTCGTCGCGCTGGTGCTCATCGGCGGTATGCGCTCCATCGGCAAGGTCACCAGCCGTCTGGTGCCCTCCATGGCGATCCTCTACATCGCCGCCTGTCTGCTGGTCATCCTCTTCAACGTCACCGAGGTGCCCAGCGCCATCGGCACGATCTTCTCCGAGGCCTTCAGCCCGAAGGGTGTCGCCGGTGGTGTGATCGGTGCCCTGATCGTCGGCTTCCAGCGGGCCGCCTTCTCCAACGAGGCAGGCATTGGCTCCGCGCCGATCGCCCACTCCGCGGTGAAGACCAAGCGCCCCGCCACCGAGGGTCTGGTCGCGATGGTCGAGCCGTTCATCGACACCGTCGTCATCTGCACCATGACCGCGCTGACCATCATCATCGCGGGCGGTCCTAAGTACCTCGCGGCGCGGGAGGCCGTGGCCACCGGTGGCGACGTCGCCGATGTGGACCGGGGAGCCGCCAACGTCGGTATCTCCATCACCTCGGACGCCTTCCACACCGCACTGCCCTGGTTCCCGGTCGTGCTGACCGTCGCCGTGGTGCTGTTCGCCTTCTCGACGATCATCACCTGGAGCTACTACGGTCTGAAGAGCTGGGGCCACCTGTTCGGTCACAGCAAGACCTCTGAGCTGACCTACAAGGTCATCTTCTGCACCATGGTCGTCACCGGCGCGCTGCTCTCCCTGGGCGTCCTGGTGGACCTGTCGGACGCGACGCTCTTCATGGCGGCGCTGTTCAACATCTTCGGTCTCTACCTCCTGGCGCCAGTCGTCAAGAAGGAGCTCAAGAAGGTCCTCGACTACACCCGTCGCCGCGACGCGGGTGAGACCGAGGAGGAGATCGAGGCCAGCGAGGCCGCTGCCGAGGCGGCCGAGGCCACCGCGGTCGCTGCCAAGTAACCACGGTCTGGAGAAGCCCTGTCCGCACCGCCCTCACGGTGCGGACAGGGCACAGTCTTTGCGCCTGAACCGGCGCTTGCTTTCGCGGACCTGGTTGCTGGGGGTGGGGGTGCGGCAAATTATGGTTGCGGCATGCTGACTATCACGCGAGAGCTTCACGACCGGATCGTCGCGCACGCCCGACAGGATCACCCTGACGAGGCGTGCGGGGTCATCGCGGGAACGGTGGGGGAGGGGCGTCCTGAGCGCTTCATCCCGATGCTCAACGCGGCTCGCTCGCCGACGTTCTACGAGTTCGACTCCACCGACCTGCTGAAGCTCTACCGCGAGATGGACGACCGGGATGAGGAGCCGGTCGTCATCTACCACTCGCACACCGCGACCGAGGCCTACCCGTCCCGTACGGATATCTCCTACGCCAATGAGCCCGGCGCTCACTACGTCCTCGTCTCAACCGCCGAGTGCGGCAACGAGGAAGGCCCCTTCTCCTTCCGTTCCTTCCGCATCGTGGCGGGGGAGGTCACCGAGGAAGAGGTCAAGATCGTAGAGTCGTACGCGTTCTGAGACGCCTGCGTCCGCATGGTGAAACACTTGACCGATTCCGTTCCCGGGAATCGTTACGATGAGTCCATGGTTATCCACGACGTGAACTCCAAGGCCCCGGGCAGCCTGCTCGTCGCGCGCCTGCACGTCGATCTGTGCCGCCTCTCCAGCGCCATGTGTTGAGCCGTCGGTCCATCCTGATCGACGCGGTAACTCCGCACGCCCTGACGCCATCGCGCACGCCCGCCCAGACTCTCCAGGAGCACCCACCCATGGCCATTGAGGTCCGCATTCCGACCATCCTTCGCACCTACACCGATGGCCAGAAGGCCGTCGAGGGCAGCGGTGCCACCCTCGCCGAGCTCTTCACAGACCTGGAGTCACGGCACGCCGGAATCCATGAGCGCCTTGTCGACGGCGGTGAGCTGCGCCGCTTTGTGAACGTCTACCTCAATGACGAGGATGTCCGCTTCCTGGACGGCATCTCCACCAAGCTCAACGACGGCGACAGCATCACCATCCTTCCGGCCGTCGCCGGGGGCATGCGCTGATGCGCTACGACTCCCCGCTCGCAGCCGTCGGCAACACCCCGCTGGTACGGCTGCCGCGGCTGTCGCCCGCCGAGAACGTCCGTATCTGGGCGAAGCTCGAAGACCGCAACCCCACCGGCTCGATCAAGGACCGCCCCGCGCTCCATATGATCGAGCAGGCCGAGAAGGCCGGGCGGCTGTCACCGGGCTGCACCATTCTGGAACCGACCTCCGGCAACACCGGCATCTCGCTGGCGATGGCGGCCAAGCTCAAGGGCTACCGCATCGTCTGTGTGATGCCGGAGAACACGAGCGAGGAGCGGCGCCAGCTGCTGGCGATGTGGGGCGCCGAGATCATCTCCTCCCCGGCCGCCGGGGGCTCCAACACGGCCGTCCGGGTCGCCAAGGAGCTGGCTGCGGAGCATCCGGACTGGGTGATGCTCTACCAGTACGGCAACCCCGACAACGCGGGCGCCCACTACGCCACCACCGGCCCGGAGATCCTGGCGGATCTGCCCACCATCACCCACTTTGTCGCGGGTTTGGGCACCACCGGCACGCTGATGGGCGCTGGGCGCTATCTACGGGAGAACCGCCCCGATATCCAGATCGTCGCCGCCGAGCCGCGCTATGACGATCTGGTCTACGGCCTGCGCAACCTCGACGAGGGCTTCGTCCCGGAGCTCTATGACGCGTCGGTGCTCACCACCCGCTACTCGGTCGGCTCCGAGGACGCGGTGTCCCGCACCCGGGAGCTCCTCGCCGAAGAGGGAATCTTCGCGGGCGTCTCCAGCGGAGCCGTGCTGCACGCGGCGATCGGCGTCGGCCGCAAGGCGCTCCGCGCCGGGGAGTCCGCCGATATCGCGTTCGTGGTCGCGGACGGCGGCTGGAAGTACATGTCGACCGGCATCTACACCGCACCCTCCACGGAAGCGGCCGTAACCGCCCTCCAGGGCCAACTCTGGGCCTGAGAGGGGCGGGATACGGGGAAACCCACCCCCGGCGCTAGTGCACCACGTGGCGGACCCGCTTCCACAGCGCGGAGTCCACAGCTCCCGCACGCCGCCGCAGATCCCAGAGCGGCACATCCCGCAGCTCGTCGGTGACCAAAAAGCTCGGCCGCCCATGCGGATCATCCACCGTCCCCGGCGGCAGCGCGATCCCCTGGGGCCGGTCCGGCCCCGGCCACTTGCTGATGATCCTCATAACCCGGGCACCGTCACTGTCATCGTCCACCGAAAGGACGAGATAGGGCCGGTCCTTCGGTCTCGCCCCGTCGTCATACGGCACCCACCCCCACCAGATCTCACCCGGCTCCGGATCCGGCATCGGCCCGGGCGGCCGGGGGCCCTGCCGTCTGGGCGGCACGGGCTGTCGCGGCTTCGCCAGCCGCATACGGCCGTCGACCAGCGCAGCGACCAGTGCCAGCGCTACGACCGCGCCCAGCGCCAGCCACCAGGACGTATCCACGCCGCACCTCCAAGATCCCGCAATTTCGACCGTACCCCGCCCTGGTGATTCCGCCCACACCAGTGCGTTCCGGAGGAGCCACCCGCCCTCCCGCGCCTTACGCTCGGGAAACCCCCTCTCGTCGGGCTGCACGGAGGTTCCCGCCCCTATGAAGCTCACCGTCGTCGGCTGCTCGGGATCGTTCCCGTCCGCGGAATCGGCCTGTTCGAGTTACCTCGTGGAAGGCGACGGCTACCGGCTGCTGTTCGATATGGGCAATGGCTCCTTGGGTGAGCTGCAGCGCCACTGCGGTCTGTATGACCTCGACGCGATTGTCCTCAGCCATCTGCACGCGGACCACTGCATCGATATGTGCGGCTATTTCGTGGCTCGGTACTACCGTCATGAGGGCGGCCGCTGCGCACCCATCCCGGTGTACGGGCCTATGGGGACCGAGCAGCGGCTGACCACGGCCTACGCCGACACGCCCTCGGAGAAGTCGATGAGCGAGGTCTTCGACTTCCGCACCCTGACACCCGGCGGGAGCTTCGAAGCGGGGCCCTTCCGTATCCGTACGGAGCTGGTGGCGCACCCGGTGGAGGCGTACGGCTTCCGTATCGAGCAGGGGGGTGCGGTGCTCACCTACTCAGGTGACACCGGGCCGTGCGACGCCCTGGAGAGCCTGGCCATGGGTGCGGACCTCTTCCTCTGCGAGGCGTCCTTCACCAATGGCAAGGAGGACATTCCCGGGCTGCATCTGAATGGGATGCAGGCGGGGATGTGCGCCCGCGATGCGGGGGCGGGGCGACTCGTGCTGACGCATATTCCGCCGTGGACGGATGCGCAGATCAATCTGCGCGACGCGAAGTCCGTCTACGACGGGCCGGTGGAGCTGGCTCGGGCGGGCGCGGTCTACGAGCTCTGAGCCCGGCTCCCCGGGGCGCGACAGGCCCCCGCCCCGGACGGTGGAGACGTGCGCGGACCATCCGCTGTGGTGGCAGAAGCCCGACCGCGCCTCGGGCCTGAGTCAGCCCTTCCCCTGTACCTGCGCCTGTCGGTCTGAGGGTTAGAAGCAGGCGACGAAGTCGTCCAGCTACACCGCAGCAGCCTTAATCGTCCGGGGTGTTGTCCTGGTCAGTGGCGGGTGGTTCAAGGGCGACGTACGTACCACGGTGCGGGATGGTGAACACGTACCCCTGGTCACGGAGATAGGCGACCGCGCGGCGGACCGTGGCACGCGCTACGCCGTACCGCTGCACAAGCTGCGGCTCCGACGGGATCGCCCGACCGGGCCGCAGCGTGCCGCGCTCGATGTCGGCAATGAGCTCTGCCGCAATCTGCCGGTACGGCGGAAGGTACGAGCCGTAGTCGATCTCCATATCTTGACGCTAGTCAAGACTGCACAAACTCGCCTGTCCAGCTACATACAGGGACAGCGGTTATGCATGGGTGGACAAGCACTAGACAAGTCGCTAGCGTCAGGACTTCCAACCAAACAAACAGGCCACAGAAAAACCCCGGCGGCAGGTACGAACTGCCCCGGGGCCGTGGCCAACAACTGTCTAGGAGTTGCTGACATGACCAACCGTATCCTGCATGCGGTGAACCGGGCACTGAGGCCCGTACTGCTCGCCATCCTGGCGGTGGTGCTTCCGGCAAGGGGGAAGCGGCGCTGTACACCCCCGACGCCGGTCACCCACCCTCCTGTAGTCACTCCCCACCGGCAGAGCGTGTTGCCTCTGCCGCGTCACAAGAGCCCGTACGCGGCTGACGCGGCGGCTGACGCTGCCGGGATGGCGCCGCTGCCCGCGCCCAGCCCCGTACGCCCCTACTGCCCGGCGTCGTACTGGCACGGTGTACCCGTCTCAGAAGGAGCCATCCAGCGTGCACGCCGCTCCGCCCTGGTAGCCGCCTACTACTGGGGCATCGATCTCGACCGCCGCGACATCCACGCGATGGGCGGTGCGCGATGACCGCCACGGGCCGGACGTCCTACTGCGGAGCCCGGCGTCCGGCGCGGGAGCACGGCCCGGCGATCGGTGGCCATCGGCTGCCGTGCGTGCTCCCTGTCGGCCACGATGGCTGGCATCACCAGGATGCGGCTGGACGATCGTGGTTCGGCACTGAGGAACTGGCCGAAGCGCTTGCCGTAGACCTTGCCGCAGATGCTCTACGGGAACTCTTCAGCACCCCGGACGCGGCGGAAGCCGAGCACGGAAAGACAGCTGACTCCGCGCCAACGTCGGCCGGTAGGCGCGGCGTTCCGTGCGTCCTGGGTCGCGGTCATCACGGGCTGCACCGGGACGTGTACGGGCTCTGGTGGGTCGACCGGGACGCGCGGAACGCGGAGGCGCTGGCCGCTGCCGCACCCATGCCCCGGGACGTCTACCGCTCCTATGAGTGCCGGATCGGGACCCACCGGCAGTGCGAGGAAGCGGAAGAACGTACAAGCGCCGTTGAGGGTGTGTGCTATGAGCCGTGTCGCTGCCCATGCCACGGGGTCGCCGCGCACGACGTGTCCCGCAGTGAGGAAGGGACCGGCTGACAGGGCCCGGGGGCGGGCCCCGCCCCCTTCCCGGCTGTACCGCCATGCGGCTCCACCGCGCGGCGGGGCTCCGCCCCGTTGCGGGGGTGCCGTGGGTGGGTTCCCCAATTCCCGCCCCTTCCCGGAAACCGGGGCTTCGCCCCGGGGCCCCGGGGGTGGCCGGTGCGGGCCGGTGGCCGGGTGTTGTGCCCACCCACAGCCCCTCGCGGGGCTGCGAGTGCCCACAACCGGGTGGGGGTCTGGGGGTGGAGCCCCCAGTTTCGGGAAGGGGTGGGCTAGGGGAATACCTCCGGCTCGCCCCGCAGGGGGCGCGCGCTAGGCGGGTTTTAGTTGTTGGCGTTGGCGGCCCAGGCCGTCGATCTCCAGGTCGACGACATCGCCCGCCCGCAGAAACGGCTTGGGATAGGGCTGCCCGTTGGCAACACCGGCCGGGGTGCCCGTGTTGATGATGTCCCCGGGCCGCAGCACCATGAACTGGCTCAGATAGCGGACCACCTCAACGACCGGGAAGATCTGCTCAGCCGTCGAGCCGTCCTGCTTCAGCTCACCGTTGACCCACAGCCGCAGCCCGAGCGCCTGCGGATCGGGGATCTCATCGGCGGTCACCAGCCAGGGGCCCAGCGGATTGAACGTCTCGCAGTTCTTGCCCTTGTCCCACTGGCCGCCGCGTTCCAGCATGAACTCCCGCTCGGAGACATCATGGGTGATGGTGTACCCGGCGATGGCGGCACGCGCCTGCTCGTGGCTCTCCAGATAGCGGGCGGTCTGGCCGATGACGATGGCCAGCTCCACCTCCCAGTCCATCTTGACGCTGCCACGTGGCACCAGCACGGTGTCCTGGGGCCCGACGACCGTGTCGGGCGCCTTCATAAAGACCAGCGGCTCCTCCGGAATGGCGGCACCGGCCTCCTGAGCGTGGTCGCGGTAGTTGAGGCCGATGCACACGACCTTGCCGATACGCCCCACCGGCGGACCCGTCCGCAGCCCGGCGGCGTCGAGTACGGGCAGCTGGTCCCCGGCCAGCGCGGACCGGATCCGGGAGAGCGCGGAGTCATCGGCGAGCAGCGTTCCATCGATGTCCGGTACCAGCCCGGACAGATCCCGCAGGATCCCGTCCGGGTCCAGGGCCGCCGGACGTTCCGCCCCCGCTGGTCCGACACGCAGCAGCTTCACGGTCACACTCCCGTGGTCGAGGTTCGCGATGGGGACGGCCATCAGAGGAATTGGGTGATCCTCCAAGATGCCGTTCAGAAGTGCAACCCCGTGTTCACGTACTGGACCGTAACCAGAGGTGCGGCGCCCCGCTCAGCCGCCCACCGCATGGGTGAGCGTGTAGATCGTCAGACCTGCGAGCGAGCCGACGACCGTGCCGTTGATGCGGATGAACTGGAGATCCCGGCCGATGTTGGCCTCGATCTTCTTTGAGGTCTGGTCCGCGTCCCAGCTCGCCACCGTCTCGGTGATCAGGGAGGTGATCTCGGTGCGGTATGTCGTCACCACATGGGTCGCCGCGCCCTCGATCCAGTCGTCCACCTTGTGCTGCAGCCGGCCGTCCGCCGCCAGTCGGCTGCCCAGCGAGAGAATCGACGCGCGCACACGCAGCCGCAGCTCGCTCTGTTCGTCCTCGGCGGCCGCGACGATCATCGCGCGGACCGAGGACCACGTGGACGCGATCAGGTCCTGGACCTCCTCACGCGCCAGCATCTCGGACTTCAGCCGCTCCACCCGGGCCCGGGTCTCGGGGTCGGTGCGCAGATCCCGGGCGAAGTCCGTCAGAAAGCGGTCGATGGCGCCGCGTGCCGGATGCTCCGGCATATCCCGCATCTCCGTGACGAAGCGCAGCAGCTCCTTGTAGACCCGGTTTCCGACCTTCTGGTCGACAAAGCGCGGAGTCCAGCCCGGGGCGCCGCCCGCCACCGCCTCCATCACGTTCTCGCGGTGGAGGACCAGCCAGTCGTGGGCCTTGACGCAGACCAGGTCCACCCCCCGCCGGTGACCACCGCCCGCGACGATCTTGTCAAGCATCGCGCCGATTCCCGGGGCGA
The DNA here is from genome assembly GCF_021216675.1 of Streptomyces gobiensis. NCBI lineage: Bacteria > Bacillati > Actinomycetota > Actinomycetes > Kitasatosporales > Streptomycetaceae > Streptomyces > Streptomyces gobiensis. Next base: position 1,699,509 of record NZ_CP086120.1, on the reverse strand, counting down.
CCTCCTGTGCGTCGGCCCGTCGGGTGATGGCCTCGCCGACCACGGCCTGGACGTCGGAGTCACGCAGGACGGTGAGCGCACCGCGTACGGCCGTGGCCAGCTCGGCCGTCACCCGGTCCGTGTGCTGGGGCTCGGCCAGCCAGACGCCGAGGCGGCTGCCGATGCCCACCGCCCGCAGCCGCTGCCTGACCACATCCTCCGAGAGAAAGTTCTCGCCGACGAACTCACCGAGATTCATCCCCAGTTGGTCTTTCTTCGTCCGGATGATCGCGGTGTGCGGGATGGGCAGCCCCATCGGCCGTTTGAAGAGGGCTGTGACGGCGAACCAGTCGGCCAGCGCGCCCACCATCCCCGCCTCGGCGGCGGCCGCGACATAGCCGGTCCAGCCGCCCGCTCCGGCGCTCTGCGCCCACTTCGCCAACGCGTAGACCAGCGCGGCCAGTACCAGCGCACCCGTCGCGATGGCCTTCATGCGGCGCACCCCGCGCTGTTTCTCCTCATCCGCCGCAGTGAAGGTGCCCAGTCGGCGTGTGAGTCCTGGCACCGGGGCTTCCCCGGCCGGACCCTTGTGCGCTGCTGTCCGTTCCATCGGCTCCACCCGTTCTCGCGGTCCCCCGAGCATTGTCCAGCAAGCCTCTGCCAGGGGCTGCGGCCGATGCCAGGCCCCCTCCCGGAGCGATAGGCCGTACGTGGGATCATGGCACCGCTGAAAGTTAGCCCGAGGGGGGACATCCGAGCATGACGACTGGCAGCCGCCCATGACCAGGAACATGGGGTACGCCCTGCTGGCCGGGCTTGCGGCGGTAGTGGTCCTCGTATCAGGCGCGATATTCATCGGATTCGGCGGCGAGGATGCGGCCAGCACCGCGTTGCCGAAGCGTCCCAGCCCCGCCGCGCCCGCCTCCTCCGGGAACTGGGTCGGCAGCTGGGCCACCTCGGCGGCCGCCGCCGAGCCGAACACCCGGTACGGCTACCCGGACCGGTCCATACGGAATGTGGTGCACACCTCGGCAGGCGGCACCGCCGCCCGTATACAGCTGTCCAACCTTTTCGGCACCCGGCCGCTGACCGTTTCGCACGCCACTCTGGCGCTCGCCGCCGCGCCCAGCGCACCGACCGCCGCCTCCGGCACCATGCGGCGGCTGACCTTCGGCACCCAGAACTCCGTCACCATCCCGCCGGGCGGGATGGTGACCAGCGACGCGGTGCGGCTCAATGTGCCGCACGCCACGGACCTGCTGGTCACCACCTACTCCCCGACCGCCTCCGGGCCGGTCACCTACCATCCGTTCGCCCGGCAGACCAGCTATCTGGCCGAGGGCGACAAGGCCGCCGAGATCGATGGCGCCTCGTTCACCGAGCGGAGCCCGTACTGGCGCTATCTGACCGGGGTCGATGTCTGGACCCATGAGAGCGATGGCGCGGTCGTCGTCCTCGGTGACTCCATCACCGATGGGATCACCTCCAGCCCCGGCGCCAACCGGCGCTGGACCGACTTCCTCGCCCAGCGGCTGCGCACCGAACGGGACGCGCCGCGCTACAGCGTGCTCAACCAGGGCATCAGCGGCAATCGCATCCTCACCGACGGCAGCCGCTACTCGCCCAACAACGGGCCCAGCGGCCTCTCCCGGCTGGACCGGGATGTGCTGTCCCGCACCGCGGTGAAGACGGTCGTCATCCAGCTCGGCATCAACGACATCATCAAGCGGCCACGGCAGACCGACCCGGATCTGATCGTGGCCGGGCTTGAGCAGCTGGCGCAGCAGGCGCACCACCGCGGGCTGCGGGTTATCGGCTCGACGCTGACGCCGTTCGGTGGACACCGGGCGCATTCGGCGCGGTTGGAGGCCGTGCGCCAGCAGGTCAACGAGCGGATCCGGAGCAGCGAGGCCTTTGACGCGGTGGTCGACTTCGACGCGGCGCTGCGGGACCCGGCGAATCCGGTACGGATGCGTGCCCCGTACGACTCGGGCGACCATCTGCACCCCAGCGACAACGGCTACCGGGCGATGGCCCAGGCCGTGGACCTCCGCCAGCTCAAGGCAAGCACATCCACCCAGCTCTGACGGAACCATAATTGAGGCATGCAGCGCCTCGTACTCGCCACCCGCAATGCCAACAAGGTCACCGAACTCCGCGCCATTCTCGCCGACGCGGGTCTGACCCTCGACCTGGTGGGCGCCGATGCCTACCCCGATGTCCCGGATGTGAAGGAAACCGGGGTGACCTTCGCCGAGAACGCCCTGCTGAAGGCCCGCACCCTCGCGCAGGCCACCGGCCTCCCGGCGGTCGCCGATGACTCCGGTCTCTGTGTCGACGTCCTGGGCGGCGCCCCCGGCATCTTCTCCGCCCGCTGGGCGGGCCAGCACGGTGCCGGCAAGGACCGGGCCAACCTCGAACTGCTCCTGGCCCAGCTCGCCGACATCGACGACGCGCACCGCGGTGCCCACTTCACCTGCGCGGCGGCGCTGGCCCTGCCGGACGGCACCGAGCGGGTGGTGGAAGGCCACCTCCATGGCACCCTCCGCCACGTCCCCTCCGGCACCGGCGGCTTCGGGTACGACCCGATCCTTCAGCCGGCGGGAGAGACACGCACCTGCGCGGAGCTGACTCCGGCCGAGAAGAACGCCATCAGCCACCGGGGCCAGGCCTTCCGCGCCCTCGCGCCGGTGGTGCGCGAGCTGCTGGGCTGAGCCGGCCCCTTCGCCATGGACGCGGCCAGCACAAACATCGGACTCACTCGGCGCCGCGTCAGGCGCAGAGGGACCCCGTTCGGTGAGAGGGGAGGATTTCGGCGAGCGGTCCCAGCGTCTCGGGGACCACCTTGTAGTACACCCAGGTGCGGCGTCGTTCCGATGTCAGCAGGCCGGCCTCGCGCAGCTTCTTCAGATGGTGGCTGACCGTGGGTTGGGATACGCCTACATCGGCGATCTCACAGACGCACGCTTCGCCTCTCTCGTGGGAGGCGATGTTGGAGAAGATACGAAGACGTACCGGATCAGCCAGTGCCTTGAACACGGCTGCGATGCGCACGGCCTCGGCCGCTGACAGCGACTCGGGGACGACCGACGGAATGCACAGGTCTTCGTCAGCCTTCTGGGTCTCGGGCTCGCCGGGGGCCTTCTGTTTTGACATACGTCTATATTGGCACCCGGCGGGAACAGCAACAACAGCCCCTTGCCCGTCAGCCACGGAATGGCTGGCGGGCAAGGGGTATCGTGCTGGAAACTTCAGCCGCGCCGAGGCTCGGGTAGCACGTAACGGTTGAACATCAGTTCCTCGAGGACGGCGTCACCGCCCTCGACGATGGAGACGTACCGGACATCGCGCAGCAGTTTTCCGATGACGTGCTCGTTGGTGAAGCCGAGCCCACCGAACATCTCCGAACCTGAGCCGGCCACCTGCCATCCCGCCTGCCCACAGAACATCTTGGCCGCGAGAGCCGACCTGAGCGTGCCGTGCCGGACGAAGGCGGAGGCAGCATCGGGGCCCGCCATGATGGAGTCGAATTCCCTGGCCGCCGCCCTGCACTGACTCCTCATCACCTCGATCTGGGTCTCCATGCCTCCGAGCTTGCTCATGAAGACAGGGTTGTCGACCAGGTAGCCATCCTGCAGTGGCTTGTTCTCCGCGTACTCCATGCAGAGGTCACGGACACGGCGGGAGATACCGAGGGCTGTGGTGGCGATGAGGATCCGGCTCGCGTTGAGGGCGACCTCCAGGAGGCGGAGGCCTGGACCTTGCAGAGCATTCGCCGCCGGCACCCGGCAGCCGTCGAAGGCCACCTCGTACGTCGCCGAAGAGCGGAGACCGATCATCTCCCAGCGCCTGACCACCCGCAGGCCAGGTGTGTGCCGCGGGACGAGCACGGCGAGGAACTCACCGGGGTTCTCGGCGGACCTCCCGACAACAATCAGGAAGTCCGCGAAACCGGTGTTGGTGGAGAAGTACTTGTCTCCGCTGATGACCAGGTCGCCGCCATCGCGTGCGATGGTGGTGGTGATCTTCGCCAGTTCGCTGCCGGCCGCTTGCTCACTGCCCAGCGTGGCGCAGAAACCGCCGTTCTCGGTCAGTGCCGTCAGGTGGCGTTCCCGCAGTTCCTCGCTGCCGTACAGCTGGACCATGGTGGTGCCGAGGATGGAGATGAACAGCGTGAACGCCGCACCGGCGTCGCCGTAGGCGAGCTCAGAGACGATGTCCACGCTGTCTTCGAGACCGATGTTGTGGCCGCCGTACTCTTCCGGGAGCCACCAGTTGGACAGCCCTTGGTCGTGGAACCTCTTGTAGAGCGGCAGTGGGGCCTCCTCGAAGGAGTCGAGGTACCGCTGCTGCCCGGTCAGCTCCTGCTGCGCGAAGGTACGCGCCCCGTCCAACACGTCGTGTGAGGTGTACACGTGAAAGACCTCGCCCCGCTCAGATCCGATAGAAGAGGTTCAGGTAGCGGTCGGCGAGTTGCCGGTCGCCACGGCAGGTCCCGGTGTTGGCCCGACCGAAGGCAGCCAGAACGAGACTGGCGGGGTCGAACTCCAGGACGGCGGGGAGCTCGTCGACGCTGCCGGGCGCGAACTCGACTCCTGCCTCGGTGACGGTCGCGCGGGTATCGCCGGCGTTGGGTCCTGTGGTGACGCGCAGGCCGATACTGAACGGCTCCACGCCCTTCGTCTCGTTGGTGTTCTGCCACATCAGGAAGCACACGGGGACCAGCATGTCCGCGGCGTCGGCCTGGAGCGCGTGGCTGCGGCCGAGTCCCTCGCGTATGTCCCAGGTATGCACGATGTAGTCGAGCATCTGGCACACGGGGAGGAAACAGGCCGGCACCGGCCCCATGTACTTGTGGGGCACCAGCAGCTGGGTCCACTCCTCGTCGGTCAACCCGTTGACGACGTCGAGGATGCCGTCCAGGACCTGACGCAGGCGGGCCAGCAGGTCCGCCTGCGCCACGTCTCTCATGGCCAGCGCGTCCTTGTCCATAAGAGTGGACATGTTCCTCACGCCCAGCGGCTCCTTGGCCTCCGCTTCTCCACGGGCCGCCGCGAAGGAGTGAAGGTAGACCTCTGTCGTGTCGACCATATGCGCGACGACATCGCGGACCTGCCAGTGCCCGGCGGCGGTCGGTGCTTCCCACACCGCGGGGTCCGACACAAGTCCGAACATCGCCTCCGCTTCGCGGCGCCAGATCTCGTCCAGGTTCTTGCGGCCCGCGGGCTCCATGAAGTTCCAGCTCATATGCGTTCTCCTGATAGTTGGTCGGCGGCAAGCCGCTGGAGTGCGAACCGGGCGCCTTCGTCCCGCATGGAATTGGTCAGATAGGCCAGGTGAGCGACGTAAGTCCCGCCGCTGCCCTGACAGGCGATGTCCCCTGCGGCGCAGTAGTTCTGGATACGGTCCGCGTAGTCGGCGAGGTGGCCGGGCGGGCGCGGCATCTCGCTCTGCTTGCCATCTTCGAAGGTCCCGGTATTGAAGGGTTCGCCGGCGGTGAAGCGTGGGTCGCCGTAGAAGAGGACAGCGGAGATGCGAGCGGAGGCGTCTGTCGAGAGCTCCGGGGCGGCCTGCCCGAGGTTGCGCTCGGCGGGCGGAACGAGTGCCTCGCCGATTACCCACGCGCCCTGCGAGTACCCCATCAGGACGTGACGGCGTTCGGGGTCTTCGAGCGCTGCTGTGTTGAGAAGCTGCACCAGCGCGTCCACACCGCGGGCCACGCTGTCGGCGAAGTGCTGGTCCGCCGGGTACTCGAGCTCGGTGTACGTAGTGCGCCCCGGGAACTCCGCGCTGATCAGGTCGCCCACAGGCATGAGCAGCCTGCTGCCTTCCTGCGGCTCGGTCGTACCGCGTGCGGCGATCAGGGCGACGTCCGGGACGTCTGCCTCTCGCTGTGCCATGCTCATGCGCCAGTCGGGTTCGCGCCGGTCAGAGCCGTCTCCACTTCCTGACGCGTGAAGGTTCCGCTGGCCACGATCTGGCCGTCGATCATCACCATGGGCGGCCGTGCACTGCCCCGGGCGAGTTGGCTCTGGATCTCGGTGAGGATTTCCTGGGGGAGCGCGCCGGCGAGCGCATCGGTTGCGGAGACCAGGCGAGACCGGGCAGAAGAGCCGACGGCCGCAATGGCCGCGTCGACCGTGCGCACCGCCTCTTCTTCGGCCGAGGCGGCAGACGGGTTGCAGCAGCTGTCGCTGATGACGAGCACCTCGGCGGGCTCAGCGACCGCGGCTGATGCGCCACCTTCGCTGGGTGTCGCTGTCGGCCCACAACAGCTGACGTTCTCGGGAGTGCCGTTCTCGGGGACGAGTGGGGCGCCGTTCGAGGTCATGGTGTTCTCTCCGTTCGAATATGCGGTGACGCGACGTGTGTCAGGTGAGCGTGGGTCGTGAAGGCGTTGGGTCAGGCTGTGCGGCCGAGCGCGGCATAGACCTCGTGGGCGACCGACCGGGCTGCCTGGTCGGCTGGGCCCACGGTCAGCCGGTTCTTCGTCAGTGCGAAGCTGATGCCGTGTGCGGGGTCTGCGAAGGCGGCGCTCCCGCCACTGCCCGTGGTCCCGAATGACTGCGGGGATCCTCCGGCCCAGCTGAGGCCGAGGAAGTAGCCGAGTGCCTTCGGGCTGTGGTGACCGAGCATCCGGTCGGTGCCTGAGGCGGCTGGGGCGGAGACCCGAGCGAGGTGTTCGGCGGAAAGCAGCCGCACCCCGCCGACCTCACCCAGCAGGGCCGCGTACATGCGTGCGACCGCTGCGGCGGTCATGGTGCCCGCCGACGGGATGTCGGCCCGTAGATACGCCTCCCCGTTACCGAGCCCGGCTCCGGCCGCGATCGGACGTGGTGAGGCGAGAAAGATCGGAGCTGAGTCGGGCATGGCGGCGATGGCCGCGTCCCAGTTGCCCTCCACGAGCACCGCCAAGCGGGTCGCTTCGCTGCCGGGGACTCCGAAGAACAGCGAGTCCGCGACACCGAGAGGGCTCGCAACGTGATCGCGGAGGGCCGCGGAAACCGGGTTGCCGGTTGCTCGGCGGATGACTTCACCAATGATCCAACCGAAGGTCCAGCCGTGGTAGCCCATATCCGTTCCGGGGTCCCACAGCGGCGAGAGGCCGGCGATACGCGTGCACATCTCTCCCCAGTCGGACATGTGGGAGGGCATCGTGTCCGAAGGAAGGTGGGGCACGCCCGCAGTGTGCGTCAGCACTTGGTGCAGGGTGATGTCCTGCTTGCCGTGGGCCGCGAACTCCGGCCAGTACTCGGCCACCGGACTGTCGTAGTCGAGCACTCCTCGGGCGGCAAGCACGTGCGCGACCGTGGCCGTCACGCCTTTCGCGGTGGAGAAGCTGTGAAAGAGCGTGTCCCGCCCCGCGGGCGCTCCGCCCACCGGGTCGGCTAATCCGGCCGCCGCGTCCGCGACGAGCTCGCCCCGGAAGTAGGCAGCCGCCTGCAGGCCCGTCTCCTGGCCGGACTCCACGAGCTTGTCCAACGCTCGCTGGACACGCTGCTGCACATCACTGGTATCGGTCCTCATCAGGCAAACTTCTCCCGTCGCCGGGCGCTTTGCGCACGACGTTGCTAGTCCTGGGGTGCCGGCTGGGCTAGGGGGTGGCTTCCTGGGGCGTGGACTCGTTCTCCTCACCCGGCGCATCGGAGCACTCCTGTCCGCTGTCCGGGAGCGTGGCCAGCGTGGCCAGCAGCTGGACCGGCTGAAGCAGGGCGTCGCAGCACAGCGAATAGATGTTGCTGCGGCCCTTGGGCGTCGCCACGATCAAGCCCTGTTCACGCAAAGGAGTCAGGTGGTGGCTGACCAGCGTCTGCGCCATACCGGTGGCCTCCGTCAGCTCCCGGACCGAACGCGGGTGCTCGGCCAGTAGCAGCATGAGCGTCAGCCGGGTCTCATCGGCCAGGGCCTTCAGCAGAGGCGCCAAGCGCCGAGCCCGCTCTCCGGCTGAGGGCAGCGCAGACACGTCCCAGAGCTCGATGTCCAGTTCACGTCCCATGCCCTCATTGAACCACAGCTCATTGCCATCACCAATACTTACTGGTATTACTCGGTGTGGTTGATGGTTGGTGCGGTGGCCGCAGCAGCGGCTCGGCGCCAGAACTGGAGAGGCGCATGTCGGACAGCGATCAGAGTTCGAAAAAGACCGTCGTGGTCATCGGGGCCGGCCCGGTCGGCCTTGCCGCAGCGGCACACCTGCTGGAGCGCGGGCTGGAACCGGTGGTTCTCGAGGCCGGTGACCGAGCTGCGGACGCCGTGTCCGACTGGGGGCATGTCCGCCTCTTCTCGCCCTGGCGGTACAACATCGACCCCGCCGCCCGACGGCTGCTGGAGGCCACCGACTGGCAGGAGCCCGACCCGGATGCCCTGCCCACGGGCCGGGAGCTCGTGGAGAAATACCTGCGCCCGCTAGCCGACACGCAGCAGCTGACGCACCGTGTTCAGACGGACCGTCGAGTGCTCGGTGTGACCCGGGTCGGGATGGACAAGGTGCGCAGCCTGGGCAGGGCCGAACGCCGGTTCCTGGTACGTGCTGCCACGGCGGCGGGCGAGATCCATGACTTCACAGCGGACGCTGTGATCGACGCCTCCGGGGTGTGGGGGCGGACCAACCCGCTCGGTGCCGCAGGAATGGCGGCTCCCGGCGAAGAGGCCGCCGCGTCGTTCCTGACTGGTCCGCTCCCCGACGTGCTGGGACGGGAGCGTGACCGCTTCGCCGGCCGGCACACGCTGGTGGTCGGCATGGGCCACTCGGCGGCGAACTCTCTGCTGGACCTCGCCGAGCTGGCCAGTGCCGAGCGAGGGACCCGCATCACCTGGGTGATCCGCAGCGCGTCCGCGGCCCGGTTGTACGGCGGCGGTGACGCCGACGGCCTGCCGGCGCGCGGCGCACTCGGCAGCAGGCTGAAGGACCTGGTCGAGCGCGGTGACATCGCCCTTGTCCGCGAGTTCACCATCACCGGGTTCGAAGTGCCGGCCGTGTGCTGCGGCTCCCAGTCGGGTCCGCTGAGCGTGCACGGCCAGACCCCTCAGGGCGCTCAGAAGATCGACGCCGACAACGTCGTAGCCGCCACGGGCTTCCGGCCGGACCTGGACATGCTGCGAGAGATCCGGCTTGGCCTGGACCCCGGGGTCGAGGCCCCCGTCGCTCTCGGTCCGATGATCGACCCCAACGCCCACAGCTGCGGCACTGTGCCACCGCACGGTGAACGCGAACTCGCCCACCCCGAGACCGGCTTCTACATCGCCGGAATCAAGAGCTACGGACGAGCGCCGACCTTCCTCCTCGCCACCGGCTACGAACAGGTGCGCTCCATCGCAGCCGCTCTGGCAGGCGACCGTGCGGCCGCCGACGCCGTGGAACTGGAGCTGCCCGAGACCGGGGTCTGCTCCACCGACCTGCCCCTGGCCGAGGACTCGGAGTCAGAAGCTTCCGGCTGCTGTGCTCCCGCTCCTGCACCGGCACAACAGGGCTTCGCAACCGGGTTCGAGCACGGATACGCGGGCGAGGCTGCTCGGAACGACTCCCCGCCTCAGACCCCGTGCTGCGCTCCCGCCTCTTCCGCGGAGACGGCGAAGTAGCCGTCCCTCCACGTCTCACAGAGAGAGCATCACTTCCCGTCATGTCTGCAACCGATTCCGCGCCGGATGTGCGCTGGTCCCCCAAGACGTGGGGCCTGCTCGCAGTCCTGTGCTTCGCCCTCCTCCTCGACGGCCTCGACGTCACCCTGGTCGGCGTCGCGCTGCCCTCCATAGGCTCAGACCTCGGTATGTCGACCGCCGAACTGCAGTGGGTCGTCAACGGATACCTGCTCGGCTACGGCGCACTCCTGCTGCTGGGCGGCCGCACGGCCGACCTCGTCGGTCGCCGCAAGGTCTTTCTCATTTCCCTGACGGTCTTCGCCCTCGCCTCGTTGATGGGCGGCGTGGTCGATGACGGAACGCTTGTCATCATCAGTCGCTTCATCAAGGGCGTCGCCGCCGCGTTCACCGTGCCCACCGGCCTGTCCATCATCACCACCACGTTCCCGGAGGGCCCGCAACGCAACAAGGCGGTCGCGCTCTACACAGCCTTCGGTGCGGCCGGCTTCTCCTCCGGCCTGATCATCGGCGGCCTGATGACCGAGCTGCACTGGCGTTGGACCTTCCTGTTCTCGGTTCCCGTGGCCGCGGGCGCACTGATCGCCGGTTTCTTCCTGATCCCCAAGGACAGGCCCAACGCGACCGGCCGCTACGACATCCCCGGTGCCCTCACGCTGACGGGCGGCATGCTGCTGCTGGTCTACGCCGTGGTCAACGCCCCCACCGCCGGCTGGACCGAGCCGCAGACCATCCTCTCGTTCGCCGGCGTCGTCCTGCTGCTCGCCGCCTTCGTGCTGGTGGAACGCAAGGTGACCAGTCCGCTGGTGCCTCTGGCCGTGTTCCGCCGGGGCGCCCTCATGCGCGCGAACCTTTCCTTCATCGCCCTTCTCGGTTCCTACTTCAGCTTCCAGTTCCTGATCACGCTGTACCTTCAGGAGGCACTGGGCTGGACACCTCTGGAACTGGCGTTGGCGCTGCTGCCCATCGGACTGATCGTGGCGTTCGGTGCACCGATGGCGGGCAAGCTCATCGGCCGTTTCAGTACGGCAACCTTGATCGTCTTCGGTTTGGCATCTGAAGCGGCCGGCTTCCTCCTGCTGCTGCGCCTGGACACCGACCCCTCGTACGTCACGACGATTCTGCCCACGGTCGTCCTGGTCGGTATCGGCTTCGCGTTCGTCTTCCCGTGCGCCAATGTGCAGGCCGTGGCCGGGGTGGAGCCTCACGAGCAGGGTCTGGCCGCCGGCATGATCCAGGCCTCAGGCCAGGTCGGCGCCGCCGTCGTACTGGCTGTGACCACAGCCATCATCGCCACCGACCAGGCCGCAGGCACCGCGCCCACGCCCGACCAGGTACTCGAGCAGTTCCAGCCCGGGCTGATCTTCGGCGCCGCGGTAGCGCTGGCGGGAATGGTACTGGTGCAGGTGAAGCGCCGGAAACCGAAGACGGAGACCACCGCGGCAGACGCCGCTACTCCGGCGACCGAGCCGACCGTAACCAAGTCCGGCGCCAACTGATCGCTGACACCTTGGGGTACGGCTGCCGTACCCCAAGGTGTCAGATCCACACCATCACCGACGGGGGAAGGAACGTACGTGTTGAGGGATATACCACTGTCCAAGCCCTCACGCCGGGGGGTCGTGACTGCAGGCGGAGCAGCGCTTGGTGCCTTCGCCGCCGGCCCCGCAGCCGCCCGGGAGCATGCACCCGGTCCGGCGCGCAGCATACGTCAAAGCGCGAGCGAGGCCACGTCGAGCACGGCAACGACGGGCGACTTCGACTTCACCGACGGCTCCGCGGCTCTCACTCCGGACCGGACCGTGGCCACGGCCTGCCAGTTCTGCAACGCCAACTGCCGCCTGCACGTGGGTCTCAAGGCGGATCGGATCATCGGGGTACGGGGCGAGAAGGACGACCCGGTCCAGAACGGCAAGGTGTGCCTCAAGGCCGATCTGATGCCCGAGCTTGTCTACAACGAGACCCGGCTGACAGCGCCCCTGCGCCGGGTGGCGGGTGAGAAGGGCTCGGCCGACTCCCGCTTCGAGGAGATCAGCTGGGACGAAGCCCTGGAGACGATCGCCCGGAAGATGCTCGATCTCCGCGACCGCGGGGAGGCGTACGCCATCGCCAACCGCACCACGGGCCGCATGCCCCAGGGCACAGGCGCACTGGTGGGCCGCATGTTCGCGATGCTGGGCAGCCCCAACAACAGCGATGTCGGCCCGGTCTGCAACGACGCCGGAGGGGACGCCCTCGCCGCAACCTTCGGTCTCGGCAACTTCACCAATGGCTACGGCGTCGACGCCGCGACCGGGGAGCAGGACCTCGGAGCGGCCCGGCACTTCCTCTTCCTGGGAACCAACCAGGCCGAGACTCACCCCGTCACCTTCGAGTACCTGCTCCGGGAACGCCAGAAAACCGGTGCGACCCTCACCGTCGTCGACCCTCGGCTGACTCCCACGGGTAAAGAGGCGGACCGCTGGGTGTCCCCCAAGCCCCACACGGATTACGCGCTGGTGCTGGCCATGCTCCAGCACATCGTCGACGCTGAGCTGTATGACCACGACTTCGTCGACCGCTGGGTCGTCGGCTTCGAAGAGCTGCGCAAGCACCTGGCGAAGCACCAGTACACGCCGAAATGGGCCGCCGACGTTACCGGAGTCCCCGAAGTAACGATTACTCAGATGGCCGAAGAATACGTGGCAGCCAAGCCTGCAGCCATCTTCTGCAACGCAGGCATCTCCCACCAGCTGGGCGCCTTCGACACCTACCGCGTACTGGCCTTCCTTGCGGCGGTCACCGGCAACATCGGCATCCCGGGCAGTGGCTGCAACTTCATGCACAACACCTGGCCAGGCGCCCTGTCACTGCCTGAACTCACGGCCGAGACCCCCGAGCGACGCGAAGCGCTGCCGGTCGGACCTGATTACTTCACCGAATCCATCCTCACCGGCCGCCCGTACCGGCTCAAGGCCGTGATCACACAGGGCAATCCACTGGTCGCCTCTGCCAACTCCACCAGAGTGCGGGAAGCGTTCAAGAAGCTCGACTTCTACGTGTACACCGGTCTGTTCATGGAGGAGCCGGCGAAGTACGCGGACATCGTCCTGCCCGTCTGCAGCGGGCTGGAGATGGAAGGCGTTTACATGCGCCGCGACGACCGCGCGGTCCGCTGGCAGGACCAGGTCGTCCCCCGCGTCGGCGAGTCAAAGCCGGACTGGGAGATCTGGGTCGAGCTCGCTCAGGCCTTGGGGCGGCTGGACAAGCAGCGTCCGGCCGAGGACTGGACCGAAGCCTTCCCGAAGGCCTGGACCGACTACACGGAACTCTGGCAGCAGTTTGTCGAGCACACCCCAGGTATGGGTGGCATGGCACGCGACCGCATGCGCAAGCGCGCCGAACCCCTGCGCTGGCCCTGCCCCACACCGCAGCACCCAGGAGTGAGCACGCTCTTCGCCGACCACCCGAGCTGGTACGAGGCCGCCGAATCCCTGGATCCCGCGTACAGGGGAAAGCGGTTCCTGACACCCAGCGGCAAGGTCGAAATCACCACACGTGAGCTGGAACACCGGCTGAAGCAGTCCGGCCACGGCGCGCTGCCCGTCTTCTACACACACCCCGAGGTCACCGGCGCGCACCCCACGCTCCGCTACCGAAAGTCGTTCGTGACCAACCCCGTGAACCCACAGGCCGTCACGCACCCCGTGGACCTGGGCGTGAGCGGCAGCGACGAAGTCCACCGCCGCTACCCGCTGATGGGCATGACCGGTCGGCCCAGTGTGGTGCACTTCGCCGAAGTCACTCACTGGACACGAACCGGCAAGCAGCTCAACGGAGTCCGACTGATTCAGATCCACCCGCGGACCGCCCGCCTGAACGGCATCAAGGACGGGGACGAAGTCACCGTGGAGAGTCCCCGGGGCTCGGTGCGCGGCACGGCCCTGCTCTGGGAGGGGATCCGTCAGGACACGGTGTTCGTCCCCAACGGCTACGGCCCGGCGCAGCAAGTCGGGGACTTTTTCGAAGCGCCCCGGTACGAACCGGCCAACACGCTCCCGGGTGACAGCTACTACGACAACCTATCCGGGCAGCAGGCCTACAAGTGCTTCGCCTGCCGCGTGGCGAAGGCCTAACCAAGCGACCGCACTGCCACGGAACCCGTCCGCTGTGGACGGCCTCAGCAGAAGAGCCGCAGCTAGAGTGCCTCTTGCACGGGCGTCGCTTCCGACTTCTCGCCACCCGGCCCAAAGCCGGAACGCCGGCCTTCTGGGGCTCCTGAGTCTTCCGTCGCCCACCTGCGGGCTTCCCGTAACGACCGGAGCCGTTGGCCGTCGGCGTCGAAGTCCGGTCGGCCTCGGTTCAATTCGACATGAATCTAACTTGACACGTGTCGAAGCAGAGGCGCAACCTATTTGCGGTCAACCAGTCGTCTATCGGACGGCCTTGAACCCAAACCGGGTTCAGGCCTTGCCGACTTCGCGCCTGCGAGGACGGCACTGACTTCACGACCACACGGGGGATAGATAGAGCATGCGGTCGGCTACAAGGACGCCTCGCGCCTGCCCGGCGGTCAACGCTCGCCTTCTCCCCGTAGCACGTCACTTCTTACAGCCACCGCTCTCAGCGGTCGCATCGTCATGCGTTCGCAACCACCTGCATTGGAGTACTCGTGTCCACTGCGCGCAGGCCTCTCCTGGCTCTGGTCGGAGATCAGTACAACCACGAGGAGCCGGCTCACCCACGCATCGAGCCGCTCATGCCCGCACTGGGCGTCGACACCCAGTGGATACCGACATCCGAGATCGATGACAGCACCGACTTCACCCGGTTCGACGGCATCTGGGTCGTCCCTGGCGCCCCGTACCACGCCCTTCAGGGAGTGCATCGCGCCATTCGCTTCGCACGGGAGGCCAAGACGCCGCTCCTCGGTACATGCGGGGGCTTCTACAGCGCCGTTCTTGAGTACGCCCAGAACGTCCTGCACCTGGCGGAGACGGCCGAGCTGGGGAACGATCTCGGCCCGATCGAGAAGCTGATCATTCCTCCCACGTGCACCGCCGACAACACCAACCGAGTCTCGCTCTTCCTCCGTGAGGGGTCCCGGCTGTCCGAGCTGTACGGGGGACGCACCGAGATCGAAGAGATCCTCCAGTGCGACTACGGCATGGTCCAGGAGTTCCTCGACGCTGCAACCCAGGGAGACGTCAGGTTCAGCGGTTGGGACAAGGGCGACGCGCCCCGGGCCCTGGAGATCACCGACCACCCGTTCTTCATGGCATGTCTGTTCCAGCCCGAGCTCTCCAGCACTCCAGGAGCGGTGCATCCGATCGTGGCGGGCTTCCTCACCGCGATCTACACGGCAGCGGATCTGGCCGCCCCCGACTTCACGAAGCCGGTGGCAGGCGCCCCTTCCGTCGACCTGGAAGGGTACGAGCGCATCCTCAACAGCGTGCGCAATGATCCGCGCACTCGTGCCGCGTTCGCCAATGGGTCGACGTTCTCCCAGATAGACATCGATGCGGGCCTGCGTGCGGTTACCCGGGCGAGCAGCGACGGTGACATTCGCTTGCTGGCTGTGCAGAACGTCTCGGCACAGCCACGCACCTTCACCCCGGACGCGTGCCTGCCGCAAGCTCAGCAGTGGGGCACTCCGATCATGTTCCTCAGCGGGGCGATGGAAAGCGGGACCACCGAAGCCGATGCGCTGGCGTGCACCCTCGAGCCGGGCGCCGTCGCCTGGCTCGGTGTCTTCCCCGCGGACAGCGGCACGGTGCCCCCCGGCTTCACCGCGCTCACCGGGCAGGGCACTGCATGAGCGGGGAACACACTCCCGTGGCGGTCGTCACCGGAGCGGGCAGCGGAATCGGCGCGGCAACCTCCCACAGGCTGGCCACCGAGGGATATCACGTCGTACTCGCGGCCCGTCGAACCGACCGGATCGAGGCAGTGGCCAAAGAGATCCGGGCGCAGGGCGGCAGCGCGGAGCCCCACCCGCTGGACGTCACCGACCGCGACGCAGTCACAGCGTTAGCGGCGTCGGTCGAACGTTGTGACGTCCTCATCAACAACGCGGGTGGCGCCATCGGCACGGAGCAGGTCGAAGACGCCGACTCCGCCGACTGGCGGACCATGTACGAGACGAACGTCCTCGGCTCGTTGCACGTCTCGCAGGCCCTGCTGCCCAAGCTGATCGACAGCGGTGACGGAACCATCGTGGTCATCTCCTCGACCGCGGGATTCACGGTCTACGAAGGAGGCGGCGGTTACAGCGCCGCGAAGCACGGCCAGCACGCTCTGGCCGGCACGTTGCGGATGGAACTCTGCGGGCGTCCCGTACGGGTCGTGGAGGTGGCTCCGGGGATGGTGCACACCGAGGAGTTCTCCCTCAATCGCTACCGCGGCGACGAAAAGAAGTCCGCGGCCGTGTACGCCGGAGTTGACCAGCCGCTTCTGGCCGAGGACATCGCCGACGTCGTCTCCTGGGCGGTCACCCGCCCGTCTCACGTGAACGTCGACTTCCTCGTGGTCCGGCCCCGTGCCCAAGCGGCCCAGCACAAGGTGCACCGCCTCGAACAGCCTCGCTGAACACACCCACCCCAGCGCTGCCCTGCCAGCCCACACCTCATGGAAAGACACAGGTACATGACGTCACAGCCGAAGAACCCGGTTCTCGACCTGCCCGAGTACGAAGTCACCCCCGTCAAGAACGTCGACGCCACGGTGAAGGTCCTCGGATCGAAGAGCTACACCAACCGGCACCTGGCCATGGCGGGGCTGAGCGACGACCCCACCACTCTCCACAACGCCTTGCTCTCCCAGGACACGCTGCTCCTCGCCGACGCGCTGCGCACATTCGGCCATGTCGACATCGCGATCGACGAATCGACCAACACCGTGACCGTGACGCCGAACGGCAACAAGATGGTCGCACCCGACCACCAGATACACATGGGGAACGCAGGCACCCCCATCCGCCTGCTGATCACCATGGCGGGCCTCGCCGAAGGTAAGACCGTACTCACCGGCTCAGACCGCATGCAGGAGCGCCCGATGGGCCACCTGCTCGAGGCCCTCGCACCCCTGGGTGTCACGGCCGTCTCCGTCAAGGGCAATGGTTCCCCGCCGATCGAAATCGAGGGTCCCAGCCTGGCCGGCGGGCGCACGGACATCCACGGCACCGTAAGCAGCCAGTTCACCACCAGCCTCCTGCTCAGCGCCCCCTACGCCCGCGAAGACGTCGAGGTGCACCTGCAGAGCGAGCTCCTGTCCAAGCCGTACGTCGACATGACCGTCGCCGCGCTCAAGCGGGCGGGCGTCACCGTCGAACGCCGCGGCTACGACTGGTTCAAGGTGGCCGCCGGTCAGCGCTACCAGGGCGGTGAAATCACCGTCGAGCCTGACGCCTCGGGCATGTCCTACTTCCTCGCCGCCGCCGCGATACTCGGCGGCCGCGTGAACATCCCCGGCATCGACGGGACCTCCGTCCAGGGCGACGTGGGCCTGGTCGATGCTCTGGTGCAGATGGGCTGCCAAGCCGACACCGCGGCCGACGCCATCACGCTCGAGGGCGGCGAAAGCATCAAGGGCATCGAGATCGACATGTCCAACATGCCTGACGTGGTTCCCACCCTGGCCGTAGTCGCCGCCTATGCGCAGGGCACCACGCACATCACCGGTATCGGAAACCTCCGCTTCAAGGAGTGCGATCGAATCGACGCGGTGAGTACGGAGCTCACCAAGATGGGTGTCATGGTCAGCACCACGGCCGACACCATGACCATTGAAGGCGGCACGCCCCACGGCGCGGTCATCGACACCTACGACGACCACCGCATCGCCATGGCGTTCGCCATCGGTGGCCTGCGCACGCCGGGCGTAGTCATCCGTGACCCCGGCTGCGTCACCAAGTCGTTCCCCACCTTCTGGGAGCGCCTTGCGGAACTCGGTGAGGCCACCGCATGAGCCACCGCAACGGGATCCTGCTGATCCTTGACGGCTGGGGAGAGGCACCCGCAGGCGAAGGCAACGCCATCACTGCGGCGAACACTCCTGCCCTCGACCGCCTCAAGTCCGAGTATCCGGGGCCGCTACTCGAAGCATCCGGTGGGGCGGTGGGGCTACCCGACGGCGTGGTGGGAAACTCCGAGATCGGCCACCTGGTGATGGGCGCAGGGCGGCCCCTGGAGTACGACAGCCTGCTCGTGCAACGCCAAGCGGACTCCGGCGAGCTGCGTACTCACCCGGACCTCGCGCGTGTCTGCCGCAGCCTTGCCGCACGCGACCGTGCCCTGCACCTGGTGGGCCTCTGCTCCGACGGCCGTATTCACTCCGACCTCGCCCACTTCAGCGAAATCCTTCATGGGGCGGCAGCGTCCGGCGCCCCCATGGTGTGGCTCCACGCGATCACCGACGGCCGGGACGTGGCCGACGGCACCGCCGTCGACTACATCGCGCGGCTGCAGAAGATGGCGGACACGGCGGGAGCCGGAGCGTACGCCACCGTAGTCGGTCGTAACTTCGCGATGGACAAGAGTGGGAAGAAGGAACTGACAGCCCGTGCCTGCCGACTACTTGTCGACGCCGAAGAAGAGCGGACGGACACGGACGCAACCTCGGCGGCGGCCGGAGGCGCCGGCGACGGAGACATCCCACCCACCCTCATCGGTGATTACCCCGGTGTCCGAGCTGGGGACGCGATCCTCTTCGCGAACTTCCGCAGCGACCGCACCTCCCCCCTGGTCGACATGATCTACGACCGGCTGGCAGAGAGCGGTCGTGGGGACGTGGCGTTGCTGAGCCTCGCCGAATACGACACGAAGGCGGATGTGACCGCCCTGGTGCACCGCGCCGACGCGTCCGGCGGCCTTGCCGACACGCTGGAAGCATCAAGGGTGCACTCGGTGCGAATCGCAGAGCAGGAGAAGTTCGAGCACGTCACGTTCTTCGTCAACGGACGTGACGCGCGTCAACGTCCCTGCGAGGAGCACATCCGGGTGCCCACCACTGTCGGCGCCGACTACACCGGGCAGCCGGAGATGAACGTTGCCGAGGTTGCGGACAGTGTCATCGAAGCTGCACACCGCAGCGATGTCCCGCTGGTGATCGCCAATCTGGCGAACATCGACGTGGTCGGCCACACCGGTGACTACGCAGCCACGGTGAAGGCGACCGAGGCGGTGGACGGCGCGGTGGCACATATCTGTGCCACCGCGGAGGCCACAGGACGCTGGGTGCTCCTCGTTGGAGACCACGGCAACGCCGAGCAGATGTTCAAGACGGCGGCCGACGGTACTCGCCGTCCCTACGGGGGCCATACGCACAATCCGGTCCCCAGCGTGCTCGTGCCCTCCGCCGGTCAACGCCTGGTGACACGCCTTTCAGACGGCCCACCGGCGCTGCCGTCGGTGGCTCCGACCGTACTCGCCCTTCTCGGGGTCCCCATTCCCGAGACCATCTCCGCGCCGTCGCTCCTCAGCACTTCTGGCCGATCAGAGACCAAGGACTGACCGATGCACACCACCCCAGGGCGCGCCACTGCGAGTGGCGCAGACACGACCACTCAGCAAGCCGAACCAATCGCGATCGTCGGGATGGCCGGCCGCTTCCCCGGTTCGCCGGACATCGACACGTTCTGGGAGCAGCTTTGCGCCGGTGTCGACGCGATCAGTGAAATCCCGCCCGACCGCTACGACATCGATGCCATCTTCGAGCCGGCGCCGTCCTCGCCCGGCCGGACCAGCAGTAAGTGGGGTGGGTTTCTCGACCGGATCCGGGAGTTCGATGCCCAGTTCTTCGGGATCTCGCCGCGCGAGGCCGCCAGGATGGACCCTCAGCAGCGCCTTCTGATGGAGACCACCTACGAGGCTCTGGAGGACGCCGGTCAGGCGACGGACAAGGTGGCCGGCTCGAACACTGGCGTCTACGTGGGACAGCTCGGGGGCGACTACTGGCACCTGCAATACCAAAGGCCTGACGAACTGGAGTTCTACGGCCTGATCGGTGCGGCCGCCCGCGCCATGACGTCCGGCCGACTGGCGTACACCTTCGATTTCCGCGGCCCCAGCGTCACCATCGACACCGCCTGCTCGTCGTCGCTGACGGCAGTGCACATGGCGGCCCAGTCCATTCGCTCCGGTGAGACCACCATGGCCGTCGCAGGCGCGGCCAACGTGGTGCTGCTGCCGGAGGAGGGCACCGTCTACTCCGGTGCACGCATGCTGGCCGACGACGGCCGTTGCAAGTTCGGTGACGCGTCAGCCGACGGTTTCGTGCGCAGCGACGGTGTCGGAGTCGTGGTACTCAAGTCGCTCGCCCAGGCACGTGCCGACGGTGACCGTGTCCGCGCCGTCATCCTGGGCAGCGCGATAGGCAACGATGGACAGAGCAGCGGTTACCTCGTCACTCCCGGCGTCGACGGCCAGCGAGACGTTCTACTGCGGGCGTACGAACAGGCGGGTGTCAGCCCCGCCGAAATTGACTACCTTGAGGCCCACGGCACCGGCACGAGCGTCGGCGACAAGGTGGAGCTCGAGGTGTTCGGCAAGGTTCTGGGGCCCGGCCGCCCAGCCGACCGGCCCTGCCTGGTCGGTTCTTCGAAGACGAACATCGGCCACGCCGAGGCCGCCGCGGGCATGGCCGGCCTTATCAAGACCATCCTGTGCCTCGAACACGGTCAGGTCCCCCCGAACCTGCACCAGCACACACCGAACCCTGCCATTCCGTGGGCCGATCTGCCGGTGCGCCTGCCGAGGGAACTCACCCCGCTGCCTGAACGGGACAAGCCCACGCTTGCGGGCGTCAGCAGCTTCGGACTGACAGGCGCCAACGCCCATGTCGTGCTCTCGGCGCCCACTGCCGACGTGACCGGCCCAGCACGCGGGAGGAGTGAGCGCGACGACGCCCGCACCGAGCTGCTTGCCCTGTCTGCGATGAGCCCCGAAGCCCTCTCCGAGCTCGCCACCTCCTACGCCGAGCTACTCGAAGCCGGGAAGACCCCCGCCCTCCGCGACCTCTGCCACAGTGCAGGAACGCGTCGCAGCCACTTCGACAGCCGACTCGCCCTCCCCGTCTCCTCCCGGGCTGACGCCGCCGCAACACTGCGGGCGTTCGCCGAGCACGGCGAAGCGCCCGGCCTGTCTGCCGTCGACTACGTCGAGGAAGAGCAACCCCGCGTCGCCTTCGTCTTCCCTGGCCAGGGGTCTCAGTGGATCGGCATGGGCCGGGAACTCCTCGACACGGACCCGGTCTTCCTCGACGCCATGCGCAAGTGCGATGAGGTGATCGCCGCCGAGAACGGCTGGTCCGTAATCGACCTGCTCCGTGGCGACGACGCTGACAGGTTCGCCAGAGTCGATGTCATCCAGCCCACGCTGTGGGCCATGGAGATCGCCCTGGCCGCGGTGTGGCGCTCCTGGGGTGTTGAACCCGACGTGGTCATCGGGCACTCCATGGGCGAAGCCGCCGCCGCCTACGTCGCCGGCGCCCTCAGTCTGGAAGACGCGGGTGCGGTCATCTGCCGCCGCAGCCGGATGGCCCGCCGCCTCAGCGGACACGGAACGATGGCATGGGTCGAGCTGTCGGCCGACGAAGCCACGGACGCCATAGCAGGTTACGAGGACAAGGTCGCGCTCGCCGCTGCCAACAGCCCGACCTCGACCCTCCTCTCCGGCGACCGCGACGCACTCGCCGAGATCCTCGACCGGCTCGAGGAGAAGGACGTCTTCAACCGCTGGATCAACGTCGACTACGCCTCCCACGGGCCCCAGATGGACGCCATCCGCGAGGACCTCCTCAGCGAGCTCGCCGACCTTGCCCCGACTGCGGGAGCCATACCCCTGCACTCCACCCTGCTCAACGAAACCGTTGACGGTTCCGAACTCGACGCGTCCTACTGGGCACGCAACATTCGCGAGCCGGTCGACTTCGTCGGAGCGGTACGGGGAGAACTGGACGCGGGCGAGACCGTGTTCGTCGAGATCAGCCCGCACGCGGTCCTCGCCGGAGCGATCGACGCGACAGCCGCCGACCACGGACAACCCTCACTCGCCGTCGGTTCCCTGCGACGCGAGGAGAACGAGCGCGGTGCTCTTCTCACCTCGCTCGCCAAGCTGTACACCGCCGGCGTCTCCTTCGACTGGAAGGCTGTGACCACCGGCGGAGTCTTCACACCGCTGCCGCGCTACCCATGGCAGCGGGTCGAGCACTGGCTCGAGGAAGAGGCCCTCACCTCGCCGCCAAGGACTTCGGCTCCACCACCTGGCGCACAGGACCCCGAGCCGACCACACCAGAAGCCCACACCCATCCACTGCTGGGCCGCGAAGTCCCGGCCTTGGCGGGAAGCCGGATGTGGGAAGGCACCGTCGACCTCGCCCGCAACACCTACCTCGAGGACCACCAGGTCCAGGGCACCGTCATTCTTCCCGGCACCGCCTACATCGAACTGGCCGCAGCGGCCGCGCAGCAGATTCACGGTGCGGAGCCCGTATCCGTCAGCAAGGTGCAGTACCACGAGGCCATCTTCCTTGACGCCGACGCCTCGACCACCATCCGCGTCACCCTGAAGCCCAGCGCGGACAGGCACGCCTTCCGCCTGCACAGCCGCACCACCGCAGACGAAACCTGGACCCTGCACGCAGAGGCACACGTAGCACCCGTCACGTCGGGGCCGGGCCGCGGCACCGAGTCTGTGGAAGCCATCCGCGAGCGATGCCCCGAACATCAGTCGCGCGCCGAGTTCTACGGCCGTCACGCCGAACGCGGCAACCAGTGGAACGGCGCCTTCCAGGCGATTGATTCGGTATGGCGCACCGACGGCGAGGCACTCGCCGCCCTGGAGTGCCCGGAACAGCTTCGGCACGGCTGGGACGAGCATCGCTTCCACCCCGCTGTCCTGGACGCCGCCGCTCATGCGCTGGTTGCGGCACGGCCTGACATCGAGCCTGGCGAAGATGGCGCCTTCGTCCTCGGAGGTATCTCCGAGGTGGCGTTGTACGCGCCCCCGACCACCCGGATGTGGAGTCATGTCCGGCTCCTCGACGAGGAGCGGGCCGACTCCTTCAGCGGCCACGTGAGAATCCTCGACGACGCCGGACGCCTTGTCGCCGAGCTGAAGCACCTGCGGCTTCAGTACCTCCTCGGGAAGGCGCCCAAGCAGCTCGCCGAACCCTCGGCATCCGGCCCGCTCGGGCCGGCGCAGACCGAGTACGACGACTGGCTGTACGAACTCCAGTGGATCCAGCGCGACATACCTGCCCCCGTGTCCGGCAGCGACAGGGACGACGCCTGGGTCGTCCTGACAGACTCTGGGCCCACAGGCCGACAGGTCGTCAAGGGCCTGCGGGATGCCGGCAGCCGCGTCGTGGTCGTCACAGCGGCGCGCGGCTACTCCACGATGGGCGGCGACCGCTATCGCATCGACCCGACATCCCGTACCGACCTGGCGAAGGTCCTGCTCGAAACCGAGCAGCGCACTCCCGTCCGCGGGATCGTCCACATGTGGAGCCTCGACGCGACCTGTTCCCAGGACGCACTGCCCACCGAGATCCGGCGGGCCGAGGACCTGACGTGTGGAAGTGTCGTTCACCTCGCCCAGGCCATGGACGAGGTCGGCCTGGCCGCGACACCACGGCTGTGGCTGGTCAGCCGCTCCGCGCAGTGGGCCGCACCAGGCGACACCCTCGACTCCCCCTTCCAAGCGCCGCTGTGGGGCCTGGGACGCACTCTGGCCATCGAACACCCGGACTGGCGAACCGGCCTCGTCGACCTCGACGACCAGCAGACCAGTACGGATGCTCTGATCAGCCACTTGCTGCGGTCGGACGAGGAAAGCCAGGTGGCCCTGCGGCACGGTCGACGCCTCGTTGCGCGCATGTCCCGTAAGGATCTGCGTTCCGCCCAGGGAATCCCCGCAGCCCCTGCGGAGAGGAAGCCCGACTCCGGCGAAGTGACCATCCGGGTAACCCACGCCGGCCTGGCCTCCCACGAAACGCGGGCCGCCGTCTCAGGCCGCCCCGTCAGCTTCGACTGCGTCGGCACCGTCCAGGCGACCGGTGCAGGTGTCCGCGGCCTCGCTGTGGGGGACCCGGTCGTCGCCTTGGCTCGCGGTCGTGTCTCGGAGACGGTCACCGTGTCCGCTGACCTCGTAGCCCGCAGGCCGGAGCAGCTCAGTCCGGCTGAGGCTGCCACGATGCCTTACGCCTTCGTCACCGCGTACCGGGCACTGCACGAATCCGGTCGTGTGAGTGCGGGGGAGCAGGTGCTGATCGACGACGCGACCGGCGAGCTGGCGTCCGCGGCAGAGCAGGTCTCCCGGTGGCTCTCCGCCGGGGTGTGCGATGTCACGGCGAACGTCGAACTGAGCGAAAACCGAGGCACCCCCGCCTACGACGTCGTCCTCACCACTCGTGGCCGCCGAAACGCGCCGTCGCAGAACTCCGTCCTGGCGCCGGGAGGGCGCTACCTCGACGCCGGACCCGCCTACGGGGCGGAACCCGCTTCCATCGAGCCGGACGCGTTCCGCGCCAACCGGTCCTTCCACGCGATCGACGTACCAGATCTGGTGGAGTTCGCGCCTGGACACGCAGGGGATGCCCTGCGCAGGGTCTGCGAACTGACCGACCAGCGAGTGCTGCGGCCCCTCCCGTACACGGAGCTGCCGCTGGCCCAAGCGGGCGATACTCCCAGCGGGCGGAAGGTCGTAGTCACCCTGCCGCAACACGCCTTCAGCGAGTCGCATGGCGAGATCGCACCGTCGCAGCTTGATATCCGTGCCGACGCCACGTACCTGGTCACCGGTGGAATCGGCGGCATCGGGGGGCAGCTCGCTGAGTGGCTCGTGGACCAGGGGGCGCGGCACCTGCTCCTGACCGGACGCAGCTCACTCCCTCCGGTCGAGACATGGGAGTCGCTGGACTCGGCAGACCCTCGGAGGGCCCAGACGACTCTGCTTCGGCAGCTGACCGACCGTGGTGCGGAAGTCGAGTACGCGGCGGTCGACACCGCCGACCTCGACGCGATGAGGACTGTGCTCGGGGAGCGCGCGGACGCGGGGCTCCCTCGACTGCGGGGTGTCGTCCACGCGGCCGGGACCATCGAGTACGCGCCCATCCGAGAGCTGGAACCCGAACAGGTCCAACGAGCACTTCACGCGAAGGTTTCCGGCGCCTGGGCACTGCACCGGCTCTTGGAACGCGAGACGGTGGACTTCTTCGTCCTCTTCTCGTCAGGATCCGCACTGCTCGGATCACCGCTGCTCGGCGGCTACGCCGCGGGGAACGCGTTCCTCGACGCGCTCGCGCAGCACCGAGTCCAGAGGGGACAGACGGCCACGGTCGTCAACTGGGGGTTCTGGGAGAGCGTCGGCATGATGGCGCGTAAGGCCCAAGAGGACGGCCAGGACGTCGTGCCCCGGGGGATGGACCACTTCAGCCCATCTGAGGGACTGCGAGTGATGGGGCAGCTCATCGAAAGCGGCAGTACACAGGCTGCGGTGCTTCGGGTGGATTGGCGCACTTGGGCGCAGGCCTACCCCACTCTGGCCGCCACACCACAACTGCGTGACCTTGTGCAGCAGGAGTCGCTGTCCCTGGGATCGTCTTCTCCTGTTCGAGCTGCCCCAGAGCCCGCTGACGTGCCCCGGCCGAAGTCTGTGCGACTTACACCCGCACTGAAGACCTGGTCCATGCCGGCAGACGAAGCGGCAGAAGCACCACCACAGCCGCCGAAGGCGCATGCGGATCCGGACGACCTGGAGCAGAGCTTGGTGGGGATGGTGGCATCGATCCTCAGCACCCCGACGGACCGCATCAACACCGCCCAGCCTCTCAAGCGCATGGGCATGGACTCCCTCATGGCCGTTGAGCTCCGCACCCGCATCGACCGCGAGTACAAGGTCAACGTCCCCCTCGCCAAGCTCCTGCGCGGCGGCACCATCACCAAGGTCGCCGAACACATACGCACCCAGGCCCCAGGTCACCTGCCCACACCGATGACCACGCCCACAGCGGGGGCGCCGACAACTCCCGCTGTTCCCAAGCAGCGGCCGAAGCCCGCACCGGAACCGGCCGCCCCGTCGGTACGAGAACCGGAACCGGCGGTTGCAACGGCTTTGCATGCGGCTCCGGACGACCTGGAGCAGAGCTTGGTGGGGATGGTGGCATCGATCCTCAGCACCCCGACGGACCGCATCAACACCGCCCAGCCTCTCAAGCGCATGGGCATGGACTCCCTCATGGCCGTCGAACTGCGCACCCGCATCGACCGCGAGTACAAGGTCAACGTCCCCCTCGCCAAGCTCCTGCGCGGCGGCACCATCACCAAGGTCGCCGAACACATACGCACCCAGGCCTGACTGGAGACCCCCGAAAAGGAACTGAGCTGTGAAGACACCTGGAATACACATCGACGGTCTCGGGGTGTATCTGCCGGAGATCATGAGCGCGGAGGAAGCGGTCGACCGCGGTCTCTACTCTCAGGACGACTATGAGTGGTTCGGCTGGACCGGGGCCGCTGTCGCCGGTGACATCTCGGCCCCGGACATGGCGGTGCACGCGGCACGTGAAGCCATTCGGCGCTCCGACCGCCCGGACGACATCGACCTGCACGTCCACGCGCACAGCTGGCCGCAGGGGCCCTTGGGGTGGTCGCCGCATGCGTATGTGCTGAAGCACGCCACCAACCGCGACGTTCCGTCGTTCCTCATCTGGCAGGCCTGCAGCGGGCTGGTGGGAGGAGTCGAACTGGCGGCGTCCTACCTGTTGGCCAGCCCGGAACGCTCGGGAGCATTGCTCACTGGCGGGGACAACTCCGGCCGACCGGACTTCAACCGTTGGGAGTTCGGTCTGCAGAACGGGGTGATCGGCGACGGTGCCTCGGCGGTGGTCCTCTCCAAGCGCGGCGGGTTTGCGCGGCTGATGTCCATCAACTCCGGCTCCACTGCCGAACTGGAACAGCTGTACCGGGGTAACGAGCCGATCTACTCGCCAACGAATGCCGGCGGCCAGCGAGTCGACTTCCGGGAGCGACTGGGGGCCTTCGAGGACGACCTGGACGACACCGTGGCCCAGGTCGTCAGTCGCCAGGGAGAGCTCCGCGCCGAACTCGCCCTTCGCTCGATGGCGGAGGCGGGAATCGGGCCCGACGACGTGACCCGCGTGGCGCACGTCTTCACGGGACTGGAGAGCTACCTGAAGACCATTCT
Source organism: Streptomyces gobiensis (assembly GCF_021216675.1). Lineage (NCBI taxonomy): Bacteria > Bacillati > Actinomycetota > Actinomycetes > Kitasatosporales > Streptomycetaceae > Streptomyces > Streptomyces gobiensis. Next base: position 1,672,753 of record NZ_CP086120.1, on the reverse strand, counting down.
CGACCCGATGGGGGTCAGCGCGGACAAGGGCCTCCTGGAGTACGGGCGCCAGTTCGGACACCTCACCGTCAATGACCAGATCATCGGTCTCCACCACCTCGTGGAGACCGGAGCAGTAGGCCCAGGCGACCACGTCTTGGTCGTCGCTCACGGCGGAGGAACGTCGATCACCTGCGCGGTCGTACGCATCGACGAGTGTCCCGACTGGGCCCAGAACCCTGCTTCGGATTCCTCCGACGTCCCGGCCCCCGCAGCGGTAAGCGCAGCAGTGAGCGGCGTGCGGACCGTTCGACTTCAGTCCACTCGGAACGAGAAGGACGGTGCACGATGATTGCAGCCGAAGACTTCTGTTCAGAGCTCGAAGGCCGCGGCTTCCACTTCGCAAGCGGTGTGCCATGCTCCTTCTTCGGTGGCCCGATCGCACATCTGAGCCGCACACCCGGACGCTACGTCCCCGCCGCCAACGAAGGCGGTGCCCTTGCCACCGCCGCTGGTGCGGCTCTGGCCGGGCGGCGGTCGTATGTGATGCTGCAGAACTCCGGCCTGGGCAATCTGGTCAATCCATTGACGTCCCTGGTGATGACGTACCGGATCCCGGTGCTCACGTTCGTGAGCCTGCGGGGATGGCCTGACCCGGCGCAGGACGAACCGCAGCACGAGGTCATGGGGACGAAGACCATCCCCCTCCTGGAGATGTTCGGGCTGCCGCACTGGCTGCTGCGGGCCGACAGCGACGCAAAGCACTTCGCGGAAATCCTCACAGCTGCGGAGGAGGCCGTGGCCGCGGGAGAGGCCCCCTTCGTTCTGGTGGAGAAGGGCGCGGTGGGCAAGTGTCCTGCCACGGCTGAGGAACGGGACGACCGGCTCGACAGCCACGAAGTCGTTCAGCTCCTCACCGAACTCGCTGACGAGGCGCCCATCGTGGCCACCACGGGCTACACCGGGCGTGAACTGTTCGGCGTCTCCGACCGACCGGCGAATTTCTACATGCAGGGGTCGATGGGTCATGCCTCGTCCATCGCCCTGGGCGTCGCACTCGCGGACCCTGACCGCACCGTCGTGATCCTGGACGGCGACGGCGCCGCCTTGATGCACATGGGCACGCTGTCGGTCATCGCGGACCAGGCTCCCGCGAACCTCGTCCACGTGGTGCTGGACAACGGCATCCATGAGTCGACCGGCGGACAGTCAACCACCTCAGGACGAACGCGGTTGGAGGAAGTGGCGGCCGCGGCCGGTTACCGCAGCGCTGTGCGGTGCCAGACGCTGGACGAGGTCCGCGAGCAGTTCACAGCCGCGCGGCAGTCGCCCGGGCCGCACCTGCGTCTGATCCCCACACGTGCCCGCAGCGGACCCATGCCGCCCCGCGCAACAGCAACGCACTCGCCGGAGGCGATGCGCGACCGGTTCTCCGCCGCCCTGGTCGCATCCTCCGGTTCCGCCTGACTCACACCCGTCGCATTCACTACTCAACGCATCGGCTGGCAGCGAAGCCACGACCACGCGGGGCCGTGGCTTCCTGCCGCCCGATACGGGAGGAGACCTCACTGTGTCCAGTCGTTCCCGGCGAATACTGAGCGCGTGCGCCGTCCTATCGATGATTTCCCTCTCCGCTTGTGGCGCCAGCGCCGACAGCTCTGGTGACACGGCCGGTGGCGGACGTAACCCCGACAAGCTGGTGCTCTCCGCCATCCCGACTGAGGACTCGACCACCTTGAAGCAGAGCTTCCAAGGGGTCATCGCCATGCTGGAGGAGGAGACCGGCAAGCAAGTCACCTTCCAGCAGGCGACGAGCTATGCGGCGATCATCGAGGGCCAGCGTGCCAAGAAGATCGACATCGCTGTGTACGGGCCGTTCAGCTATGTCCTGGCGCGGAACTCCGGCCTGGAGATCAAGCCGGCGGCGGCGCTGGTGCAGACGAAAGGATCAAAGCCCGGCTACCGCTCGTACGGGATCGTGAAGTCCGGCTCGGACATCAAGGGCCTGGCTGACGCCGAGGGCGAGAAGGTCTGCTTCGTCGAGCCCAACTCCACTTCCGGCTACCTCTATCCGTCCGCCGGGTTCATCGAAGCCGGTCTGAAACCCAAGCAGGACATTGAGCCGGTCATGGCCGGTGGCCACGACGCCTCTGTGCTCGCCGTTGCCAATGGACAGTGTGAGCTGGGCTTCGCCTACGAAGCCATGGTCGAGCAGCAGCTCATCGACAGGGGCGAGATCGAGAAGGGCGACGTCACCACAATCTGGAAGTCCGAGGTCATCCCCGGCTCACCCGCAGCGGTCAGCAGCGACCTCGAGACCGTTCTGAAGAACAAGATCGTCAAGGCGCTGCAGGAAAAGGCGAACGTCGACTATCTGAAGTCCCAGGGGTTCTGTGACGGCAACTGCTCCGTCGGGGACCAGGGCAACTGGGGCTTCGTCAAGGTCGACGACGCGCTGTTCGACGGGGTACGCAAGGTCTGCGCCACCACCAAGGACAAGCAGTGCTCGGGGTGACCGCAGACGTCCAGGAAACGTCGGGAGGCATCGTGCGTCTCGAGGATGTGACGAAGCGCTTCGGGGTCGAGACGCTCGCACTGGACGAGGTGTCCCTTGACGTGGCCCCTGGCGAAGTTGTGGTGCTCCTCGGTCTCTCGGGTTCCGGCAAATCGACCCTGCTGCGCCACATCGATGGTCTGCATCAGGCGAGCTCCGGAACAGTGCGCGTGCTCGGCACACATGTCGGCCAGGCGGGAGGCGGCGAGCTGCGTCGCCTGCGTCGGCGCATCGGCTTCGTCTTCCAGCAGTTCCACCTCGTGGGCAGCCTGACGGTGCTCGAGAACGTGTGCACCGGTGCCCTGGGCCGGCTACGTGGGCCCCGGCTGGGTCTGCTGTCGTATCCAAAAAAGGTGCGCCGTGAGGCATTGGAGCATCTGGACCGCGTGGGGCTGGGCGCGCAGGCGCTTCAGCGCGCCGACACACTCTCTGGCGGGCAGCAGCAACGGGCGGCGGTCGCCCGAGCGCTGATGCAGCGCCCCGAGATCCTGCTGGCAGACGAGCCTGTCGCCTCACTCGACCCGGAATCCGCCGCACAGGTGATGCAGCTCATCAGGGACATCAGTGAAGAACGGCAGCTCACGGTGGTGTGCAGCCTCCACCAGGTGGATCTTGCCCTGTCCTGGGGCGATCGCGTGGTGGGGCTGCGTGCCGGCGGCGTGGTGCTGGACATGCCGGTGAAGACCCTTGAGCGTGACGAGGTCATGACCGTCTACTCGCGGGTCGGCGCGGACGCCGGCGCGATCCTGGCAGGAGCGGGATGACGCAGACGACACATCCCGCACCGGAGGTCACACCTCCGGTGCGGGTGCCGCCGCCAAAGACGTTGTCCCGGCCCAGGCCAGGCGGGGCCGCGGCCGCCGCGGCAGCTGCCGCACTTCTCTTCGCAGCCGTATGGGCGTTCGTGGACCTTCGGATCAATGTGGCGACCCTGGCAGACAGCGCCGCGAACGCGGCGGACTTCCTCTCCCGCACACTGCCGCTGGACTTCCCTGAACCGGGCGAGCTCATGGTTCTGTGTCGGCAGACCCTGGCCATCGTCATTTGTTCGACTCTGCTCTCCGTGCTCGTGAGCATCCCGATCGCCGTACTGGCTGCCCGGAACACGACGCCGCACCGGAGCGCACGCTTGGGAGCCCGGGCATTGATCGTCGTGGCCCGTGCCGTGCCGGACGTCGTGCTCGCGATCATGTTCTTCAGGGTATTCGGCCTCGGAGGCCTCGCCGGTGTCCTGGCCATGGGTCTGCACTCGGTCGGGATGGTCGGCAAGATGTACGCCGACGCGATCGAGCAGATCGATGAAGGGCCCCGTACCGCTGTACGGGCAAGCGGCGCAGGTCGGCTGCAAGAGCTCGTATCGGGCGTGCTTCCTCAGGTCATGCCCTCCTTCATCGCCAACGCGCTGCACCGCTTCGACATCAACCTGCGCATCTCGGTGGTGCTGGGCTTCGTCGGTGTCGACGGTTTGGGCTATGCCATCGCGGCCGCCTTCCGGAAGCTGGACTACCCGCGTGCGATGGCCTTGGCGCTGGTCGTTCTGGTGCTGTGCGTCGTGGCGGAACTGATCTCTGGAGCGATCCGCAGGGCACTACTGCCACATGCCGACCGAGCCGCTCGGGGGGCCCAGCCACGCCGCCGGGCCACCGTCGCTGCCAAACGCACCTGGGTGAGCACCCCCATGCCGACGCGGCCCGATACGACCGACTCCATGCCGAGCTCAGCGAAGCGCATCTCCCCGCCGTGGGATGCACGGCGTTGGCGCCGCAGCCTGTACGCGGCCGTCACCACTGCGGTGGTGCTTGCCTCCCTGTGGGGCGCGGGGCTGTCAGCGGGCCAGTTTTTCGGCGGTCTGGGCAACATCCCCGAAACCGTCGGGCTCTTCTGGCCTCCTGACACCGGCGGCATCCTGCCCACCCTGCTCGCCGACCTCTGGGTCACGGTGAAGATCGCTCTGGCCGCCACTCTGATCGGAGCGGTGCTGGCCCTGCCGATCGGCGCGATGGCGGCTCGAAACGTGGCTCCGTCGCCTGCTGTGGCTCGGACCTTCCGAATGGTGATCGTTCTGATCCGCGGGCTTCCCGAACTGGTGCTGGCCATCGTGTTCGTGATCATCACCGGCCTGGGCCCGGTCGCCGGCGCCTTGGCCTTGGGTGTCGGTGCCATCGGGCTCCTGGGCAAACTCGTCGCAGACTCCTTGGAGGAAGTGGATCACGGCGTGGAACAAGCGCTCCGTGCCACAGGAGCATCGGGCGGGCAGGTCTTCTGTTCCGCGACCTTGCCACAGGCGGCGCCCGCCTTCGTCGGGCACGTGCTGTACCAGCTGGATGTGAACATCCGCGCCGCGACGCTGCTGGGCATCGTCGGAGCCGGCGGCATCGGCTTCCAGTTGCTCAATGCCTCTCGCGTGCTCGAGTTCGGTGTCGTCACCACCATCGTGGGGCTCGTCTTCGCAACGGTGATGCTTATCGAGCTCGTCGCTCTCTGGCTCCGTCGCGTCGTCAGTTGACACTGGGCGGGGACTCACCTGCCGGTCCGGGGCCGCAGCACGCAACTTCGGCCGGGACGCCGCTCGACCGCCCAAGTACGGCCTCCTGGGCGAGTTGCCAGACGCGACGGAGTGCGTGTCATGAGTGTTGCCGGACTGTTTCGACAGGTGTGAACATAAGTGAATGACAAGTGCGACGACAGCGTCGGCTGGTAAGGGTGCAGTCGCCTGCTGCCCGCCGCTGACTTCCAAAGATCTCTCAGAAGCTGACGCCGAGAAGATGGCGGCCATGTTCAAGGCTCTGGGCGACCCCGTCCGGTTGAGGCTGTTCTCCCGGGTGGCCTCGCGTATGGGCGACGAAGTGTGCGTGTGCGAGATAGCAGACGTGGGTGTCTCGGCTCCGACCGTCTCCCATCACCTGAAGAAGTTGCGCGAGGCCGGATTGCTGACGTCGGAGCGGCGGGCGACATGGGTGTTCTACCGTGTTCCGCCCGATGTCATGGTGGCAATGGGGCGAATGTTCGCTGACGCTGTTGATGCCTAGTGCCGTGCGGGGATGACGCCACGGGAGCGGCTCACAAGCCGGCGCCCCGGTTCTTCGGGCCCTGCCCCCCGACCCCCACCAGGAGCCCCGCTGCAGCAGAGACCGCGGCAAGCGCCACGAACAGGGCGGGGTAGCCGCCCAAGGCGGCGGCGATCCCCGCTCCTGCCCACGGGGCAAGCGCAGTAGCGGCCAGGACGGGCGCGGCGAGAATACCGCTCAGGGTGGCGTATGAGGCGACGCCCCAGCGGTCGGTGATGGCCGTGGCCTGCAGCAGGGTGGCGATACCCCGGACCATGCCGGCGACCAGGCTGCACACAATGAGCAGGAGAACGGGGCCTGGAAGGACACCGAGAGCCAGAGTCGTCACAGCACCGGCGAGGAACGCGAGGACGGTCCGGGAATGCACTGACGTGCGGCGAATGAGCGCTGCGTAGCCGAGCCGACCGAGAACTTGGCCGACCCCGCCAATACCCAGTGCCCATGCCGCTGCGCTGGGACTGGCGCCTCTGTGCGTCATCAGGGGCACGAGGTTGATCACTCCAGCTGCGAACGCGAAAGACGCGAGAGTCATGGCTGCGGCAAGCACGAGGAACGGCTGGGAGAGAACCACTGAACGTTCCGGCCGTCGCACGTGGCGGCTCGTCCGGGAGCTCCTCGACGGCCAGGGGCTGCGCAGACACAGGGTGTGCAGTGGGAGAGTGACCACCGCCAGGACAACGGCGAGCAGCACATACGTCGTCCGCCACGAGAAGTGCTCGGCGAGGGCAGCGGTCAGGGGAGCGAAAACCGTGCTGGCCAGACCGCCCACGAGCGTCACCGTTGTCAGAGCCCGGGTTCGCTCCGCGCCGTCGAACCATCCGGTGACGGCTGCGAACGCAGGTGGGTACAGCAGAGCGGACATCGATACGCCCACGACGAGCCAAGCCGCTGCGAACCAAAGGAGGCTCGGGGCGGCGGCAACCCCCAGGATCGCGGGCACGGCGATGAGCGAACCCGCGGTCATGACCACACGCGGGCCCCTCCGGTCGAGGTAGCGCCCCAGAGGCACACCTATGAGGGCCGAGACGACAAGTGCCGCGGAAAAGGCTGCCGCCACCGAGGGGGCGGACCAACCAGTGTCCCGGCTGATCCGAGGTGCCAGGACCGGGAAGGCGTAGTAGAGAACTCCCCAACTGGTGATCTCTGTCGTGCACAGCGCCGGCAGGGCGGCACGACGCCTCGGGCGGGATGGCGCGCAGATACCTGCAGACGCATCGCGGATCGTCACGGCTGGCGCGGAGGCTTCATCGGCCTGACTCAGACATGTAACGCCTCCCGCGACTACCCGCCCCTATATCGATTCAGCGCCTATGCCATCGTGGAGCTTGGTTCGATGTTTGTCAATTCAGAAGGGGAGCCGGCGAAGTTGCGGTGAGTGACATCGGGGATGCCCAAAATGAGGGACGAGTCGACCGTGCTGTCGTGGTCCGTGGCCTCAGCAGGGTCTCGGCTGCAGAAGGCCGGGAGGGGAAGCATGGGCATCGACTACGACATCGCCATACCGTCGTGCGCGACCAGTTGCGCGCGCTCGCCATCACCGCGGAGGGCGGCACACTGGTCAACGCGGCCGCCGTCGGCATCGCCCAGCTGGTGTGGCGCAACGGGCTCATCGAGAACGCTCACGCGGGTGCTCGAGGCCGGGCCGTCGACGGCGGTGCTCACGGAGGGCGGCAGATGTGAATTCCCTTACAATGGAAGGTTGTTCACGAAGTGTTCCCCTGAGCGTGGCTCTCTGTTTAGACTCCCATGAAATCAATGGCGCGCTCCGAGGAGGACCTTGAATGACCCGCAAGATGCCGCCCCTGGTGACGGACTCACCTAGGGCGAGCGAACAGGGGGAGTCTTGCGGCGAGTCCTCCGGAACGAGGACTCCGACACTTCGGCGGCGAGGGCTTTTAGCCGCTGCCGCGGTGTTGCTGACGTCCTCCATGTCCGCCTGCGCGGACAGCGAGGCCCGGACCGGCGCCATGCGGGTCAGCGGGTCGACGACTGTGGCACCGGTCGCTGCGGACGCAGCCGAGGTACTCCGTCGTCAGGGACTCGACGTCACGGTTGCTACGCAAGGCGGTTCGGCCGGCGGCATATCCCAGCTCGGCTCCAGACAGATCGACATCGGCATGAGCTCGAAGCCCCTCTCTGACGAGGACCGGGCCGCTTACCCCGACACGGACTTCCACCCGACACAGATCGGCGCAGACGCGGTCGGAGTAATCGTGACCAAGAAGGTCGCCGACGCGGGTGTCGGCGACCTGACCAAGGAGCAGGTTCGCGGCCTCTTCGAAGGACAGATCACGAACTGGTCCGAGGTGGGCGGCCCGGACCTGGAGGTCTTCGTCTACGACAAGGAGCCGGGACGAGGGACACGTGAGGTGCTGGACAAGTACCTCTACGGAGACGAGAAGCCCCCGCCTCCACCGCAGTCGGACAGCTTCGCCATCGTGGGCGGCAACCTGGAGACTCGAAGCAAGCTGAAGTCGACCCCCGGAAGCGTCGCTCCGCTGTCCACCGGATTCATCGAGGGACACGACGACCTGGTCGCCGTGACGCTGGACGGGGTTGCTCCGAGCGCCGAGAAGATCGCGTCCGGCGAGTATCCCATGGCCCGGCAGCTCTTCCTCATCACTGACGGAGAGCCACGGGGGAGGACCAAGAAGTTCGTCGACTACGTCCTGTCCGATGAAGGGCAGGCGCTACTCCCCAAGCACGGGTACCTCACCGCCAAGCAGCTCGGGGAATAGCCGGTGGCAACCGAAACTCCGGTGCGACCGCTGGTCGCACCGGACACGGCGTCGCGCCCGCGGCCATCACGGTGGGTTTGGGCCTGGTCGTTCACCGGCGCCATCTTCGTGGCCACGGTGCTCCTCATCCTGGCGGGGTACCTGTTCACAGGGATCAGCCGGGGCGAGGTCGACTGGATCCAGTTGCTGACCTCCTCGGTGTGGAGCCCCACGCATTCCGCCTACGGCGGATTGGCCATGATCTACGGCTCCGCGGTCGTCTGCGCGATCTCCCTCGCCCTCGCCGTCCCCGTCAGCTGGGCCGCAGCCGTCGCTCTCACGGAGTACCTGCCACCACGCCTGGCACGCTGGCTGCGCACAGGCGTGGAACTGCTCGCCGCGATTCCATCCATCGTCTACGGCCTGGTTGGAATCCTGGCCATACGGCCTTTCATCGCCGGGATGGCCGACGTGCCGGGTGGTGACAGTCTGCTGGCCGCCGGGATCGTGCTCGCGGTCATGATCATTCCTACCGTCGTCGCCGTAAGTGTGGACGCGCTCGCCGCGGTGCCGAATCGCTTCCGCGAGTCCGCCTACTCCCTGGGGCTGACGCGTCGCGAGGTCATCCGGTCCGCCGTTCTACCCCTTGCCCGGCCCGGAATGCGGGCCGGCGTACTCCTCGGCCTGGCCCGAGCGCTCGGAGAAGCGATCGCGGTCTACCTGGTCGTGGGCAGGGCTGACGGCCGCCTCCCGACAACGCCCGGGGAATTCCTGGACTCACTGGTGCACCCCGGTCAGACGTTGACGACGAAGCTCGCGGGGCCGGAGCCCGTTCTCGCAGGCACGTCAGGGCCACACTTCGCAGCCCTGTGCGGCTTGGGAATCGTCATCCTCGCCCTCGTGGCCGCTGCCACGGTGTGGGGCACCCGGGCGAGTGCACAGCCCGCCGTCAGCGGGCGGCTCCGGCGGCCCCGGCCCCCTTCGACGTTCCGCATTCAGTGTGACCGCCTCACCGCCGTGCTGCGCCTGGCGGCCCTCCTGCTACCCAGCGCCTTGCTCGTAGGGATACTCGCCCTCCTCGTGGGCCGCGGAAGCACAGCCTTCGACCCGTCATTCTGGACCACTCCCCAGTCGGGTACGGCAGGAGGTGGTGTACGCGATCAGATTCTCGGGACTGTGCTGTTCGTGGTCACGACAGGGGCCGTCTCCCTCCCACTGGGCTTCGGCGCGGGGATTCTGATCGGTGTCTACGCCTCCGCGCGTGCCGCCCGCCTGCTGCAGACGCTGACCGTGGTCGTGGGCGGAGCACCGACCATCCTTCTCGGTCTCGCCGGGTTCGTCATCCTGTCGAGCGCCATGGGGTGGGGTAAGTCCTGGCTTGCCGGTGTCGTGGTGCTGGTGCCCGTCGTTGTTCCCGTCGTGGCGTTGGCGACTTCCGCCCGCGTCAAGGGCATGCCAGCCGAACTGACCGAGAGCGCAATGGCACTGGGGCTCTCCCGGCCCCAGTACATCCGGTCCGTCGTCGTTCCCTATACCTGGCCCGCCACGGTCACCGGTCTGCTGTTGGGCCTCGCGCGGGCCGCCGGAGAGACGGCTCCGCTCCTGTTCACCGCCACCGTCTTCTTCGGCGCCGATCCCCTGCCGGGGGGAATCGTGGACTCCCCGGTCCAGGCGCTGCCGACTCATATCTTCACCCTGTCGCAGGATTCCGGAGACCCCCATGCGGTCGCGCAGGCATGGTCCAGCGCCCTGGTCTTGGTGCTGATCACAGCAGTACTCCTCAGCGCGGCGGTGTGGCTGCGCAACCGTTTGGAAGGAGAGCGATGGACAACGTGATAGCCGCGCGGGGCCTCCGGGTGCAGAGCGGTGACAAGACACTCGTGGGTCCTGTGTCCTTCGAGCTGACACACGGCTCGACGACCGGGCTCTGCGGGCCTTCCGGAGCCGGGAAATCCACCGTCCTCCGAGCACTCGTCGACCTCCTCCCGGCCGGCCTCACCCGGAGAGGGGAGTTGCACGTGCTCGGCCGCCCGATCCGACACGGCAAGGGGGACGCTGACCTCAGGTCCAAGGTCGTCCTCGTGCCCCAGACCCCCGTCGTGTTCGGTGGCAGCATCCTCGACAACGCCCTCTTCGGTATCCGGCACGTAGCCAAGATGCCGCGAGGGGTGATGCGAGACCGGGCCGAGCTCGCCCTGCGCGAAGCCGGACTCTGGCAGGAGGTGCGTGACAGGCTCGAGTCCCCTGCAGGCAACCTGTCCGCAGGACAGCGGCAACGGCTGTGTCTCGCCCGAGCTCTGGCGCTCGAACCAGTCGCCCTCCTCCTCGACGAACCCACCAGCGCCCTGGACGAACGTAGTCGCGACACGGTTGAAGAATCCGTGGCAGCCCTGAGGGGACGACGAACCGTCCTGCTCGTCTCTCACGATGCGGCACAGGTCGACCGGCTCTGCGACACCACCGTGCACCTCGAGCAGCCTCTGTCTCCGGCCACGGCCGTCCCGTTCTCCTGACCGGCTGCGTTGCCCGTCAAGTCGAGCGCACATGCTCTCCCGGCGGTGTCGGCGACGGGTGAACCGTGGCGCTCTGACGGCGTGTCAAGGCTGACTCACTGCGTGGTCTCTCGATCAACCTGCCCATACGCAGCGAAACGGACCCCTTCCCTCGTGACTTCCGTCACTGGGAGAGGCCCGTTTCGTGGGTACCTCTCTGTGCGCGAGGGGGGACTCGAACCCCCACGTCCGAAGACACCGGCACCTAAAGCCGTCCCGTCTACCAATTCCGGCACTCGCGCGCCCTCGCAATCCTACTGGCCTGGGCGGCGGCCATGGCAGCGGGGATCTACCGGCCGTCCAGCTCCAGGTCCTTGATGAGCTTGGCCACATGGCCGGTCGCCTTGACGTTGTAGAGCGCGCGCTCTACCTTGCCGTTCTCATCGACGATGACGGTGGAGCGGATGACGCCGTTCACGATCTTGCCGTACAGCTTCTTCTCCCCGAAGGCGCCATAGGCCTCCAGAACCTTCTTCTCCGGGTCACCGACGAGCGTGACCTTCAGGTCCTCCTTCTCGCGGAACGTGGCCAGCTTCTCCGGCTTGTCCGGCGAGACGCCGATGACCTCGTACCCGGCGTCGGCGAGCAGCGCCAGATTGTCGGTGAAGTCGCAGGCCTGCTTGGTGCAGCCGGGGGTGAGGGCGGCCGGGTAGAAGTAGACGATGACCTTGCGTCCGGCGTAGTCGGCGAGGGAGATCTGCTTGCCGTCGGCGTTGGGAAGGGTGAAGGCCGGGGCGGTGTCGCCGGGCTGCAGTCGCTCGCTCATGGGTGCTCCTCGGGGCGATCGGGGGTGTGATGGGGCAAGTGGGTCGGTGAGCTGACAGACTATTCCTAGCCACTACGAGACTACGGAGGCAGTGCGGTGCCGGAAGCCAGGACCCCTGCGCAGATCGAGGCGGAGATCACCCGCAGGCGGCAGGAGCTCGCCGCGACGCTGGACGAGATCGCCGTGCGGGTACATCCGAAGACCATCGTGGGTGACGCGAAGGCCCGGGCCGCGGCCGCCGTGGACCGTACGGCGGGCCGTACGTATGTCGCCGTCAACCGCGCGGTCACGGATGTACGGGCGCAGTTCGTCTCGGCCGACGGATCGCCACGGCTGGAGCGGATCGTACCGGTGGCGCTGGTGACCATCGCCGTGGTCGGACTGCTCGCGACCTCGGCTCGCCGCCGACGCTCCTGACAGCCTGAGATACGGTCGTGTCGTGAGCTCGCATACCACCCACGACAAACTGCCCATCCGGATGCTGCACGACCGTGTGCTGGTCCGTACCGATATTCCCGAGGGCGAGCGCCGCTCGTCCGGCGGCATCGTCATCCCGGCCACCGCCGCGGTCGGACGACGGCTGGACTGGGCCGAGGTGGTGGCGGTCGGGCAGAACGTACGCACGGTCGAGCCGGGTGACCGGGTGCTGTACGACCCGGAGGACCGGGCGGAGGTCGAGGTCCGCGGGGTCGCCTATGTGCTGATGCGCGAGCGGGATCTGCACGCGGTGGCCGCGGAGCGGCTGGCCGGCACCGAGGAGCCCACTGGTCTGTACCTGTAGATCCTGTACCGGTAGATCCTGTATGTATGGATAGAGGACATTTCTGGATACAGGACTGAATACAGGACCCGACGAGACGCGCCGTACCGGGGCAAGGCAAAGACGACGCACCCCGTAAGTGAACTTTCACGGAGGTGCCGTCATGGCCTGGGTTCTGCTCGCTGTCGCCGGTCTGCTGGAGGTCGGCTGGTCGATCGGGATGAAGTACACCGAGGGCTTCACCCGGCTGTGGCCGAGCGTCTTTACGGTCCTGGGGATCGCCGCCAGCATGATGCTGCTGGCACAGGCCGCGAAGAGCCTGCCCATCGGTACCGCCTATGGCGTCTGGGTCGGCATCGGCGCGGCCGGCGCCGCGGTTCTCGGTATGGCCGTGCTCGGTGAGCCCGCCACGGCGGCCCGGATCTTCTTCATCTGCCTGCTGCTGGTGGCGGTGGTCGGCCTGAAGGCGACCTCCGGCCACTGAGCGACCGGCCGCCAGCCACTCACCACCGGCTACTGCCCTCCCAGGGCGGCTGACCGCTCGTCTCCCCGGTGCTGTCATCGCTGGGGGTGCCCGTGCCGCCCTCCGGCCCGGCCGTATCGCCGCCCTCGGTGATCCCGCCGCTGGTGTCGGTGCCGCCGCTGTCGCTGTCGCCGGTGCCGCCGTTGTCGCCGCCGGTGGTGCCCCCGGTCTCCGTACCGCCCGTATCGGTACCGCCGTGGTCCGTGCCACCGGTGCTGGTGCCGCCGTCGGTCGGGCCGCCGCTGTCCGTGCCCCCGCTGTCCGGTCCCCTGTTGTCCGCGCCGCCGCTGTCCGTGCCACCCGTCGCCGGGGGGCTGGAGCTGGCCGGGGGCGGTGACTGCTCGTCGGAGGCGCTCGGGGTCGTCTCCGGGGTGCTGGGTTCAAGGGACGGGCTGCCGTCGCTGGTCTCCAGGTCGAACTTCTTGACCGGGGAGCCCTTCAGGGCCGCCGCGGTGTACTGGCCCCAGATCCGCGCAGGGTAGTGGCCGCCGCTGATCTTCGGCTGCCCCGCCGCGCCGTACAGCGACTTGTGCGCCCCGGTCTCCGGGTCCTGGCCCATCACCGCGATCACGGTCGCCAGGTCCGGGGTGTAGCCCGCGAACCAGGCCGCCTGATCGTCCTCGGCCGTACCCGTCTTGCCCGCCGCCGGGCGGCCCGCGGTCTGTGCCTCGGTGCCCGTACCGCTCCGCACCACGCTGCGCAGCATCGCGGTGGTGGCGTCGGCGGCCTCCCGGGGGACGGCCTGCTGGGTGTCCCGGCCGGGGAGCTTGATCTCCTCACCGCCACGGCTGACCTTCTCGACCAGGCTGTAGCGGCCACGCTCGCCATGGTTGGCGAGCGTGGCGTAGGCCTGCGCCAAATCCAGGGTGCTGGGCGTCGCGGTGCCCAGCGCGATGGAGCTCTGGGCCTTGTCGAGCTCCGGAGTCTCCGCCGGGATGCCCAGCTGCACCACGGTGTCCTTGACCTTCTGCGGGCCGACGTCGACACCCATCTGAGCGAAGACGGAGTTGACCGACTTGTCCATCGCCTCGGTCACCGAGACCTTGCCGTGATCGACATCGCCCTCGTTCTGCGGGGCCCACTCGGTGGGACGGCCATCGCTTATCACCCGGCGCTTGCTGGTTCCGTCGTAGATCGTGTACGGACCGATCTTCTGCCCGTACTGGGTCCTGGAACCGTTCTGGATCGCCGAGGTATAGACGAACGGCTTGAAGGTGGATGCCGCCTGATAATCACGCCGGGTGGCGTTGTTGACGTACTGCTTGGTGTAGTCGATGCCGCCGTACATCGCCACGACCTTGCCGGTCTCCGGGTCGATGGAGGTGCCGCCCACGCGGACGTACCGGTCCGCCTCGCGGTCATCGCTCAGCTTGGACATCAGCTGGTCCTTGACCGCGGACTCCATCGCGTCCTGCTTGTCAGGGTCAATGGTCGTGGTGATCCGGAAGCCGCCGCTGGCCAGCCGCTGCTCATCGACGATGTCCTGGGAGATGAGGTGGTTCCGCACCGCCTCGACCAGATAGCCACGCTGCCCGGACAGGCCGGTGGGGGCCTTGGCGGTCCGCGGCTCGGGGAACTTCATACCGGCCCGCTCGGACTTCTCCAGCCAGCCCTGCTTCACCATGCCGTCGAGGACGTAGTTCCAGCGGGCGATGACCTTCTTGCGGTTCTCGGGGTGGGCCGAGACATCGTACGCGCTGGGCGAGTTGACGAGCGCGGCGAGATACGCGCCCTCAGCGGTGGTCAGGTCCTCGGACTTCTTGCCGTAGTACGCCTGTGCGGCGGCCTGTATGCCGTAGGCGTTGCGGCCGAAGTAACTGGTGTTCAGATATCCACGGAGTATGTCGTTCTTGCTTACCTCCCGGTCCAGCTTGACAGCGATGAAGAACTCCTTGGCCTTGCGGGTGACCGTCCGCTCCTGGCTGAGGTAGTAGTTCTTGACGTACTGCTGGGTGATGGTCGAGCCGGACTGCTTGCCCTCGCCCCGGATCATGTTCCAGGCGGCCCGGGCCATGGCCTTCGGGTCCACGGCCGACTCGTTGTAGAAGTCCCGGTCCTCGGCGGCGAGCACCGCGTGCTGGGCGGTCTTGGGCACCTGTGCGAGCGAGATGTTCTCGCGGTTGACCTTGCCGTCCTTGGCGATCTGAGTGCCGTCCGAGTAGAGATAGACATTGCTCTGCGCGGCCGCCGCTTTGTTGGGTTCGGGGATGTTCACCAGCAGGTATCCGGCGACCAGGGCCCCCGAGACCAGCAGGAGGAAGAGCAGTACCCCACCCAGCACCATCCGCCAGGTGGGAAGCAGTCGGCGCACCCCTGTCCGTTGGGGTCGCCTTTCGCCGCTCTTCGACTCGTCACTCATCTCTGTAGGGACTCCCCGTCCACTTTTCGGGCGATTCGTGTTGTACGCCCCCATAAAGCACTGTCGCATCATCTTCCCCCGGGCCTGGCGGCCCGGGAGGCACTCCCACGGCCAGTGGGGGTGGACCACACCTGTGACAGGCCCGCGACGGGCCATTTGGCCTGCGCCTGTCACCCGAACCGGCGATCAAGCGCAGGGGTTCACTCATGGTTAGACGCTCACAGTGAGCAAAAGGATGCACGCGGCCCGTCTGTATCTCACGGTTACGGACCACAGCTGCTGTCGCAACACCGCCAACCGGCTGGCCACCGCTGTGGGGCGCTACCGGTATGGGCGGGGAACCGCCCGGTCGCACAACCGTGGACTGTGCGACCGGGAGGGCTAGGGGGTGTCTGGTGGATCTCCGCGGCGTCGCGGCGTCTGGCACGCACGCTCGCTGCGTTGTCGTCGGTCGCCAACCAACCAGGTTGGCTTCCTCCTCCGCCTTGCGATCGCACGCACCAGACGCCGCTCCTTCCTCCACGGAGACCCACCAGACACCCCCTGACACCATTCCGAGATGTCAGCGAGGCTCAGGACGTCCGCGAGGCTCAGGACGTCCGTGCCAGGGCCTGCCGCTGCGCACCGTCAAGCTGGGCACAGCCCGCGACCGCCAGATCGAGCAGGGCGGTCAGCTCTTCACGCGCGAAGGGCTCCCCCTCCGCCGTCCCCTGGACCTCGACAAAGCGCCCATCGCCGGTGCAGACGACGTTCATATCGGTCTCCGCGCGGACATCCTCCTCATAGCAGAGATCGAGCAGCGGAACGCCGCCGACAATACCGACGCTGATCGCGGCGACGGTACCGGTGAGCGGCTGGGCCTTGGCCTTGATCAGCTTCTTCTCCTGAGCCCAGGTGACGGCGTCGGCCAGCGCCACATACGCACCGGTGATCGCGGCGGTACGGGTGCCACCGTCGGCCTGAAGGACATCGCAGTCCAGGATGATGGTGTTCTCGCCGAGCGCCTTGAAGTCGACAACGGAGCGCAGGGACCGGCCGATAAGCCGGGAGATCTCATGGGTACGGCCGCCGATCTTGCCACGGACGGCCTCGCGGTCACCACGCGTGTTGGTCGCGCGCGGGAGCATCGAATACTCGCCGGTGACCCAGCCCTCGCCGCTGCCCCGGCGCCAGCGCGGAACGCCTTCGGCGACGCTGGCGGTGCAGAAGACCTTGGTGTCGCCGAAGGAGATGAGGACGGAGCCCTCGGCGTGCTTGCTCCAGCCGCGTTCGATGGTGACGGGTCGGAGCTGTTCGGCCGTACGGCCGTCGATACGAGACATGGGAGCGAGCGTAGTCGTAAAAGCGGAAGGCCCGATCCGCAGGGAACGGAAACGGGCCTTCTCCTCAGCGGCGGCGAACGCCCCTCACATCATGTCTTCGATCTCCGCGGCGATCGGGTCCGCGTCGGTGCCGATGACGACCTGGATGGCGGTGCCCATCTTGACGACGCCGTGCGCTCCGGCGCCCTTGAGAGCGGCCTCATCGACGAGAGAAGCGTCCGAGACCTCGGTTCGGAGGCGGGTGATACAGCCCTCGACCTCTTCGATGTTGTCGAGTCCGCCGAGTCCGGCGACGATCTTCTCAGCCTTGCTGGCCATATCACTCTCCTGTGTCTCACCTGTGTCTCAGGCAGCCCATCTCGCCCCTTGGATCAGATGGCAACGGTAACCCACGGTTGGCCCAACTTCAGGGGCGAAAGCGGTGCTTCTGCCGAATGATGGCAGTCGTCGCCGCCGTGCTTCAGGGCCGCGCCGACACCGTCCCACAACTGGTCTACACCAGTCCGCGCCCGCAGGCAAAACGGGAGAGCGCCGATGAGTTCCGATGCCGCCCCGGACGCGAAGCCGCGCAAGAGCTGGCAGCAGATCACCCTGCAGGGCCTGCAGAAGCTGGGGCGCAGCCTTCAGCTGCCCGTCGCCGCCCTGCCCGCCGCGGGCCTCATTCTCCGCCTCGGGCAACCGGATGTCCTCGGCGAGGACGGCCTGGGCTGGGACCGGCTGGCGGATGTCTTCGCGGGCGCGGGCGATGGCATCATCGGCAATATCGCGCTGCTGTTCTGCGTGGGGGTGGCGATCGGCTTCGCCAGGAAGGCCGATGGCTCGACCGCTTTTGCCGCGGTGGTCGCCTACATGGTGTTCACGGGCGTGCTGGGCACGGCCTTTATCGACCCGGTCACCGAGGATCCGGTGAATCCGGGTGTGCTCGGCGGCGTTGTGGTCGGCGTCGTCACCGCCAAGGTGTGGGAGAGATACCACCGCACCCGGCTCCCGGACTGGCTGGGCTTCTTCAGCGGCCGCCGCTTCGTTCCCGTGGTGATGTCCTTTGTCGCCCTCGGTCTCGCCGTGCTCTTCGGCTACTTCTGGGCACCGGTCGGCAATGGCCTCAACAGCTTCGCTGAGACCCTGGCGGGGTGGGGCGCCTGGGGGTCCGGGGTGTTCGGCGTGCTCAATCGGCTGCTGATCCCCTTCGGGATGCATATGTTGCTGAACACCTTCGCCTGGTACCAGTTCGGCTCGTACACCGATGAGGACGGCAAGGAGATCCACGGCGACTTCTTCCGCTTCCTGGCCGGTGACCCGGAGGCGGGGATGTTTATGACCGGCTTCTATCCGATCATGATGTTCGCCCTGCCGGCCGCCGCCCTGGCCATCGCGCACTGTGCCAAGCCCCAGCGGCGCAAGGTCGTACTCGGCATGATGATGTCGGTCGCGCTGACCTCGTTCGTCACCGGCGTCACCGAGCCCATCGAGTTCTCCTTTGTCTATCTCGCCCCGGCGCTGTACGGCATCCATGCCCTGCTGACGGGTGCGTCGATGGCCCTCACCTGGGCGCTGGGCATCCGTGAAGGGTTCACCTTCTCCGCGGGACTCTTCGACTACGTACTGAACTGGGACAAGGCGACAAATCCGGAATTGATCGTCCCGATCGGCCTGGGATTCGCGGTGATCTACTACATCCTCTTCCGATTCGTGATCCGGAAGTTCGACCTCAAGACCCCGGGCCGTGAGTCGGACGAGGAGATCGCCGAGATGGAACGCGAGAATCTCAAACCCTGAGCCAGCCGCCCCGAACCTGCTGCCAGCCGCTCTACGCGATTGTTATCCGGCGGCTGGAACAGCAGGTTCCTTATCCGGGCCGCACCGTGCTACAAAGGTCTACACCACTAGGTGGTGTAGACCACACACCACCAGCACGGAGACGCCGCCGTCTCTCCCCTTCACACCTCTTCGGCGGCGCCTTGCCCCCTGGAGGAAGTGAATGTCCACGGCTAGCGCTGCCCCGGCAGCTGATAAGAAGGGCCGCGGCTCCGGCGCGATGGCCGTCGCCCAGCGCATCGGCCGCAGCCTCATGCTGCCGATCGCCACCCTGCCGGCGGCGGCCCTGATGCTCCGCCTCGGCCAGGACGACATGCTGGGCCGCGAGAGCTTCCCGGCGTTCCTGACCAAGCTCGCTGAGTTCCTGGCCGCCGGTGGCGGCGCTCTGCTCGACAATATGCCGCTGCTGTTCGCCGTCGGTATCGCCGTCGGCTTCGCCAGGAAGGCGGATGGCTCCACCGGCCTGGCTGCCGTGGTCGGCTATCTGGTCTTCCAGAATGTGCTGAAGGTCTTCACCGACGGCAACCTCCCGATGCAGCAGGAGGTCGTGGACGGCAAGATCGTCGAGGTCGCCGCACCGGTCAACGCCGGTGTCCTCGGCGGTGTCGTGATGGGCATCGTCGTCGCCCTGCTCTACCAGCGCTACCACCGCAAGAAGCTGCCGGACTGGCTCGGCTTCTTCGGCGGCCGCCGCCTTGTGCCGATTGTGTCGGCCTTCGCCGGTCTCATCATCGGCATCGTCTTTGGCTACATCTGGCCGGTGCTCGGCAGCGGTCTGCACCACTTCGGCGAGTGGCTGGTCGGTTCCGGCGCGGTCGGCGCGGGCATCTTCGGTGTCTTCAACCGTGCGCTGATCCCGATCGGCATGCACCACCTGCTGAACTCCTTCCCGTGGTTCCAGGCCGGTTCCTATGAGGGCAAGAGCGGCGATATCGCACGCTTCCTGGCCGGAGACCCCTCGGCCGGACAGTTCATGACCGGCTTCTTCCCCATCATGATGTTCGCCCTCCCGGCAGCCTGCCTCGCCATGTATCACTGCGCCCGCCCGGAGCGCCGCAAGGTGGTCGGCGGCATGATGGTCTCCATCGGTCTCACCGCGTTCGTCACCGGTGTCACCGAGCCCATCGAGTTCACCTTTATGTTCATCGCGCCGGTGCTGTACGCGATCCACGCCGTGCTGACCGGTGTCTCCATGGCCCTGACCTGGGCGCTCGGCATGAAGGACGGCTTCGGCTTCTCGGCTGGCGCCATCGACTACGCACTGAACTTCGGTATCGCGACCAAGCCGTTGGGGCTGGTCCTGGTGGGTCTGTGCTTCGCCGCGGTCTACTACGCGGTCTTCCGCTTCGCGATCACCAAGTTCAACCTCCCGACACCGGGCCGTGAGTCCGACGAGGAAATCGCCGAAATGGAAAAAACCAACTACAAGCCCTGACCCCCGGGCGTGGGCCCGCCCTGCTACGCAACCATCCGCCCACCCCAGCCACGACGCTCCGGCCCGCCCCGCAGCGGAGCTCGCGACGCTTGGTGGGCGCAACACCGCCCCCCCATGTTGTGGGCACTCGCAGCCCCGCGAGGGGCGTGGGCCCGCCCTGCTACGCAACCACCCACCCACCCCAGCCACGACGCTCCGACCCACCCCGCAACGGAGCTCGCGACGCTTGGTGGGCACAACCCGGCCACCGGCCCGCACCGGCAAACCCCGGGGCCCCGGGGCGAAGCCCCGGTTTCGGGAAGGGGCGGGAATTGGGGGACCCCACCCACGGCACCCCCCGCAGCCGGGCGAAGCCCCGCCACGCGGCGGAGCCGCACATCGGCACCCCCGGGAAGGGGCGGGATACGGGGAAACCCACCCACGGCACCCCGCAGCCGGGCGAAGCCCCGCCACGCGGCGGAGCCGCACATCGGCACCCCCGGGAAGGGGCGGGATACGGGGAGCCCCGCCCCGGCACCCCCGCAGCCGGGCGAAGCCCCGCCGCGCGGTGGAGCCGCAGGGCGGTACCGCCGGGAAGGGGCGGGGCCCCGCCCCGGGCTTAGCCGGTGGTGAGGGGGATCGTGCGGCGCTCAGCCGCAGCGCGCCGCGCGGCCTCCAGAACCCGCAGCACCGCAGCCGCCTCACCCCCCGTCACCGGCGGCGCGGCAGCGCCCCGCAACGCGGCGGCGATCCCCGCGTAATACGCGGGATAGTCGCCGTTCAGGGTGCGCAGCGGGCGGGACTCGTCCAGGGAGCCGAGGGTGCCCCACGCCGACTCCGGCTCGACGCCCCAGTCGGCGTCGGCGCCTGGGCGGGCCCCCGCACGGAGGGCGGCTTCCTGGGGGTCCAGCCCGTACTTGACGTACGCCGCCGCACTGCCGAGCACCCGGAAGCGCGGCCCGGGTTGCGCGGCGGTGGCGCTCACCCACAGATGGGAGCGGACGCCCCCGGCATGGGTGAGCGCGATGAAGGTGTCATCGTCGGCCGCCGCGCCCGGGCGGCGGATATCGGACTCGGCGTAGACCGTGGTGGCCGGGCCGAAGAGGGTCAGCGCCTGGTCGACCACATGACTGCCCAGGTCATAGAGGAGCCCGCCGATCTCAGCCGGGTCACCGGACTCGCGCCAGCCGCCCTTGGGCCTGGGGCGCCAGCGCTCGAAGCGGGATTCAAAGCGCTGCACCTCGCCGAGCGCGCCCTCGGTGATGAGCTGGCGCACGGTGCGGAAGTCGTTGTCCCAGCGGCGGTTCTGGAAGACGGACAGCAGCAGGCCACGGGCGTCGGCGAGGGCGGTCAGCTCCTCCGCCTCGGCGGCGGTCCCGGCGATCGGCTTGTCCACCACGACCGGCAGTCCGGCTTCCAATGCCTGGGTGGCGAGCGCGACATGAGTGCGGTTCGGGGAGGCGACGACGACCAGATCAAGCGCGTCGGCGCGGGCGAAGAGCTCATCCGCGGTCGCGACGGTATGGACGCCCGCGTGCTCCTCGCGGGCCTGCCGCTGCCGGTCCGGGTTCGCGGTGACGACGGTGTCGAGGGTCAGCCCATCGGTCGTGGCGATCAGCGGGGCGTGGAAGGCCGAGCCCGCCAGGCCGTAGCCGATCAGGCCGACGCGGGCGGTGCGGTGTTCGTTCACGCGCGCCATGCTACGTGCATGCGATTGCCCCTCCCCGTTTCCTTCCCGTGAGGGTCTTTCCCGGAAATAGGAAGGAAAGCAAAATGCTCTGAACGAGGGGAATTTAGCCGGGGAGTGGACTATGTGCCGCCTGACCGGTTATACCCGTTTCTACGCGTGGGATGTTCCTGGCCGCTGGCCGAGCTCTCCTCCTTGTCGGCGGTGCCCTCTGGTGGGACCTCGGCGCCTGTGAGGGCGCCGAAGCAGCCGCGTCCCACCCGTCAAAGGCCCTGTCCGCGCTCCGACTGACCCTCCTGGCGCGGGCAGGGTCTTCGGCGTCCACCCCCGGCGCCCCCGGCGCCCCCGGCGCCCCGCCCCTGGCGCCCCCGGGTGCCCCGGCCCCGAGGTGACGCCCTGGACCTCTGTGCACAGGCAATGCACGGACGGCTGACTCGCGTCGCGGCTTTCCCCTCCCCTGGGTAGCGTGAAGATGAACGGTCTCGTTCGGGAGGTACGGATTTCAGCGAGTGCAAATTCAACGCATTCCAGGAAAGCTATGCCATGAACGGTTTCGACGGTCGTAAAAAGCGCCCGCCTCGTCATCACCACGAAACCCCCGATACCACTGCCGAGTTCCGGCGCCTTGCGGATCTGCCCGATGGCCGCGGCAAGGAAGAACTGCGACAGCGGGTCGTACGTGCCTGGGTTCCGGTGGCGCATCGGCTGGCCTGGCGTTACCGCGACCGGGGGGAATCACTGGAGGACCTTCAGCAAGTGGCCGCGCTCGGTCTGGTGAAGGCCGTTATCCGATACGATCCGCACCGTGGCACGGATTTTGAGAGTTATGCGGTGCCCACCATCGCCGGTGAGATCAAGCGGCATTTCCGGGACCTCACCTGGGATGTGCATGTGCCACGGCGCGTACAGCAGATCCGTAATCGGGTGCGGGTCGCCCTGCGTGAGCTGGGACCGGAGCTGAGCCGTTCTCCGACGGTCGCACAGGTCGCCGAGTACACCGGCCTCAGCGAGGAGGATGTGCTCCTGGGGATGGAAGCGCTGGAGAGCTACAGCGCCCTGTCCCTGGACGCGGAGCCGCCCGGGGGTGACTTCGGGCGCTCCCTGGGGGACACACTGGGCGCCTGCGAGCCCGGCTTCGACCTCGTCGTCCAACGGGAGGCCGTCAAGCCCTACCTGCGCCGTCTGCCGGAGCGTGAGCGGCGGATTCTGTATCTGCGGTACTTCTGCTACATGTCGCAGAGCCGCATCGCCGAAGAGCTCGGCATGTCCCAGATGCACGTCTCGCGGCTGCTGCGCCGCGCCTGTGACGGGCTCCGCCAGCGGGTGGAGAACCGGTCGGAACCGTGACCGCGGGGCGCGTGTGCGGAAGCGGGCCGCGTATCCCCGGCCCCCGCGCCGTGCCCCGCGGCGCGAGTTCGTCTCAGTCTTTCCGGCCGCGGCCCGACACCATGTCCCGTGCCCGGTCGACCAGGCCAGCCCCGGGCGCCAGCAGCTTGTTCGCCGGCGGCTGATCCGGGGCCGACGGGTGCGGGCGTGTCGGTGCCATCTTCTTCGCCTGCCGGACCTTCGCGCCGAGCTCGTTGAGCATCTGCGGTGTGACGGCGTCGCGGAGCTTGGGGAAGAGGTTGTTCTCCTCGTCCTCAACGTGCGAGCGAATCTCCTGCATAAGCTTTCCGAGGGTCTGGTCGAACTCCGGGTTGTCGGCCTCCAGCCCCTCCAGTTTCTTCATGAGTTTCTCGGCTTCGGCGTGGTCCTTGATCTCCTTGTCGGCGAGCGAGTCACCCTGGGGAACGTGTTCCCGCACCGCCGGGTAGAGGTACTCCTCTTCCGCGACGGAGTGCCGGACCAGCTCAATGGTCGCCTGTTCGGAGTAGGTCTTGCGCATGGGATCCCCGGGTCCACACGCGTTGATGCGACCAAAAATCTCTTCGACTTCCCGGTGGTCATTAGTCAGCTCATCGATGACTGAGCCGTTGTCTGCCATGCTGCCTCCTGAGGCGCAAATATGGGCGGCATGCCGAATGTGGCAGGCCGCAGGCCGCAGTCAAGTTCCCGGCCCCCGGTGGAGCTAAACGCTCGTATCGGGCATCCGGCCGTACGTCAGTGACCGTTAGCGACGGCGAATTGCTGCGACCGCAGCTCGGCCAGTTCCCGGCCCGGCCCACGGCACCAGGACCACCAGTGCTCAAGGTCCGCTCCGTCCACACACTCGGCCGGTACGAGAGCGGGCCAGCGGCAGGCATGCGCCTGTGCGGAGACTTTGGCCCCGCCGCTGACCGGATCGACGGCGATGGCCGGAACGCCCGCCCGCAGCGCCAGGACCAGACCGTGCAGCCGGTCGGTAACGACGAGGTCCGTGCGTCCGACCGCGGCGAGGAACTGTCCGGGCGTGGCACAGTGCCGCCAGTCCTGTGCGTCCAGCCGGGTGTCCAGTTCCAGCCGGGCGCAGTCCTTCCCGGCGAGCCAGCCGGTGACCGCGCTGGTCACGGCGGAGTGCCGACGGCGTGCGCCGTACTCCGACTGGCCATGCGTGAGGATCACCCCAACGACCGGTACCAGCGCCTGCGGTGGCGCCGCCGCGGCGAGGTCCAGCCGGGGCCCGCCGCCCGGTGCGTCCCTGGCCAGAACGCGATGGAATCCGCTCACCGCGGGGTCGTCCGGATCGATGGTGGAGGTGCCGACGGCGATCCGGGTGGCGTGCGGGAAGCGCTGGTGCAGGTCGGCCACCTGCCGCCCGTGGAGGGGACCGCAGACGAAGAACAGGTGCGTGTAGTCGTCCGGATCGGCGTCGTCGAGGCTCAGCCCGCCCGGGCGGAAAGCGGGACTCCAGGCGGTGTCGTAAGCGATACGAGCGTCGTCCAGCCGCTTCTGGACGTGGCACAGCGCCAGCGCGTCCCCGGCGGTGATCTCACCATGCCGGAAACTGAACCACCCGGTCAGCAGGGCTTTGTGTCCCTGGGCTGCCATGACAGGGGGGTTGCCCGTGGCCGCGCTCTTACACGCGGCTCTTGCACGCGGCTCTCACACGTGTACACGCGCCCTTATGCCAGTCGACCAGCCAGCCGACCAGCCACTCGACCGGTCAGTCGACCACGCTGCGTTTAGCTCCGCTTCTGTGGGTTACCCCACGGCAGATTTACTTTTTGTGCGGGTATGACCACCCGGAGGGCTTATGCGCATCCTTGGTATCAACGCCGTCTTCCACGATTCGGCGGCCGCGCTGGTGATTGACGGCCGGACGGTCGCCGCCGCGGAGGAGGAGCGGTTCAGCCGCCGTAAGCATGCCAAGCGGCCCGTCCCGTTCTCGGCCTGGGAGCTGCCGGAACAATCCGCGGCCTGGTGTCTGCGGGAAGCCGGACTCACCGCGAGTGACCTCGATGCCGTCGCCTACTCCTTCGATCCCGAGCTCGCCGCCCCCGCCGAATCGCTGGGCCTTGATGACCCCTGGGACCACCTGCGGCAGACATACGCACGCCGGGCACCCGGCTGCCTCGCCGAGGCGCTGCCCGGGCTCGACCCGGCGCGTGTGCGGTTCGTACCCCACCATGTGGCGCACGCCGCCTCGGCGGGGATCGCCTCCCCGCACCCGGACAGTGCCGTGCTCGTACTCGACGGCCGGGGCGAGGCCCACTCCCATCTGTCCGGCCGCTACCGGGGCTCCCAGCTGGAGGTGCTCAGCTCCCAGTCGCTGCCCCACTCCCTCGGCCTGCTCTACGAGGAGCTCACCGCGCACCTCGGCTTCGCCCGCAGCAGCGATGAGTACAAGGTGATGGCCCTCGCCGCCTACGGAAAGCCCAGGTTCCAGCCGCAGCTGAGGCAGTGGGTGCGCGCCACCGGCGACGGGGGCTTCCACGCACACGGTGTCGATCTGGCTTCCCTGGCCCCGGCCCATGCGCCGGGTGAGCCCTGGCACGAGGACCACGCCGATCTGGCGGCGAGTGTGCAGGCCTGCCTGGAGGAGGTGCTGCTGGACCTGGTGCGCTGGCTCCATGAGAACGGCGGCGACAGCACCGCCCTGACCATGGCGGGCGGCGTCGCGCTCAACTGCGTGGCCAACGCCCGTATCGCCGCGGAGGGCCCCTACCAGGACGTCTGGGTGCAGCCCGCGGCCGGTGACGCGGGCACCGCCCTGGGCGCCGCGCTGCATGTGGCCGCCGCGCACGGGGAGGAGCCCTCGCCCATGCCGGGCCCGGATCTCGGCCGTGGCTGGTCCGACGAGGAGCTGCGTACCCGGCTGGAACAGGCCCGCATTCCCTACGAGCAGCCCGAGGACATCGCCGAAGCCGCCGCCGACGTACTGGCGCGGGACGGGATCGTCGCCTGGTACCAGGGCCGCAGCGAGTACGGTCCCCGCGCGCTCGGCCACCGCTCGCTGCTGGCCCACCCGGGACGGGAGTCCAACCTGGACCGGCTCAACCAGATCAAGGGCCGGGAGGAGTTCCGCCCGGTCGCCCCCATGGTGGCCGCCGAGCGGGCCGCGGAAATCTTCGAGGGGCAGCTGCCCAGCCCGTACATGCTCTTTGTGCACCAGGTGCACCGCGCCTGGCGCGACCGCATCCCCGCCGTGGTGCACACCGACGGCACCGCACGCGTACAGACGGTGGACGCCGCCGATGAACCCCTGACCGCCCGCCTGCTGCGGGCCTTCGAACGGCGCACCGGGCTGCCCGTGGTCATCAACACCAGCCTCAACACGGCAGGCCGTCCCATGGTCGACCACCCACGCGATGTCCTGGAGTGCTTTGGCTCCACCCCCATCGACCTGCTGGCGATCGGCCCATACGCCGTACGGAGGGAACGGGTTTTCGCATGACCGCAGACCGTGATCCCACCACCGGCGAACTCGCCACCGGCTACGCCGTGGTCATCCCGACCCTCGGCCGCGACACGCTCGCCCGGTGCCTGACCGCGCTGGCGAAGGCCACGGGCCCGGAGCCGGACAGCATCGTGCTGGTCGACGACCGGCCCCCCGGGCGGGCAGCCGGTGGCGAGCTGCCGCTGGACGCGCTCGGTCCGCTGCGCGGGCGGGCGAGGGTGGCGAGGGGGGAGGCCCGTGGGCCCGCTGCGGCGCGCAACACCGGATGGCGCATGGTGGAGGCGCCCTGGACCGTCTTCCTCGACGACGATGTGTGTGTCGGGCGTGACTGGCGCGCGCGGCTCATCCGCGATCTCGCCGCGGCCAGCGAGGAGACGGGCGGGGTGCAGGGTGTGCTCCAGGTGCCGTTGCCGCTGAGCCGACGGCCCACCGACTGGGAACGCAACACCGCAGGGCTCGCCCGGGCCCGCTGGGCGACGGCGGACATGGCCTACCGGACCCGGGCGCTGCGCGAGACCGGCGGTTTCGACGAGCGCTTCCAGCGGGCGTTCCGCGAGGACGCGGACCTGGCGCTGCGGGTCCTGAACGCGGGCTGGGACCTGCGGGTCGGGCAACGTCAGACGGAACACCCGGTGCGCCGCACCGGCCCCTGGGTCTCGGTGAGCGCGCAACGCGGAAACGCCGACGACGCCCTGATGCTGCGGCTGCACGGACCCGGCTGGCGCTGGCGGGCCCAGGCGCCGCCCGGGCGCATCCGCCGCCATCTCGCCACCACGGCCATGGCGGGCGCGGTACTGCCGCTGGCAGCCGCGGGGAAGCGGCGTGCCGCGGCGCTGGCCGCCCTCGGCTGGGCGCTGGCCACCGCCGAGTTCGCCTGGGCCCGTATCAGCCCGGGGCCGCGCACCCCGCAGGAGACCGCCACCATGCTGGTGACCAGCGTGCTGATCCCACCGGTCGCGACGGCGCACCGCCTCCGTGGGCAGTGGCGCTGGCGTGCCGTCACCCGGGTACGGGGCGCGCGGGGTGAGCGCGCATGAGGCCGGCGCGGGGTGTGACGCGTGCGGTGTTCTTCGACCGCGACGGCACCCTTGTCGAGGATGTGCCGTACAACGGCGACCCCGCCCTGGTACGGCTGCTGCCCGGCGCCCGTGAGGCGGTCGAGGCGGTACGCGCCCGTGGGCTTCTGACCGGCATCGTGACCAACCAGTCAGGGCTGGCCCGCGGCCTGCTCGGCTGGGATGACCTGCGCCGCGTACACGCCCGGATCGAGCGGCTGCTGGGCCCCTTCGATGTCTGGGCCGTCTGCCCCCATCACCCCGGCGAGGGCTGCCCCTGCCGTAAACCGGCACCCGGCCTGGTCCTGGACGCCGCCACCCGGCTGGGCGTACGGCCCGACCGATGCGCCGTGATCGGCGACATCGGGTCGGATGTGGCGGCCGCCCGCGCCGCCGGTGCCATCGGCGTGCTCGTTCCCAACGGCCGCACCCGTCACGCGGAGATCGACGCCGCGCCCTGCGTGGCCCCCGATCTGCTGACCGCGGTCCACTGCCTGCTCGGCGAAGGGGTGCTGGGCGAAGGGCTGGTCGGCGAAGGGCTGCTCGGTGAAGGGGACGAAGGGAAGGAGCCCTCGTGAGTACAGCCCTGGTGAGAACTCTGGTCGCACGGCTCGACAGCTTCGGCGATGTGCTGCTCTCCGGGCCCGCCATCCGTGCCGTCGCCGCGCACAGCGACAGCGTCGTCCTGCTGTGCGGCCCGCGCGGCGAGCCCGCCGCGCGGCTGCTTCCCGGCGTCGACGAGGTGCTGGTCTGGGACGCCCCCTGGGCCGGATTTGAACCTCCGCAGGTCACCCGGCGCGGCATCGACCGCATCGTCGACCAGCTCTCCCGGGCGGCGGCCGACACCGCACTCGTGCTGACCTCGTTCCACCAGAGCCCGCTGCCCACCGCGCTGCTGCTGCGAATGGCGGGCGTGGGCCGTATCGCCGCCGACAGCGTGGACTACCCCGGCTCGCTGCTGGACCTGCGCCACCAGCGCGCCGAGCACGCCCACGAGGTCCGGGCGGCGCTGCAGCTCGCCGCGGCGGCGGGTTTCGCCCTGCCACCGGAGGACGACGGACGGCTGCGCGTCAAGGTGCCCCCGGTGGAGCCGCCAGTCGCGGGGCTGCCCGGCTCGCCCGGTTACGTGGTGCTGCACCCGGGCGCGAGCGTGCCCGCACGCCAGTGGAGCACCGAGCGATGTGCGCAGGCCGTCCAGGCGCTGTCCGCTGAAGGCCACCGGGTCGTCGTCACGGGCGGCCCCGGGGAACGCGAGCTGACCGCCGCCGTCGCGGGGCGCCAGGGGATCGACCTCGGCGGTCGCACCGACCACGGCCAGCTGGCGGCCGTCCTGGCCGGTGCGAACGCGCTCGTCTGCGGCAACACCGGGCCCGCACATCTCGCGGCGGCGGTCGGCACACCCGTCGTCTCGCTCTTCGCGCCCGTCGTACCCGCCGAGCGCTGGGCGCCCTACGGCATCCCCACGGTGCTGCTCGGCGACCAGGACGCGCCGTGCGCGGGCAGCAGGGCGCGGCAGTGCCCCGTACCGGGGCATCCGTGCCTGGACACGGTGACCGTCGGGGATGTGGTCGCCGCGGTCGACAAGCTCTGCTCCGGGGGCGCCACATGAGGATCCTGCTCTGGCATGTGCACGGTTCCTGGACGACGGCCTTCGTCCAGGGCCCGCACACCTACCTGGTGCCCGTCACCCCCGACCGCGGTCCGGACGGCCTGGGCCGCGCCGCCACCTTCACCTGGCCGGACAGCGTGTACGAACTGACGCCCGACCAGCTCCGGGACACCGACGTCGACCTCGTCGTACTGCAGCGTCCGCACGAGGCCGAGCTCGCCGCCCGCTGGCTCGGCGGCCGTCGCCCGGGCCGGGACGTGCCCGCCGTGTACGTCGAGCACAACACCCCCCGCGGCGATGTGCCGCACACCCGGCACCCCGCAGCGGACCGGTCCGATCTGGTGCTGGTCCATGTCACCCACTTCAACCAGCTCTTCTGGGACGCGGGCCGGACCCACACCGCCGTCATCGAACACGGCATCGTGGACCCCGGCCGGCGCTGGACCGGAGAGCTGGCACGAGCCGCCGTCGTCGTCAACGACCCCGTCAGACGGGGCCGTACGACCGGGACCGATCTGCTCCCCGGCTTCGCCCGGGCCGCGCCCCTCGATGTGTTCGGGATGCGCACCAACGGCCTCGCCACCCACCTCGGCCTGCCCGACGACCGCTGCCGCGTCCACCACCTCCCACAGCGCGAACTCCACCGGGCACTGGCCGCACGCCGGGTGTATGTACACCCCGTGCGCTGGACCTCGCTCGGCCTCTCACTGCTGGAGGCCATGCACCTGGGCATGCCGGTGGTGGCGCTGGCCACGACCGAGGTGGCCGCGGCGGTGCCGGAGGGCGCCGGTGTGGTGTCCAACCGCCTCGACGTGCTGACCGACGCGGTACGCCGGTTCCTGGCCGACCCCGCGCACGCGCGCGCGGCCGGTGCGGAAGCACGGGCGGCGGTGCTGGCCCGTTACGGCCTGGGCCGCTTCCTCGACGACTGGGAACAGCTCATAAAGGAAGTGACACGATGAGGATCGCCATGGTGTCCGAGCACGCGAGCCCGCTCGCCAGCCTCGGCGGCCCCGACTCCGGCGGCCAGAACGTCTATGTCGCCCAGCTTTCCCGTGCGTTGGGGCGCCGCGGCCACGACATCACCGTCTACAGCCGGCGCGACGCCCCGGACCTGCCGCACCGACAGCGGTTCGCCGACGGTGTCACCGTCGAACATGTACCGGCCGGACCGCCGGACTCCGTCCCCAAGGACGCGCTCTTCCCCTTTATACCCGGCTTCGGCGCGTATCTGGCCCATACCTGGGCGGGCGCTCCACCCGATGTGGTGCACGCGCACTTCTGGATGTCCGGCATGGCCGCGCTGGACGGCGCGCGGGACCACCGGATCCCCGTCGTACAGACCTTCCACGCCCTCGGCACCGTCAAGCGCCGCCACCAGGGGGACCAGGACAGCAGCCCCGCCCAGCGCATCGCCACGGAACGGCGTATCGGACTGACCTGCGCCGGCATCCTCGCCACCTGCACGGACGAGGTGGCGGAGCTGAAGGCCATGGGCGTGCCGCCGCAGCACGCCGCCGTGGTGCCGTGCGGCGTGGACACGGAACTGTTCCGGCCCGGTGAGAGCTCCGAACGCCGCTCCGCACGGCACCGGCTGCTGACCATCGGCCGTCTGGTGCCCCGCAAGGGCATGGAACACTCCATCCGCGCCCTCGCCCGGCTGCCGCACACCGAACTCCTCATCACGGGCGGTCCCGAACCCGCGCACCTCGGCGTGGACCCGGAGGCGCAGCGGCTGCTGCGGCTGGCGGCGGAGTACGGCGTGGCGGAACGGGTCCGGCTCACCGGCTCAGTCCCGCACGAGCGGATGCCCGACCTGATCCGCAGCGCCGATGTGGTGGTGACGACGCCCGGCTACGAGCCCTTCGGCATTGTGCCGCTGGAGGCGATGGCCTGCGGCGTCCCCGTGGTCGCCACCCGCGTCGGCGGCCATCTGGACACCGTCGACGACCGGGTCACGGGCCGCCTCGTGGAACCGGGCGACGTCGACGCGCTCGCCGCCACCCTCGCGGAACTGCTCGGCTCACCGGAGCTGCTGCGGCGCTACGGCGAGGCCGGCCGCCGGCGCGTACTGGCCCGCTACACCTGGGAGCGGGTCGCGGACGGTGCCGCCCAGCTGTACGAGCGGCTGGTGGACCGGCCCCGTATCGCCACGGAGGTGGCGCGATGAGGCTGGAGCCGAACCCCGCCACGGAGGTCCATGACCACTGCGACGCGCTGCTGGCCGCGCTCGGCCCCTTCCGTGCGTCCGCCGTGCCCGCCACCCAGCGCTGGGGTGAGCAGCTGGAACGCGTGCTCACCCGCGGCGGGCGGCTGCTCGCCGCGGGCAACGGCGGCAGTGCCGCGCAGGCCCAGCACCTCACCGCCGAACTGGTCGGCCGCTACCGCGAGGACCGGCCCCCGTTCTCGGCCATAGCCCTGCACGCGGACACCTCCAGCACCACGGCCATCGCCAACGACTACGGCGTGGACGAGGTGTTCGCCCGGCAGGTCTGCGCACACGGACGCGACGGCGATGTGCTGATGCTGCTCTCCACCAGCGGTGCCAGCGCCAACCTGCTCTCCGCGGCGCGGGCCGCACGCCAGCGGGGCATGCGGATCTGGGCCTTGACCGGCCCTTCTCCCAACCCGCTGGCGGCGGCCAGCGACACGGCCCTGTGTGTGCCCGGCACCTCCACGGCGACGGTCCAGGAACTCCACCTGGTGGCCGTCCACATGATCTGCACCGCCTTCGACGGAAAGCTGGGGGTGAGGAGCCATGCCGCCTGATCCGGTGCCACTCGTCATCGTGGGTGATGCCCTTCTCGACCGTGACCTGGCCGGTACCACAGAGCGGCTGGCACCGGACGCACCCATTCCGGTGGTCGAGAAGTGCATGGAGTGGGTACGTCCCGGCGGAGCCGCCCTGGCCGCCCTGATGGCGGCCCGCGACGGCCGTGATGTCACCCTCGTCACCGCGCTCGGGGGCGATCCGGCCAGCTGCCGGGTCCGCGAGCTGCTGGCCCGTCGGGTCACCCTGGTCACCGTGGAGCTGGACGGCACCCTGGTCGAGAAGACCCGCGTACTCGCCCGGGGCCGGCCGGTGGTCCGCGTCGACCGGGGTGACGGCCGCGCCGGGAAGGCCACGGACGACGCCCGGTCGGCGATCGAAGCAGCCGGTGCGGTGCTGGTCGCGGACTACGGCCGCGGCACCCCCGAGAGCCTCCGTGGGCTGCTGGCCCGGGTCGCCCGCCGCACCCCGGTGGCCTGGGACCCCCATCCCCGTGGCGGTCGTCCCGTCCCCGGCGCCCGGCTGGTCACCCCGACCATCGACGAGGCGCGCCATTTCGCACGGGCCTCCCAGGCCGGTGGGACATCGGCCACCGAGAACGAGAAGGAGAGCGCCGACGGGCTGCGGAGCGTGGCGCGGCACGCCGGCACGCTCGCCCGCGCCTGGGCGGCGGCCTCCGTCGCCGTGACGCTCGGCGAGCAGGGCGTTCTGCTGTCGCAGGGCGGCAGCCCCCTGCTCGTCCCCGCGCCCGAGGCACACGACGGCGACAGCTGCGGCGCCGGCGACCGCTTCGCCGTGACCGCCGCCGGTCTGCTGGGTGACGGAGCGCTGCCCGAAGAGGCGGTGCGTGGGGCCGTATCGGCGGCCACCGCCTATGTCGCCGACGGTGGCCCCGCCCAGTTCAGCCGCTGCCTCACCCGCGCGGAGCAGGCGGTGGCCCCGGCGCTGAGCGGCTGGCGGCCATCCGCGCGCGCGGTCGCCCGGGAGCTGGCGGGCGTCACGGCCGAAGCAGGCCGGCTGGTGGCCCGGGTTCGCGCCCGTGGCGGCACCGTCGTTGCCGCCGGGGGCTGCTTCGACCTGCTGCATCCCGGACACATCGGTCTTCTGGAGTCGGCCCGGGAACTCGGCGACTGCCTCATCGTCTGCCTCAACTCCGATGCTTCCGTACGGCGTCGCAAGGGAGAGGGCCGCCCCATCACTCCGCTGGACGACCGGATCCGGGTGCTGCGCGCCCTCAAGTGCGTGGACGCCGTCGCGGTCTTCGACGAGGACACGCCGGAAACGCTGCTGTCACGGCTGCGCCCGGACATCTGGGTGAAGGGCAGCGACTACGCGCTGGCCGATCTGCCCGAGGCCGCGATGCTTGAGCGCTGGGGTGGCCATGTGCTGATGCTGCCCTACCGGGAGGGCCACTCCACGACGCGTATCGCCGCCCGGATGCGGGGCGAGGCCCCGTGACCGGGCCACCGAGGCTGCTCGTGCTGCGAGCGCTGGGACTCGGGGATCTGCTCACCGCCGTGCCCGCGCTCCGCGGACTGCGACGCGCCTTCAGCTCCTACGAGATCGTCCTCGCCGCACCCCCGGAACTGGCCGCACCGGCCGCGCTGACCGGCGCGGTGGACCGGCTCCTGCCCGCCTCCGCCCCCGGCCGGGCCGTACCCAGCACCCTGCGGTGGCGGGGGGCGCCACCCGCGATCGCGGTGAACCTGCACGGCAGCGGACCGCCCAGCCACCGGCTGCTGGCCGGGCTGGCACCCGCCCGGATCCTGGCGTTCGCCCATCCGGCCGTACCGGAGATCGAGGGGCCGCCATGGCGCGCCGACGAGCACGAACGGGACCGCTGGTGCCGCCTGCTGCGGGCCTACGGAATCCCCGCCAACCCCAGCGCGCTGCACCTGCCACGGCCATCCGGGCCCTCCCCGGCGCCCGGTGCCATCGTGGTACATCCCGGAGCGGGCTCGCCCTCCCGGCGCTGGCCCGTCGAGCGCTACGCGGCCGTCATCACGGCACTGCGCCGCCAGGGCGCCCGTATCGCGGTCACGGCCGGGCCCGGGGAAGACGCACTGCTCGCCCGCGTCGGCACGGCGGCCCGCCTCCCCGGCACCGACCTCTACGCCGACCTCTCCTTTGAACGGCTGTCGGCCCTCGTCGCCGATGCCGGCGCGGTCGTCAGCGGGGATACCGCCATCGCCCATCTCGCCGTCGCCCACGGCACCCCGTCCGTCACCCTCTTCGGTCCGGTCTCGCCACGCCTGTGGGGCCCGCCGCCGCTGCCGCGCCACCGCGCGCTGTGGCATCCCGGCCCGCCGGGTGACCCGCATGGCGACCGCCCCGATCCGCTGCTGCTGCGCATCGGGACGGACGAAGTGCTGGCCGCACTCGCCGAGCTGGAGGGCCTCCGGATGCTCGAGAAGGGAGGGAAACGATGAGCTCCCCGCCCATCGGTGTGGTGATCGCCACGCGCAATCGCGCGGACACCCTGGCCCGCACCCTGGAGCGGCTGCTCGCGCTGCCCGAACAGCCCACCGTGCTGGTGGCCGACAACGGCTCCACCGACCACACCCGCACCATGGTGACCGAACGCTTTCCCGGCGTCCGGCTGCTGCCGCTGCCGGAGAACCGGGGCGCGGTCGCCCGCAACCACGGTGTCAGCGCGCTGCGCACCCCGTACATCGCCTTCAGCGACGATGACTCCTGGTGGGAACCCGGCGCCCTGGCCACCGCCGCCGAGCTGTTCGACCAGCACCCCCGGCTGGGCCTGCTCGCCGCCGGTGTGCGGGTCAGCAGCGAAGGACGCGCCGACCCACTGGAGGCAGTGCTCAGCGCCTCACCTCTGGGAAGCGCACCGGATCTGCCGGGCCGTCAGGTGCTCGGGTTCCTCGGCTGCGCGGCTGTGGTGCGGCGTTCGGCCTTTCTGGACGCGGGGGGCTTCCATCCGGTGCTCTTCTTCGGGGCGGAGGAGAGCCTGCTCGCCTACGACCTGGCCGCGCGCGGCTGGGGCGTGACGTACTGCCGGGAAGTCATCGCCCACCACGACCCGGCGCCGGGCACACGTACCGGCCGGGGCGCCCTGCTGCGGCGCAACGAACTGCTCACGACCTGGCTGCGCCGCCCGCTGCCGATCGCGCTGCGCCGCACCACCGCGCTGGCCGCCGCGGCGCGACGGGACCGCGAAGCACGCCTCGCGCTGCGCGGAGCGTTCGCGCGGCTGCCCGCCGCGCTGCGTTACCGCAGACAACTGCCGCCGTATGTGGAGTCGGCGGTGCGGCGTATCGAGGATTCCCGTGAGGGGGCTGAGAGCCATGCCGGATGACCGTACGAGCGTCGTGGTGATCACCCACAACCGGCGGGACGAACTGCTGCGTACGCTGGACCGGCTGACGGCCCTGCCCGAGAGCCCGCCCGTCCTTGTCACCGACAACGCCTCCACCGACGGCACGGCGGAGGCGGTGACCCGGCAGTATCCGCGGGTACGGCTGCTGCGGCCCGGCCGCAATCTGGGTGCGGTGGGGCGCAACCTCGCGGTACGCCACGCTCGTACGCCCTACATCGCCTTCTGCGACGATGACTCCTGGTGGGCTCCCGGCTCCCTGGCCCGCGCCGCGGACCTGCTCGACGCGCACCCCGACCTCGCCTCGGTCACCGCACGGATCGTCGTGGAACCCCACGGCACCGAGGACCCGGTGGTGCGGGAGCTGCGCGACTCACCACTCGCCGGGCCACCCTGGCTGCCGGGACCGGCACTTGGTTCCTTCCTGGCCGCGGCCACGGTGCTGCGCGCCGACGCGTTCCGCTCCGTGGGCGGCTTCTCGCCGCGGCTGTGGCTCGGCGGCGAGGAAGAGCTGCTGGCCACCGACCTGATGACGCGGGGATGGTGGCTCGCCTTCGCCGAGGAGCTGACCGCCCATCACGCCCCTTCGGCCCAACGGGACGCCACCCGGCGGCGCGTCGACGGCCTGCGCAACACCCTGTGGTTGTGCTGGCTGCGCCGCCCCGTGGGGTCAGCTGTGCGCCGTACCTGGTACCTCGCCCGCACCGTCCCACGGGACGGGGCCTCGCTGCGGGCCTTCGTCCGGGCGGCCTCGGGGCTTCCCTGGGTGCTCCGGGAACGGCGTGTCGTGCCCCCGTGGGTGGAGGAACGGCTGGCAGCCCTCGAACGGGAGCAACGACGCTCCACCGCACGCCGCTACGTCGGCTGAAAACGAAACCGCGAAACGACATCAACACTGAGGAGGACGACGGTGAACCACACACCACACACCCATCTGCGCGGCAAACTCGCCCTGGTGACCGGCGGGGCCCGCGGCCTGGGAGCGGCCATCACCCGGCGGCTCGCCGAGTCGGGCGCCGATGTGCGCGTGGCGGACCTGCGCAGGGAGCAGGCGGAGGACCTGTGCGTGGAGCTCAAGGAGGAGGGTTTCCGAGCCCAGTTCGTGGAGCTGGATGTGCGCGACCCGGCCGCGATCGCCGAAGTCTTCCGGGATCTGGACGAGACGGTCCCGCGCCCCCTGGACGTTCTGGTGAACTGCGCGGCCGTGGATGTGACCAAGCCGGTTGAGGAGCTGTCGGCCGATGAAGTGACCCGTGTGGTCACCACCAACCTGCTGGGCCCCATGTATATGTGCCTGGAGACATACCGGCGCATGGTCGCCGCGGGCGGCGGGCACATCGTGAACATCCTGTCCACGGCCTCGAACCGTACCTGGACCGAGGCAGGCCCTTACGCCGCCGGGAAGACGGGGCTGCGCGCCTTCACCCACACCCTGTTCAAAGAGGCACAGCGCGACTGCATCGGTGTGGGTGTCACCGGCGTCATCGCGGGCGGCATGGAAACGCCGTTCATCCTTGACCGCTTCCCGGACACGGACGTCTCGCTGCTGCAGAGCCCCGACATCGTGGCCGACACGGTGCTCTACGCCCTGTCCGTTCCCGCTGGCAGCGTTATGCCGGAACTCGTGGTTGTACCCCGCAGCGAAAGCACCTGGCCGTAAGGACGACAGAAGCCGGAAATGTCCGATTGATTGATAAAAAACGGGGTACCTGGGTGGCCGGTAACTCCACCCGGACTCACGCGCACTCACTCGCGCTCAGCAGAATCAGGAGCACATCATGGCGAAACCAAACCCCATCGAGCTGCAGAAGGCCCTCAAGGGAGCCAGCTACCCGGCGGACCGGGAACAGCTCGTGGAGACCGCGAAGAAGAACAAAGCCGACAAAAAGATGGTCGAGGAGATCTCCCATCTGAGCGAGAAGCGGTTCGACGGACCGGACAAGGTCGAGCAGGCCCTCTTCAAGGGCAAATGAGCCCGACGTACTGAACGGAGGTCCCATGGTCCCGGTCAACGAGCCACGTTGGAGCCACGCCGTGGTCACCGGAGGTGCCGGATTTGTCGGCTCCCATCTGTGCGCCACACTGCTGGCCCAAGGCACGGAGGTCACCTGCGTCGACGACTTCTGCACCGGCGCCTGGCAGAACGTGGCACAGCTGGCGGACCGGCCCGGCTTCAGCCTGCTGCGGGCTGATGTCACCCAGCCCTTCGACGTTGACCGGGCCGTCGACCTCGTACTGCATTTCGCCTCACCGGCGTCTCCCACCGATTACCGGCGGCTGCCCATGCACACCCTGCGCACGGGCAGCGTCGGAACGGGAAACGCGCTGGCGCTCGCACAGCGGCACGGGGCCCGGTTCGTCCTCGCCTCCACATCAGAGGTGTACGGCGACCCCCAGCAGCGGCCCCAGAGCGAGAGCTACTGGGGCAACGTCAACCCCGTTGGGCCGCGGAGCGTGTACGACGAGGCCAAGCGGTTCGGTGAGGCGCTGACCACGGCCGAAGCGGAGACGCATGGCGTCGACACCGGCATCGTGCGGCTGTTCAACACCTACGGGCCACGGATGCGCGGCTATGACGGCCGGGCCGTGCCCACGTTCATCCGACAGGCGCTGGCGGATGAGCCGTTGACCGTCACCGGAGACGGCCGGCAGACCCGTTCCCTCTCCTACATCGACGATACGGTGCGCGGCATTCTCGCCATGGCGGCCTCCGACCTTTCCGGCCCCGTCAACATCGGCAACCCGGACGAGATCAGCATGCTGGACCTCGCCCGTAAAATCATCGCACTGAGCGGCTCCACCTCCACGGTGGCCTTCATCGAACGGCCCACGGACGACCCGGCCGTCCGCTGCCCGGACATCACCGTGGCCCGCAGCAAACTCCAGTGGGAACCGCGCGTCCCCGCGGACGAGGGCCTGGCCCGCACCATCGACTGGTACCGGCAGCAAGCTGCCGACTGAGCCGGGCTGGCCGAGCATTAGGCTGAGCGTGTCCTCGAACAGCGCACGGCAGGAGTCCCACAGTGTCGACACGCAAGCCGATCGAATCATGGCTCACCGACATGGATGGGGTGCTGATCCACGAAGGAATCCCCATCCCGGGTGCCGACGCTTTTCTCAAACGGCTGAAGGAGTCCGGGCAGCCGTTCCTGGTACTGACCAACAACTCCATGCAGACCCCGCGCGATCTGCATGCGCGGCTGTCCCGGCTGGGGCTTGAGGTCCCGGTGGAGAACATCTGGACATCCGCGCTCGCCACCGCGAAGTTCCTGGACGACCAGCGGCCGGGCGGCACCGCCTATGTCATCGGTGAGGCGGGGCTCACCACCGCCCTGCACGACATCGGCTATGTCCTCACCGACGCCCGCCCGGACTATGTCGTCCTGGGCGAGACGCGTACGTACAGCTTTGAGGCCCTCACCAAGGCGATCCGGCTGATCAACAACGGCGCACGGTTCATCGCCACCAACCCCGATGAGACGGGCCCCTCGGCCGAGGGGCCGCTGCCCGCCACCGGGTCGGTCGCCGCACTGATCACCAAGGCGACCGGCCAGGAGCCGTACTTCGTGGGCAAGCCGAACCCCCTGATGATGCGGGCCGGGCTCAACAAGATCGGGGCGCACTCCGAGACCAGCGCGATGATCGGTGACCGGATGGACACCGATGTGCTGGCCGGCCTGGAGGCCGGGATGGAGACCTTCCTGGTACTCACCGGGCTGACCCGGCCCGAGGATGTCGACCGGCACCCCTTCAAGCCGTCGACGGTCGTCGACTCAATCGCCGACCTCATCGAACGCGTCTAGCTTCACCGGGTAACTGATCGCCCCGCTGCCCGGTGCCGCCCGCGCATGCTGGCGCGGGCTCGCGGGGTGGCCCGGTCGCCGGGCCATGCCCGCGCAACCCGCCTGGCTGCGGGGGTGCCGTGGCTCCGCCGCGTGGCGGGGCTCCGCCCGGCTGCGGGGGTGCCGTGGGTGGGTGTTCCCCGAATCCCGCCCCTTCCCGTAACCGGGGCTTCGCCCCGGGCCCCGGGGTTGGCCGGTGCGGGACGGTGGCCGGGTGTTGTGCCCACCCGTGCCGCCCCTCGGGCGGCCCGAGTGCCCACAACACACTGTGGGGGTCTGGGGGCGGTAGCCCCCAGTTTCGGGGGAGGGGTCGGGTTAGGGGAACTCCCACCGGCGGCAGCGGCGCGGTGAGCCGCATCTCACACGAATCCGGTCGTCAGGGCCCGCGCGGGGGTTGTGCCCACCCGTGCCGCCCCTCGGGCGGCCCGAGTGCCCACAACACGGGGTGGGGGTCTGGGGGCGGTAGCCCCCAGTTTCGGGGAGGGGTCGGGTTAGGGGAACTCCCAGCGGCGGCAGCGGCGCGGTGAGTCGCAACTCACATGAATCCAGTCGTCAGGTCCCGCGCAGGCCCCTGGCCTGCGAGCTGCCGCGTTTTCTGACGTGGACACGCCGAGCGCCCGTAGTCAGCGGAGCTCACAGAGTCCGCGCTAGGACTTTTTTACGATTGGCCGATGTGTGACCGTTGCCTGAGGCCTGTCCGCGCGACGCGACGGCCATCGACAAGGAGATCCAGTGCATCGCTTCCCGCGCCTCGGCATGCCCGCCGACACCACGCTGGCTGATCGTCGTCGAATACACCCCGCCGTGCTCATAGCGGGGGCGGCAGGTCTCGGTTTCGGCGGGCTGTATCTGGTGGGCCTGCTGGCGTCCGGTGACGACGTCCCCGTGGGTACCCGGGTGCACGGCGTGGACATCGGGGGCCTGGACCGCGCGCAGGCCCAGGAGAAACTGGACAAGCAGCTAGGCGAGGCCTGGTCGTCGCCGGTGAAGGTGCGCATCGGCGAACGTACCGACACCATCGACGCACGGGTGGCCGGTCTCTCCCTGGACAGCGAGGAGACCGTTGCCCGTGCCATGCGAGCGGGGACCGGCCCGCTGACTGTGATCGGCGGCTTGTTCACCACCGGGGACCGCGATGTCGAGCCGGTGATCAGCGTGGACGAGGCGAAGGCCCGTGCGGTGCTGGCCAGGACGGCGAAGAAGTACGACCGGAAAGCCCGGGACGGCGCGATCACCTTCGACAAGGGCAAGCCGGTGCCCGTACAGCCGGTCACCGGGCAATCGCTGCGGGTGGGCCGCGCCCTCGCGGTCCTGAGCTCCGCTGTTCCCGGCCAGGGGGCTGACCCGGTCCGGCTGCCGGTTCAGCGGACCGAACCCCGTGTCGATGCGGCAGAGGTGTCCCGCGCCATGAGGGAGTTCGCCACGCCCGCCATGTCGGCGCCGGTCACGCTCACCATAGGCAGCCGGCAGGTCGAGATCAGCCCCGTGACGGTCGGTGAACACCTCACGATGAAACCGGACAAGACGAACCGGCTGACGCCCCGGCTCAACGGCGAGGGGCTCCGGGGCGATCCGGCGGTGGCCCGCCCCCTGGAGCGGGCCACCGACGAGGCGGTCGAGGCGAAACTGGGCCTGGACGGTAAACGGGTGGTGGTGGCCTCGGACGGCGAACCCGGGCAGGAGGTCACGGCCAGGGGCATCAAGCAAGCTGTACTGCCTCTGCTGACCAAGTCCGGGTCGGCCCGCACCGCGGCGGTGGCCACCGAGAAGGTGCAGCCGAAGCTCACCCGCGACACCATCGGCGGACTGGGGATCAAGGAGAAGCTGTCCACCTTCACGGTCAACTTCGAGCCCGCCGCATACCGCACCACGAACATCGGCCGTGCCGCGGAACTGATCAACGGGTCGCTCGTGCTGCCCGACGAGACCTGGAGCTTCAACCGCACCGTGGGGGAGCGGACCAAGGCCAACGGTTTCGTGGACGGCACCATCATCTACGACGACAAGTACGCCAAGGCTACGGGCGGTGGCGTCTCCGCTGTCGCCACCACCATCTTCAACGCCGTGTTCTTCGCCGGCGTCAAACCGGTGGAGTACGGGGCTCATTCGTTCTACATCGAACGCTACCCGGAAGGGCGGGAAGCAACGGTGGCCTGGGGCAGTCTCGACCTGAGGTTCCTCAACGACTCGGGTAACGCCATCTATATCCAGGCCAGTGCTACGGACAGCTCCGTCACCGTCACCTTTCTCGGCACCAAGAAATACGACTCGGTCAAAGCGGTCAAAGGCCCTCGCACCAAGGTGAAAGAGCCGGGAAGCCGCCCGGGAGCCAAGGAGAACTGTCAGCCGCAGACTCCGCTCGATGGCTTCGACGTCAAGGTTGACCGCGTCTTCCGGTCCGGTGGCAAGGAAGTCAAACGAGAGACCTTCAAGACCCGGTATGTGCCCCGGGACAAGGTCACCTGCGACTCAGAAACTGACGAACAACCGGTTGACCACAGCTCGCCACGGCACGACGAGGAGCCCTAGGGGGTGTCTGGTGGATCTCCGCGGCGTCGCGACGCCTGGCACGCACGCTCGCTGCGTTGTCGTCGGTCGCCAACCAACCAGGTTGGCTTCCTCCTCCGCCTTGCGATCGCACGCAC
The DNA here is from genome assembly GCF_021216675.1 of Streptomyces gobiensis. NCBI lineage: Bacteria > Bacillati > Actinomycetota > Actinomycetes > Kitasatosporales > Streptomycetaceae > Streptomyces > Streptomyces gobiensis. The sequence continues at coordinate 1,631,169 of NZ_CP086120.1, read as the reverse complement.
CAGACGCCGCTCCTCCCTCCACGGAGATCCACCAGTCACCCCCTAGCGGCTGTTGCGGGCCAGCTCCAGGGCGTACGTGTGGTACCACTCGCCCGCCTTGGGGCCGCCCTTGCAGGTGCCGTCCGACTCCCCGGGCCGCTTGATCCACAGATAGGCGTCGACCAGCTCCTCACCGGTGTCCGTGGTCGGGGGCTCGCCCAGCGCCCGGCCCGGCGGGTTGCACCAGGCCTCGGCGTCCTCCTCGGCCCCCTCGCCCTCTATGGGGCCATTGCCGTTGCGGCTGGTGTCGATGACGAAGTGTTTGCCGCCAACCATCGCGGACAGCTTCTTGCCGTATGCGATGTTCTCCTTGGTCGTCTGGTAGTTGGAGACATTGAGCGAGAAGCCGTCGGCGCGCTCGATTCCGGCCCGCTTCAGCGGCCCGACCAGGGCGCCCGCGTCCCGAATCCAGTGCGGATTGCCCGCGTCCACATACACCTTGGTGTTCGGGAGCCCCTTGAGCTTTTCCACCGCTTCCTTGATCAGGGCGTACTGCTCATCATGGAGAGCGCGGGGCACACAGCCGGGATCCAGTATGTGCGGTAGTGCGTCCGGCTCCACGATCACCGAGGCCTTACGGTCCCCGATGCCGTTGACAACCTTGTTGAGCCAGTCCCGGTAGGTGTTGCCATCTGGCGCGCCGCCCTGTGAATACTGCCCGCAGTCGCGGTGCGGGATGTTGTAGAGCACCAGCAGCGCGCTCGTATTCGCCTTCGCGGCGGCCTTGGTGATGTGGCGCGTCTCTCCCTCGGGATCGTCCGTCCCGATCCACTCCCCGACGGGCTGGCTGGCGATCTTCTCGATCAGCGCCGCCTCTTCGGCCTTGTTCTCCTTGCGGAGCTTGTCCAGAGCCCGGGCGGCGCTGCCATCAGGGTTCACCCAGAAGGGCTTGCCCGCCTGGGACGGCTTCCCCTCGTCCGGATTCTTCACGTCTCCACTCTTCCCCGATGACGAGAAGCAGGCGGTGAGGAGGGCCATCGCACCCACCACTGCCCCACCCACGGTCAGGCCGGTGCGAACTGCTCGGTGCCTGCGAACTGCTCGGTGCCTGCGGCCGGCGTCGGTGCCGTACATCCACTCCCCTTTGGATACGGTGCAAACCGGTCGCCCCCATCGTGGCACATTGACAGGTCAGACGGGTCCTGGGACTCTCCATCAGACACATTTGGATAAAGAGGCGATGGTGTTCAGGAACCCGGTGCAACTCCGGGACGGTCCCGCCACTGTGACCGCATGGGCCTCCCATGCGGAAGTCAGGAACTGACCTGTCGCTCTCCCACCGTTGGGGCGTGGAAACCCCAGGAGGAGGCACCGCGGATGTCCCTGCACACCGGTTCACCGACCACTGTCGCACCCGACACGGCTGCTAGCGCGACGATTCGTACCCGTGACTGGCTGATCGCGGGCGCCGCGGTCATCATCGCGCTGATCGCGCTCTACGCCGTCTTTATGGACAACGGCCATGTCATCGCCGCGACCGGCGAGTATCTGCACGAGTTCTCCCACGATGGACGGCACCTCTTCGGTGCCCCCTGCCACTGATCGGGGCCGTCCGCACCATGTCTGATTCGACAACTCCCTACCCCGTGCTGCCCCTGCTCCGGCGGGGGCTGCTCGCGGGCGGTCTGGCAGGCCTGGCCGCCGGGCTGTTCTCGCTGCTCCTGGCGGAGCCGTTGATGGACCGGGCGATCCGGCTTGAGGAAGAGCGGCAGACCGCGTCCGCCCATGCGCACTCCGCCCATACGCCTTCCGCCCATACGCATGAGGCCGAAGAGCTGTTCTCACGCGGCACACAGCACTTCGGACTGCTCGTCACCGCGGTGGTCGTCGGCCTCGCCCTCGGGGTCTTCTTCGCGGTCGCCTATGCGCTGATCCACCGGGCGAACCCCGAGGACCGGCCCTGGCCACGTGCCCTCACCCTGGCGGGCGCGGGCTTCCTCGCCCTCTCCCTCCTGCCGGGCCTGCGCTACCCGGCGAACCCTCCGGGGGTCGGTGACGGCGGCACGGTCTCCGAACGCCAAGCCCTCTGGGTGGCGGCGCTGGTGATCGGCGTCCTGGGCATGCTGCTCGCCTGGCAGCTCCACCGGCGACTCACCGACCGTCCGGCGCCGGTACGGCAACTGACGGTGGCCGGCACGGTCATCGCCATTCTGGGGGTGCTCTTCCTCCTGCCGGGCAACCCCGACCCGGTGCCGGTCCCGGCGCCGCTCCTCTGGGACTTCCGGGTGCTCTCCCTGGCCTCACACGCCCTGCTGTGGGGCGCTCTGGGGGCGGCATTCGGTGCCCTGGGTCTGCGCGCGGCGGCCAGCGAGCGCACGCGGGAGGCGCTTACTCCCGCTGAGAGCCAGTGAGGTAGGCAGAGACCACCACATTGGCCGTGTACGCGCGCTCCGCGCGGTCGAAGGTGCCACCGCAGGTGATGATGCGCAGCTCAGCCCGGCCCTTCGACCGTGCGCCGTACACCTTCTTCGCGTCGAAGTCACCACGCTGAACGACGTCGACTTCCTCCACCGTGAACTCGGCCACCGTGCCATCGGCCCGCGTCACCTTCACCACCGTGCCCGGCTTCATGGTGCTCAGCCCATAGAAGACGGCCTTCTCGCTCTCCGTGTCGACATGACCGACCAGCAACGACGCGCCTTCCGCACCCGGCACCGGGCCGTCCGCGTACCAGCCAACGGTGTCCGCCGCACTGAGCGGTGGCGGATCGATCGCACCATCCCGGTCCAGGCCACGTTCGACCACCGGGGCTGCCACGCCCAGCCGTTCGATCTCAATGCGCTGCGGCTTCGACTCGCCGCTCAGCGGTTCATGTGCGGCGGGCAGCGGGCGCCCGTCCACCAGACCGCCGGCCCGGGACACATCACCGAGCACCGGAACGCCGAAGTCGCCATCCGTCAGATCCTTGCCCCAGAGCCACAGTCCGAGCAGCAGTACGGCCCAGGCCACCCCGGTCAGCAGCCTGCCGCCGCCGGTGGAACGCTCCTCCTCGGACATCGCCGGTCAGCTGTCGCCGCCGTGCCGCGCCACGGTACGTCGGCGCAGCAGCGCGGCGCCCGCGATGCCCAGCGCGGCGGCACCGCTCAGCCCGAGGGCGAGCGAGTGCGGCACTCCGGCGCTGCTCTCTCCCGCGGTGCCGCCGCCACCGGCACGTACGGGGGCGACCGGTGCGCTGTGCACAGTGTGCTCGCCGTGCTCGCCGCGCCCACTGTGCTCGCCGCGCCCACTGTGCTCGCCGTACCCACTGTGCCCAGTGGGCTCGCTGGGCCGGGGAGGCCGGAACGGGTGGGGCCCCTTGCCGCCGACGACGGAGAACCGGCCCTCCGCGATGGCCTTCTTGAGGTTTCCCGTCTTGTCGTAGCAGTCAACCGTGATCCGGTATGCGCCGGGCTGCGCCGAGGCACGTACGCTCGCGTCGGCGGTGAGCGCGTCATCCGCGGTGGCCTTCAGCGCGATGGCGGACACAAATGCCCTGGACCGCGCGATCCCTTTGTCGCCGTCGCAGGAGTCGACCCGGATATTGACCTCTCCTCCCGGACGGACCTGAGGCGGGGTCACGATGACCGACCCGGCTGTACCGTCCGGGTCGGCGGCCGCGGGAGCGGCTCCCGCGGCACAGATGGCGAGGGCAATCAGCGATGTACGGAGTGTGACCGTGGCGGGGCGTGCGATGCGCATGGGTGGAAACCTCCGGGCTCGGTACTCCCGAAGATCCCCCCGGTGAGCCCGCCCCGCATCCGGAACTCCACCAATCGGGTCAGCTTCGCACTTCCCCGGGGGCTGCCACGGGGACGTGCACCCAGACCGCCTCCGATGGCGTGCCCTCCGCATCGAGGACATTGACCATGTAGTACCCCGGCGGCACCAGTGTCGGATCCTCCGGAAGGGTCACCTCGACACCCTCCGCGGTCTGCTCGAACTCCAGGGCGATGGAACGCTGTTCGACGTTGGTCACATGAGTGAAGGAGCTCGGCCGGATCAGCCGGACCTCCTGGATCTGGTCGGCGTCCTTGGACTGGAACTCGGCCTTGCCGCCCAGCTTGACGCTCTGTGGCGTGTCAGAGCCGTCCCGCAGCTCCGGACGGGAGTCCCGGAAGAGATAGGGCGGCGAGTAGATATCGATCTGCTGCTCGAACTGACCGGGCTTCGTATTGGCCTCATCGGCGAAAAGCGAGTCGGAGCCAAACGTCATGACCTTGCCGTCGGGCAGCAGCAGCGCACCGGAGTGATAGTTCCGCCCGACGAGGGGATCGGCGACGCTGCGGGATGTATTGGTCTTGGCGTTGTACAGCTCGGCCTTCAGAACATCGCTGTCGCTGTAGCCACGGTATCCACCGGACCCATTCGTGGTGAGCACGGTGTCATCGGGCAGGATGACGCTGCTGGGATAGCGGACGGGGGCGTACAGCCTGGGGCCGTCGGTGAACCTGGGCTTGTCCGCCTTCAGATCAACGATCCGGGTCTTATCGGTGACCTTGGAGCTCTCACCGATCCCGCCGCCGCCGAGCACCATGTACCTCTGGTCCTGGGCGGGCGGCAGCAGCACCGCCATGGAGGTCTCCAGCGCGTCCGGGTCGCTCAGACCCGGGATCTTCTGGAACTTGTCGGTCCGCCAGTCCCAGAGACCGGGCACGCGGCCCTGGTCCGCGGGGCCGTAGCCGGAGCTGGTGCCGGAGTAGAAGATCTTGCCCTGGTCCGCGAGGAAGAGGCCGGGGTAGGTGGGGAAGTAACGTTCCTTGGGCAGCGTCCGCCACTTCTTGGTCGCCGGGTCATAGAGCTCGACCTTCTTGGAGACCTCACCGATGTCATCGAGACCGGAGACGGAGAGCACCCTGCCGTCCTCCAGGGTGGTCAGGGTCGGATACCAGCGGGCATCCTCCATCGGGTCGACCGCGATATACCGCTCGGCGACCGGGTCGAACTCGTAGGACTCCTTGATGCCCTGAAAGTCCTTCTTGTCGAAGGAGAGCTTGTTCGCGATGCCGTAGACGTTCTCCCGGTCCTGGCCCTTCAGGCCCAGGACCGTGTACTGCTCGGTGTCGCCGGTGGCGTGCTTCCTGCCCTTCTCCTGGGCTTCCACATAGATACGGGCCTGGCGGGCGGTGACCTTGGCATCGCCGGTCACCGGGTCGGTGACCTTCTTCGCCCGGGGCACCAGCAGTGACTGCTGGGTGACGAAGGTCTTGCCGCTCTTGTTGCCCTTGAACTTGGTGCCCTTGGGCAGCGTCATCGGCTTGTCGGGGTTCTCATTGCTGACGATCATCAGACCGCCGGCCTTCTCGACGTCGCCCTCAAGCGTCTCGTAGCGCTGGGTGCCGCCCGCGATCAGCAGCTTGCCATCGGGCAGCTGGGTGTGACCGGCGCAGAACATGTCCTTCGGGGTGGGGATGTTCTTGAAGGTGTTCTTCTTCGGATCCCACAGGACGCTGCGGAATGTCTTCGCCTTGAACTGCTCGGCGTCATTGCCGGAGCCCGCCACCAGCAGCACTTTGCCGGTGTGCAGCAGCGCGGCGTGAATGGTGTTGATCTTGTACTTCTCCGGAACGTCGACTACCTGCCACAGACCGTTCTGGGCCTTGTAGACAGGGCGGTTGATGTTCCACTGGTGGTACTGCTCACTGCCGAAGCGGATCAGCCATGGCGCGTTCATTCCCGCCACGACGAGCACCGCCGCCGTGGCGAGGCCCAGACGCTTCGCACGGCGGCTCGGACGGTATTTCACTTCTTACGTCCCCCAAGGGCGATCTGCATGGTCTCGTCGGGATCGGCGGCCCAGCTGGGCCGTGGTTCCCCGTCCGCACCCGCCGCCGTCGTCTCCGCCGGGGCGGCGGCGCTGACGGACCCGGGCGGGATGACGGGGTGCGCGCCCGGCTCGGGCATCGGCGCGGAGACGCCGCCGCCCTTGCGGTGGTGCCGCTCCCGCTGTCGTTTCTTCTTCTCGGCCCGTACGGTCACCTGCCAGCCGATGATCGGCGCCGCTGTGATCAGCAGCGCCAGGCCCGCCCAGGTGATCATTGCTGGGTGGTCATGGCCCAGAAAGAAGGAGCCGGCCAGCGAACCGCCGAAGACGAGAATGAAGAAGAGATGGATCCGGAAGGTGCCGAAGAGGGTGTCCGGACTGGCCGAATCCCCCTTGGGCGTCACCACGAACTTGCTCTTGCGGCGCAGCACGGTATCCATCAGCGAGCGGGCGTAGACGGGGGCGGAGAGCGCGGACATCAGCATGCCCGCCAGGCCGCCGGAGCCCTCGGGCTCATGCGGGGAGACATTGTGCCGCCGGTTCCAGATGTACAGACCGACCTGGAGGGCGGAGGCGTTGCCGTACAGCATCATCCAGATGACCGGGTCGATCTGCACACCCGAGGCGCCCAGCCCCAGGAAGAGCCCACAGCTGAGCGCGGCCAGAATCCAGTTCAGCGCCGAGATCGGATAGAAGATGATCATCAGCGTGTAGTTGAAGAGCTTGCCGGGCGGCAGGGTGCCGAAGCCCCTCCAGTACTGCTTGAGGATGGTTTCGAAGGTGCCCCGGGACCAGCGCAGCTGCTGGGTGAAGAAGTCGGTCCAGGCGTTGGGGCCCTCGCCGACGGCCAGCACATCCGGGGTGTAGACCGAGCGCCACTTCTTGCCGGTCTCCGGATTGCGGTGGCGGTGGATCTCGAAGCCGGTCGCCATGTCCTCCGTAATGGAGTCATAGAGACCGCCGATCTGCTTGAGCGCCTTGATCCGGACGGCGTTGCTGGTGCCGACGAACATCGGTGCGCCATAGCGGTTCCCGGCGCGCTGGATCAGCGCGTGGAAGAGGAACTGCTGGCTTTCGGCGGCCTTGGTGACGAAGTTGTCGTAGTTGCCGTAGACCTGTGGGCCGATGACGAAGCCGACGTCCGGGTCGCGGAAGTAGCCGAGCATCCGCTCCAGATAGTTGGGCAACGGCACATGGTCGGTATCGACCCCGGCGAAGAAGTCGTAGTCATCGCCGTGCGCGTCCAGCCAGGCGTTGTAGTTGCCGTGCTTGGTCTTGGCGCGGAAGGCGCCCTTGGCCGTATTCCACTTCGCTACGCCCTTACGGCTGAAGTGGCGCACGCCCAGGCGCGCGCAGACCGCCTTCACCTCTGGGTCATCACCCTCGTCCAGCAGCCAGACATGCATGGTGCCGCGGTGCCGGATCCTGACGGCCGCCTCGAGGGTCTTGGTGACCATCTCGATCGGCTCCTTGCCGGGCACAAAGGAGGTGAGGAACGCGACGCGGGTGCCGGGCTCGGGCACCACGGGGACGGGGTCCCGGGCGACCAGCGTGGCGTGCGAGTTGGAGAGGACGTTCATGGTGCGGAACAGCTCGATCAGACCGATCGCGACCAGCATCACGATGTCGAGCTTGAGCACCAGATCGGAGACCGAGCCCTCGTCGCGCTCGGTCCAGTGCTGGGGCTGCATCAGCCAGAGAAAGAGGCCCAGTGAGACCAGCGGCGCGGCGGCCAGCAGTAGCCCGGCCCGGATCCGGTGCGGCTCATCGGCGATCAGACTGCGGTACCTGACGCGGTACGGCTTACCGGGGTCCGGCTGGGTCAGCGGGCCCGCGAGTCTGCTGTAGTGCTCGTAGTCATAGCGTGGTGGTGCCTTGCGGGGCCAGCGCATACCCCGGCCCAGCGTGTTGTGCTGGCCGGTGCGGTGCTGTCGGGGAACCCGCAGCTTCGTCGTCTGCGACGGGTCGTCGTAGGCACGCGACTGAGTCGGACGTGGTGCCGACGCCATGAATCCATCCCCCCGCACGCAGCGGGCTGCGTGTGCTCGTTCTCACCCGCGTCCATGACCCATACCCCCTTGAACGGGCCGAGACGGGCGCGGCATTAGTAACCGCCGCTCCACCAGACGCCGGAGGACGGTGTTCCGGTTCCATGATTTTGCCTCTGGTCTCCCCAACCAGGGGCTTGACCGGAGCCAGTGACTGTGGATCAGCTTCGCGGATCTCACAACATGATCGCAAGAGTGATACTAGCTGTTTACCCAGAATCGCCAAGGTATATGGTCGATTGTGACCAAAGAGATCTGCAAGGAGATCCGCAAGCCTGGGTCACCAGCCTGGGTCACAAGCCTGGGTCAGTCGATGCTCCGGCAGATATGCGGCTCTCCGGCGCAGTCGTCCTCGTCCTCCCCCGCGAGCAGCAGTACCGGGGCCGAGGCGGCCGGGTTCTCCTCGTCCAGCCGTTCGCGTTCTTGCACAGGGGTGCTCATCGTCAACTCCCTCGCATGGGGTCAGGCATGGCAGTCCGGGAGTCCGCCGTGGAACTCGGCCATTTCCGTAAACGATGCAAACACACCGACCGGGCCCCCGGGCGGCGGGCCACGCGGTTCTCCGAACGGGCCGGCCGCTCCGGCCGCCCCAAGCGAGGTGAGTCCGGCATGGATGCCCTCCTACGCCAGCTGTCCGATCTACCGTAGACACCACTCAGTGTGAGGGAGCAGCTCCAGACCCGCGACCGGAAACCCGCAGGTGGCACCGAGTGCCCGCAGTGATCCGCAACGAAGGAGGCCCCCCGCTTCCGCGAAGGGCCTCCGACCGTCTGTGCGCCGCCAGGGACTCGAACCCCGGACCCGCTGATTAAGAGTCAGCTGCTCTAACCAACTGAGCTAGCGGCGCGGGCGCCGGTCCGTGACCGGCGGAAAGAGAGCTTACCCGATGCAAAGGGGTGCCGATGACCACCCGTCCGGGCCACTCCAGTGCACGATGTCGTTGATCCATGGAGCGCTGCGTGATGCCTTGACCAACTCACCATTGGGTGCGTCATTCGTACGCACCCACTCCTGTGCCCCGGCCGCACCCCGGCCACCCGCCAGCTGACGTTCCAGCAGTCGCTTCTCCCGTACATCATCGGGCGTCTCCACGTACCACAGCTCGTCGATATGTAGGCGCGCGTCCGCCCACCCCGGCAGCTCGCAGGCCAGATAGTTCCCCTCGGTGATGACGAGCCGGGTGTCCGGGGGGACGACATGGCGGGCGGCGATGGGCTCATCGACGGTCCGGTCGAAATCAGGGCAGTAGATGTCGTGTTCGCCAGGCGCGGCGATACGGGACAGCAGCGCGGCATAGCCCGCCACGTCGAAGGTCGGCGGCGAGCCCTTGCGGGAGGCCAGCCCGAGCCGGCTGAGCTGGGCGTTGGAGAGATGGAAGCCGTCCAGCGGCGCGTAGGCGGCCGCCGTTGGCCCGTATCGCTCCAGCAGCCCGGACACCAGTGCCCGCGCCAGGGCGGACTTGCCCGAGCCCGGAGGGCCGACCAGACCCAGCACGGCACGCGGCCGCCGCCCATGCGTCTCCGCCAGCCGCCATGCCCGCTCCATGAGTTCCTCGGTGCGCATGCGGCCTACCTTCCCTGGTGGGGAGGGCTTCGCACCACGCCACAGCGCGCAGTAGGCCCAAGGTGGGGACCACCGAGCTACGCCGTGCGCGCCGGACCGCCCGGCCTGCGAAAGCCGTGCATGATGCTGGCTCCGGCGCCTGTGCGCCGCTCGTCGTCAGGATCACTGGCCCGAAACGATGCGCATATCTTCACGGAGGGTGGGTAGCCGCGCGCCCATGGCCCGACCATCGAGGAAAAACGAGACAAACAACGGAAGAGGAATCAGCCGCCGCTCGCTGCTCGCAGGAGCGGCGTCTCTTGGCGTAGTGGGTATGACCGGCTGTGCCCGGGTTGATACCCAGGCTGCCGAGCGGGGCGGCGATCTCCTGGACCGGATGCGGGCGCAGGGAAGGGTGCGGCTGGGAATCGCCGGTGAAATCCCCTACGCCTATGTCGACAGCCAGGGAAAACTGACTGGCCAGGCACCAGCTATCGCCAAGGTCATCTTTGGGAACCTTGGCATCGAGACCATGGAGCCCGTACCCACGGAGTTCGGCTCGCTCATCCCCGGGCTTAAGTCCCTCCAGTTCGACGTGGTCTCCGCCGGGATGTGGATCAGCCCGGACCGCTGCGAGCAGGTGATCTTCTCCGACCCCGACTATGTGGCCAAGGACGCCTTCATCGTCGCCAAGGGCAACCCCAAGGAACTCCATACCTACGAGGACCTCACCAAACCGGGCGTCAGGTTCGCCACCGGCAACGGCTGGTTCCAGGCGGACTACGCGACCGGCAATGGTTACAAGAGGAGCCGCATCCAGTTCTACGCCGACCAGGTGGCGGGCCTGGACGCCGTACGCCAGGGCCGGGCCGACGCCTTCGCCGGGACCAGCCCGACGATCGTCAAGGCGGTGGAGAACGCACCAGGTGTCGAGGCCTCGGAGCCGTTCATCCCCGAGGTCGACGGCGAGGAGCAGATCGGCGCCGGCGGCTTCGCGTTCCGACCGATCGAAACGAATCTGCGGGACGCCTTCAACGAAGAGCTGCACAAGCTCAAGGACAGTGGGCGGTTGCTGGAGATCGTCGAGCCCTTCGGCTTCACCGCGGATGACATGACCGATCTGACCGCCAAGGAGCTGTGTTCGCCATGACCTGGGGTCTGTGGAACAACTGGATGCTGCCCGGGTTGTGGATCACCATTCAGGTGACGCTGTACAGCGCGGCCCTGGCCCTGGCCGTCTCCTTCACCATCGGCACGCTGCGCACCTCACGGCTGTGGATCGTGCGCTTTCTGTCGGGAGGCTACTTTGAGATCTTCCGGGGCGCTTCCGCACTGGTGATGCTCTTCTGGTTCCTGTTCGCCTTCCCGCTGATGTTCGGCTACCAACTGGTGCCCATGTGGGCCGGTGTGGTGGCGCTGGGGTTGACCTATGGCGCGTACGGCTCGGAGATCGTACGCGGCGCGCTGGCGTCGGTGCCCGAAGCACAGCGGGAAGCGGGTATCGCACTGAGCTTCACCCGGCTGCAGCGGCTGCGCCGGATCGAGATCCCGCAGGCCTGGCCGGAGATGGTCCCTCCTTTCAACAACCTCTCCATCGAGCTGCTGAAGGGCACCGCGCTGGTCTCGACCATCTCGGTGGCGGACATCACGTTCTCCGCCAATCTGATCCGGATCACCACCCAGGAGAGCGGGCCGATCTACACCGTCATCCTGGTGATGTACTTCGTACTGGCCTTCTTCATCACCCGGGGTATGCGCGTGCTCGAGCGGCACGCCAAGACACGGATCGGACAGGCCCCGCCGTCCGACAAGGGGCTGTTGGCCAAGCTCTCACTGCGCCGCGGGTCTGCTGACGCCAGCACGGTGGCCGCCACCGGAGGTGCCAAGTGAACTGGAACTGGAACGTCGTCGCGGAGTTCCTGCCGCAATTCTGGCAGGGCGTCTGGGTAACGCTGCAGGCCGTGGCGTTCGGTACGCTGATCGCCTTCTCCCTCGGTCTCTTCTGGGCGATCGCCCAGCGGTCGAGATTCGCGGTGATCCGCTGGCCGGTGAACATCCTCACCGAGTTCATCCGGAACACCCCGCTGCTGGTGCAGCTGTTCTTCCTCTTCTTCGTGCTTCCCGAGTGGGGCCCGGGACTGCGCATGTCCGCACTGGTCACCGGCGCCATCGGACTGGGGCTGCACTACTCGACCTACACCGCGGAGGTGTACCGGGCCGGAATCGACGGAGTGCCGGTGGGCCAGTGGGAGGCGGCCACCGCGCTCAGCCTGCCGACGCGGCGCACCTGGACCGCGGTGATTCTGCCGCAGGCGATCCGCCGGGTGGTGCCCGCACTGGGTAACTACGTGGTGGCGATGCTGAAGGACTCCCCGATGATCGCCCTGATCGGCGCCCTGGACATGCTGGGGCGGGCGCGTGGGTTCAGTGCCCAGACCTTCCAGTACATGGAGCCGATCACGATCGTCGGCATCGCGTTCATCCTGATCGCCTATCCGGCCTCGCTGCTGATCCGAGCCCTGGAGCGTCGTCTTGCCACCTACTGACAACTCCCCTGAGAAGACCGAGAACGAGACCCCGGAGGCCGTGGTGGACACGACCAAGGACACCCCGGAGGAGAGTCGCGCCAGTGGCAGCGAGCTCATCCGGTTCGACAGAGTGACCAAGCGCTTCGGCAGCAATGTCGTCCTGGACCACCTCGAGTTCAGCGTCAGCTCCGGCAAGCACGTCACCCTGATCGGCCCCTCCGGATCGGGCAAGACCACGATTCTGCGGCTGCTGATGACGCTGCTCAAGCCGGATGAGGGCACCATCATGGTCGATGGTGACTACCTCACCCACGAGAAGAAGAACGACAAACTCGTTCCCGCGAGTGAGAAGCACATCCGTGAGGTGCGCAAGAAGATCGGCATGGTCTTCCAGCAGTTCAACCTCTTCCCCAATATGAAGGTGCTGCGGAACATCACCGAGGCGCCGGTGCATGTACTGGGCCTGTCCGCGGACGAGGCCGATCAGCGGGCCCGCGATCTGCTGGAGCTGGTGGGGCTGACCGAGCACATCGACAAGTACCCCTCGCAGCTCTCCGGCGGCCAGCAGCAGCGGGTCGCCATCGCTCGCGCGCTCGCCATGCGGCCCCAGGTGCTGTGCCTGGACGAGGTCACCTCCGCGCTCGACCCCGAGCTGGTGGCCGGGGTGCTGGATGTCCTCCGGGACATCGCCCACACGACGGATATCACGATGCTGTGCGTGACGCATGAGATGAATTTCGCGCGCGATATCTCGGACGAGGTGCTGATGTTCAACGAGGGTCGCGTGATCGAGTCCGGCTCCCCGGAGAAGATTTTCAACGACCCAGATCATGAGCGGACCCGCGAGTTTCTGGGCGCGGTGCTCTGACCGGTATGGTCCCGGCCCTTTTCGAGGGCCGGGACCGAGGCCGGGGGCACAGTGCTTTTGTTCGAGGCCAGAGGCATATGCCGATAGCAGCAACAGGTGGTCCTCATTGGGCCCTTGGGCGCTATCGTGATACGTACTTCCGTGACCGGTAGCTACGGTCACAACGCAAGCGGTCACAACCTCCAAGGGGGACACCGTGGCGCCGAAGCCAGTGCCGATCGTGCCATTCCGCTCGGTGCAGTACGCCCTGCGTGTGCTCGAGACAGTCGCCAAGCAGCGCGACGGAGTCACCGAAGACCAGCTCGCCCGGCGCACCGGGCTGCCGCCGGGGCACCTGGCGCATCTACTGCTGATGCTGCGCCGGGAAGGCTATCTGGAGCAGCTTGTGGATGGCAGCTTCGTGGTGGGCGAATCCTTCGTCCTGCTGAGCTCGGGCGGGGACCGTAACCAGATGCAGCGGGAGAAGCTTCAACGGCATCTGACCAGGCTGCGTGATGATCTCGGCGCCGCGATCTACATCAGCCGGTATCTGGATGGCGAGGTCAAGATCACCCAGTTCGCGGCCGGGCCGCGTACGCCTGCGGTCACCGAGTGGGTCGACTTCAAGGCCGCCGCCCATGCCAGCGCGGTCGGGAAGTGTCTGCTCACCCAGCTTGACTACGACGGCCGACGGGACCATCTGTCCCGGCACAAGACGATCCGGCTGACCTCCCGCACCACCACGAATGAGCGGGTGCTCTTCTCTCAGCTCGACAGCCAGCCGCCGACCGTGCCCGTCCTCGATCTCCAGGAGTACGCGATCGGTACGGTCTGCGCGGCTGTCCCGGTGACCGCGGGATCCGCTGTCGGCTGTCTGGCATTGTCCCTCCCGATCGAACACGCGCATCGGCTGCGCACGGCCGCCCACAAACTCAACCGCCAGGCCGCCCCAGTCCTGCTCTCCCTCTCCATCTGACCGTTGTGGGCACGCAGCCCCGCGAGGGGCGTGGGCCCACCCTGCTACGCAACCGCCCACCCACACCAGCCACGACGCTCCGGCCTACCCCGCAACGGAGCTCGCGACGCGTGTCGGCGGGCGCCGCTAGCTCAGTTGGTTAGAGCAGCTGACTCTTAATCAGCGGGTCCGGGGTTCGAGTCCCTGGCGGCGCACAGACAACCGAAGGCCCCTCGCACCAGCGGGGGGCCTTTGAGTTATGTCACCATCGCCAGGAGTCACGAACTGGAGGCACGATGGCTGAACGCTTCATTGAAGTCTCACTGGAAAAGCGCGGGGTGAGCTGCACCGCCAAGCTCCTGGATGACCGGGCGCCGATCACCTGCGCCGCGGTGTGGGACGCGTTGCCGCTCGGCGGCGATGTCTATCACGCCAAGTACGCACGCAATGAGATCTACGCCCTCATCCCGCCCTTCGCCCCCGAAGAGCCCCCGCTGGAGAACCCCACCATCACCCCCATCCCCGGGGATCTGTGCTATTTCACCTTCAGCGACGTCCAGTTGGGCACCAAGTCGTATGGCTATGAGCCGCACGCCAAGCACCATGGCGAGGCGACCGTCGTCGATCTTGCCCTCTTCTATGAGCGGAACAACCTGCTGATCAACGGCGACGCCGGGTGGGTGCCCGGCATCGTCTGGGGCACTGTGGTGGACGGCCTCGACCGGATGGCCGAGGCCTGTCAGGACCTGTGGCGCGCCGGGGCGCTCGGCGAGTCGCTCAACTTCCGGCGGGTGTGAGGGAGGAAAGCAGCCGGGGCGCGGGCAGATCCGCGATCCCGGTGCCGTAGAGCGCGTGGGAGGCGCGCAGTACCAGCCCGTCCGCATGGCGTGCGGCCACCAGCTGCACGCCGATGGGCAGCCCGGCGTCATCCAGCCCGCACGGGACGCTGGAGGCGGGCTGCTGCGTCATGTTGAACGGGTAGGAGAACGGCGTCCACCCGGTCCACCGGGTGCAGGACGAGCCCTCCGGGACCTCGATGCCCTTGCCGAAGGCGGTCAGCGGCACGGTCGGGGTCACCAGCAGGTCGTATGTCTCATGGAAGGCTCCCATCGTCTTGCCCAGCGCCATCCGTACGTCGACCGCCGCGAGATAGTCCAGCGCCGAGTAACGCGCCCCCTGCTCGCAGACCTCCCGCAGCCCCGGGTCCATCGCCTCCCGCTGCTCGGCGGTGAAGCCCTGGGTGACCCGGGCCGCACCGCTGAACCACAGGGTGTGGAAGGCGTCGACCGGATCCTCGAAGCCGGGGTCCACCTCCGTCACCCGCGCGCCGAGCTCCGCCAGCCGGTCCACGGCCCGCCGTACCGCCGCCGCGACCTGTGGGTCGACGGTGACCCGGCCGCCGAAGTCGGGGGAGTAGGCGATCCGCAGCCCGGCTGCACCTCCGGTCAGCTGGTCCCGGAAGCTGCCGGTCACCGGAGCGAGCTGGGACCAGTCCCGGCAGTCGGGGCCGCAGATGACATCCATCAGCAGCGCGGCATCGGCCGCGTCGCGTGTCATCGGCCCGACATGGGCGAGCGTCCCGAAGGCGCTCGCCGGATAGATCGGCACCCGGCCATAGGTCGGCTTCAGCGCGAAGAGCCCGCTGAAGGACGCCGGGATACGGACCGAGCCCCCGCCGTCCGTGCCCAGCGTCAGCGGCCCCGCGCCCAGCACCACGGCCGCGGCGCCACCGCCGCTGGAGCCCCCCGGCGTGCGGGACGGGTCATACGGATTGCCGGTCGCCCCGTGCCGCGGGCTGTCGGTGACCCCCTTCCAGCCGAACTCCGGGGTGGTCGTCTTGCCCAGGAAGACCGCGCCGTGCTCACGCAGCCGGGCCACCGCCGGGGCGTCCTCGTCCCAGGGGCCGGCCGCCGAAATCCCCCAGGAGCCCCGGAAGGTGGGGCCACCGCGCAGCAGCAGAATGTCCTTCACCGTCACCGGCACCCCGTCGACCAGTCCGGCTGGCTCTCCCCGATGCCACCGCGCCTCGGCGGCGCGCGCCTGTTCGAGTGCGCTCTCGCTGTCGATCCGTACGAACGCGTTCACATGCGGCTGGATGGCTTCGGCGCGCTCCAGCGTGGCGCGTGTCGCCTCGACCGGTGAGAAGTCACCGGCGGCGTATCCCGCGACGAGATCCGTCGCGGTCATGGAAGTGAGATCGGTCAACGGATCCTCCGGGAGAGGGTTCAGTCCGCTGGGACGTAGCCCAGTCGCTTGTCGACGACGTTGCGCAGCGGCTCGCCCGCGGCCCAGCGGTCGAAGTTGTCGAGGAACTGCCGGGCGAGATCGTCGCGCCAGCCGATCGTGTCGCCGCTCATATGCGGGGAGATGAGCAGCCCGGGCACATCCCACAGCGTGCTGTCGGCGGGCAGTGGCTCATCCGCGAAGACGTCCAGCGCCGCACCCTTGATCCGGTGGCGGAGCAGCGCGTCGACGAGGTCGCTCTGGACGACGTGCTGGCCCCGGCCGACATTGATGAAGTGCGCCTCAGGTCTCATCCGGGCGAACGCGCCGGCGTCGAACATCCCGGTGGTGGCTTCGGTGAGCGGAGCGGCGCAGACCACCCAATCGGCTTCCGCCAGCAGCTCGTTGAGCGCGCTGCTGGGCCAGACGAGCCCGAATTCGGGATCGCCGTCGCGTTGCCGACGGCCCACGAGTTCCACCCCGACACCCAGTGCCATAAGTGTTCGACCGATAGCACGGCCAATCGGACCGGAACCCACGATTACCGCCCGAGTTCCCCCCAGCCGCATTGTCTCCCGATGCCGCCAACGCCGTTGGCGCTGCAATTCCCAGCTTCCCCGGAAATCCTTGGCCATGGCTACCACAAGTCCGGCAACATATTCAGCGATCGGCTGGTCGAAGACTCCCCGGGCATTAGTGATCACCACGTCCGAGTCAGCCAGCTCCGGCAGCAGCCGGTCCACCCCGGCACTGGCTGTATGCACCCAGCGCGGCCGGGGCCCGTCCCCGGGCCAGGCCTTCTTCACCGCGTCCGAGGTGAAGTTCCAGACCAGCAGGACATCGGCCTCGGGCAGCCGCTGGGCCAGCGTCCGCTCGTCGGCGTGCAGCACGCGGGCCCGGCCGGCGAGCCGGTCGAGGTCCGGCAGCGGGTCGTCGTCGAGGACGAGGACACTGGTTTCGGACATAGGCGAGAAACCATTTCGAAACGAGGATCAGTTTGACTGGGGACGCCAAGGCGGGATCCTGGGGGAGATGCGAGGATTGACCACGGTAGGGATTGGAAACTACCTTCGTCAACAAAGGCATCTGACCCGGCGTCCCGGCTTCTAGTCCGGCTCTTTTTCCTCTCCCCGGCCCTTAGGCCGTCCCTGCGTATCTTGAGGGGCTCGAAATGGATGTCTCGTTCCTCGGCGGCCCGGAGCCGCAGCGTGGCGTGGGGATCGTCGCGCCGTTCGACTTCGCCCTCGACCGTGAGCTGTGGCGCTGGGTCCCGGATGATGTGTCACTGCATCTCACCCGCACCCCCTTCGTCCCGGTCGAGGTGAGCCTTGACCTGGCCCGGCTGGTCAGCGAGCACGAGACGCTACGCGAAGCCGTCCATGCGCTGTGCGCGGTAGCCCCGGAGGTCGTGGCGTACGCCTGCACCTCTGGCTCCTTCGTCGGCGGCGGCGCGGGGGAGCGGGCCATGAGCGCGGCGATGGAACAGGCCGGTGAGATTCCCGCGCTCACCACCTCCGGAGCGCTCCTGGACGCGCTGATCGAGATCGACGCACGGCGCATCGCGGTCGTCACGCCCTATACGAAGTCCGTGACTGACTCCCTGGAGGAGTACCTCGGCGAAGGGGGCATCGAGGTCACCGGGCGCAGCTACCTCGGGCTGACCCGAGAGATCTGGCGGGTGCCCTACCGGCATGTGGTCGACATGGCCCGCGAGGCGGTCGTGGAAGCCCCCGACGCGCTCTTCATCAGCTGTACCAACCTCCCTACGTACGACGTCATTCCGCAGCTGGAGGCGGAGCTGCGGATGCCCGTCCTCTCGGCGAACCAGGTGACCGTCTGGGCCGCGCTGCGCCGCATCGGCAAGGAGGCCGTAGGCCCCTACCAGGCGCTGCTCGACCCGGTAGCCCGACGTGGCCCGGCGGCGATGTCGTCCCTGCCACCGCCGCCGGAGCCGCCACGTGAGCCGGAGGCCGAGCCGGAGGCCGCGCTCGCCGGGACGGTGGGCCCGGGCCCGGAGGCCGAGCCGACGGACCCCCTGGCCGAGCCCCCATACCCAGACGACCTGGGCGGCCAGCCCCCCGTATGAGGGGTTCCCGCAGGGCTCCCTCGCGAGACCGGGGAGCCAAACCACCCCAACCATCAATTGAGCAACCACAACGGCGGCCAACCAGGTCCGCGAGAGCGGCGCCGGCTTAGGCGCAAAGAACAGCGCCGGCTTAGGCGCACAGGGAGGAGACTAGATGGCGCACACGGTTGGATTCCTCTACCCGGGCTACTCCGCGGAGGACGACTACCCGCGGCTGGAGAGGATCCTGCGGGGGGCGGGCGCCGATGTGCGGCTGCCGCTGGTGCACACCGACATCGGCGTTGACGCGCACCGTGTTGACGCGCTGCTGGAGATGGGCTCCGCAGTCCGGCTCGCCGCTGGGGTGGGTGAGCTGCTGGAGCGTGGCGCCGATGCCGTGCTCTGGGCGTGCACCAGCGCCAGCTTCGTCTTCGGCTGGGAGGGCGCGCAGGAGCAGGTGCGTGAGCTGTCCGCGGCAGCCGGGCTGCCCGCTTCCAGCACATCCTTCGCCTTCGTCCACGCGGCCAAGGCGCTCGGGGTGGAGCGGGTCGCGATCGCCGCGACCTATCCGGAGGATGTCGCCGAGCACTTCGCGGCCTTTCTCAAGGCGGCTGGTATCGAGGTCGTCGCCGCGCGCGGCAGCGGCATCATCACCGCCGCCGAGGTCGGCACCTGGGGCAAGGAGGAGGTGCTGACCCTGGCGGGTGCGGGTGACCATCGGGACGCCCAGGCCGTGCTGCTCCCCGACACCGCGCTGCACAGCGCCGCGCACCTTGTCGACCTGGAGCTCGCGCTGGGCAAGCCGGTTCTCACGGCCAATCAGGTGACGGCCTGGGAGGGCCTGCGCCTGATCGACCACCCGGTCGTCTGTCCCGCCCTGGGAGCGCTGTTCGGCGACGGGTAGAACCCCTACCGGCCCATTACCGGCCCCTACCCGTCGCCCAGCAGCTCGGAGATGCAGTCCGCGGTCACCGGTTTGGAGTAATGCCACCCCTGGCCGGTGTCGCAGCCGATCCGGCGCAGCCGCTCCGCCTGTGACGGGCCCTCCACACACTCGGCGGTGACGGTCAGGCCCAGCTTGTGGGCGAGCTCGACCAGCGACGTCACGATCGTTTCATCAGCTGGGTTGAGCTGCCGGGCGGTGCGGAAGCCGCGTACGAAGGTGCCGTCCAGCTTGAGCGCCCGTACCGGCAGTCTGCTGAGGTAGGCGAGGTTTGAGTAGCCGGTGCCGAAGTCGTCGATGGCGATCCGCACGCCCATCTCGGAGAGCGCCTGCAGCGCCTTGAGCGGCCGCCCGGCCGAGCCCATCACCGCCGACTCGGTCAGCTCCAGCTGGAGCAGCCCGGCTGGCAGCCCGGTCTCCGCCAGGATCGCCGCGACATCCGCCACCAGATCCGAGTCCCACACCTGCCGCACGGCGACATTGACGGAGACGTACAGCGGTGGCCCGGAGTGCTCCAGCTGCCAGCGGCGGGCCTGGCGGCACGATTCGGCAAGCACCCAGCGGCCCAGCGGTACGATCGCGCCGTTCTCCTCGGCGAGGGCGATGAACTGGTTCGGCCCGAGCGTGCCGAACTGCGGATGGCGCCAGCGCACCAGCGCCTCGACCCCGCGCAGCGTGTCATCGGCCAGGCCCACGATCGGCTGGAACTCCAGGGCGAACTCGCCTCGCTGTACCGCCGGGCGCAGGGTGTTGGAGAGCGCCTGCCGGGTTACCCGGTGGGCGTTGCGCTCCGGATCGAAGAGGGTCCAGCGGGCCTTGCCGTCCGCCTTGGCCCAGTAGAGCGTGGTGTCCGCGGCCTGCATCAGCTCCGTCGCGGTGGTCCCCTCGGCGGACCGTTCCACCACACCGATGCTGGCGGATACGTCCAGCCGCTGGCCGGCCAGATCAAAGGGATGCTGCAACTTGGTCTGCGCCCGCTGGGCCAGCTCGGTCAGCTGCTTGGTGCCGGTCGAGCCCTCCACCAGCAGGGCGAACTCATCGCCGCCCAGCCGGGCCACCAGATGGCCGCCGCCCGGCTGCAGCTCCGTGGCGCACTCGGTGAGCCGCTGGGCGACCGCGTCCAGCAGCTGGTCGCCCACCCGGTGGCCGAGGATGTCGTTGACCGCCTTGAAGCCGTCGATGTCGAGATAGCACAGCCCGATGCGGCCGGTGGTGCTGTCGGCCAGCGCGGCGGTCAGCCGCTCGAAGAACAGGGTGCGATTGGGCAGCCGGGTGACCGGGTCGTGCATTTGCAGATGGCGCAGCCGTTCCTGGAGATCGCGCCGCTCGCTGATGTCCATGATGGACAGCAGTGCCGCGGAGCTGGGCCGCTCGATGGGCACGAGGGTGACCTCTGCCCAGTAGAGATGTCCATCGGGATGTTTGAGCCGCCGGGTGCAGCGCATCTGGTCGCTCTCCCCGCGCAGCACCGCGTGGCAGGCCCCGCGGGCGCGGTGGTCGAGGCCGAGCCCGGCGAGATCGATGGCGGGGACGCCGGTGAGCTTGGTCGGGTCGGTAGCGAGGAGCCGGCCGAGGGCGTGGTTGGCCGTCAGCATCCGGCCCTCCTGGTCGACTACGGCCATCGCGAGCTGGGCGGTGTTGAAAGCGGCTTGGAAGTCCATACCTTCAACAGGCGCACAGGGGCTGGGATGGTCAGAGAGGTTACCGTCCGTTACTGGCAGGGTCGCCGTTCCAGTGCCGCCAATGCCTTTATCAGGCCCATCGAGGGTTCCGTTCACCGATCGCTCCCGGAGGGGATTCGTCGCTGGAAAGTCCGCCGATCATAGGGGCTTCCGCCGGGGGCGGGCCAGCATGGCCGTGGGTGGCGCCACCCACGGAGGGGACATGTTCGTATGCCAGTACGAGCGACTGAGCCAAGTGGAGGACCTTACGCAAGGTAATCGTATTGCCATGACTCGCACGGTCTAACGGAACAGGGCATAGGGCGACAGACCACCACAAGCTGGATGAGGTATCCCGAAGCACTGCCGGGAGGTCTGCGTGGTCCAGATGTGCGCTACGCCCATACCGGCCGGACAGCCGCTCCAGCGTCGGCTGCGCCGCCCGGTGTCGGTGCTCACGGCTCTCACCGCGGTGATCGGCACTTCCTCGATGGCCGGTCCGGCCCAGGCGATCGCGGCCGCGCCCCCGTGTGCCCTCCAGCGCACGGATGCCCATCACTCGCTGGGCCTGGACACCTGGAACGACTCCTATGTACGCCCGAAGGGCACGGTCAACGCCGTGCTGCTCTTCCTCTCCTTCCCCGAATCACGCCCGCTCACCTCCCCGGCCCAGCTGGCCGAGGACTACTTCCCCGCCACCGGCAACTTCTTTGAGCGCGCCTCATATGGTCAGTTCAAGCTGCGTGCGCACCCGGTGGAGAAGTGGATCGAGATGCCCGCCGAGTCGCGTGCGTATGACATAGCGCGTGACTGGAACACCGATATGCGCTCCGCGTATCTGCATGACGCCATCACCGTCACCGACCCCTATGTGGACTTCAGCCGGTACGACATCGTCTACTTCATCGCCGACCCGGAAGCCCCCGGGGTGGACTCCGACGCGACCAAGGTCGTCAACTTCCAGAACCCGGTCTCCGTGGACGGCACCGAGCTGCGCCGTATCGTCACGGTCTTCGAGCGGTATCCGGCCGACCGGAATGTCCTCGCCCATGAGACCGGGCATGTCTTCGATCTGCCCGACCTCTACAACCGGCCCAAGGACGGCAAGGGCGACTGGGATACGTATGTCGGCGACTGGGACCTGATGGGCAGCCAGTTCGGGCTGGCCCCGGACCCCTTTGGCTGGCACAAGTGGAAGCTGGGCTGGCTGGGCGAGGAGCAGGTCGACTGCGTCCAGGAGCCGGGCACGACCGTGCATACGCTCCGGCCGCTCAGCGCGCCACTCGCCCCGAAGAAGGTGGCCGCGCCGGGATCCCGGATGGTCGCGGTGCGTACCGGCCCCTCGGAGGTGCTGGCGGTCGAGGTGCGGGAGCCGGTCGGCAACGACGTCTCGCTGTGCAGCGGCGGAGTGCTGGTCTACCGGGTGAAGAGCGATACCGCGTCGGCGCGTGGCCCCGTCGAGGTGCTTGACGCTCACCCCGGCAGCGGCGCCTGCCACAGCGCCTCGGTGCATCCGCCGCTGGCGGACGCGCCGCTGCGGCAGGGAGAGAGCCTGTCGGTGGACGACGGCGCGGTGCGGGTGACGGCGGTGGCACGCTCGGTGTCCGGCGAGTGGACGGTGAAGATCACAAAGCGGTGACCGGGCACATGGTGACCGGGCACATCCGGGCACATGCGGAAGGCCCCTCGCTTTCGCGAGGGGCCTTCCACTGTCTGTGCGCCGCCAGGGACTCGAACCCCGGACCCGCTGATTAAGAGTCAGCTGCTCTAACCAACTGAGCTAGCGGCGCCTGCTGACGTCGTAGACCTTAGCACCCGCATCCGGCAGAGTGAAAATCGATATCCGGTGACCCCCGCCACGACCTGCGCGGACCGCACGGACAGTAAGCACTACTCGGCAGTACGTTCCCCGAGCAGCTCGCGGCCGTACTCCACCATCTTCCGGGCGTAGTCCTCCGTCCACTCCGCCCGGTCCGCGATCGCGGCCTCCGGGAGCCGGTCGAAGCGCTTGGGGTCCGCGAGCTGGGCGGCTGCGATCGCCTGGAACTCCATCGCCCGGTCGGCCGCCGCGCGGAAGGCCAGCGTCAGCTCGGTCGACCGGGCCAGCAGCTCACGCGGGTCGGTGATCGACTCCAGGTCGAAGAAGTGCTCTGGCTCTGGGGTGGGCTCGGACGGTTCGAAGGTCAGTGGCGTGGGCCGCCGAAAGCGCGGCGCCCCGCCGCGGGGATCCGGAGCCGAGTGCGGCTCGGGCATACGTATACCTCCGTCATGGTTGCTACCACTCCCCATTGTGACCTTTTCTTGACGGCGGTCTCGTATTGCTCCGCGTATTGCTCCGCCCCAGGGGCCTCACAAGCCTGGGCGCGCCCGCGTTCCGCCACGTGGCGGGGCTGGTGGCGGGGCTCCGCCCCGGGGCCCGGGAATTCTGGCGCGGGCTCGCGGGGTGGGTGGGTGTCGCCCCAGGAGGTGCCCGCCCCTTCCCGGCTGTGCCGGTGTGCGGCTCCCGCCGCGTGGCGGGGCTTCGTCCCGGCTGCGGGGGGTGCCGTGGGTGGGTTTCCCCAATTCCCGCCCCTTCCCGAAACCGGGGCTCGCGCCCCGGGCCCCGGGGGTGGCCCGGGTGCGGGCCGGTGGCCGGTGTTGTGCCCACCCACAGCCCCTCGCGGGGCTGCGAGTGCCCACAACGCGGGTGGGGGTCTGGGGGCGTAGCCCCCAGTTTCGGGAAGGGGCCGGGTTAGGGGAACTCCCACCGGCGGTAGCGGCGCCCAGCCACCACCCGACGGACGGAGTCCGGCGCAGGCGTCCGAAGCTTGTGAGGCCCCCAGGGGCCGATCAATGCGAGGCCGCCGTTTAAGAGAGGTGGCCGGTGTCGTTCCAGCGTTCGATCGCTGGGGCGTCGTAGGCCCAGCCCAGGATGGACAGGGAGGCCGGCGCCAGCCGGATACGCGCGGCGAAGTCCGGGTCGAGGCCGAGCCAGCGGGCGCCCAGGACGCGCAGGATATGGCCGTGCGCGAAGACCAGAACATCACGGTCCGCGCTGCGTGCCCACCGCACCACCGCGTCCGCCCGGGCGGAGAGCTCGGCGAGGGTCTCACCATCGGGGACCCCGTCCCGCCAGATGAGCCAGTCCTGCCCCGCCCGCTCCTTGATCTGTGCCGGGGTCAGCCCCTCATACGCCCCGTAGTCCCACTCCATCAGCGCGTCCCAGGCCTCCGCGCGCCCCCCGCCGAAACCGGCCAGCTCGCAGGTCTCGCTGGCCCGGACCAGCGGGCTCGTACGGATCTCGGCACCCGGCAGTCCGTCCCACGGGGAACGGTGCAGCCGCTCACCCAGCAGCTTGGCCATCCGGCGGCCCTCGTCCAGCAGCGGGACATCCGTCCGTCCGGTGTGCTGTCCGCGCCGTGACCAGGCGGTCTCGCCGTGCCGGACGAGCAGTATGCGCGCTGCCATAAGGAGACCTCTCCCCTATTTGTGCGGATATTTGTACGAAACCGTTCCCTGCATCATCGCGCAGTGGCCTCACGCGGTCCGCGGTACCCCTAGCGTCTCATCGGTCGATGCCGCCCCGTACCTTTATCTGACTGCGGATTGACCACCCAGCGACAATTGGAGAACGTTTCGGATGTCCCGTGACCAGCAGGCCCCACGCTGGTGGGCCGAGCTCTCGCTGATCGTGGTGGTCTACGCGGCCTACTCAGGGGGGCGGCTCCTAGCCCGTGGGGATGTCTCGACCGCCATCGGTCACGGAGTGGCGATACTCCGTCTGGAGCAGGTGTTCTCGCTCAACTTCGAGCATCCGCTCAACCGGCTGTTCACCGAGCACGCCTGGCTCGGCATCCCGGCTGACTTCGCCTACGCCACGCTGCACTACCTGGTCACGCCGGCGATCCTCATCTGGCTCTTCCGTCGTCGTGGTACGCACTATCGGCTGGCCCGCACCTGGCTGATGGTCTCCACCCTCCTCGGGCTCATCGGCTTCACCCTGCTGCCCACCTGCCCGCCACGGCTGCTTGCCGCCGGTTATGGCTTTGTCGATACGATGGAGCAGTACAGCGCGTTCGGCTGGTGGGGCGCCGAGGCCAGCGCCCCCAGCGGGCTCGGCGGGCTCACCAATCAGTACGCCGCCATGCCGAGCCTGCATGTCGGCTGGGCCCTGTGGTGCGGGGTGGTGCTGTGGCAGTACGGCAGGCAGTCAACCCTGGTACGTACGCTCGCCATCGGCTATCCGCTGCTCACCGTCATAGTCGTGATGGGCACGGCCAACCATTACTTCCTCGACGCGGTCGCGGGAGCTGCGGTGATGGGGACCGGATACCTGCTCGCCCGCCCCGCCATGCGGCTCACGGACTGGGTCACCGGCTGGGTCAAGGCCCGCGCTGTCAGTGGCGGATGCCAGACTTCGCCGGGTGACGCAGTTGCCCCACCGTTCCCACGACAGACCGACCGGGACAGCGCCGCCGACGACCGCCCTGCGGCGACGCCTCGCTGAGCTGCGCGGCGCCGACCGTGCGCCGCGCCCGCTGGATGCCCGGGCGCTCGCCGCGCTGACCGCCAACCCCGGCTGCGAGCGCCGCGCGCTGCTGGACGGCGCCGGGGTCGACAAGGGCGCGCTGGCCCAGGCACTGGGCGCGCCGACGTCCTTCGGGCAGTCGCAGTTCGCCTTCGTACGGGGTCATGCCTTTGAGTCGCGGGTGAAGGGGGATGGCGGGGCCGAGTTGATCCGGCTGCTGCACGGGACAGCGCCGGAGCCGGGGGAGACCGTGGTCCCGGAGCTGACCGCCGATGGGCCCGCCGGGCGTGCCGAGCGGACCCGGCTCGCATTGGCGGAGGCCACCACCGCGGGGGTGTGGACGCTCCTGGACCACCCCATGGTGGAGCTGGAGGTCGCCGGGTCGCCGGCCTATCTGGAGCCCGACGCGGTGACCGTCGCCCCCGATGGCGGCTGGACGGTCATCGAGATCAAGTCCTTCCCGATCCTGGACGGCGCCGCCGACCCAGCCAAGGTCGGCGCGGCCGCCCGGCAGGCAGCGGTCTACGCGCTGGCGCTGGAGCGGCTGGGTGGCACGGTCAGCGACCGGGCGCTGCTGGTCTGCCCCAAGGACTTCTCCAACGTTCCGACGGCCGCGCCCATGGACATCCGTAAACAGCTCGCCACGGTGCGGCGGCAGCTGGCCCGGCTGACCCGGATCGAGGAGATCGCCGCCGCGCTGCCGCAGGGCACCAGCTTTGACCCGGACCGCCCGGCAGGGGAGCTGTCCGCCGCCGTGGAGTCGGTTCCGGCCGCCTACGCCCCGGAGTGCCTGGCCAGTTGTGAGCTGGCCTTTCACTGCCGGGAGCGGGCGCGGCAGGCGGGCGAGGTGGGGGCGCTGGGGCGTGGGGTGCGCGGTGAGCTGGGCGGGCTGACGACGGTGGAGGCGACGCTGGCGGCAGCGCGCGGCGAGGCCGGGGAGGGTGACGACCCGGCTGTCGCCGCGGTGCGGCGGGCGGCCCGGCTTCGCGCCGAGGTGCTCGCGGAGGTACGGGGCGGCGGTGCGGCATGACGCTGATGTCGACACTGGCCCGGATGGAGGCGGTGGCTTCCGGCCGGGCACAGCCACTGACGACGGTGCGTCACCGGCATCTGGCCGAGCGGCCGCTCGTCCTTGTGCCGTTGACGACCGCCGGTGAGGCCGGGGCGCCGCTGGGGGCGATGGTGGGCACGGACCCGGAGCGGCCCCGGCTGCTGACCGTGGCGCAGCCACGGGACCGGGATCTGCGGTTCGCGTTCCTGGCCGAGCTGGCCGATGCCGTACTGCCGCATCTGGAGTCGGCGCGGGATGAGGTGGAAGAGGAGGCCGGGCCGTGTGCGGACGTTCCGCAGCTGCTGGTGCCGAACAGCGGGGGCGTGGAGTACGTACGGCTGCTGGGCCGCTCGACGCGGTTCCGGCGGAGCGCCGAGGAGGATCCGGAGGCGGCCCACCCGGCGCCCACCCCGCAGTGGGGCAGTCTGCCACTTCTCGGGCGGTGGCTGACGCACTACGGGGAGCGGGCCCGGGTGCCGGGTTCCTCGCTGCTGCTGGCGATGACCGAGGTGCTGGGCCGCCACTGGGCGACGGGGCAGAGCCGGCTGGAGGACCAGCATCTGGGGGCACTGCTGGCCTGGCTCCGGGCCCCGGCGGACGGCGGCGGAGCCGCGGCGGCGGCTCGGGCGGAGACCGCGCGGGACCGGGCCGGGCTGCTGTGCGTCCCGCCCGCCGGACCGGCCACCGACCCGGCCTTCGACAACCGGCGGCTGGCCCCGGCCATCGAGCGCTTCGACGCGAAGCTGCCGGGCGCGGAGGAGGAGATCCGTACGCTGATCGCCTCCCAGCTGCGGCCCACCTGGGAGGCGATGTGGGAAGGCGTCGAGCTGCTGCGCTCGCTGCCGCCCGGTGCGCGGGTCGCGGCCCGCTGGGAGGGTGACCGCTGGTCGTACACCGCGCACCGCGACCGGTTGCGGGCAGGGGAGCCGCCGCAGCCCAGGCGGGACGACGCGGTGACGGCGGCCCGTAAGCTCGCCACCCGGGAGCGGGACCAGGCACGGCTGGCGGCCCAGGAGGCGCTTGATGATCCGCTGGTGATGGCGGGGCGGCGGCTGGCCGGTGACGCGTTCGCGGGGGAGGTGGTCGCGGTGGAGATGGCGTATTCGGCCAAGGGGCGTCCTCGTCCGCTGGTCACGGTACGGACCGAGGACTCGCCCTACCTCGACGCGGGTACCGAGGTGTACCGCCCGCTGGCGGGTGCCAGGACACCACAGAAGGCGGAGTTCGTGGCGAGCCCCGGGGCGGGTCTGCTCACCGTGCGGCTGACCAGCGGCATGGGTTCCGGCAAGACCGCGAAGCCGGGCACCGTGCCGGCGGAGGGCGACCGGCTGTGCTGGACGCTCTTCGAGCACGCGCCGCGCGGCCGGACGGGCTTCCCCGAGCCGGAAGACACCCCGTGGACCCACGGC
Source organism: Streptomyces gobiensis (assembly GCF_021216675.1). Lineage (NCBI taxonomy): Bacteria > Bacillati > Actinomycetota > Actinomycetes > Kitasatosporales > Streptomycetaceae > Streptomyces > Streptomyces gobiensis. The sequence continues at coordinate 1,603,611 of NZ_CP086120.1, read as the reverse complement.
GGCCCGCCCGCCCTGAACGCCACCGCGCCGTCCACCGTCACCAGCGAGGATCTGCCGTGAGCGATACGACAACCCAGCTGCCGGATCCGGGTGCGGCGGCCGCCTCGGCCACCGAGGCGATCCTGCGTGACACCCTCGCGGCGCGGGAGCGCGGTGTCGTGGTGGACTCGCCGCCCGGGGCCGGGAAGTCCACCCTGGTGGTGCGGGCCGCCCGGGAGCTGGCCGGTGCCGGACGGCCAGTGATGGTGGTCGCACAGACCAACGCCCAAGTCGATGATCTGGTCGACCGGCTGGCGAGGGAGGACCCCGAGCTGCCGGTGGGACGGCTGCACAGCAGCACGGGCCAGCGGCTCTACGACCCGGCTCTGGACCGGCACCCGGGAGTCGTCAAGTCGGCTAAGGCGGGCGAGCTGGCCGGGCTGGATGTGGTCGTCTCGACGGCCGCCAAGTGGGAGACCGTGGGCGATCTGGAGCCCTGGGAGCACGCCATCGTGGATGAGGCGTACCAGATGCGCTCCGACGCGCTGCTCACCGTGGCCCGGCTCTTTCAGCACGCGCTGTTCGTGGGCGATCCGGGCCAGCTGGACCCGTTCAGCCAGGTCGGTACCGAGCAGTGGGCGGGGCTGTCCTACGACCCGTCGGCGAGCGCGGTGGCCACCCTGCTGGCCCACAATCCACGGCTGCCGCAGCACCGGCTGCCGGTCTCCTGGCGGCTGCCGGCCTCGGCCGCGCCGCTGGTCTCGGCGGCGTTCTATCCGTACACCCGGTTCCGCAGCGGCACCGGCCACGGTGACCGGCGGCTGACCTTCGGCGTCCGCTCGGACGGCTCGACCCCGGACCGGGTGCTGGACGAGGCGGCCGAGTCGGGCTGGGGCCTGCTGGAACTCCCGGCCCGCCATACGCCCCGTACGGACCCGGAGGCGGTGGCGGCCGTGGCGCGGGTGGTGCGGCGGCTGCTGGACCGGGGAGGGGTGGCGGTGAGCGAACGCGCCCCGGATCCGGTCCCGCTCACCGCTGACCGGATCGCGGTGGGCACCGCGCACCGGGATCAGGCGGCGGCGGTTCGGTCGGCGCTGGCCGGGCTCGGGATCACCGGGGCCACGGTGGATACGGCGAACCGTCTCCAGGGCCGGGAGTTCGATGTGACGGTGGTGCTCCACCCGCTGTCCGGCCGCCCGGACGCGACGGCCTTCCATCTGGAGACCGGCCGGCTGTGTGTGCTGGCCTCCCGGCACCGGCACGCCTGCGTTGTGGTCTGCCGGGCGGGTGTGCCCGAGCTGCTGGACGAGCACCCCTCGACTGAGCCGGTCCAGCTCGGGGTCACGGTGAAGTTCCCGGACGGCTGGGAGGCGAACCACGCGGTCCTGGCCCACCTGAACGAACACCGCGTGCCCTGGCACCCGTAGCGGCCCGCTTCCCCAACCCCGCCCCTTCCCGAAACTGTGGGCTGACGCCCCCAGCCCCCCCACAGTGTTGTGGGCACTCGGTCCGCCCGAGGGGCGGAACGGGTGGGCACAACACCGGCCACCGGCCCGCACCGGCAACCCCGGGGCTCGGGGCGAAGCCCCGGTTGCGGGAAGGGGCGGGAATTGGGGAACCCCCCCCGGCACCCCCGCAGCCGGGCGGAGCCCCGCCGCGGGGCGGAGCCGCACTAGAGGCGTTTGAGGAAGACGCGGACGGCCGCCTCCCGCCGGTACGGCGCCAACCGCTGGCCCGCCGCGATCAGCATGCCGCGAATCCGGGACGACCGAACGGTGTCCAGGAGGTCCAGGGCACGGTTGCCCTGGACCGCCGCCTCTTCCGGCTCCCCCTGCCCCGCCAGATCCCCCGCCAGCTCGGCCGTGAACAGCGCGGTGTTCCGCACAAAGTGCGGCGGCTGCATCGCGACCGCCCGCCGAGCACAGCGTGCCGCGCGGTCCCAGTCGCCCAGCGCCGACCAGCACTGAGCCTCAAGTCCGGCCAGCTCGGCCTCACCGAAGAACGTCATCCACTCCGGATCGGCGTCCGAGGGGCCACGGGCGAAGAGGGTCTGGGCCCGGCCCAGCGCCTCCTCGCAGCCCGAGCGGTCGCCGAGCCCGCTCCATCCGCCCGCTTCGCGCAGCGCGAGCAGCGACTGAAGCCGTGCCGACGCCACCTGCTTCGCGGCCTGCTGCCCGGCCTGCGCCGCCCGTACGGCCTCCCGGGGGCGGTCCGAATCGCGGGCCAGAAAGGCGGCGTTGCAGAAGGCGTGTGCTTCCAGCCCCGGGTCACCGGAGACTCGGGAAGTGGCCAGCGCCTCGGCGTAATGTGAGCGGGCGTCAGCCAGGCGACCGGAGTCATGGGCCAACCATCCTACGGAGATAGCGAGTTCCCCCGCGCCGGTGTGCAGCCGGTCGGTGACCGATTGCCGCTGTGCCCCCACGTCAAGCAGTTCGTAGGCGGCCCGCAGCGAATTCCCGGCGCGCGGATAGAGGCCGTCCGCGCCATGCCGGTCGTCCAGCAGCCGGATCTGCCGGACCGCCTCCTCAACAGCGGACGCCTCGGCCTCCCCGGCCCGGCCGGGCGCGGCGGAGGCGGGCCGGGCTCCCAGGGTCATGCCCAGTGAAGTGGTGGCTATGGCGGCCGGGCCGCCGGTCATGAACGCGCGACGCAGCACGTCGCTCTCCTCATCGGGTTGGATACGGGTCTCGGTACGGTCATGCGCATCGCGCGCAGGTGCTCCGCGCATGGGTGTTTCCCAAGGCGCTTCGTCACCCCCGTACGCCCCCCGTTTACGCGCCGCACGCCCGCGGACAGCCTCTCTGGGCGCGAAGCCCATATCGATGAGGGTGTACCCCGGAAACATGTGTAGGAACACACGTTCGTAGGCGTAGTTGGGGCACCGGATCTCTCCGGCCTCCACCCGCCCGATGTACCGCGCGTCGCATGAGACCTGTTCTCCGATGTCCCGTGCGGATTTGCGGACGGCCGCCGCGAACTCGCCGGGCGAGAGCCGACCACGCAATCGCCGGAAGGCCACATTCGGTTGACGACCCGATCCGGCTGACGCTGAAGGTGACGACGCCATGCCCCGGAAGGTACACGCCGTAACCCGATAACCACACAGAGTTTGACTACAAAACGGATATCTCACCCGCGATCTGCCATGAACTGCCATCCTTTGCGATGGCCTATCGCCGTAGCCGTTGACGAGTTTGACCGTTGAACCTCGTATCAGCGAATGCGGAGGAGGGGTCCCAGTGTTGGACACCGGTGGCTCGCGAACGACTGCTCAGCACCGTCCCGCCCCGGACCGCAGCGCCGGTCCGGCCGATGAACCCTGCGACCTGGTGACCGTGCCCGCGCGGCAGGGTCTGGAAGCCCTGGACATCCTGCGGTTGCGCGACGGCGTAGGGCCGGTACTGCACGACGGCGCCTGCGACACCCTCGGATTTCTGGTGCCGCCGGGCACCGCGGCTGGCTGGGACCTGCCTGGCAGCGCCTGCACCCAGACCTTCAGCCGCGCGCCGCGCCGTACCGATGAGCCCCCGGTCGCCGGGACCGGCTGGCTGGTTCCCCCGGAGCGGGCGTACGGCTGGACCACCGAGCCGGTCCAGCTGCGCGCGGCGCTGGGCGAGGCCGCCCGCACCATCGAGGCCGCCGATCGCTGCGAGTAGTCCAGCCTGACCCCGGAGCGGGGATACTGGCCGTGTGGCCAAGAAAAGACGGCAGGGCGGCGGCAAGCAGGCCCGCGAGGCGGTGACCGAGCCGGTCGGTGGCGGTCTCGCCCAGCTGATGCCGGACCCCGACCGGTCGCAGGGCTGGACCCTGCTGCTGGACGGCGCCCCGCAGTCGTATGTGGACCTCGAAGACCCAGCGCATCTCGGCTTTGAGTACCAGCGCAGGCTCGGCCACATCATCGACTTGGCCGCCCCACCCGGCCGTCCCGTCCACGCGGTCCACCTGGGTGGCGGCGCGCTGACACTGGCCCGTTATACGGCCGCCACCCGGCCGCGCTCCACCCAGCAGGTCATCGAGGTGGATACCGAACTGGTGCGGTTCATCCGCAGAGAGCTGCCGCTGGACAGCGGCTGGCGCATACGGGTGCGCGGCACCGACGCCCGTGCCGGGCTGGCGAAGATCCCGGACGGCTGGGCGGACATCGTCATCGCGGATGTCTTCAGCGCCGCCCGCACCCCCGCGCATCTGGGCAGTACCGAATTCCTTGGCGAGGCGCGGCGGGCGCTGCGGCCCGATGGGCTCTATGCCGCCAATCTCGCGGACGGCCCGCCGCTCGGTCACCTACGGGCCCAGATCGCCACCGCGCGAAGCGTCTTCCCCGAGCTCTGTCTGATCGCCGACCCCGCCGTGCTGCGCGGGCGCCGCTTCGGCAACGCCGTACTGCTCGCCGGAGCCCGGCCGCTGCCGGTCGCCGAACTGACCCGGCGCACCGCCGGGGACCCGCACCCCGGCCGGGTGGAACACGGCCGCGCGCTCACCGACTTCACCGGCGGCGCCCTCGCCGTGACCGACGCCACCGCGTCCCCCTCCCCGGCCCCACCAGCCGGAACGTTTACCTAGCGCTCGTCGCGTTGTACCCGGGGGGCGGAGTCGTGCCAGGTGCAGAAGACCGAGGACGCGCGCTCGCCCTGGGTGAAGGTGACCCGGATCCAGGTGTCCTGCTTCCAGACCTGCATCTCCCAGCCGGAGTTGGGGGTCGCCGAGACCAGCGTCGCCGAACTGCGCCCCAGGTCGAAGACGACCCGGCCACCGTCGGCCCGGTAGCTCCGGACGTTCCCTGACTGCGCCGCCGACGACGGCACCCCTGATGAGGAGGGCGATGAGGGAGACGGCGATGAGGGAGACAGTGACGAGGGCAGTGACGAGGACGGTGACGAGGTCAGCGACGCCGGGGGCTTGGGCGGCTTTGGCCGCTGGGTGGAGGAGTCCTGCGGTGCGGCGTCCCGCGGTGCGGCGCCGTCGGCCGGGTCGCCCGAGGGGATCGGCAGGGCCCTCGGCGGATCATAGGCCGTGCTGGAGAGCACGGTATGCACACCAAACCAGGACAGCGTCACCGCTGCCCCGGTCGCGAGCGTCCACGCCCCGGCGTGAACCAGTCGTCGTTGCATCAGGGTCACCCTAATGGCGTACGGTGCCGCGCATGGCAAGTGTGCTCGTCGTCGAAGACGATCAGTTCGTACGCTCCGCCCTCATCCGGCACCTCACCGAGGCGTCCCACACGGTACGCAGTGTGGGCACCGCGCTGGAGGCGCTGCGGGAGGTCGCGCAGGTCGGTTTCGATGTGGTGATCCTCGACCTGGGTCTCCCCGACCTCGATGGCGCGGAGGCACTGAAGATGCTGCGTGGGATCACCCAGGTGCCGGTGATCATCGCTACCGCCCGGGACGACGAGGCGGAGATCGTCCGACTGCTCAATGACGGCGCGGACGACTACCTGGTCAAGCCGTTCTCCGTGGAGCATCTTTCCGCCCGGATGGCTGCCGTACTGCGCCGCTCGCGCGGCGGCGCGGGTGGCCCGGGCGGCGGGCTGGCCGAGGACCGGGTCCTGCGGGTCGGGGGGCTGGCCATTGACCCGCTACGGCGGCAGGCGCTGCTCGACGGCGTGACGCTCGACCTCACCCGCCGGGAGTTCGATCTGCTCGCTTTTCTCGCCGGACGGCCCGGTGTGGTCGTACCACGCAAGGAGCTGCTGGCCGAAGTGTGGCAGCAGGCCTACGGCGATGACCAGACCATCGATGTGCATCTGTCCTGGCTGCGCCGCAAGCTCGGGGAGACGGCGGCCAAGCCCCGCTATCTGCACACCCTGCGCGGTGTCGGCGTCAAACTGGAACCCCCGCCCGGACCGCGGCCGTGAGATGGGCGCTGGTCAAGGTCAGCCTCGCCGTGACCGCGATGGTGGTGGTGGCCTTCGCCGTGCCGCTCGCACTCGTCGTCAAGGAGATGGCCCGCGACCGGGCGCTCAGCAACGCTGAACGGCAGGCCGCCGCCGTCGGCCCGGCGCTCGCCATCACCTCCGACCGGGACCAGCTGCAGCGTGCCGTCGCCAGCACCCAGGCGGGTGCGGAAGGCCGTATCGCGGTGCATGTACCCGCGGAGGGCAAGGACGGCGACGCCATCGAGATCGGTGCGCGCCGCGCGACCGGTACGGCCCTGGAGACCACCCAGCGGCTCGGGCGTGCCTCCATCGTCAGCGTCGACGGCGGCTTCGCGCTGCTCCAGCCGACCGCCGTCGCCACCGGGCAGGTGGCGGTCGTGGAGGTCTTCGTCTCGGAGGAGGAGATCAGCAAGGGCGTCACCACATCGTGGTTCATTCTGGCGGGCGTCGGCCTCGCGCTGATCGTTGGCTCCGTCGCCATCGCCGACCGGCTCGGCACCCGGATGGTCCGTCCGGCCGAGCGGTTGGCGAAGGCCGCGCACGAGCTGGGCGAGGGCAAGCTGGGCGTACGGGTCCCCGAACGGGGCCCGGCCGAACTGCGTTCCGCGGCTGTCGCCTTCAACTCCATGGCCGACCAAGTCGTTCAGTTGCTCGCCAATGAGCGCGAGCTCGCCGCGGATCTCTCGCACCGGCTGCGTACGCCGCTCACCGTGCTCCGGCTCAACACCGCCTCGCTGGGCGACGGCGACGCCGCCGAGCAGACACGGGCGGCCGTCGCCCAGCTGGAACGCGAGGTGGACCAGATCATCCGTACCGCGCGCGACCAGCGCGCCCAGACAGCGGGAAGCGGCGTCTGCGTCGGCAGCGATGCCGCCGAAGTGATCCGGGAGCGTATGGACTTCTGGTCCGCGCTCGCCGAGGACGAAGGCCGCGAGACGCGGGTCGCCGGGGTGGACCGGCCGGTGCGGGTGCCGGTCGGCCGCGCCGAACTGGTTGCCGCGCTCGACGCCATGCTGGGCAATGTCTTCCGGCACACTCCCGAGGGCACGGCCTTCGCGGTGGATGTGCACACCGGTGGGGCCGCCAGCGACGCGGTGATCGTGCTGGTATCGGACGCCGGGCCGGGTATCGCCGACCCGGACGCGGCACTGCGCCGTGGTCACGGCGACGGCGGGCCGGGCTCTACGGGGCTGGGCCTGGACATTGTGCGGCGGGTCGCCGAGTCCACGGGGGGTGATGTCCGGATCGGGCGGTCGGTGCTGGGCGGTACGGAGGTACGGCTCTGGCTGGCCCTGCACGGTGACGGGGCACCCCGGGGCGAGCGGCGCCGGGGGCGCCGCCGCCGGGCACCGTCCGTCGGCGGCTGAGCACGGTTGTTCGGGGGTGAGCAGCTGCGGGAGATCCTGGGCATGACCCCTTGGTCGCAAGCTGGCAGTATTCATCCCATGCTGGAAAGGAACTAGCGTGGCAACTACAACAACCCTGCCGAGTCCGGCCGACCCCGACGTTGAGCCTCCCACGTCAGAGGTTTGTCCTCAGTGTGGCGGCGTGCTCGCCGTCAACCAGGACGGATGGAAGGTCTGCCATTCCTGCGGTTACGCCAGCCCGAGCTGAGGATCTGATGCCCGAGTACCGAACCGTGGCCTTGACCAGCTTGGTCGCGTCCGAGCAGCTTGATGCCGACCCCTGGATCGTGGATGAAGCCGGTCAGATGCTGATGTGCCGTACGTGGGCTCGTGAGCACGGCGGCCACGAGGTGAACGAGCAGATCTCGACTGCTAAATGTGGCAGCGGTGAGGCGATGCTCTGGGGTCGTGAGGATGACCCCCGCCCGTTGATGTTCATCACTCCATCACAGCGCGTTCTGGACATTGTGATGGCCGATCCCGCTGAGTTCGCTGAGTGGTGTGGCGTGCGGGGAGCTGTTCTGCGGTTCGCGGATATGCCTGAGCCTGTGTATACGCGTGAGATGCGGGCGACGCTGTACCGGCAGCTTCAGCTCCCTACTGAGGGGGCGCCGACGCTGTGGCGTGGTGACGACCTGTACGCGCGTCGATGACACCTCTGAGACACGAGGTCGGCCAGCCGGGGTTTCCCCGGTCCCGGCCCCTTTCCGGCTGTACCGATCTGCGGTCCGCCGCGGGGCGGGGCTTCGCCCGGCTGCGGGGGTGCTGGGGGCGTGGGTGTCCCCGTATCCCGCCCCTTCCCGTAACCGGGGCTTTGCCCCGGGGCCCCGGGGGTGGCCGGTGCGGGCCGGTGGGCGGGTGTTGTGCCCACCAAGCGTCGCGAGCTCCGTTGCGGGGTTGGCCGGAGCGTCGTGGCTGGGGTGGGTGGGTGGTTGCGTAGCAGGGCGGGCCCACGCCCCTCGCGGGGCTGGGGGCACCTCCTGGGGGCACCCCTGGGGGCACCTCCTAGACGAAGTCTGGGGGAGTTAGCTGGGGGAGTTAGCTGGGGGAGAGTGCCCACAACAGGGTGGGGGTCTGGGGGCGGCAGCCCACAAGTTCGGGAAGGGGAGGGTCAGGGGAAAGGCTTAGCCGGTGGGAAGGTGTGGGTACGGGTTAGCTGGGTGTACCAGGCGGCGCTTGATTTGGGGGTGCGGTCCTGGGTCTCGAAGTCCACGTACACCAGCCCGAAGCGCTTGCTGTAGCCATAGGACCACTCGAAATTGTCCAGCAGCGACCACAGGAAATAGCCGCGCACATCGACGCCATCGGCGATGGCCCGCTCCACCACGGCCAGATGGTCGTGCAGATACGCGATCCGGTCCGGGTCGTGCACGGTACCGTCGGCGGCCGTCTTGTCATCGCAGGCCACACCGTTCTCGGTGATGTAGAGCGGCACCCCACGGGCCTCGCGGCGGTAGCGCAGCAGCAGTTCGTACAGCCCGGTCGGGTCGACCGTCCAGCCCATCTCCGTGGTGGGGCCGGGGGTCTGGTGGAAGGCGACCTGGGCGGCCCCCGGCCAGGGGGAGCGCTCGCTGGCGCCATGGCCGTCGTGCCGTTCGACCGTGCGGCTCTCCGTATCGGCCGACACCAGGAAGGGCGTGTAGTAGTTGACCCCCAGCATGTCGAGGGGCTGTTTGATGGTGGCGAGGTCTGCGTCCCGTACGAAGCCCCAGTCGGTGATGCGGGCGGTATCGGCGAGCAGGTCCTTGGGATAAGCGCCGCGCAGCAGTGGGCCTTCGAAGATACGGTTCGCGAGCCCGTCGATCCTGCGCTGTGCGTCCAGATCCCCGGGGGCGTCCGTACTAGCCCTGACCACGGCAGGGTTGAGGCTGATGCCCAGCCTGGCGCGGGCCGGGAGCACGGCGCGCAGCGCCTGGGTGCCCAGGCCATGGGCGAGGTTGAGATGGTGTGCGGCGCGCAGCGCGGCGGCATGGTCGGTGTGGCCGGGGGCGTGTACCCCGGAGCCATAGCCGAGGAAGGCGCTGCACCAGGGCTCGTTGAGGGTGGTCCAGTCCGTCACGCGATCGCCGACAGCCTCGCCGACCAGCGTGGCGTAGTCGGCGAAGCGCTCCGCGGTGATCCGCTCCGGCCAGCCACCGGCGTTCTCCAGCTCCTGTGGGAGGTCCCAGTGGTAGAGCGTCACCCAGGGGGTGATGCCCCGTTCCAGCAGCTCATCGACGAGGGCCCGGTAGAAGTCCAGCCCGCGCTGCACGGCGGGGCCGCGCCCGGTGGGCTGTACCCGGGGCCAGGAGACGGAGAAGCGGTAGGCGTCCAGGCCGAGTTCGGCCATCAGCCCTACATCTTCCCGCCAGCGGTGATAATGGTCCACGGCGATATCACCATGGTCGCCACTGAGCACCTTGCCCGGAGTGTGGCAGAAGGTGTCCCAGATGGACGGCGTGCGGCCGTCTTCCCGGACGCCGCCCTCGATTTGATAGGCGGAGGTGGCGGAGCCGAAGAGGAAATCAGCGGGGAAGGTCATTCTGGGAGCGCTCCTAGTCGTACGGTGAGTTTTTCCGCCGGTTCGCCGGTTCGCCGGTTCAGCCCTTGACCGCTCCTTGCATGATGCCCCCGACGATCTGCTTGCCGAACAGGGCGAATGCGGCGAGCAGCGGCAGGGTGCCAAGCAGCGCACCAGCCGTGATCACGGACTGGTCGGGGATATAGCCACGGCCCAGGCCGGTCAGCGCCACCTGCACCGTCGGGTTGTCCTGGGTCAGCGCGATGATCGGCCAGAAGAACTCATTCCAGGCCATTACGAAGGTCAGCATGCCCAGTACGGCCATCGCGGGCCGGGCGATGGGGAAGACGACATGCCAGATCACGCGCAGGCTGTGCGCGCCATCGACCCGCGCGGCCTCAATGAGTTCGGTCGGCAGCGCGCTTATCAGATACTGCCGCATAAAGAAGACGCCGAAGGCGCTCACCATCATCGGCAGGATGACGGCCTGCAGCTGGTTGGTCCACTGCAGCTCGGCAATCGCCATAAACAGCGGCACCACGCTGAGCTGTGGTGGCACCATCATGGTGCCGATCACCAACAGCAGCAGCAGATTCCTGGCCCGGAAGCGGAGCTTGGCGAAGGCGAATCCGGCGAGCGTGGCGAAGAGTACGGTGCTGGCCGCGATGGTGCCCGCGACAAACACCGTATTGAACAGCGCCTTGCCCATATTGGCGTCGCTCCACGCGGCGCCCAGATTGCTGAGCAGATTCCCGCCGAACCAGAACGGCGGTGGAGTTTCCGCGAGCCGGGCGCTGCTGCGGGAAGCCGCGATCGCCGTCCACACCAGCGGGAAGAGGGAGCCGATGGTGAAGAGGGTCAGCACGGCGTAGGTGAACCGGCCGCCGTGCAGATGCTTTCCCGCACGGCTCACCCGGGTGGTGAAAAACGCCATGATGGATCCCCCTCAGTGGCTTTTCCGCAGCCGTCGGGCGACCAGCCAGTAGAGCAGGCCGATCACGATCAGGATCAGGAACATCGACCAGGCGATGGCGGCGGCCCGGCCCAAGTGGTAGTTGAACCAGCCCTGTTCATAGAGGTAGAGCCCCAGGGTCTGGTACTGGTGCGAGGCGCCACCGGTCTGGGAACCGCCGAACAGCAGTGGTTCACCGAAGAGCTGCGTCGCGCCGATCGTCGAGACGACCACGGTGAACAGGATGGTCGGCCGCAGTGAGGGGATCGTGACATGGATGAACTGCTGCCAGCGTGAGGCCCCGTCGAGCGCCGCCGACTCATAGAGGTCGTCCGGCACGGCCTGCATCGCGGCGAGATAGATCAGCGCGTTGTAGCCGGTCCAGCGCCAGATGACGATCGTGGAGACCGCTGCCTGTGAGGTCCAGGTGCCGCTCTCCCAGTCGATACTGTCGATGCCCACCAGGCCCAGGGCCCAGTTGATCATCCCGAAGTCGCGCCCGTAGAGCATCGCGAAGACCAGCGTGGCGGCGGCCACCGAGGTGGCGTACGGGGTGAGCATCGCGACCCTGAAGAACATGGAGCCATGGAGCCGGTAGTTGAGCAGATGTGCCAGGCCGAGCGCCATCAGCAGCTGCGGCACGGTGGAGATGAGCCCGATGGTGAAGGTGTTGCGCAGGGCGTTCCAGAAGAACTCATCCTCCAGCAGCCGGGTGTAGTTGTGCAGCCCGGCCCACTCCATCCGGGTCGGGGTGTGTAGCGAGACCCGGTGCAGTGAGGCCCAGCCCGTATAGAGCAGCGGGAAGAGCCCAAAGGCGGCGAAGAAGACAAAGAACGGCGCGATGAGCGCGTACGGGCTCCAGCGGGCGTCTCGCTGATAGCGGCGGCTGCGCCGTGCGGCCCTGCGCTGCTCCCGCCCGGCGGCCGGTCCGGGCCGGAGCGGAGGAAGCGGTACCGCGCCCTGCGGCGGAGCGGTGGGCGCGGTGTCGAGGCGTTCGGAGGTCATACGACGGCCCCGGTCACTCGTCGACCGCGTCGTTGATCTTCTTCACCGCGGCCTTCCAGCCCGCCTCGGGCGACTTGCCCTGCTGCTCGACCTGGAGGATGCCGACATCGGAGATGTTCTGCCCGATGATCTGGTCCTTGGGGCCCAGTATCGCGGTCGGAATGCCCTTGGCTGCCGAAGAGAAGATCTCCCCGATGGGGGCATTGCCGAAGTAGCCATGCTTGGCGCCCTTCACTTCGGGCAGCTCCAGTGCGGCCGCGGAGCTGGGGAAGCTGGCCTGTGCGGAGAAGAGCTTCGCCTGCTGCCTGGGCGCGGTCAGCCAGGCGGCGAGCTTGACCGCCTCGTCCTTGTTCTTTCCGCTCTCCGGCACGGTCAGGAAGGAACCGCCCCAGTTGGCGGGCTTGGGCGCGGGTGCCACATCCCACTGGTTCTCGCCCTTCTTCCCGGACTTCTCCTTGATATAGCCGAGCATCCAGGAGGGGCAGACGACGGTGGCGAAGGTGCCATTGGCGTAGGCCTGGTCCCAGGCCGTGTCGAACTGCTTGAGCCGGGCGGTCATCTTCCCCTCGATGGCCCGCATCGCCAGCTCCCAGGAGGCCTTGACGGCCTTGCTCTTCCGGTAGATCAGCTCACCGTCGGCGTTGTAGTTCTTCTCGGCGTAGCTGGAGATGGAGCCGTTGTAGAGGCCTGCCGCGCCATCCATAAAACTGGTGCCCTTGGGGGCGTTCTTCATATACGTCTCACCGGCGTCGACGTACTTCTCCCAGTCGCCCCGCCACATTGTGCCGACCTCGGCGCGCTCGGTCGGCAGTCCCGCCTTGGCGAAGAGATCCTTGCGATAGCAGACGCCCATGGGGCCGATGTCCGTCCCGACCCCGATGACCCTGCCGTCCTCGGCCTTGGCCTGCTCCCACTTCCAGGGCAGATAACTGCTCTCCTCAACCCCTTCGGCCTTCGCCATATCAACGAACTTGGCCGCCTGAATGGTGGCCAGCTCATTGATATTGCTGACCTCGACGGCCTGAATGTCGTCGAGCCCGCTGCCTGCGGAGAGATGCTGGAGCAGCGCCGGATAGTAGTCCTCGTTCCGCTCGGTGGAGTTCTCCTTGATCTTCACATGCGGATTGAGCTTCTCGTACTCGTCGTAGAGTCCGGCCTGCTTATAGCCGAAGACCCCGAAGACACCGATGGAGAGCGTGACCTTGTTGTCAGTTCCGTCCGAGCTGTCCGAGGCGCACCCGGCGAGCAGTGCGGCGGCCAGGCTGATGGTCAGACATGGGTGGATCCTGCCGTGCATCGCGTCCTCCCGAACGTACGGGATGTGAAAGGGTCAGGTCCGTTGGGAGCGCTCCCAGATATGATGAGTTGAAGAGTTCCGGACACCTGAGAGAGTGTCAAGGCGGCGGACGACAACTACTGAGAAACGCCGTGCAGTTGAATGATCAGTACATGCGAATACTGCAGGGGAGGCAGGCATGGCGATGCGCCGTACGGGGCGGGGCAGACCCACATTGGAGCAGGTCGCGGCGCGTGCGGGGGTCGGCCGGGGGACCGTCTCCCGGGTGATCAATGGCTCCCCGAGGGTCAGCGAACAGACCCGGGCCGCCGTCCAGGCCGCCGTCACTGAACTGGGCTACATCCCCAACCGCGCCGCCCGCGCCCTGGCGGCCGGCAGCGCGGACGCGGTCGCCCTGGTCATACCTGAGCCCGAGACCCGGCTCTTCGCCGAGCCGTACTTCTCCGGCATCGTCCGCGGCGTCAGCTCGGTGCTCGCGGATACGGACATACAGCTGCTGCTCACCCTCATCCGTACGCCGAAGGAGCGGGAGCGGTTCGCACATTTCGCCTCCGCGCACCGGATCGACGGTGTGCTGCTGGTCTCCGTACACGCCGATGATCCGCTGCCGGATCTGCTGGAGCGGATCGAGATGCCCGCCGTACTGGGCGGCCGTCGCTCCGGCGGGGAGTCGGTGCCGTATGTCGACTCCGACAATGTCGGCGGCGCTCGGGCCGCCGTCGAGCATCTGATCGACCGCGGGCGCCGAACGATCGCCACCATCACCGGGCCACTGGATATGTATGTCGCCCAGTGCCGAGTGGCGGGCTACCGTGCGGCGCTGCATACGGCCGGACGGACGCCGGATGAGCTCTTGATCGCCGATGGCGACTTCACCGAGGACGGCGGACACCGCGCCATGCGGGAGCTGCTGGCTCGGCGCCCGGAGCTGGACGCCGTCTTCTGCGCCTCCGATGTGATGGCCTCCGGCGCGCGGCTGGCCCTGCGCGAGGCACACCGTTCAGTGCCCGGGGAGGTGGCGCTTGTCGGCTTCGATGACTCAGCCGTAGCCCGCCATATGGATCCACCGCTGACGAGTGTCCGGCAGCCGATCGAGGAGATGGGTCAGGAGATGGCCCGCACGCTGCTGGCGCGGCTCGCGCGGCGAGACTCGCCCGTGGGCGGGACGATGCTGCCGACAGAGCTGATCCAGCGCGGTTCATCCTGATGGTGGACAGCCAGAGCACCCCGAAACGGAATGAATCAGGGCCCCGGCGGAAGGAGTGCGAGGGCAGGACTCCTGCTGTTTACGACTACCCAGTATGGTGGCCGCCACCTCGCTGCCCGCCGCTGGAGACGGTCCTGTGGATTACTGCCTGACCTGCTGCCGCCACCTCAACGGGGCTCTGGTGTGCCCGGGGTGCGGCCAGGCACAGGCAGGTGCGCCGATGCCGCTGCGGCAGACCGCCCCAGGTCCACGAGCGGGGCCAGAAGCGGAACCCGGTCCGGGTTGGCAACCGGCAGGCGTACCGTTCCGCCAGCCGGTCCACGAACCCTTCCCCCAGCCGGTCCAAGAACCGGTCCACGAACCAGCCCATGAAGCGCCCCGCGAACCAGCCCACGAACCGGAAGCGGAATCCCCGTCCGGCCGGGCGTCGCGGCGTGCCTCGCACCGGGCGAGCCGACGCGGTAAGCGGCGGCGTATTGCCATCGGCGCGGCCATCATCAGCTCCGTCTTCACCGGCATAGCTGTCGAAGCCGGTGATGTGCTGCCCGGACAGGAGCCCGACGGGGGCGGTAGTACGGCCGTGCCCTCCGACTCCCCCCAGGAGGGTGTTCTGCCGGAGACAGGCCCGGCGGACACGATAGCCGAGCAGCCCGACAGGCCCGAGGCCACCCCCACGGACAGCGTCATGGATTCCGCCTCCGCGTCCGCCTCCGCCTCCGCCAGCCCCGGCGAGGGGGCGTCCGCTGAGCCCTCCTCAGCTACGGCCACCACCTCCGCGGTTCCGGGGACCCAGGGCCCCGCCCCCAGACCGTCGTCGACGCGCACCAGTCAGCCCGAGCCCCCACCACCCGCCTCCACCCCACCACCTCCCGAGCCGGAGCCCTCGGAGACCAACTGCATCCTCTGGTGGTGCAACTGACCGCCCGTGAAGTCGTGAAGTCCTGATTTACCGGTAATGGTCCACTCCATTCACCTGTACGGGGCGAGCTGCGCAGGATGGCTTCCGGTGTGACAACTCACCAGGCAGGAGCCTTATCCGGCGATCCAGGGGCGGATGTGGCGTACGCCGTTCGGTCCTTTGGCGGGCGGCCCAGAAGATGCAGCGGCCCGGTGGCTGGCGTGTCCTCGCAGTGAAGACATCGCTGCACGGGAGGACGGCCGGATGTGTACACAGGGTGGAGACTGGCAAGGAACGCTGCCCCGGCGGGGGATCCTGCTGCGAGGTGGTGCGCTGGCGGCACTGGGGCTCCTCCCGGCACTGGGCTGTGCGCACCGCGCGTCAGCGGGGTCCGGTGAGCTGGATGAACCGCTGGGCGGGCCGCCGGTCTGGACCCGCCCGCTGTCGGACAAGTACCCCGTCTCCGCCGCCTATGGCATCAAGGGCAAGTGGCTGGCGGGTCATCACACCGGGATCGACTTCGCGGTACCGGCCGGGACCCCCGTCTACGCCGTGAGCTCCGGCACGGTGGACATCGCCCGGTACTACTCGGAGTACGGCTACGCGGTGATGCTGCGGATGGATGACGGCCACTTTGTCCTCAGCGCCCATCTGTCCAAGATCTCGGTCAAGAAAGCGGCGAAGGTGCAGGCCAGAACCCTCCTGGGGGAAACCGGTGCCAGCGGCCGGACCACCGGCCCCCATCTGCACTTCGAGGTACGCACCAAGCGGGACTACGGCTCGGACATCGACCCCGTCAGCTATCTGGCGAGCAAGGGCGTTCAGCTGCTGTGAAGGCACCCCGGGCGAGACGGTGCAGCAGCGCGGCCGTCACCTCGCGGCTCGGCAGCGCGGCGGGGCGGCTCAGATGCGGGGTTGAGTTGAGCAGGCCGAAGACGGCGTGCACCGCGATCCGGGCCTCCTGCTCCGGCAGCGCGGGGTGGACCTCCCGTACGACCCCGACCCAGAGCTCTACGTACTGCCGCTGGAGCTGGCGGACCCTTCGGCGGTCGGCGTCGCGCAGCCGGTCGAGCTCACGGTCGTGCAGGGTGATCAGCGAGCGGTCATCGAGGGCGAAGTCGATATGGCCCTCGATCAGCGCGTCGAGGGCCGCCTCCGGGGTGAGTCCGGCGGCGCGCGCCTCGGCCAGCCGCATCCGGCCGCCCGTGTGCAGCCGCTCGCTGATACCGACCAGCAGCTCGGCCAGCATCGCGTCCTTGCCCGCGAAGTGGCGGTAGAGGCCGGGGCCGCTGATGCCGACAGCCGCGCCTATCTCATCGACACCGACGCCATGGAAGCCGCGCTCAGCGAAGAGGCGGGCTGCCTCACGCAGGATCTGCTCCCGGCGGCGGTTCGGGGCGGCGGGCGGGGTGAGCCCGCCGGGCCCGGTTTTCGTGCTCATGAAGACGATTCTAGACAACGGTGTTAGCCAGCGTTAACCTGGGAAGCAGGTTAACGCTTATTAACCGCGAGCAAGGGGGCTCAGGGCATGCAGCAGGCACCACCGCTGGTCAGCGCCGTAGACCCGGCATCTCAGGCGTGGCGTACCAACGAGGCCGCGCATCGGGAGCTGGCCGCGCGGCTGCGCGAGAAGCTGGCCGGGGCGCGCCTTGGCGGGGGCGAGAAGGCCCGCGCCCGGCATACCGCGCGCGGCAAGCTGCTGCCGCGTGACCGGGTGGACTCGCTGCTGGACCCCGGCTCACCCTTTCTGGAGCTCGCCCCCTTGGCCGCTGACGGGATGTACGGCGGCCAGGCACCGGCCGCCGGGGTGATCGCGGGAATCGGGCGGGTTTCCGGGCGCGAGGTGCTGATCGTCGCCAATGACGCCACCGTCAAGGGCGGCACGTACTACCCGATGACGGTGAAGAAGCATCTGCGGGCACAGGAAGTGGCGCTGGAAAACCGGCTGCCGTGTCTGTATCTGGTGGACTCCGGCGGTGCCTTTCTGCCGATGCAGGACGAGGTCTTCCCGGACCGTGAGCATTTCGGACGGATTTTCTACAACCAGGCCCGGATGTCCGGCGCGGGCATTCCGCAGATCGCCGCCGTGCTCGGTTCCTGCACGGCGGGTGGCGCGTATGTCCCCGCGATGAGCGACGAGGCCGTCATCGTGCGGGAACAGGGGACGATCTTTCTCGGCGGTCCACCGCTGGTGAAGGCGGCGACCGGTGAGGTCGTCACGGCGGAGGAGCTGGGCGGCGGCGAGGTGCATGCGCGCGTCTCCGGGGTGACCGATCACCTGGCCGAGGATGACGCGCACGCGTTGCGGATCGTACGGAACATCGTCGGGACCCTCCCGGAGCGTGGCCCGCTGCCCTGGTCGGTACGGCCCGTGGAGGAGCCGAAGGTGGACCCGGCCGGGCTCTATGGCGCGGTGCCGGTGGACTCGCGGACGCCCTACGACGTACGGGAAGTGATCGCCCGGATCACCGATGGCTCACGCTTTCAGGAGTTCAAGGCGGAGTACGGCAGCACCCTGGTCACCGGTTTCGCCCGGATCCATGGCCACCCGGTCGGTATCGTCGCCAACAACGGCATTCTCTTCTCCGAATCCGCTCAGAAAGGCGCACACTTCATAGAGCTGTGCGATCAGCGGGGCGTGCCACTGCTCTTCTTGCAGAACATCTCCGGCTTTATGGTCGGCCGCGACTACGAGGCGGGCGGTATCGCCAAGCACGGCGCCAAGATGGTGACCGCCGTGGCCTGTACCCGGGTGCCCAAGCTGACGGTCGTCATCGGCGGATCCTATGGCGCCGGAAACTACTCCATGTGCGGGCGGGCCTATTCACCGCGCTTTCTGTGGATGTGGCCCAACGCCAAGATCTCGGTCATGGGCGGCGAGCAGGCCGCATCCGTGCTGGCGACCGTCAAGCGCGATCAGCTGGAGGCGCGCGGCGAGGAGTGGAGCGCGGAGGAGGAAGAGGCGTTCAAGGCCCCGGTACGGGAACAGTACGAGACCCAGGGGAACGCCTACTACGCCACCGCACGGCTCTGGGACGACGGCGTGATCGACCCGCTGGAGACCCGCACGGTGCTGGGCCTGGCGCTCACGGCCTGCGCCAACGCGCCGCTCGGCCAGCCCGGCTTCGGCGTATTCCGGATGTGAGGGCAATGGCTGCGATGACTGCGATGGCTGGGATGACGGAGACGGCGGGGATGACGGAGACGGCGGGGATGTTCGACACCGTACTGGTCGCCAACCGGGGCGAAATCGCCGTCCGGGTGATCCGCACCCTGCGGTCGCAGGGCATCCGCTCGGTGGCCGTCTACAGCGACGCGGACGCCGACGCGCTGCATGTACGGGAGGCGGATACGGCCGTACGTATCGGCCCGGCGGCCGCCGCCGACAGCTATCTGTCCGGCGCGGCGCTGCTGGCGGCGGCCGCCCGTACCGGCGCCCAGGCCGTGCACCCCGGCTACGGCTTCCTCGCCGAGAACGCCGCCTTCGCCCGGGCGGTGACGGAGGCCGGGCTCACCTTCATCGGTCCGCCCGCCGACGCGATAGAGCTGATGGGCGACAAGATCCGCGCCAAGGAGACGGTACGGGCGGCAGGGGTGCCGGTCGTCCCCGGGTCATCCGGGGGAGGGCTCACCGACGCCGAGCTGGCCGAGGCCGCCCGGAAGACCGGAATGCCGGTGCTGCTGAAGCCCTCGGCGGGCGGCGGTGGCAAGGGCATGCGGCTGGTGCGCGACGAGGGGGCGCTGGCGGAGGAGATCGCGGCGGCCCGGCGCGAGGCGCGGGGCTCCTTCGGCGACGACACGCTGCTGGTGGAGCGGTGGATCGACCGGCCCCGGCATATCGAGATCCAGGTGCTGGCCGACGGGCATGGCGGGGTGGTGCACCTCGGCGAGCGCGAGTGCTCGCTCCAGCGCCGCCACCAGAAGATCATCGAAGAGGCCCCCAGCCCACTGCTGGACGAGGCGATCCGGACGGCCATGGGCGAGGCGGCGGTAAACGCCGCCCGGTCGTGCGGCTACCGCGGCGCGGGCACGGTGGAGTTCATCGTGCCGGGCAGCGACCCGGCCTCGTACTTCTTCATGGAGATGAATACCCGCCTGCAGGTCGAGCACCCGGTGACCGAGATGATTACCGGGCTTGATCTCGTGGAGTGGCAGCTGCGGATCGCGGCGGGCGAGCGGCTGCCCTTCGGGCAGGCGGACATCACCCTGGACGGCCACGCGGTGGAGGCCCGTATCTGTGCGGAAGACCCCGCGCGGGGGTTTCTGCCCTCCGGCGGCACGGTGCTCGCCCTGCGTGAGCCGCAGGGCGACGGCGTACGGACCGACTCCGGCCTGTCCGAGGGCACGGCGGTCGGCAGCCTCTACGACCCGATGGTGTCGAAGGTCATCGCCCATGGCCCGGACCGGGCCGCGGCCCTGCGGAAGCTACGTGCCGCGCTCGCCGACACGGTCATCCTCGGGGTGCCGGCCAACACGGGCTTCCTGCGCCGCCTGCTGGCTCACCCGGCGGTGGTGGCGGGTGAGCTGGAGACGGGGCTGGTCGAGCGTGAGGTGGACGGCCTGGTCGTACGGGATGTGCCGGGCGAGGTGTACGTGGCCGCCGCGCTGCTGCGGCATGCGGCGCTGGAGCCGGGCGGGGTGGTTGGCAGCTGGACCGACCCGTTCTCGGTGCCGAGCGGCTGGCGCCTGGGCGGCGAAGCCGCCTGGACGGCACACCACTTCCGGGTGCCCGGTCAGGAGCCGGTGACCGTCTGGGTGCGCGGCAGCGCAGCGGACGGGGAAGTCCGGCTCGGGGGTCTGGGGGCGGAGCCCCCAGTTCCGGGAAGGGGAGGGGTTGGGGAAACCACCGCCGACATCGTCACCGTCATCTGGGACGGCGCCACGCACACCTTCGCCGCCGCCCCCAGCCCGGAGGGCGTATGGCTCGGCCGGGACGGCGACTCCTGGCACGTACAGGACCACGACCCCGTGGCGGCCGCACTGCAAGGCGGCCCCGGCGCCCACGGCGTGGACGCCCTGACCGCCCCCATGCCGGGCACCGTCACCGTCGTCAAGGTGGCCGTCGGGGACGAGGTCGCCGCTGGACAGGCGCTGCTCATCGTCGAGGCGATGAAGATGGAGCACGTCATCTCCGCGCCGCACGCCGGGACCGTCACCGAGCTGGACGTCACCGCCGGAAGCACCGTCGCCATGGACCAGGTGCTCGCCGTGGTCGATCCCTTTGAGGAGACGTGAGGAGGAGTGACCTCATGACTGGGCTGCCGATGCGGGTTCCGATGGACGGACTGCCCGCCCGGGTCCGTATTCATGAAGTGGGCGCCCGGGACGGGCTGCAGAACGAGCAGGTCGCCGTCCCCGTCGAGGTCAAGGCGGAGTTCATCCACCGCCTCGCCCAAGCCGGTCTGACCACCATCGAGGCGACCAGCTTCGTGCATCCCAAGTGGGTGCCCCAACTCGCCGACGCGGAGGAGCTGTTCCCCCGGCTCGCCGAGCTTGAAGGCGTCCGGCTGCCCGTCCTGGTGCCCAATGAGCGCGGACTCGACCGCGCGCTGGCCCTGGGCGCCAAGGAGATCGCCGTCTTCGGCAGCGCGACCGAGTCCTTCGCCAAGGCCAACCTCAACCGTACGGTCGACGAGGCCCTGACCATGTTCGAGCCGGTCGTCACCAAGGCCAAGGAGGCGGGCGCGAGCGTCCGCGGCTATCTCTCCATGTGCTTCGGCGACCCCTGGGAGGGCCCGGTCCCCATCGAGCAGGTGGTCCGCGTCAGCCGCCGCCTGATCGAGCTGGGCTGCGATGAGCTGAGCCTGGGCGACACCATCGGCGTCGCGACGCCAGGCCATGTCACCGCCCTGCTCACCGCCCTCAACGCGGCGGACATCCCCACCGACCGCCTCGCCGTGCACTTCCACGACACCTACGGCCAGGCCCTCGCCAACACCCTCGCCGCGCTCCAGCACGGCGTCACCACCGTGGACGCCTCCGCGGGTGGCCTCGGCGGCTGCCCCTACGCCAAGAGCGCCACCGGCAATCTCGCCACCGAAGACCTCGTATGGATGCTGCACGGCCTTGGCATCGCAACCGGGGTCGACCTCGGCCATCTCACCACCACCAGCGCGTGGATGGCCGACCGACTGGGCCGACCCAGCCCATCCCGCACCGTACGTGCGCTCTCTTGAAGTAACACAGCCCCACAAGGAGCAGTGACCATCATGGCCCTGGACCACCGACTCTCCCCCGAACACGAGGAACTGCGCCGCACCGTCGAGGAGTTCGCGCACGATGTCGTCGCGCCGAAGATCGGCGACTACTACGAGCGGCATGAGTTCCCGTATGAGATCGTCCGCCAGATGGGCCGTATGGGCCTGTTCGGGCTGCCGTTCCCCGAGGAGTACGGCGGCATGGGCGGCGACTATCTCGCGCTGTGTCTCGCCCTGGAGGAGCTGGCCCGGGTGGACTCCTCGGTGGCGATCACCCTGGAAGCGGGAGTGTCACTCGGCGCCATGCCGATCTACCGCTTCGGCACCGAGGAGCAGCGGCGGGAGTGGCTGCCCCGGCTCTGTTCCGGCGAGGCACTGGGCGCCTTCGGGCTGACCGAGCCGGGGTGCGGCTCGGACGCAGGCGGCACCAAGACCACGGCCGTCCGGGATGGCGATGAGTGGGTCATCAACGGCACCAAGTGCTTTATCACCAACTCCGGCACCGACATCACCGGCCTGGTCACGGTCACCGCTGTCACCGGACGCAAGGACGACGGCTCCCCGCTGATCTCCACCATCCTGGTGCCCTCGGGCACGCCCGGCTTCACCGTGGCCGCTCCCTACTCCAAGGTCGGCTGGAACGCCTCCGACACCCGCGAGCTGTCCTTTTCCGACGTCCGGGTCCCGCTGGCCAACCTGCTCGGCGAAGAGGGCCGCGGCTACGCCCAGTTCCTCCGCATCCTCGATGAGGGCAGGATTGCGATCTCCGCTCTGGCCACCGGGCTGGCCCAGGGGTGTGTCGATGAGTCGCTGGCCTACGCCCAGACGCGGATCGCCTTCGGCAAGCCGATCGGGGCCAACCAGGCCATTCAGTTCAAGCTGGCCGATATGGAGATGCGGGCGCATACGGCTCGTATCGCCTGGCGTGACGCGGCGGCCCGGCTGCTCGCCGAGGAGCCGTTCAAGAAGGAAGCGGCGATCGCCAAGCTGTACTCCTCCGAGATCGCCGTCACCAACGCCCGTGAGGCCACGCAGATTCATGGCGGCTACGGCTTTATGAACGAGTATCCGGTCGCCCGGATGTGGCGGGACTCCAAGATCCTGGAGATCGGCGAGGGCACGAGTGAGGTCCAGCGCATGCTGATCGCCCGCGAACTCGGCGTCGGGTAATCGGCGCATGGCATGGGCGGCGCAGACGCGGAGGACCACGTCGGTCGCGGGGCCACCAGCAGTGCCTCGGTGGAGGAACAGCGAGTCATGAACACGCTGGTACGTCGATCACATACCGGAAGATGTGCCGGTCACAGGGCACCAGGGAGTCGAGCACTTCCAGCGCCGCACCGTCCGTGTCGTAAGCGGTGCGCAGGATGCGCGCGACGGGCACACCCGGGGGAACGGCCAGCAGCTCCGACTCGGCTGGGGTAGGCATCCGGATGTCGAGATCCTCGACAAAGCGCGCGACACGGCGGCGGATCGGTCCCTGAGGATCCTCAAGAACGGCGTGCACACCGCCTTTGACGCGCCGTGGCTCGGCGATCGGAGTACCGAGGGCAATGGCTGTTGTGTAGTAGCCGTCCGCCAGTTGCATGGGCTCGTCATCAACCGTGAAACGTCGGCGGCGCACGATGACGGGTGTGCCGGGCGCGATCTCCAGCCGTGCTGCGATCTCGTCCGGGGCGGCGACTTCGGCGACCTCGCGGAGCTGCTGTGCAGCGTGCCGTCCCTGCGCTTCCACCTCCGCGTTGTAGTTCGGCGCACCGGAATCTCTGTGCTGCCGGTGGCGTGACCCGGCGGAGAGCAGCCGCACACGAGGACGTGTGCGGACGAAGGCTCCTTTGCCCTGATGTGAAACGACGAGCCCTTCCGCTCGTAGCAGCGCGACGGCCTTCCGCACGGTGGATCGCGTGGTGCTGAAGCGTGTCACCAGCTGATATTCAGAAGGAATTCGGTCTCCAGAGGCAAGGACGCCACTGTGGATCTCTCGCCGCAGAGCATCCGCGATCTCCCTGAACCGTGGCGGGTTCGGGTGGCTGTCGGGCATGGGAAGACTCCTGGCCTGGCATGAATGCGGAGGGCACTGTAACCCTGCTGACACGCCTCCTGAGGACTCAGGTCTCCGTGTACGACCATCCGCTCCAGCGGTGCACCGAGATTGCGATAATCGGTCCGTCCGGTCGAGTTGCACGGTATTGCGGGTACTTCGCCGCAAGCTGGTCCGCCGCCTCGGCTCTGGCTGCGGCATCCTCCAGCATGGCTGCCTCTCCGTCCACGCGGACCCACCACAGTCGGTTCCAGTCGTCATCGTAGACATCGACGAGAGCACAGACGGAGCTGTTCTCGGCGATATTACGCAGACGCTTAAGGCGTTGGTGCCGCTTTGGTTTGTGATCCACCGCGATCACCAGTTTGCCCCCGGACTCGGCGAAGGTCGCGGGAATGAGATGCGGGTGCCCGTGGGTGTCCGCTGTTGCCAGCCGCAGCACTCGGGCAGCCAGGAACCGGTCGATGGCTTCGCTCTCCGTCAACCGCATGCCATGAACGGTACCTCTGGACTGCCAGTCATCGGCACTCTTGGTTAGCCACTTGTATACCCAAGGTGAAGTCGATACCTTGCTTGCATAGCCAAGTTGGGATGGTCAGAAAGAAACCCCGGCAGTCCTGCACGACCCCGGGGCGTGGCCAGCAGCTGCAAAGGAGCTGATGACGTTGACGATTATCCACTACCTGGTCGAATGGGCGAGAGCCCTGTTCGGTCCGGGTACCGGCCGCCGACGGGCGGCCGAAGCGCATCTCCCGGTCGCCGAGGTGCGTCACGTACACCGTCGGGCCGTGGTGCGGCCGTGGGACCCGCCGTACCTGCCCGCTGCGCTGCGTAAGCGGGATGCCGGGCGGATCGATGGTGACGCCGTCGCCATGGTCCGGCCGTATCTGGTGGCGCAGGAGCAGGAGGAGCGGCGGGCCGCCCTTGTGCTGGCGCTGGACGGCATCGATGTGGGGCCATGGGCCGTCCACGGTGTGGAGGTGGCCCGGTGAACGCCATTGGCAAGGCCCTGTGCGGGGTGCACAGTCCGGGCTGGCAGGGGATGCCGTGCCTTCGGGAGGCCGGGCACGCGGGTGCTCACCGTGACGCGCTCGCGGTGATCGCCAGCCCGGAGCTGGAATACGCGCTGTCAGTCTTGTTCGCGGCGGAGCAGCTGCGGGAGCTCCTGGGTGAGGGGAGTGCTCCATGACCGGTAAGGAGCTGGAGCGTTCGCGGTGGGGGCGGTGGCTGGCGCACGCTGAGGCCTGCCAGCGCTGCCATACGGTGGGCGGCGCGTGCTGCCCCCGTGGACGGGCCCTCTATCAAGCATGGAAAGCCGCACGTGCGGTCGTCCGGGCAGAGGGCCAGCGCTCGTAAGGGCCGCACTGTGCGGGGTTGGCGGGCGCGACACCGCCCGCCGACCCCGCGGGCCTGGTCGGGGTTCCGGGGCGGAGCCCCAAGGCGGACTACTCGACCGTTACCGACTTCGCCAGGTTGCGCGGCTTGTCGATGTCGCGGCCCAGGGCCAGAGCCGTGTGGTAGGCCAGCAGCTGAAGCGGGACGCCCATCAGAATCGGATCCAGCTCCACCTCATTGCGCGGCACCACGATTGTGTGGTCGGCCTTCTCCTGCTCGCCATGCGCGACCGCGAGGATCTTGCCGCTGCGGGCCTTGACCTCCTCCAGCGTGGCGCGGTTCTTGTCCAGCAGGTCGTCGTCCGGCAGGATCGCCACGGTCGGCACCGCGGGCTCGATCAGCGCGAGCGGACCGTGCTTGAGCTCGGACGCCGGATACGCCTCGGCGTGGATGTAGGACACCTCCTTGAGCTTCAAGGAGGCCTCCAGCGCCACCGGATAGCCGCGCACCCGGCCCACGAACATCATTGACTTGGCCTGTGCGTAGTCGGCGGCCAGTTGCTCGATCTCCGGCTCGCTCCGCATGATCTCGGCGATCTGCTCGGGCAGCTTCCGCAGCCCCGCGATGATCCGCTTTCCGTCGGCCACCGACAGATCCCGGATGCGGCCCAGATGCAGGGCGAGCAGCGCGAAGGCCACGGCCGTATTGGTGAAGCACTTGGTGGAGACCACGCAGACCTCCGGGCCCGCGTGTACGTAGACTCCGCCGTCGGTCTCCCGGGCGATCGCGCTGCCCACGACATTCACCACACCCAGCACCCGCGCGCCCTTGCGCTTGAGTTCCTGGACGGCGGCGAGGGTGTCGTACGTCTCACCGGACTGGCTCACGGCGATATACAGGGTGTCGGGGTCGACGACCGCGTTGCGGTAGCGGAACTCGCTGGCGGGCTCCGCGTCGGCCGGGATACGGGCCAGCTCCTCGATCAGCTGGGCGCCGATCATGCCCGCGTGGTAGGCGGAGCCGCAGCCGAGGATCTTCACCCGGCGTACTCCGCGCGCCTCGCGGGCGTCGAGGTTGAGCCCGCCGAGGTGGACGGTGGCGAAACGGTCGTCGATCCGGCCGCGCAGCACCCGGTCGACGGCATCCGCCTGCTCGGCGATCTCCTTGTGCATATAGGTGTCGTGGCCGCCCATGTCGTAGGACTCGGCCTCCCACTCCACGGTGGTCGGCGAGGGAGCGGTACGGGAGCCCTCGGTGGTGTAGGTGCGGTAGTCATCGGCCTTGATGGTGGCCATCTCGCCGTCGTCGAGGGTGACGACCTGGCGGGTGTGTGAGACCAGCGCGGCGACATCGGAGGCGACGAACATCTCGTGCTCGCCGATGCCGAGCACGACCGGGGAGCCATTGCGGGCGACGACGATACGGTCCGGGAAGTCCTCGTGCAGCACGGCGATGCCGTAGGTGCCCTCGACAACGGCGAGCGTG
Source organism: Streptomyces gobiensis (assembly GCF_021216675.1). Classification (NCBI taxonomy): domain Bacteria; kingdom Bacillati; phylum Actinomycetota; class Actinomycetes; order Kitasatosporales; family Streptomycetaceae; genus Streptomyces; species Streptomyces gobiensis. Next base: position 1,577,434 of record NZ_CP086120.1, on the reverse strand, counting down.
TGCCGGACTTTCTCCTCCAGCGTCTCGGCCTGGGAGCCGCCGATGAGGTGGGACAGCACCTCGGTGTCGGTCTCCGAGGCGAAGGTCACCCCGTCGGCGGTGAGCTTGGCGCGCAGTTCGCTGGCGTTGTCGATGATGCCGTTGTGGACGACCGCGACCTTGTTCTCGGTGTCCAGGTGCGGATGGGCGTTCTCGTCACTGGGGGCGCCATGGGTGGCCCAGCGGGTGTGCGCGATACCGGTGGTGCCCGCGAAGCGCTTGGGGATACGGGATTCCAGCTCCCGGACCCGGCCCTTGGCCTTGGCCGTCTTCAGCCCCGCGCTCTTGCCTGTGCCGGTGCTGTGGATGGCGATACCGGCCGAGTCGTAGCCGCGGTACTCCAGTCGCTGAAGGCCCTCCAGGAGGAGTGGGGCAACATCCCGTTTCCCGATATATCCAACAATCCCGCACATATCACTTCTCCCTCTTCAGCGTTCATGGGTGCCCAGCCGGAAACGGTCAGCCGTAGACCATGCGGCGCAGTTGCCGCAGTGAGAGCTCAGGCGGTGCCACCGCGCGATGCGGCAGCTCTGCCATGATCTGTTCGAAGATCGCCGGATTGGTCAGCCCACCCGATTGCAGCTCCCGGTGGCGGCGGCGTACGTAGTCCTCGGCCGTCTCGTCGAAATACGCCAGCACATCAAGGACGACCCGGGCCGCTTCGCCACGCTGCAGCGCGGTTGTGCGGACCAAGTGGTCAATGAGGTCGTCATGATGTGGCGTCCGGCGTTCGAGCACCCGTCGATACTGCGGGTGCACGAAGGTTTTCGCAAGAATCCTGCCCGGTTTCGGGCAAGTCTGTACCGCGGGTGTTACCGACGGGCCTCAGGCAGGCCCCAGTCAGTCGCTTATGTCCGGGCTTGGGGGGTAATAGGGGCAACTTGGTCAACAAGGACAATCCTGCTGGTCTCTGAGGGGCGCGGGGCTAGTCCCGGGGGATCCGCACCACGCCCTCCTGGATCACCGATACCGCCAGTTGACCGTCGGCGGTGAAGATACGGCCCTTGCCGAGCCCCCGGCCGCCCTGGGCCGTGGGACTCTCCTGGTCGTAGAGCAGCCACTCGTCCGCGCGGAACGGCCGGTGGAACCACATCGCGTGGTCCAGGCTCGCGCCCACCACATCGCCGACCGCCCAGCCGCCCCGGCCATGGGCGAGCAGCACCGAGTCGAGCAGGGTCATATCGGAGACATACGTCGCCAGGCAGATATGCAGCATCGGCTGGTCGAGCTCGCCGTCCAGCTTGCCGTTCGTACGGAACCAGACCTGTGAGCGCGCCTCGCGCGGGCGCTGGCCGGCGGTGGCGTACGGCGGTTCGTTGACGTAGCGCAGATCGACCGCGCCACGGGCCTGGGCCAGGCGCCGGGCGACCTCGGGGTCGCGGAAGAGGTGGGCGTAGCGCGGCAGCATCTCCGCGGCGGTCGGCAGCGTCTCCGGGTCAGGCGCGAGCGGCATCGGCTCCTGGTGTTCCAGGCCCTCCTCGTAGACCTGGAAGGAGGCCGAGAGGTGGAAGACCGGCTGTCCGTGCTGGACCGCGACCACCCGGCGGGTGGTGAAGGAGCGTCCGTCGCGGATGCGGTCGACCGTATAGACGATCGGTGCCCCGGGGTCACCGGCCCGCAGGAAGTAGGCGTGCAGGGAGTGGGCGAGCCGGTCGTCCGGTACGGTCCGGGTGGCCGCGACCAGGGCCTGCGCGGCCACCTGGCCACCGAAGACGCGCGGCACCACGGACGGGCGGCTGGCGCCGCGGAAGATGTCCTCCTCGATCCGTTCGAGATCGAGCAGATCGAGCAGAGACCTCAGGGCATTGTCCATGGTTCAACGATATTCAGTTCGGTCAGTTGCCTCAGAGGCCCATGGACTTAGCGATGATGGACCGCATGACCTCGCTGGTACCGCCGTAGATACGGGTGACCCGGGTGTCGGCGTAGAGCCGGGCGATGGGGTATTCGCGCATATAGCCATAGCCACCGTGCAGTTGCAGGCACTTGTCGATGACCTTGGCCGCGGTCTCGGTGGTGAAGAGCTTGACCGAGGCGGCGTCGGCGCCGCTCAGCTCGCCCGCGTCATGCGCCTCCAGGGCGCGGTCGACCACGGCCTGCATGGCGTCCACATCCGACCTGCAGTCGGCGAGCACAAACTTGGTGTTCTGGAAGGACGCCACGGACTTACCGAAGACGGTACGGTCCTGGACGTACTCCTGGGCGAACCGCACCGCGGCCGCCGCCTGTGCGTAGGCGCCCACCGCGATGCCGAGCCGCTCCTGCGGCAGATTGTGGGAGAGGTACTCAAAGCCCTTGCCCTCCTCGCCCAGCAGGTCCTCGACTGGCACCTTGACATCGGTGAAGGAGAGCTCCGCGGTGTCAGAGGTCTTCAGGCCGAGCTTGTCGAGCGTACGCCCGACCACATAGCCCTCGCTCTTGGTGTCCACGACCAGAATGGAGATCCCGCCGCGCCGGTCCTCCAGGGTGGGCGGCGCGGTGCGGCAGCAGACCAGCACCCTGTCCGCCTGCACTCCGCCGGTGATAAAGGTCTTGGCGCCGTTGAGGATGTAGTGCGTGCCGTCCTCGGAGAGCCTGGCCGTGGTCTTCATCCCGGCCAGATCCGAGCCGGTGCCGGGCTCGGTCATGGCGATGGCGGTCATCATGTCGCCGGAGACAAAGGGCGGCAGCCAGCGCCGTTTCTGCTCCTCGGTGGCATACGCGAGGAGATAGGGCAGGCACAGCCCGGTGTGCACGCTGGAGCCGCCGAAGCTGACCCCGGCGCGGGCGCACTCCTCAGTGATCACCGCAATGAACTTGAAATCGTGCTGCCCCGCGCCGCCGTACTCCTCGGGCACCTCGATGCCGAAGACGCCCATCTCGCCCAGCTTCTTGTAGAAGTCCCTGGGGACGAAGCCCTGTTGCTCCCATTCGTGGTAGTACGGCACGACCTCGGAGGCGATGAACTCACGGATGGTCTGCCGGAACACTTCATGGTCCTCGTTGAACACCGTGCGACGCATGCACGCCTCCCTGGGCTGGTACCGCTCTCGTCTAAGCGCTTGCTCAGTGGTCAAGCTACCCACGGGTTAGAAGAACTGTCCAGAGCTGGATCCCCTAAGCGGCGTGCGCTGAGCCCATGGCGACCTACTGTGCGCGTCGTGTTCCCGTGGTGCTCCCACGCGCCCGGGCATGACGAAGGCCCGGCCTGATTTCGCAGGCCGGGCCTTGATCTTTCAGGGTGAGTGACGGGACTTGAACCCGCGGCCACCTGGACCACAACCAGGTGCTCTACCAACTGAGCTACACCCACCATGACCGGTGCTTGAGAGTGCTTCCCGCACCGGCCGGATACGAGTGTACAGGGTCAGCGAGGGTGCTTGCGCACGCCTTTTCAGGCAGTCGGTTCCGCTGGAAGGACATGCTTGGCCGCGATGCTCTTCGCGGTGTCCGAGTCCGGGCCGGGCTGCGGCACAAAGACCGCCTCGCGGTAGTAACGCAGCTCGGCGATGGACTCCCGGATGTCAGCGAGCGCACGGTGGTTGCCGCACTTCTCCGGGCTGTTGAAGTAGGCCCGCGGATACCAGCGGCGGGCCAGTTCCTTGATCGAGGAGACATCCACAATCCGGTAGTGGAGGTAATCCTCCAGGGTCGGCATGTCCCGCAGCAGGAAGCCACGGTCGGTGGAGACCGAGTTCCCGCACAGCGGCGCCCTGCCCGGCTCCGGGACATGCTTCTTCACATATGCAAGGACCTGCTGCTCGGCATCCGCCAGGGTGGTTCCTGCATCCAGCTCGGCGAGCAGCCCGGAGGCGGTGTGCATCTCGCGCACCACCTCGGGCATGCTGGCCAGGGCCTCGGCGGGCGGGCGGATCACAATATCCACCCCCTCGCCGAGGATCTGCAGCTCCGAGTCTGTGACCAGCGCGGCCACCTCGATGAGCGCGTCGTCGGACAGCGAGAGACCGGTCATCTCGCAGTCGATCCACACCATGCGATCGTTCATGCGAGTCACCCTACGTCGCTCACGGCGAAGTGCGTCTACGCTGACCGGGCAGCCTGGGGATGTACACATCAGCCTCCGGTTTACCCGGCTCGGTCGCGGGTGCGGTTATCAGTCCGGAATTGTGGGACGCCGCCTCCGTCCGCGCGGAAGGGACCCGGCACTCGCCCGGTGGTCCGCCCTCCAGGCCGTCCATGGGGTCCCCGCCCGTCCCGTCCGGCCTGCGCGCCCGGTAGGCGGCCCGGTACGCGGCCGGGGAGACCCCGAGCTGCCGCCGGAAGTGGCCGCGCAGGGCGACCGGCGAGCGGAAGCCACAGCGCCCGGCGACCTCATCGACGGAGTAGTCAGAGGTCTCCAGCAGCCGTTGTGCCTGAAGCACCCGCTGGGTGATCAGCCACTGCAGCGGCGCGCTGCCCGTCAGCGAGCGGAACCGGCGGTCGAAGGTCCGGCGGCTCATATACGCGCGGGCGGCGAGCGTCTCCACATCGAACTGCTCGTGGAGGTGCTCCAGAGCCCAGGCGACGACCTCGGCGAGCGGGTCGGTACCGATCTCCTCTGGTAAAGAACGGTCCAAGTGACGCATCTGCCCCACATCGGTGCCGTTCCCCCGCCGTGGCGGCACGACCAGCCTGCGGGCCAGCGAGCCGGCGGCCTCGGCGCCGTGATCGGTGCGCACGACATGCAGACACAGGTCGATACCGGCCGCGGTGCCTGCCGAGGTGAGGATGTCACCGTCGTCCACGAAGAGCTCTCGGGGATCGACATGGACAGCCGGATAGCGCTTGGCGAGCGTTGGCGCGTACATCCAGTGTGTGGTCGCTGGACGGCCGTCCAGCAGCCCGGCCGCGGCGAGTACGAAGGCGCCGGTGCACAGGCCGATCACCCGGGCTCCTTCCTGGTGCGCCCGTCGCAACGCGTCAAGCGCGGCGGGCGGTGGCGGCTGGGTGATGGAGCGCCAGGCGGGGACGACGACCGTACCCGCCCGGGAGATCGCGTCCAGTCCGTATGGCGCGGTCAGTTCCAGCCCGCCGGTGGTGCGCAGAGGGCCGTCCTCGCCCGCACACACCAACAGGCGGTAGCGGGGGACACCGGCGTCCTGCCGGTCGATTCCAAAAACGGAGAGCGGAATCGAGCTCTCGAAAATTGGGCCTCCTCCGAAGAGCAGCACCGCAACGATCTCGCGGCGGCGGCGCGCTGCCAGCTTTCGGATGGACGCGGGGCCGTGCGTTGGGTCCTGGCTCATGCTTCTAAGCCCCCCTCAGTGGTCGCTTCCTCTCGGTACTGCACGGTTTCCCCCGCCGTGGTTTTGCCAAGATCGAATCTACTGCGTCGAATGAGGCTGACGGGACAACTTCAACACTCAGCGCTATGTCGACAAGACAACTTGGCGTAAAGCATTCGATCACGAAGCGTTCCACTCGTCGGCGCCGCTGGGAAGTACGCCTAGCCCCACTGCCCCTTACCCGTAGGGTGCACACGCCCGCAGTGCTCCTTTCCGCCCAGGTGAGACGGGTGTTGTGGGTCGCCTCTGGCAAGGTGTGTACCACGGTTGCAAGTTGGCCGAAAAGAATGCCGGATCAGATGTGCGACCCGTTCATACCCGAGCGTACGCCCGGGCCGTTGGTCCCGCGCTAGTCGCGTCCATGTCGCCCGCCCCCGCCTGGGCGTGCGCCAGTGCGGGCACGGTGTGAGCCGCCTGCCCGCTCCGCCGCCAGCCGCACGGAGACACGCTCCGCCCGCCGCAGCAGCGCCCGGCAGACCGCGGTGACGACCGCCAGCCCGAACGCCGTGCCGAGGGCGCCACCGGGTGAGGAGCCGCAGATGAAGAGGACGACCGGCACCAGGGCGCAGCTGAAGGCACCCCAGCGGACCACTTCCGCCACCTGATCGCTCGTGCCGGGACGCCGAGCGGTATCGGACCTCCCCGCCGACGGCTGGGGACGCTCAGCGTGCCGACGGCCGTGGGCGCCGGAGACGGACGGAGGGCCGGACATACCCTGTCCAACGCCGCACCTGCCCCTCAGGTCACCCCCAGGGGGCGCATCAGCGCTCATGGGCGCGACCAGGCGGCATTGCGCTACGCGCCACGCTCCGGCATGCTGCGGCATCAACCTCTGGGCACGGGGTGTGTAGCGCCTTACCCTTGGGGTAAGGGCGTTGGGAAGACGTTTCCCAGACGTTTTATTGAGCTCGCAACTATCCGTTATCCGTCGTTCCCTCCGTAAGAGGACTCCCCGCCGAGACGCCAATGGCCGGACACGAGATCCCCGAACCAGCGGACCGCAAGCAGGTCGCCGATCCCTCGGCGATCCCCGAGACGGCGGAAGACGCCCGCCACTCCTGCGATCCCGCCTTTCAGCATGGCGTCGTGATCGGCTTTGACGGATCGATGTCGAGCGAGCGGGCGCTCGCCTATGCCATCGGCATGGCCCGGCGCTCCGGCTCGGGCCTGATCATCGTCCATGTCGCCAACCGGCTGCCCACGACCGTCTGGGCGGGCTGCGAGCCGCCGGTCTTTGTCGATGTGCCGGACCACCGCACCGAGGTGCTGGGCCTGGAGCTGGCCTGCGCGGACTATCTGGCCGAGGTGCCGTGGATCCTCGTGGAGCGGGGCGGCGACATCTGCCATGAGCTGGAGGAGGTCGGCCGGGAGTACGAGGCCGACGCCATTGTGGTCGGCTCCACGCATGGCCTGGTCGGCCGGATCTTCGGCTCGGTGGCGGGCCGTCTCGCCCGCCGCGCCCAGCGTCCCGTGGTCGTCATCCCCTGATTCGGCTGACTCGGCGGATTCGGCCCAACTTCCCCTGGGCGTAAGGGAATCGATTAATCTACCCGCCAGTAGCTGGTGCATTGTGTGCCGGCGCTGGGCATATAGCTGGCAGCGTGCTGCCGAACGGGAGGTGACGGTCCCCTTCAGGCAGCCCACTGCCGGCGTGATGGGCGACGTCGGCACAGGGGAGGCGGCCCGGATCGCGTTTGGTGGCGCGCGATCCCGGGCCGCCCATCTGTTCCCGGCCGGGGGCTATTCCCCTAACCCTCCCTTCCCGAAACTGTGGGCTGACGCCCCCAGACCCCCGAGGTGTTGTGGGCACTCGGGCCGCCCGAGGGGCGATGGGGGTCCCCCCATGCCCTTAAGGCTATGGGGGAGGGTGGGCACAACACCCGGCCACCGGCCCGCACCCGGCCACCCCCGGGGCCCCGGGGCGAAGCCCCGCCACGCGGCGGAGCCGCATATCGGTACTGCCGGGAAGGGGCGGGATATGGGGAAACCCACAGCCCGGCACCCCCGCAACCGGGCGAAGCCCCGCCACACGGCGGAGCCGCATATCGGCACAACCGGGAAGGGGCGGGATACGGGGACACTCACCACGGCGCGCTCGCAGCCGGGGCGGAACCCCCGGCACGCGGCGGAGCCGCGTGTCGGCTGATGGCGGTGCAGAGCTAGCTGGTCAGCCCCGCCGTGGCCAGCAGGTAGGCCGTCATCGGCTCGTAGTAGCGCGGGTTGAGCACATGGTCGTCCAGCGGAACAGTCACCGCCAGCGTCCCCTCCGCCTCGGCCAGGAAGAGCGCCGGATCATTGGAGTCGGCGAAGCCGATCGTGTCGATCCCGCGCTGCCCGGCACAGCCCGCCCAGCCGTGGTCGGCGAAGACCAGGTCGGGCAGCGGCTCGCCCTCCCGCTGAAGCGCGTCGAGGATTTCCTTCATCGGCTCCGGGGAGTGCGTGTGCCACAGCGTCGCCCCCCGTTCATGCATCGCGACATCGGCGAGCTGCACGACCACGCCCTGGTCGGCGGTGAGCCCCAGCGGGATACGGACGATCTCGCACCCGGCGGCGCGCAGCGCGGCTGCGACGCCGCTGTGGACATCCAGCAGCCCACCCGGGTGGCCGGTGGCGAACAGCACCCGCTGTCTGTCGTCGGCCGCCTTGCGCAGCCGGACCGCGGCCCGGTCAAGGGCGTCGACGGTCAGGCCGGGGTCGATGGTGTCCTGCCCCAAGCGGTGGTCGGGGTCGTCGGCGACCCCGCAGCGCTCGGCCATCACGGCCAGTACGTCCTGCTCATCGGTCCACCGGTCGCCCAGCTCCAGACCGAGCCAGTAGTGCCGGTCGCCATTGGCGAGCTTGCGGTAGTGGGCGAGGTTGTTGTCCCGCGGGGTGGCGACATCCCCGGCGATCCTGGTGCTTACGAGGTGCTCTATGAGCTCCGGGCGGGACGGCGCTGAGGATGTTGAGGGCAGAGACATAGGGTCATTGTCGCTCGTACGAGCAGTAGATGGACGCAGTGTCCAAAAGGTGGCGCCCGCCCGCTCAGAAACGTCCATGTGGTGGTGACCCCGTCGCTGCCTACGCTCGAGCGTATGTGCAGCGAGACCATCCCCCAGCAGCCCAGCGGTCCGGTCGGCCCCGTCGACTCCTCCCGTATCCCGCGCTACGCCGGTCCGGCGACCTTTGCCCGGCTGCCCCGCCTCGATGAGGTCGGCAGGGCGGACGTCGCGGTGGTCGGTGTGCCCTTCGACACGGGCGTCTCCTACCGGCCGGGGGCCCGGTTCGGCGGCAACGCCATCCGGGAGGCTTCCCGGCTGCTGCGCCCGTACAACCCGGCGCAGGACGCTTCTCCCTTCGCGCTCGCCCAGGTCGCGGACGCGGGGGACATCGCTGCGAATCCGTTCAACATCGATGAGGCCGTCGAGACGGTGCAGGCCGCGGCGGACGACATCCTGGACAGCGGTGCCCGGATGATGACCCTCGGCGGTGACCACACCATCGCGCTGCCGCTGCTGCGCTCGGTGGCCCGTAAGCACGGCCCGGTCGCGCTGCTGCACTTCGACGCCCATCTGGACACCTGGGACACCTACTTCGGCGCGGAGTACACCCATGGCACGCCGTTCCGGCGCGCGGTCGAGGAGGGCATCCTGGACACCTCCGCCCTCTCCCACGTGGGCACCCGTGGTCCGCTGTACGGCAAGAAGGATCTGGACGACGACGAGAAGATGGGCTTTGGCATCGTCACCTCGGCCGATGTCATGCGCCGGGGTGTGGACGAGGTGGCCGACCAGCTCCGGCAGCGTATCGGTGACCGGCCGCTCTATATATCTATCGACATCGATGTGCTGGACCCGGCCCACGCACCCGGCACCGGCACCCCCGAGGCGGGCGGGCTCACCTCGCGCGAGCTGCTGGAGATCCTGCGTGGGCTGGCGGACTGCCACCTGGTCTCCGCCGACCTGGTGGAGGTCGCCCCGGCGTACGATCACGCCGAGATCACCTCGGTGGCGGCATCCCACACCGCGTACGAGCTGACCACGATCATGTCCCGGCAGGTCGCTGCCGCCAGGCAGCGCCGGTAGTTACAGTGCTGCCGCCAGGCAGCGCCGGTAGTCAGCCAGCGAACCGGTCGATTTCGGCAACGTCTCCGACTGTTTCCAGCCGTGTTCGATGCGGCTCGTATCCCCCTGTTGACATCACGTAACGCACACGGCGGGGCGGTGGCGGAGGAACAGTGCTGGTGGGCGTGGGTCTCCGGATATGCCACGCTGGCCTCAGCGCATCACTTCCTGCCACTTATTTAATACGCAACGTTACTGATTCTGTTCGGTCGATGTGCGAGACGTGGAGATTCTCGACAGACTCAGTTCGCAACCCGCGGGACGGGGTGTCGAGTCGCTAGGCGGCGGTGCTGGCCCTGTGGGGGGTGCTGGTCCGCCTGTGCCACCAGCGCGACACCTCTGCGGGAACGGCCCTGGAGAGAGGCCTGACTCTCTGGGGCCGTTCCCGGCTCTGGTTCCGGCTCTGGTTGTCGGACTGGCGAGGAGTTCCTGGATGACCGAGCAGTCCGGCCGGGTGGCCCCCGCCGAGCAACTGCTGGCCGCGGTGGAGACTAGCGTCCAGACCCTGCGCGGCGCCACGGCGCGCGACTGGGGCGTGCGGGCACGAGGGCTGGAGAACGACTGCCGGGCCGCTGCCGAACACATTGCCGACAATCTCATCTGGTACGCCGCCTCCCTCGCCCGGCAGGCCACTGAACGTCTCGCCTTTCTGGTGCGCGCCGAAGAGGACGCCTCACCTGAGCAGCTCACCGAGGTGATCCTGGCCGGCGGTCAGCTGCTCGCCACGGTGGGAGCCACCGTGGCGGAGTCCACCCGGGCCTACCATCCGGCGGGCATGACCGACCCCGAGAGCCTGATCGCCCTCGGTGCCGCCGAAACACTGCTGCACACCGACGACATCACCGCGTCCCTGGGCGTTCCCTTTGACGCTCCACCGGATACCTGCCGCTGGCTCCTCGCCCGGCTGCTGCCGGAAGCCGAGGTGGGAGCCGACAGCCCATGGCAGGTGCTGCGCTGGGCCACCGGCCGTGCGGGGATGGCGTCGCGTCCGCCCGTGGTGGAGTGGAACTGGCGGATACCGCCCGTTTAAGGCGCCATCTAGCCGTGTTGTGCTCATGCGCCTACGTTGTGCGGTGACAGTTGGCGCGACGCACCGCAGGAGAGACCCCATGGCAGACGAGTCGGCTACCTCTGCAACCGCTCCCGACCAGGATGTACTGGCCCGGATCGATATCACGGTGCCGCACTCGGCGCGGATCTGGAACTACTGGCTGGGCGGCAAGGACAACTATGAGGTCGACCGGGTGGCGGGCGATGAGTTCCGCAAGGTCTCTCCGAGTGTGGTCGAGGTCGCCCGCGCTTCCCGGAGCTTTCTCACGCGTACGATCCGCTATCTCGCGGGAGAGGCCGGGATCCGGCAGTTCCTGGATATCGGCACCGGTCTGCCCACCATCGAGAACACCCACGAGGTCGCCCAGCGGGTGGCTCCGGAGTCGAAGATTGTCTACGTGGATCACGACCCCCTGGTGCTGGCGCACGCCCGTGCCCTGCTCACCAGCGCACCCGAAGGAGTGACCCAGTACATCGACGCGGATCTGCGGGAGCCCGACAAGATCCTGGCAGCCGCCGCCGACACACTGGATCTCAGCCAGCCGGTCGGCCTCATTCTGAGCGGAATCCTCGGGCATGTCTCCGACACCGATGAGGCGCGGTCGATTGTGCGCCGGCTGCTGGCGGAGCTGCCGTCCGGCAGCTATGTCTCCATCAACGACGGCACCAGCGTCATCGCCGCCGAGGTGGCCGAAGCGCAGGACCGCTACAACGAGACCGGCGCGATTCCGTACACCCTCCGTACCCCGGAGGAGATCGCGAGCTTCTTCGAGGGGCTGGAACTTGTGGCGCCCGGGGTGGTCTCCTGCCCGTTGTGGCGACCCGAGGGCAGCGCTGGCACCCCCGCCGAGCTGGACGCCTTCGGTGGCGTCGGACGCAAGCCGTAAGGGCGAGTCCGTGAGGGCGAGTCCGTGAGGGCAGGTCCGTAAGGCATCAGCGCCCTGGAACTCCTTGAGCTCTAGAACTCCTTGAGGAGATCCGTGAGGAACGCGGTGGTGCTCTGGTGGGTCTCGGCCGAGGCGCACAGCCGGTCCATGACCAGCTTGTAGGCCTCCACCTCGGTGCGCTTGTCGAGGTAGAGAGCGCTCGTCAGCTGTTCGAGATAGACGATGTCCGGCAAATCGGGTTCCAGGAACCGCAGGATCGTGACCGGGCCACCCGCCGCCGCGAGGCCTCCTATACGGAACGGGGCGACCTGAAGCGTAATGTTCGGCTGCTCGGCGATGTCCAGCAGATGCTGGATCTGAGCCCGCATCACCGCGACTCCGCCGAGCGGCCGGCGCAGCGCCGCCTCGTCGATCACCGCCCACAGCTTGGGTGCGGCGGGCTGGGCGAGAAGCTGCTGGCGCCGCATCCGCAGGCTGACGCGTCGTTCGATTTCGATCTCCGGCGCGGAGGCGTGCCCGAGCATGGTGACGGCCCGGGCGTAGTCGGCGGTTTGCAGCAGACCGGGAACGAACTGCACCTCATAGGTGCGGATAATGGAGGCGGCTTCCTCAAGGCCGAGCAGCGTCTCAAACCAACTCGGCAGCACATCGCCGTACTTGTGCCACCAGCCGGGGGTGTTGGCGTGCCGGGCCAGGCTGAGGAACTCCTCACGCTGTGCCGCCTCACGTACGCCGTACAGTGTCAGCAGATCGGCTACATCGCGTTCCTTGTAGCCCACCCGCCCCAGCTCCAGGCGGCTGATCTTGGCGTGTGAACCCCGGATCGCCTCTCCGGCGGCCTCCCGGGTGATACCGCAGGACTCACGGAGCCGCCGAAGGTGCGTACCGAGCACGATACGCAGCACCGTCGGTCCGCCTCGCGGCTGGTCGAGGACCCGCCGCATCGAGGAAGCGTGTTCCGGCTGGGCTGACATGGTGCCTGCTCCCGCTGCTCTGAGTGAAGAAACGACCGCTCAGTGTCCCACCCCCCACCAGGCCTGTACAGCCGTGCAGTTGCGGGGGTCATGTGCGTTTGTCAGTTGCTGTCAGTTGCTGTCAACGAGGTCATCGAAGTCGCCGTCCTTGGCGCCGAGGATGAATGCGGCGATTTCGGCGTCCGTATAGATCAGTGCGGGGCCCGCGGGGTGGCGTGAGTTGCGCATCGCGACCCCGCCGTCCGGCAGTAGGGCCAGCTCAACGCAGTTACCGCTGGGGTTGCTGCGGCGGCTCTTCCGCCAGACGACGCCCTCAAGGCGGGCCGCCTGCACGCCGTTGTCAACCTGCTGCATCTCTGCCTCTTCCGTCACTCGCACACCACCGTGATCACTGGCCGAATACTGCCTCACGCACAGCTGTTTTTGCAGCTGTACTTGCAGCTGCACTTGCAGCCGTAAGTACAGATAGCAGAGTATGGGGTCCGCAAGCGTGGTACACCGGCACCCAAGAGACGGCTGCGGGGTTCGTCATGGCGGCACAATCGGCGAGGTGGGCAGTCAATGACGCCCGCAGACCCGTCAACGGCTTCGGAGCACACCCATCGCTGTCCCTGGTGCGGGCGGCGAGCCCGGAGGCCAAGCCCGTCGACACCTCGGGATTCGCCGCCTGGACACTTGAGCCCGACCCTCAGTCGCCCGGCATAGCACGGCACTTCGCACGCTCCGCCCTCTGTGGCTGGGGCATGCACGAGCTCGTTGACGACATCGCGGTGTCCGTGTCCGAGATGGTGACCAACGCACTTCGGTACGGCAGCCGTCCCTCCGATCCCGCGACCCCACAGCCGGTCGTGCTGAGCCTGCTGCGGCAGGGGCCCACCGTGCTGTGCGCGGTGGTCGACCCGGGCAGCACGGTCCCCATGGTCCGGGGGCCCGATGACCTCGCCGAGACAGGGCGTGGTCTGCATATCGTGGACTGCCTCAGCGACGACTGGGGCTGGACCACGCCGGGCCCCTCCGGCAAGGCCGTATGGGCCAAGTTCTCCGCTGACTGCGCGATACGTCCGTACAGCGAGCAGTACGGCGGCGGAGCCGCCGGAGCCGCCGGAGCCGCCGGGGACACCGACTGGGACCCGCTCACCCGGCTGCTGTTGCTGGCCGAGATCCTTGGCGGCAGCGGTCCGTCCTGGCTGGAGGCCGTCGGTCTGCGTGCCAGCGAGGGCCGTAGCGAAGAGTGAGCCACCGAATCTGCGGCGTTATGGCGGGATGGCGGGATGAAATCCGCACGGGCCAGCGTTAGATCATCCGGCAGCAGCGTTAGTCGGATCATCGGAAGAAGGACGCGGCGTGGTGGGGACGGAGTCGGGGGAACGGCGACCCGGATGGGCGCGCCGGCTGGTCGCGTACTGCTGGCGGTACAAGCGCAATGTGCTGCTCGCGCTGGGCGCCTCGCTCGCCGGGATGGGCATTATGGCCCTCGTCCCGCTGCTGACCAAGGTGATCATCGATGAGGTCGTCATCGGTGACGGCGGCGGCATGGCGCTGTGGATCGGGCTGCTGATCGCCGCCGCGCTGGTGATCTACGGGCTGACTTATCTGCGCCGCTACTACGGCGGCCGGATGGCACTGGACGTCCAGCACGATCTGCGCACCGAGATGTACCGGGCGATCATCCGGCTCGACGGGCGCCGCCAGGACGAGCTGTCCACCGGCCAGGTCGTCGGCCGGGGCACCAGCGACCTCCAGCTCGTACAGAGCCTGCTCTTCATGGTGCCGATGATGATCGGCAATGTGCTGCTCTTCGCCGTCGCACTGGTCGTGATGGTCAGCCTGTCACCGCTGCTCACCCTGGTCTCGCTCGCCGTCTTCCCGCTGCTGTGGTGGATCGCCAATCTGAGCCGCATCCGCCTCTTCCCCGCCACCTGGTACGCCCAGCAGCAGGCCGGAGCCGTGGCCTCGGTGGTGGACGGGGCCGTCACGGGCGTACGGGTGGTGAAGGGCTTCGGTCAGGAGCGGCAGGAGACCCAGAAGCTGCGTGACATCAGCCGCACCCTCTTCGCCGCCCGGATGCGCACCGTACGGCTGAACGCCCGCTACACCCCCGCCCTGCAGTCCATCCCCTCGCTCGGCCAGGTCGCCATGCTGGCGCTCGGCGGCTGGATGGCCGTACGGGGGCAGATCACCCTGGGTACCTTCGTCGCCTTCTCGACCTATCTCGCGCAGCTCGTCGGGCCGGTCCGGATGCTCGCCATGATGCTGACCATCGGCCAGCAGGCACGGGCCGGTGTGGAGCGGGTCTTCGACCTCATCGACACCGAGCCACGGATGGCCGAGCGGGCGGACGCCCATGAGCTGCCCGCGGCGGCCGACGCCTCGGTCGAATTCGACCATGTCACCTTCGGTTACGATCCGGAGCACCCGGTGCTGGACGGTTTCAGCCTGCGGATCGAGCCCGGCGAGACCGTCGCCGTGGTCGGCACCAGCGGCGGCGGCAAGTCCACCGTCTCCCTGCTGCTGCCCCGCTACTACGACGTGACCGGCGGCGCGGTGCGGGTCGGCGGCCACGATGTGCGCGATCTGACGCTGGGCTCGCTGCGCTCCGCCATCGGGCTGGTGCCGGAGAACAGCTTCCTGTTCTCCGAGTCGATACGCGAGAACATCGCCTTCGGCGCACCGGGTGCGGACGATGAGCAGATACGGGCGGCGGCCCGCGCGGCCCAGGCCGACGGCTTTATCTCGCAGCTGCCCCAGGGATATGAGACAACGGTCGGGGAGCAGGGGCTCACCCTCTCCGGTGGCCAGCGGCAGCGCATCGCCCTGGCCCGGGCGATTCTGACCGACCCCCGGCTGCTGCTCCTCGACGACGCCACCTCCGCCGTTGACGCCCGGATCGAGCATGAGATCCACGAGGCGCTGCGGAGCGTCATGGCGGGCCGCACCACCCTGCTGATCGCCCACCGCCAGTCCACGCTGGCCCTCGCCGACCGGATCGCCGTCCTGGACGGCGGACGGCTCGCCGATGTCGGCACCCATGAGGAGCTCACCGCGCGCTGCGCGCTCTACCGCAGGCTGCTGACCGACCCCGATGAGCTGGGCCAGATCGAGCGTGACCCGGCCGGGCAGGCGTCCCACGATGAGCACCGCCGCGTCGACGGCGTCTCCCCCGAGCTATGGGTCCGTAAGAACGGCTCCGCACAGTCGGCCGTCGGCGCCGATGGCCGTGGCACCGCGGCCGCGCAGAGCGGCCGCCCCGGCAGCTTCGCCGCCGAGATGGCCAATCTGCCCGGCAGCCCCGAGCTGCTGGCCAAGGTGGCCGCACTGCCGCCCGCCAACGACACCCCTGATGTGGATGAGGCGGCGGCCGAACGCCGCGAGGAATCGTATGGCCTGCGCAGGCTGCTGCGCGGCTTCGGCGCACCGCTCACGGTCGCCCTCGCCTTTGTCGCCCTCGACGCCATCGCGATGCTGCTGCTGCCCATCCTGATCCGGCACGGCATCGACGAGGGCGTGGAGCGGGCCGCCCTGGGCGCGGTCTGGCTCGCCGCCGCGCTGGCGCTGCTGGTCGTCATCGGCCAGTGGGCCGCGCAGTTCACCGCGATGCGGCTCACCGGGCACACCGGTGAACGGGTGCTCTACGCGCTGCGCGTCAAGATCTTCGCGCAGCTACAGCGGCTTGGGCTCGACTACTACGAGCGCCACCTGACCGGCGCGGTCATGACCCGGATGACGACGGATGTGGACGCCCTGTCCACCTTCCTGCAGACCGGTCTGGTGACGGCGGTCGTCTCGCTGCTCACCTTCCTGGGCATCCTGGTCGCCCTCCTGGCGATCGACGTCCAGCTCGCCCTGGTGGTCTTCGCCACCATTCCGCCACTGATCATCGGCACGGTCTTCTTCCGGCGGCACAGCGTCCGGGCCTATGAGCTGGCGCGTGAGCGGGTCAGCGTCGTCAACGCGGACCTGCAGGAGTCGGTCGCCGGTCTCCGTATGGTGCAGGCCTTCCGCCGTGAGGACCTTGGCGCGGACCGCTTCGCCGAACGCAGCGACGGCTACCGGCGGGCCCGGGTGCGTGGCCAGTGGCTGATCTCGGTCTACTTCCCCTTCGTCCAGCTGCTGGCCTCGCTGGCGACGGCCGCGGTACTGATCGTCGGCGCGGGCCGGGTGAGCGCCGGGACCCTGACAGCGGGTGGGCTGGTCGCCTATCTGCTGTATATCGAGCTGTTCTTCGCGCCTGTGCAGCAGCTTTCCCAGGTCTTTGACGGTTACCAGCAGGCGGCGGTCTCCCTCGGCCGTATTCAGGAGCTGCTGCGGGAAGAGACAACGACACCGGCGGCCCGGCGAGCGCGTCCCGTTGACTCCCTCCGTGGTGAAGTCACCTTCCGGCAGGTCAGCTTCCGCTACGGCGGCTCGATGAGTCCGGGCGGCGAGGCAGACGGGGAGCCAGTCGGGAAGACAGACGGAGAGAAAGAGGCGCTTTCCGATATCGATCTGACCATTCCCGCCGGACAGACGGTCGCCTTTGTTGGCGAGACCGGTGCGGGCAAGTCCACCCTGGTCAAGCTGGTCGCCCGGTTCTACGACCCCACCTCGGGCGCGGTCCTGGCGGACGGCATGGACCTACGGGATCTGGACCTCACCGGCTACCGTCAGCGCCTGGGCGTCGTCCCCCAGGAGCCCTACCTCTTCCCCGGTACGGTCCGCGACGCCATCGCCTATGGCCGTCCGGACGCCACCGACGCCGAAGTGGAGACCGCCGCCCGCGCGGTCGGCGCCCACGACATGATCGCCTCCCTCTCCGAGGGCTACCTGCATCCGGTCTCCGAACGTGGCCGTAATCTGTCGGCCGGCCAGCGCCAACTCATCGCGCTCGCCCGCGCGGAGCTCGTCAACCCCGGCATTCTGCTGCTGGACGAGGCCACGGCCGCGCTGGACCTGGCGACCGAGGCGCTGGTCAACCAGGCCACGGACCGGCTGGCGGGGCGCCGCACGACCCTGGTGGTGGCCCACCGCCTCACCACGGCGGCCCGCGCGGACCGGGTGGTGGTCCTCGACCACGGCCGGGTGGTGGAGGACGGCACTCACACGGAGCTGGTGGCGCGGGAGGGCCCCTACGCGGAGCTGTGGCGGACGTTCATGGGACAGGGGTTTCGGGGGGCTCAGGGCGTTGAGGGGGCTCAGGGGCGGGTGAGGGCGGCCAGATAGGTGTCGACCGTCTGGACGCGGGCGGTACCCGGGGGTTCTTCGGCTGTCTCGCGCCAGTGGACCGCGGCGATCTCGTCATTGGGGAGGAACGGCTGCGGGTCGGTGGTCTCGGCGGTGAAGACGGCGCCGCGCAGGACGAGTTGGTCCGGGCCGATGGCGGTGGTCGCGTAGCCGACGAACCGCAGCGCGTCGGGGGCGACGCGCTGCTCGCTCTCCTCGTACAGCTCCCTTACGGCCGCCTCCCGTGGCGTCTCGCCGGGGTCGATCCCGCCGCCGGGGAGCTCCCAGCAGTCGCGGTGCCGCACATGCACCAGGAGCAGCCGCTCCTGGTGCCAGAGCGCGACCAGGACATAGGCCGAGGGGAATGTCCCCTCGGGCACCTGGTCGAAGGCGAGCAGCGCCATCTGGCGCGGGCCGGTGGCCAGCGGCTTGTCGGTCATGGGCCGAGCGTATGCGGTACGGCCCGAGGTGGGAGTTCCCCTGACCCACCCTTCCCGAACCTGGGGGCTCCGCCCCCAGACCCCCGAGTGTTGTGGGCACTCGCAGCCCCGCGAGGGGCTGTGGGTGGGCACAACACCCGGCCACCGGCCCGCACCGGCCACCCCCGAGGCCCCGGGGCGAAGCCCCGGTTCCGGGAAGGGGCGGGATACGGGGAAACCCACCCCGGCACCTCCGCAACCGGGCGAAGTGCCGCCACGCGGCGGGGCCGCATATCGGTAGAGCCGGGAAGGGGCGGGGCTGGGGAAGGCCGCCGAGGGCTGGCGGGTAAGTGGGGGTGGCGTGAGGGTAGTTGCGCCGATAGGTTCGCGACGACCTTTGCGAACCAGGGGAGTTACGTATGCGTAAAGCACTCAGATGGGTGCTGGCCTTCGTCGTGCTCATCGGCACGGCGAGCCTCGGCACCGCGTCGGCGGGTGCCGCCACCGCGGCGAAGACCGACATCAAGGACCGGATCCTCGCGATCGAGGGCATGAGCCTCGTCGAGGAGAAGCCGGTCGAGGGGTACCGCTACTTCGTCCTCAACTATGAGCAGCCGATTGACCATCGGCAGCCCAAGCTGGGCACCTTCAAGCAGCGGATATCCATCCTGCACAAGTCCGAGGACCGGCCCACCGTCTTCTTCACCTCCGGATACGGGCTGCGCACCAACCCGTCGCGGAGTGAGCCGACCCGCATCGTGGACGGCAACCAGGTCTCCATGGAGTACCGGTTCTTCTCGCCGTCCCGCCCCGACCCCGCGGACTGGACCAAGCTGGACATCTGGCAGGCGGCCAGCGACCAGCACCGGATCTTCACCGCGCTCAGCGGGATCTACGACCAGAAGTGGGTGTCCACCGGCGGCAGTAAGGGCGGTATGACGGCGACGTACTACCGTCGCTTCTACCCGCAGGACATGGACGGCACGGTCGCCTATGTCGCGCCCAACAATGTGCGGAACAAGGAAGACTCGTCCTACGACCGGTTCTTCGCCGGTGTCTCCACGCCCGAATGCCGCAAGCGGCTCGCCGCCGTGGAGCGGGAGTCGCTGGTACGGCGCGACGAGATGGTCGAGCGGTACGAGAAGTGGGCCACGGACGAGGGCTACACCTTCGATCTGTACGGGTCGGCGGACCGGGCGTACGAGGTGCTCGCGCTGGACCTGGTGTGGGCCTTCTGGCAGTACCAGGACGAGGCACAGTGCAAGGATGTGCCGGACCCCGATGTGCCCACCGATGAGCTGTACGCGTTCATGGACAGGGTCGTGGGCTTTGACTTCGGCACCGACCAGGGCGTGTCGCCGTACGCTCCGTACTACTACCAGGCCGGTACCCAGCTCGGCTGGCCCACCGTGCAGACCCCGCAGCTGGACGGCCTGCTGCGCTACCCGGGGATCCAGCACCCGCGCAATGTGGTGCCGCGTGACATCCCGATGCCGTCCTTCGACAAGAGGGCGATGCGCGACATCGACAGGTGGGTGTACAAGCGCTCTTCGGAGATGCTTTTCATCAACGGTGAGAACGACCCCTGGCGCGCCGAGCCCTTCCGGGTGGGAAAGCACGGCAAGGACACGCATATCTATGTCGCGCCCGGCGCCAACCACGGTGCGAACATCGCCAGGCTGAAACAGGACGACCGGCTGGCGGCAACCCGTACGCTGCTGCGCTGGGCCGGCCAGGACTACGCGGAGCCGTCGATGCGCTCGGCGTCACCTCAGCCGCTGGTCCCGCATGACCCGAAGCTCGACAAGCCGATGGTCGACAAGCGGCCCCCGGCTCTGCCGTAGGGAATCGCTGCGCCCGGTCAGCCTCGATACGGCCGGGCGCAGCCCACCGGTGCGCTGCCGCCGACATCCACATAGAGTGCCGTGTCCGCGGGGCAGCCGGAGCGCTTCGGCACGATCTTGGTTATCCGGTACTCGGGTGGATGCTGCCCCGAGCCATCGCACGCGGTCTCCTTCACCTGGCCCTTGCGTGCGGTGTAGACACAGTCCTGAGCGATGGTGCGCGGCCCGCCGCCCCTGCCCGGGTCGCCCGGATGCGGGGGCCGCAGTTTGCGCATACAGGCGTAGCCCACCTGGTGTTGGTCGTCGACACGCAGGACGAAGTCCGTACGGGCCGGGCAGCGCGGACCGTCCTGCTGGCGGCCCTGATGCCGGGCGATCACCTGGGCGACCGCCCGTTCGCTGTCGCAGGGCACCTGCCGGAAGTGTCTGCGCTCGCGGGTGCCGCACTCGCCGTCGTCGAGGAAGACCGCGCGAGGGTCAGATGTCGCAGCAGACCGGGTGACCTCGTCCCCGGGTGCGCCACGGGCCTGCTGTGTGCAGCCGGTGACTCCCGCCAGCGCCAGCAGCACCGCACTTGCCACGGCAGCCCGCACCCGATGGATCCGCATACGCATGTCCCCCCGCTCGCCCCGTCCAGCGTGACCTGCCAAGCGGCGACTCGCCAGGGGCGCCCGGCATATGTACTGATTAGCCGGTGGTGCGCCGGGAGCGCGAGGTGGCCGCACTGCGCCGCCGCGCGGGTCCGCCACCGGCACATCGGAGGTGCGCGCCGGTGGCGGAGTGCCCGGCCGCGAGGCGGGGGAGAGGATGGTCAGCGACGCCGCCAGTAGCGAGGCCGACACCGCACCGCGGTAGCCCTCCGGGGCACCTTGGTGGGACGTACGGTGGCCTAACCAGGTTCCGCCCCGGGCGATTTGGGCCGTCGTCGGGGCAGGCGCATGGTGAGCAGCCTGGCGCGCGGGGCGAGCCGCCGGGCCATCGCGAAGACCGAGTCGGTACGGGACCGGTCGGCGTCCAGCACGGTGAAGAGATTGACGCCCAGGTAGAAGGTGATCGCCGCGTTCGCCAGATCGCGCGGCGGAGTGAGCTTGGCGAGCGGGGTGCCGCCGATCACCCGCTCCAGGGTGGTCTCAATGAACTCCATCCAGGGTTCGGCCCGTTTGGTGACCTCGGTACGTAGCTCGGGCTTGGCGAGCGCGGCGGCGACCAGCTCGGTGAAGAGCGTGATGTGTCCGCCTTCGAGATCGTCCTGGTAGATCTGGGCGGCTGCCTCGGCCAGCTCCTCCAGGGTGCGCACCTCGGCGACGGTGGCCCGGTGTCTGGCCATCCGGTCGGCGGAGGAGCGGTCGAGCGCGGCGAGCAGCAGCTGGTCGACACCGCCGAAGTGGTAGAAGACCAGCGCCGAGTTGACCCCGGCCTCCTTGGTGATGGTGCGCGCACTGGTGCCGCCATAGCCGTGCGTGGTGAGCACGGTCGCCGCCGCCTCGATGAGCCGGTCCTTGGTGTCCTCTGCCATTTGACCTTCCTCTCGCCGTGCTTCATCATACGGTTTAATCGCTTGATTAAACCGGTCGATGAAAAATGAAGGGGCGGTGGGTCATGGACGAGAACGGCATAGTCGAGGGTGCGGGCGAGGGTCCGGGTGCGGGCGAGCCGGAGGGGGAGGACCGGGGGGAGGAGCGGCAGCGGCCCTCCCGGGCGCGCTGGACCCTGGTCGGGGTGCTGGCGGTGCTCTTCGGCGCCATGCTGCTGTATCAGATGCTGCACGCCGGAAAGCTGGAACAGACGGCGCTCTTCTATGTGGGGATGCCCGCCTTCATCGGTCTGGCGATCGCCCTGTGGGCCCGCCCGAAGAGCGTCACCGGCACCGCGCTCGCCTGCACCGCGGTGGGGCTCACGCTGGCCGGTGCGATGTTGGGTGAGGGAGTGATCTGCCTGGTCATGGCAGCGCCGCTGTTCTTTCTGTTCGCGGCGGTCATAGGCGCCCTCGCGGACAAGCTCCGGCGCTACGACGACCGGTTCCACGCCTTCGCAGCCGTCCCGCTGATCGCCGTACTCGGCCTCGCCCTGGAGGGCAGCGGCGTCTACGAGTTGCCCCGCGACAACACCGCCAGCGTGACCCGTACGGTCTCCGCCACCCCCGACGAGCTGGCGCGGGCGCTCGCCGCACCACCCCGTTTCGCCGACCCCGAGCCGGTCTTCCTCCGGCAGATTCCGTTCCCCAAGCCCCAGCGGGCCACCGGCGCCGGGCTGGAGACCGGCGATCAGCGGCTGATCACCTTCAATCCACGTAAGACCCTGGGTATCGGCGCCACGACCACCCCGCGCTCCATGCGGCTGGTGATCACCGAGAGCGAGCCCGGACGGGTGGTCTTCGATGTCCGGCAGGACAGCACCCTCGCCCGCTGGCTCAATCTGCGCACCGCCGAGGTCCGCTGGCGGTCCACGGCCGGTGGCCGCGCCACCGAGATGACCTGGACACTCGACTACCAGCGCACCTTCGACCCCGGCTGGTACTTCGGCCCGATTCAGCAGTACGGCATGACGCAGGCCGCCGCCTATCTCGCCGACACCTTCACCCCGGAAGGAGCGGGGGAGCGGCGATGACCGGCGCTGACCTGGGCCTCGTCCGTGCTGGCTGTCTCTTTGTGCCGCTGCTGGCGACCGCGTTCGCCGCGGCCCGGCGACCCCCTGGTGAGCGGGCGCTGGCCGCCGCGCTGCTGGCCACCGGCTGGAATCTGGCCTGGCTGCCCGCCGTCAATCTGGTGGCGGTGTCCATGGGCTGGTGGAGCTTCGATGTGAAGGGCGGTGCGGTGGCCGGACTGCCGGTGGATCTGCTGCTCGGCTGGGCGCTGCTGTGGGGCGCGCTGCCCGTGCTGCTGGGTGCCGACCGGCTGCCGCTGCCGCTGACGGTCGCCGTGCTGGGCTGGCTGGATCTGCTGGCGATGCCGCTCACCGGGCCCGTGGTCCGGCTCGGTGATGCCTGGTTGCTGGGTGAGGCGCTGGCCATCGCCGCTGCTCTGCTTCCCGGGCTGCTGCTCGCCCGCTGGACGCTGCGGTCCCAGCGGCTGGTCTGGCGAGCCGGGGCACAGCTGCTGCTCAGCGGTGCCCTGATGCTCGCGCTGCCGCTCGCCCTCGCCGCCCCGCGGCTGTCGGGCGGCGCTGCCGGGCTCTCGCTCACCGTTCAGCTGGTCGCACTGCCGCTGCTTCTGGGGGCCGTCGCGGTACGGGAGTTCGTTCAGCGGGGCGGCGGCACACCCCTCCCGTACGACCCACCGAAACGGCTGGTCACCAGCGGGCCGTACGCGTATGTACGGAACCCGATGCAGCTGTCCATCGTGCTCAGCTATGGACTGATCGGGGTGCTGGCCACCGACTGGCGGCTGCTGGCCGCCGCCGGTACCGCCTTCGCCTATGGCGCCGGGCTCGCCGACTGGCATGAGGGTGCCCGGCTCCGTACGGAGCACGGTGAGCGGTGGACGGCGTATCGCGCCGGGGTACGGCCCTGGCTGCCCCGCTGGCGGCCGTGGTCCGGCACCGCGGCCGCCCGGCTGTATGTCGCGCGGAGCTGTGGTCCGTGCAGCGCCTTTGGCCGCTGGGTGGCGCGGCGCCGGCCGGCCGGGCTGCGGCTCGTCCCCGCCGAGGAGCATCCACGGGCGCTGCGGCGTATCACCTATGAGTCGGACGATGGAGCGGTACGGGCTGAGGGGGTCGCGGCGGTTGGCCGGATGCTCGGCCATCTCCACCTTGGCTGGGCACTCTTGGGCTGGCTGCTGATCGTGCCCGGGCTGCGCTGGTTCATTCAGCTGTGCGCGGATGCCTTCGGGGCGGGCCCACGGGTCATTCAGGGGAGTCCTCGTGATCTGCGTGGTCCGCGCAGCCCGCGAGCAGGCGCAGCAGATGGGCCCGGGCGGCGGGCAACAGCCCGGCCAGCTCCGGAATCCGGGGATACCAGCGCTTCTCGTACTCCCAGCACAGCCAGCCGTCCCAGCCCGCGCGGCTGAGGAGCCCGATCACCTCGGCGAGGGGCAGCACGCCGGTGCCCGGCGGCAGCGGTGTGGTGTCCCCGGCGGCGGCGATGTCCTTCACCTGCACATAGCCGAGATACGGGGCGAGCAGCTCATGGGTGGTCGCCGGGGCTTCGCCCCCCAGCCAGGTGTGCAGTACATCCCAGAGCACGCCGACGCTGCCGTGCCCCACCGGCTGCACACAGCGGACCGCCGCGGCGCCGGTGCGGTGTGAGTCATGGGTCTCCAGCAGCACCCGCACGCCCAGATCGGCGGCGTAGGGCGCGACCTCCCCCAGCCGCCGGGCGGCGGTGGCCTCGCCCTCCACCGGGGAGCTGTCCCCACCGCCCGGGAAGACCCGGATATACCGGGCGCCCAGATCCCGGGCCAGCTCCAGCAGCTGGCGGATCTCAGCGAGCACCGGCTCGTCCGCGCCGGGCTCGGCGACATGGGTGTAACCGGCCAGGGCGAGGATCCGGATATCGGCGCTCCTGAACGCCTCCACCACGTCCACCCGTTGGTTCAGCGTCAGCCCGGGACGCACCGGCTCCTCGGGGTGCGCCCGCAGTTCGACCCCATGGAAGCCGCAGTCCGCGGCGAGCCGCACCACATCGCGTATGGGCAGGCCAGGGGCGCCGAGGGTGGAGAAAGCCAGTCGCATGGGGTCACAGGATCAGATGCCGGTACTGTCCGACAAGGCCCGTGCCGTAACGGTGCGCGGTCAGGCGCTACCGCGTCTGTCGAGCACGGTCAGCATGATCGGGACCAGCCGCTCCATGGCGGCGACCACCGCCTCGTCCGGGAGTCCGGTCTTGTGAACCACCGACTCGGCCGCGGGGTGGGTGAGCGCCTTGGTCCTGTCCCCGGTGGTCGCGGTCCTGCCGAAGGCGCTGCTGACGTAGGCCAGGGAGGTGCGGATCACCTCTATGGCCCCTGCGGTATCCGTACCGAGGATGTCGGCTATCTCCTGGATCCGGTCCGGGCCCAGTTCATCCAGTACGTCGCCTTCCAGTGCTTGATCAGTCATAGGGCAAACGCTAGAGCTGTCCCCGTTCGGCGGCATCTTGAGGCCGATGGAGATTCCCGGAAAAAAATTACGTACCGTCGTACAACCCTTTCGGACGGTCGTGGGTCTAACCCGCCGTAGGACCTCCTGGGAGGGGAGAACCACGGAGGTCGAGGGGGAGACGAGGGGCCCGGCCGCCAGGCGGCCGGGCCCCTCGCGGTTCAGCTGAACTCGCTGATGTTCCGGCTGTTGACCACCCGCACCGGTACCAGGATCTCGGCGTCCACGGGCTCGCCCCGGGCCGCGCGTACGGCGTTGCGCACCGCGACCTTGCCGAGCTCCTTCGGCTGCTGCGCCACGGACCCGGCGAGGGTGCCCGTCTCAATGGCCCGCAGCCCGGCCGGAGTGCCGTCGAAACCCACGACCCGTACTTTGTCCCCGTCGTTCCCCGCCTTGGAGCCCAGCGCCTTGAGGGCGCCGAGCGCCATCTCGTCGTTCTCCGCGAAGACCCCGCTGAGGTCGGGATGGGCCGCCAGCAGACCGGCCATGGCTCTCTCGCCCTCATCCCGGTCGAAGCCGGCCACCTTCGTGTTCACGATCTTGATGTCCGGGTACTTCTTCAGCCCGTCCGTGAAGCCCTTGCCACGGTCCCGGGAGGCCGAGATGCCGGGGCCGCCGCGCAGCACCACGACGGTGCCTTCGCCCTCCAGCTCCTCGGCCAGGGCCTCAGCGGCCAGCTGCCCTCCCGGGACATTGTCGGAGGCGACGGTGGAGACGACAGCCGAACTGTCGATCATGCGATCGGCGGCGATCACCGGTATGCCCGCATTACCGATGTCCTTCACCCCGGGTGCCGCCTTGACGGCGTCCACCGCGTTGATGACGACCGCGTCGAGGCTCTGCTCGGTGAACTCCAGCAGATGTTGCCGCTGCCGGGACACCTCATCGCGCGCGTCCCGCACGCGCAGGCTCACCCCTTGGGCCTTCGCCTCGGCCTGGGCGCCCGCCAGCAGTTCGGCGAAGAAGGGGGTGTCGAGGTCGGATATGGACAGACCCAGGGTGATGGCGGACGGTTTCCCGGCGCTGGGGCTGGTCCCTTCGGCATTTTCGGAGCCACAACCGGCGAGCGCGAGTGCGAGGGCTGTGACAAGAGCGGTGACGAGTGCTGTGGTGGGGGTCGTGCTCTTCTTCTTGCTCATGCTGCGTTTTCCTTGCAGTGGGCGGCAGTTGAGAGTGACGACGGTGTCAGGAAGCGATACAGAGAGATCGTTTCTGGCAACGCAGTGTATCGAGGACGGCTCTGTCAGAGGAGGGCGCTACCGTCAGTGACATGTCGTTCCCACCCGCGGTGCTCGAGGGGGTCCTTGAGCGCATCACCTACGCCAATGAGGACAACGGATACACCGTGGCGCGGATCGCGCCGCTGAAGCGGAAGGACCGGGGCCACGATGGCGATCTGCTCACGGTCGTCGGCTCGCTGCTGGGCGCGCAGCCAGGGGAATCGCTGCGGATGGAGGGCCGCTGGGGCTCGCACCCGCAGTACGGCCGTCAGTTCACCGTCGAGAACTACACCACCGTGCTGCCCGCCACCGTGCAGGGTATCCGGCGCTATCTCGGCTCAGGCCTGATCAAGGGCATCGGTCCGCGGATCGCCGAGCGGATCGTCGACCACTTCGGCACCGACACCCTGGATGTCATCGAGGCGGACCCCAAGCGGCTGATCGAGGTGCCCGGGCTCGGTCCCAAGCGGACGGACAAGATCGCGGCTGCCTGGGAGGAGCAGAAGGCCATCAAGGAGGTGATGGTCTTTCTGCAGGGGGTCGGGGTCTCCACCTCTGTCGCCGTCCGTATCTACAAGAAGTACGGCGACGCGAGCATCTCCGTGGTGCGGAACCAGCCCTACCGGCTGGCCGCCGAGGTCTGGGGCATTGGCTTCCTCACCGCCGACCGCATCGCCCAGTCGGTCGGTATACCCCACGACAGCCCGGAGCGGGTGAAGGCCGGGCTGCAGTACGCGCTGTCCCAGTCCACCGATCAGGGGCACTGCTATCTCCCCGAGGAACAGCTGATCGCGGACGCCGTCAAGCTCCTCCAGGTGGACACCGGCCTGGTCATCGACTGCCTCGGGGAGCTGGCGGGTGAGGAGGAGGGGGTCGTACGGGAGCAGGTGCCCGACCCGCAGGCCGCGGCTGACCCAGCGGGGGCGCGCACCATCTCCGCGGTCTATCTGGTGCCCTTCCACCGGGCCGAGATCTCGCTCGCCGCCCAGCTGCTGCGGCTGCTGCGGGCCCCGGAGGACCGTATCCCCGCCTTCGCGGACGTCGACTGGGAGCGGGCCCTGGCCTGGCTCGCCCAGCGCACCGGGGCGGATCTCGCCCCCGAGCAGCGGGACGCGGTGAAGCTGGCGCTGACCGAGCGGGTCGCGGTGCTCACCGGCGGTCCCGGCTGCGGTAAGTCCTTCACCGTGCGGTCGGTGGTCGAGCTGGCCCGGGCGAAGAAGGCCAAGGTCGTCCTGGCGGCCCCCACCGGGCGGGCCGCCAAGCGGCTGGCGGAGCTGACCGGGGCGGAGGCATCCACCGTGCACCGGCTGCTGGAGCTCAAGCCGGGCGGCGACGCGGCGTATGACCGGGACCGTCCGCTCGACGCCGATCTGGTCGTCGTCGATGAGGCGTCGATGCTGGATCTGCTGCTCGCCAACAAGCTGATCAAGGCGGTGCCGCCGGGCGCCCATCTGCTGCTGGTGGGCGATGTCGACCAGCTGCCTTCGGTCGGCGCGGGCGAGGTGCTGCGGGATCTGCTCGCAGACGGCGGGCCCGTCCCGGCCGTGCGGCTCACCCGGATCTTCCGGCAGGCCCAGCAGTCCGGGGTGGTGACCAACGCCCACCGCATCAACTCCGGGGTGCCGCCCATCACCCAGGGGATGCCGGATTTCTTTCTCTTCGCCGAGGAGGACACCGAGGAGGCCGGGCGGCTCACCGTCGATGTGGCCGCCCGCCGTATCCCCGCCAAGTTCGGTCTGGACCCGCGCCGGGATGTCCAGGTGCTGGCGCCGATGCACCGTGGCCCGGCGGGCGCGGGGACCCTCAACGGCCTGCTTCAACAGGCCGTCACCCCGGCCCGGCCGGAACTGCCCGAAAAGCGCTTCGGAGGGCGGGTCTTCCGGGTAGGGGACAAAGTAACGCAGATCCGTAATAACTATGAGAAGGGTGCCAATGGTGTCTTCAACGGCACCGTCGGTGTGGTCACCGGCATCAACCTCGACGATCAGCGGCTGACCGTGCTGACGGACGAGGACGAGGAGGTGCCGTATGACTTCGATGAGCTGGATGAGCTGGCCCATGCCTACGCGGTGACCATCCACCGCTCCCAGGGCAGCGAATACCCGGCCGTGGTGATTCCGGTCACCACGGGCGCGTGGATGATGCTTCAGCGAAACTTGCTCTATACGGCCGTCACCCGGGCGAAGCGTCTAGTGGTGCTGGTGGGCTCCCGAAAGGCGCTTGGCCAGGCCGTACGGACCGTCTCAGCCGGTCGGCGCGGGACCGCCCTGGCCTACCGATTGCGTGGCGCGGTCGGCGGCGCGTAGCTTTCAGGCGGCACTCCGTGCCATTTAGGAGCCCTTTGGCCGACCCCGAGTGCACCGCACGGCATCAAATGCGGGACAGTGGAGGCAGTCAGGGCACCTCGAAGAAGAGGCACTACGTCGGTGAGGGATGACGTGAGCGAACACCGCGCAAGCGACGACGCAGTAGTACTGCGGTACGGAGATGGCGAGTACAGCTACCCGGTGGTGGACAGCACGGTCGGCGACCGTGGCTTCGACATCGGCAAGCTCCGTGCCCAGACCGGTCTGGTGACCCTGGATACCGGCTATGGCAATACCGCTGGCGTTAAATCCTCGATCACCTACCTCGACGGTGAGCAGGGCATCCTCCGCTATCGCGGCTACCCCATTGAGCAGCTTGCCGAGCGCGGCACTTTCCTTGAGACGGCCTATCTGCTGATCAATGGCGAGCTGCCCACCGTCGATGAGCTCGTGGGCTTCCGTAACAAGATCAGCCAGCACACCCTCCTGCACGAGGATGTCAAGCGTTTCTACGACGGTTTCCCCCGGGACGCACACCCGATGGCGATGCTGTCCTCCGTGGTCAGCGCACTGTCGACGTTCTACCAGGACAGCCACAACCCCTTCGATGAGGAGCAGCGCGACCTCTCCACGATCCGGCTGCTCGCCAAGCTGCCGACGATCGCGGCCTATGCCTACAAGAAGGCCATCGGCCACCCGGTGGTCTACCCGCGCAATGACCTGGGCTATGTGGAGAACTTCCTGCGGATGACCTTCTCGGTGCCCGCCGAGGAGTTCCAGCTGGACCCGGTCGTGGTCAGCGCGCTGGAGAAGCTGCTGATCCTGCACGCGGACCACGAGCAGAACTGCTCGACCTCCACCGTGCGGCTCGTCGGCTCCTCCCAGGCGAATATGTTCGCCTCGATCTCCGCGGGCATCAGCGCCCTCTGGGGTCCGCTGCACGGCGGCGCCAACCAGGCTGTGCTGGAGATGCTGGAGAGCATCAAGCGTGATGGCGGCGATGTCGACAGCTTCATCCGCAAGGTGAAGAACAAGGAGGAAGGTGTCCGCCTGATGGGCTTCGGGCACCGCGTCTACAAGAGCTTCGACCCTCGGGCGAAGATCATCAAGGCGGCGGCGCACGATGTCCTCTCCGCGCTCGGCAAGTCCGACGAGCTGCTGGACATCGCCCTGCGGCTGGAGGAGCACGCGCTCAGCGACTCGTACTTTGTCGAGCGCAACCTCTACCCGAACGTCGATTTCTACACCGGGCTGATCTACCGGGCGATGGGCTTCCCGACCAGCATGTTCACGGTGCTGTTCGCGCTGGGGCGGCTGCCGGGGTGGATCGCTCAGTGGCACGAGATGATCAAGGAGCCGGGGGCTCGGATCGGGCGCCCGCGGCAGATTTACACCGGTGTGGTGCAGCGGGACTACGTTCCGGTTGAGCAGCGCTGAGCGGCTGGCTGCCGCGCTGAGGGCCCCGGTTCCTGGCGAACCGGGGCCCTCGCGTTTCCCCCTCGCGCCCTTGGCCCGCCCCTCCCCGGCTGTGCCGGTATGCGGCTCCGCCGCGCGGCGGGGCTTCGCCCCGGGTGCGGGGTGCCGGGGTGGGTTCCCCCAATTCCCGCCTCTTCCCGGCTGTGCCGGTGTGCGGCTGCGCCGCGTGGCGGGGCTTCGCCCGGCTGCGGGGTGCCGGGGGTGGTTTCCCCATTCCCGCCCCTTCCCGGGAACCGGGGCTTTGCCCCGGGGCCCCGGGGGTGGCCGGGTGCGGGCCGGTGGCCGGGTGTTGTGCCCACCCGTTCCGCCCCTCGGGCGGACCGAGTGCCCACAACAGGGTGGGGGTCTGGGGGCGGCAGCCCCCAGTTCTGGGAAGGGGTGGGTTAGGGGAGTCCCCACTGGGGCTTGGTGATGTAGGTCACAGGGGGTGGGTGTACAACCGATCGTAGGGGTCGTGGGTCTCACCTTGTGGCATCCGCACCCGGCGGAGCTGATGCCATGCAAGGGCTGATGTGCCGGGGAGCTTTGAGCGGCCACCCTGTATGTACGCGCAGCCAGCAGGCCCCCGGCTCGGGTCCCGTGGGGGGAATCCGACCGGGAAAGAGAACGCCCCGTCAACGGGCCCGTGGGGGGACTCGCGACGGGGCGTTCTCGTGCGTTCAGGCCCTCGCGTTCAGGCCTCAGCGAAAGCCGCGCAGCCGGAGGCTGTTCGTTACGACGAAGACCGAGGAGAAGGCCATCGCGGCCCCCGCGATCATCGGATTGAGCAGCCCGGCGGCGGCGAGCGGCAGCGCCGCGACGTTGTAGCCGAAGGCCCACACCAGATTGCCCTTGATGGTGCTCAAGGTCCGCCGCGACAGCCGGATCGCGTCCGGCGCCACCCGCAGATCACCGCGTACCAGAGTCAGATCGCCCGCCTCGATCGCGGCGTCCGTACCGGTCCCCATCGCCAGCCCCAGATCCGCCTGAGCGAGCGCCGCCGCGTCATTGACGCCGTCGCCGACCATGGCGACCGTACGGCCCTCGGACTGCAGCCGCTTGACCACCGCGACCTTGTCCTCCGGCATGACCTCGGCGACGACCTCGTCGATACTCACCTCGCGGGCCACCGCCTGGGCCACCGCCTCGTTGTCGCCGGTCAGCAGCACCGGCGACAGGCCGAGAGCGCGCAGCTCCCGTACGGCCTCCGCGCTGGTCTCCTTCACCGTGTCGGCCACGGTCAGCACACCGCGCGCCTGGCCGTCCCAGGCGACGGCCACGGCCGTACGGCCCTCCGCCTCGGCGGCGTTCTTGGCCGCGGCCAGCTCCGGCGGCAGCTCCAGTGACCAGTCCGCCAGCAGCCTCTCCCGGCCGACGAGGACCGCGTGGCCGTCGACGACGCCCTGGACACCGAGCCCGGCGACGTTCTCAAAGTTCTCCGCCAACGGCAAGCTTCCGGCGCGTTCGGTGGCCCCGGCCGCGATGGCCTGGGCGATCGGATGCTCCGATGCGTGCTCCAGAGCTCCCGCGAGGCGCAGCAGCTCGTCCTCGGCCACACCGTCGGCGGTGAAGACATCCCGCAATGCCATCCGGCCCGTGGTCACGGTCCCCGTCTTGTCCAGTACGACGGTGTCCACGCGGCGGGTCGACTCCAGCACCTCGGGGCCCTTGATGAGGATGCCGAGCTGGGCTCCCCGGCCCGTACCCACCATCAGCGCGGTCGGCGTCGCCAGCCCCAGGGCACAGGGGCAGGCGATGATCAGCACCGCCACGGCGGCGGTGAAGGCGGCGCTCGGGTCGCCCGTCAGCCACAGCCAGGCCGCCACTGTGCCCAGCGAGAGCAGCAGCACGATCGGCACGAAGACCGCGGCGACCCGGTCAGCGAGCCGCTGTACCGCGGCCTTTCCGCTCTGGGCGTCCTCAACGAGCTTTGCCATCCGCGCCAGTTGGGTGTCCGAGCCGACCCTGGTCGCCTCGACAACCAGCCGCCCGCCCGCGTTGACGGTCGCGCCGGTGACGCTGTCGCCGACCATCACATCGACCGGCACGGATTCGCCGGTGAGCATCGAGGCGTCCACGGCGGACGCTCCTTCACGCACCGTCCCGTCCGTGGCGACCTTCTCACCGGGCCGGACCACGAAGTGGTCACCGACCGACAGCTGCCCGACCGGTATCCGCACCTCGCGTCCGGCGCGCAGCACCGCCACATCCTTGGCGCCCAGCTCCAGCAGAGCACGCAGGGCGGTGCCGGCGCTGCGCTTGGCGCGGGCCTCCAGGAAGCGACCGAGCAGGATGAAGGTGGTCACTCCGGCGGCAACCTCCAGATAGATCATGGAGGAGGCGTCGCCCCGGGACGCGGTGAAGTCAAAGCCGTGCCGCATTCCCGGCATTCCGGCATGTCCGAAGAACAGCGCCCATACGGACCAGCCCAGCGCGGCCGTGGTACCGACCGAGATCAGGGTGTCCATGGTGGCCGCGCCATGCCGGGCGTTGGCCCAGGCCGCCCGGTGGAAGGGCAGCCCGCCCCAGACCACCACCGGCGCGGCCAGGGTCAGCGAGAGCCACTGCCAGTTGTCGAACTGAAGACTGGGGATCATCGCCAGCAGGATCACCGGGACGGAGAGCACCAGCGAGACCAGGAAGCGCTGCCGGGGCAGCGCGATCTCGTCTGCCTCGCCGCTGGGTGTGGTGTCCGCGTCCGGCGGTGTCTCCTGGGGCGGTGGAGGCTCGGCCGTATAGCCGGTGTTCTCCACGGTGGCGATGAGATCGTCCACGGTGACCCCGCTCCCGTAGGCGACCTTCGCCTTTTCCGTCGCGTAGTTCACCGTGGCGCTGACGCCGTCCATCCGGTTGAGCTTCTTTTCGATCCGGGCCGCGCAGGACGCGCAGGTCATTCCGCCGATCGACAGCTCAACTTCGGCGGTGCGCGCGAGGGGCGGCGCCGCAGCCGGGGTTCCGGTGGAGGCCGCGCCGTACATCAGGCCCGCCCGACGAGCTCGTAGCCAGCCTCGTCGACGGCGGCGCGTACGGTCTCGTCATCGAGCTCGGCCGTGGACACGACGGTCACCAGGCCGGTCGCGGCGACGGCTCGCACCTCGGTGACACCGTCCAGGCCCGAAAGCTCCGAGGAGATCGCACCCTCGCAGTGGCCGCAGCTCATGCCGGTGACCTTGTAGGTGGTGGTGACGTTGGACTGCTCGGTACTCATAACTTCTCCAGGGTGCCGCATCGATCCTTGCCAGAGTGAACAGCATACCCCCGGCGGGTATTCCATAAGTATCGGGTCCCCGGGGAATGCGGCGGCTCCGGGTGCCGCTGGGTGCAGCGGCGCCCGGAGCCGGTGGTAGCTGGGTGCGGGGTCGGGGCTATGCCTTCTGCCTGCCGCCGTGGCCCGGTCGGCGGGCGACCCACTCGCGGACCGTGTCCGCGAACCAGTAGGGCTTTCCTCCCTCCACCAGATCGGGCGCCGGCAGCAGGCCGTGTTTGCGGTACGAGCGCACGGTGTCCGGCTGGACCCGGATGTGCGCGGCGATTTCCTTGTATGACCAAAGGCGTCGGTCGGTCATGTCTGGGCACCTCCACGGGGGTGACTGGTGATGCACCAGCAGCCTGTGCGCGGAGGAGGACAGGGTGAGAGGGCCGCGTGGGGCTGTTGACCGGCTGTGACGTGGAACACGCGCGATCGTGACGGCTGTGACAGTCAGGAGACAGGCAAGCCCGGCGTGCCGGGGGCGGGAGTAGCGGAGACCGCGTTCCCGAGGTGAAGCGTGGCACGGTCACAGAGCTCTTGGGCGTAGGCGCCGGACTTCGAGGTGACGCCGAAGAAGAGCTGGCCATCGATCCCGAAGAGGGCGACCAGGGGAGTGCCGGACAAGCTGGTGTGGCCAGCGCCGTACAGACCGGTAACGCGCAGGGCTCCATAGTCGACGGCGATGGGTGGGCGCATATTGCTGATGGAGAAGTCACAGAGGGACCGTTTGGTCTCGCTGCGCCGCAGCAGTGCTCCCATGGTTCTGCGGGAGAGGAAGGGGAGCAGGCGCCAGCCACGGATCAAGGAGATGAGTTCTTCGGGGCGGAGATGGCGCTGGATATCGGCTCTGACGCTGCGGGCGGTATCCCAGAAGTCGTACTGGTCGTTGCCGTTGACCCGTAGTCGGAAAGCGCTCGCGTAGAGACCCACCGCTTCGCCCGCCGCTGGAGTCAGAATCCGCCGCAGGTCCACCGGCACCGTGATGCTGGCGGTAGCGGGGCAGCCGAGATCCGTGAAAGCCCGGGCGAAGGCGGCACAGAGGGCGGCTTGGAGGCTGCTCCCCTCGGAGCGGCAGCGGCTGAGGAGAGCCGCCGTCTCGCGGGCGTCGAGGGACCAGCAGGCGAAGGTGAGCGGGCCTTGCGGGGCAGTTGGACGGCCGCCGCCACGTACCATGCGGGCCGCTTTGACCAGATCGGTGAGGCGAGCGCGGCAGTCGGGCAGGAGGTCATCGGCGGGCGCGGCGACGACAGGCGTCATATCGGCGCTCGTCGGGTCGGTGAGCCATCGCAAGAGATCACGCAGCACAAAGCAACCGGAGATGCCATCGGCCACAAGATGGTGGTAGACCCCGATGAGATCGAAGGAGTCCCCGGCGTCGACCATGACGAAACGGGACAGGGGGCCGGTGCTGGCCTGGAAGGGACGACTGAGTTCCTCCTCGACGGCGTGTCTCCAGCAGTCCGGTGTGCTGGCCTTGATGACCCGTAGTTCCGGATCGGGCACCGCCTCCGTGGTGAGCCATGCCTGCCAGCGGCCAGGGTCCGCGATGCGGACGCCCAGCAACGGGTGGCGCCGACGGGCAGCGGCCAGGGCAGCCCGCAGGAGGTTGGGGGTTGTCCGCCCGCGCACCCGGCTGATGACAGCGATGTTGACGGGGAGCACCTCGCTCGCCGCCCAGACAAGACGCTCGGTGGGTGACAGTCGTCGGCGCATGAGCTGTGTTCCGTTCTACGGTCGCGTATACGGGGCCAGAGCGGTGGTCAGCCCATCGGCCAGCGACACTGCCGGGGCGAAGCGCAGCTGGCCGACGCTGCTTCCGTTGACGCACGTCCAGGCGGGTTGCCGGGCTTCATTGACCTTGTCGCGGTTGAAGGCGTACGTGCCGAACATTCCCACTGTCCGTGCGGCTGCCCTGGCCAGTGGCACGGGGATGTGCACGACCCTGGGCGGGCGACGGCCGAGGGTGGTGGCGACGGTGGCGCCGATGTGGTCCCAGCGGTGCTCGGTGCCGTCGCTGACGTGGTAGACCGCGCCCGGTGCGCCGGAGCCGGCGGCGGCGAGCAGGGCGCGGCACAGGTCGTCGACGTGGATAAGGGAGTAGTGGCGTGGCCCGGGGCGGCCGACAGCGGGGAGGAATCCGGTGCGGACCGCAGTCACCAGGTGGGGCAGGAATCCGTGATCCCCGGGGCCGTAGACGATGGGCGGCCGGACGATGACGCCGGGCACTCGGTCGGCGATTTCCCGCAGGGCATGCTCGCCGCCGAGTTTGCTGCGGCCGTACGCGGAGACCGGGGTGGGTTCCTCGTCGGCGCGGCGTTGCCGTCCGGGGCCGACGGCGGCGAGGGAGGAGCAGTAGACGAGCCGGGGCGGTCGCGGGAGACGGGCGAGGGCGGTGCAGAGCCGCCGGGTGCCCTCCGTATTGACCTCGGCGTACCCAGCCGAGCTGGGTGCCTTGGTGACTCCGGCGAGGTGAATGACGTGCTCGGCGTCCTGGACGGCGGCGTCCAGTCCGGCGCCGGTGGCGAGGTCGCCGTACGTAAGCCGCACCCCGGGGAGGCGAAGCTCGCGCCGGACGAGGGCGGTCACATCATGCCCGTGCTCGACGAGGTGGTGGACGAGCCGACGCCCGATGAAGCCGGTGGCACCGGTGATGAGGTATCTCACCGCAGACCGCCGAGGTCGCGTTCGTAGAGACGGTGCGTGCGGAAGTGGCTGCCGCCGAACGCCTGCGCATAGCGGTTGGCGTGATGGTTGTCCGCCAGAATCCAGGAGAGCTCGGTCTCGGTATAGCCGAGCCGGAACGCGGCGCGCTGGGTCTCGGTGAGCAGGACGGCCATCAGACCGCGTAGCCGGTGCTCCTCCTTGATCCCGGAGGTGACAGCCCGAGTGCGGTTGATCCGGCGGCCCGCCCGGGTGATGCGGACGAGGGCAATGGGCAGGCCGTAGCTGGTGAGACGGCCACGGGCGGCGCACAGGGCCTGGTTGGTGTCGGGAAGCCACAGCGTGTACGCGGCGGGCTCGCCATACACCTCCACGATCTGTAGCAGCTCTGGCTTCAGGATGGGCTTCAACCGCCGTACGCAGTAAGCGAATTCGCTGTCCGACATGGGGACGGATGCGTAGTTCTCCGCCCAGGCGTCGTTGTAGATCTCCTTGACGGCCGCCATATCCGCGTCGAAGCGCTGTGGATCGAGCGGGCGGACACGGACCCCCGGGGCGCCCAGGGCGCGCTCCGCGGCACGCAGGATGGCGGCGGGTGGCTCGCCGTCGGGAGGCATCGTAATCCGCCAGGAGAGCAGATCCTTGGCCTCGGCGAACCCGCAGTCGGTGAAGAGCCGACTGTAGTACGGGGGGTTGTGCGGCATCAGTGTGGTGGGCGGGCTGTCGAAGCCCTCCACGAGCACCCCGCACTCGTCGTTGGTGGAGAAGCTGAGCGGACCGAGCATCCTGCTGAGGCCGCGCTCGCCCAGCCAGTCGGCCGCCGCGCCGTAGAGAGCCGCCGCGACCTCGGCGTCATCGACGCTTTCGAAGAGGCCGAACTGACCGCACTTGGGGTCATGCCGGTCCTGGAAGCGGGGATCGACGATGGCGGCGATCCGGCCGACGACCATGCCACCGCGCCGGGCGAGGAAGAGCTGGACCGTGCCCAGGCCGTAGAAGGGGTTACGGCGCGGGTTGAGGAAGTCGCGGCGCTCACGCTCCAGCGGGGCCACCCAGTGCGGGTCCGCCCGGTAGAGGGAGTAGGGCAGCCGGATGAAGGCCGTCGTATCGGAGCGGCCTCGTACGGGTGTGACGCTGATGGTCATCGGGCGCTCACCGGCTCCTGGTCCGTCGTCTGAGGGGAACGGGGGCCGGCCACCGGCCGTCGGCGGGCAGCGGCGAAG
Source organism: Streptomyces gobiensis (assembly GCF_021216675.1). Taxonomy (NCBI): domain Bacteria; kingdom Bacillati; phylum Actinomycetota; class Actinomycetes; order Kitasatosporales; family Streptomycetaceae; genus Streptomyces; species Streptomyces gobiensis. Next base: position 1,540,467 of record NZ_CP086120.1, on the reverse strand, counting down.
GCATCCAGGATCCGGGCGAGGTGATCGTCGGTGTGGGTGGCCTGGACAGCCACCCGGATCACACACTGGCCCTCGGGGACGCCCGGGGCGCCAATCGCGTTGGTGAAGACACCCTCATCGAGGAGCTTCTGCCACATCCGGGCGCAGTCCGCCGCCTCGCCGATCCGTACCGGGACGACGGGAGTGACCGACTGGCCGGTGTCATAGCCGAGGAGAGCCAGTCCGTTCCGCAGCCGCTCGGCGAGGTTCAGGACGCGGTCCCGGCGCCAGGGTTCGGACTCGATGATGTCAAGGGCGGCCACACCGGCCGCCAGTGCCGCCGGGGGCATGGAGGCGGAGAACAGGATCGAGCGTGCCGCGTGCCGCAGATAGTCGACGACGTGGGCCGGTCCGGCGAGGATGCCGCCGGTGGAGCCAAAGCATTTGGAGAGGGTGCCCGTGTGGAAGTCGATGGCGCCGTGCATGCCGAAGTGTTCGGCGACCCCACGTCCACGCGCACCCAGGAGCCCGATGTCATGAGCTCCGTCAACGATGAGCCTCGCGTGGTGGCGGCGGGCGAGGGCGGTGAGTTCGGGGAGGTGGCACAGGTCGCCGCCCATGGAGAACATGCCGTCGGTGACGATGACCTTGGCCGCGTCGGGGTCGGCCTCCGTCAGCAGCTCGGCCAGGTGGTCCATGTCGGAGTGCCGGTACAGGACGCGGCGGGCCGCGCCGAGCCGCAGGCCGTCGACCAGGGACGCGTGGTTGGCCATATCGCTGAAGACGATGTCGTCCTTGCCGAGCAGTGCCGCGATGGCGAGGTTGGCCTGGAAGCCGGTGGTCACCACGGCGGCGGCCTCGGTGCCGAGGAAGTTGGCGAGCCGGGCCTCGAGCTCGCCATGGAGCGGAAGGGTGCCGTTGAGCGTACGGGCGCCGGAGCAGGAGGTGCCGTATCGCCGCACCGCGTCGGCGGCGGCCGCGATCACCCGGGGGTCGGTGGACAGCCCCAGATAGTCATTGGAGCCCGCCATGATGACGCTTCTGCCGTCGACCAGGGTCTCACCGTCGTGGGTGTGCGTCGAACGGTAGAAAGGCCGGATTCCGGTTCTCACCATGGCCTGGAAGAACGTTGACGAGGACAGGTCCTTCTCGAAGACATCCGCCATGGGATTTCCCTTACGTGACAGGCCTTACGCGGCAGGAGAGTGGTGGACAGACGCGCTGATGGGCAGGTGAGTGATATCGATGAAGCTCGGCCCGGTCTGCCGTCGTGGCGCGGCGGCGAGCCGTGCGCCACGCAGCTCCCTGGCGAAGGCCCGTACGAAGGCCACCGCTTGGGCACGGGCCAGATGGGCCCCCAGGCAGTAGTGCAGTCCGGATCCGAGGGCCAGCAGACGCCGGGGAGGGCGGTTCGGCCGGAAGGTGTGCGGATCCGTGAAAACCTCCGGGTCCCGGTGTGCGGCGCCGATCAGTGCGTGCACGATCTGGCCGGCGGGCAGTGACCTGCCGGCGAGTTCGGTCTCGTCGGCGGCGACCCGGGTGACCACACGTACCGGTGCGTCCCAGCGCAGCACCTCGGTGACGAAACGGTCAGTGAGGTCAGGCTCCAGAAGGATCCTCTCGGCGAGGCCAGGCCGGGTGGTGAGAGCCAGCGCGAGACTGGCCAGCAGCGCGGCCGTGGTGGGCACCCCGGCAGAGAACAGCGTCAGCAGCAGATAGCGGGCGCTGACCGGTTCGCTGGCCGCCCAGTGGGAGAGGATGTCGTCGGCCGGGTGCCGGCGTCGATCGGCCAGCATCCGGTCGTAGCAGGCCAGCAGGGCTGTCGCGGCGGCATCGGCACGCCGTATGGCACTGGGCGGGCTGGCCAGCTCCTCGGCCTGTACGAGGGCGAGGTTCTGGTCGGTGAGCCACGCCTGATCGGTATCCGGGGGCAGCCCGAGCAACCTGGCGAGTACGGCGGTGGGCGTGGGGCGGCAGACCGCGGCCACAAGATCGGCGGTGCCCTCCCGGCGGAGCCGGTCCACGAAGGCGCGCACCTGACCGTCGACCAGCGGCTCCACCCGGGCCTCCGTCAGCTGCCCCACAGCACGCGGGGTGAGAATCCCGGCCAGCGGGCGGCGCCGTGCGGTGTGCTCGGGCGGATCCTGCTGCAGGGGCGTCTCGCAGAGCCCCACCGTGCTCGAGCTCTCCCGCCAGCCGGGCCGGTGCTGGTCCCGCCAGGACGCGCTGAGGGTCCGCCAGGTGCGATCGGTGAGTACCTGTCGGCAGTCCTCGTAGCCGGGGACGAGCAACGCGCGCCAAGGAGTGGGGACGAGCGGCCCGGCAGCGCGCAACTCGCCGTAGGTGTCGGCGAGTTCCTGGGGATCGGAGGCCTGACGCCATCGTCGTACGAGACCGGCCGCGCTGCGGACCTCGCGGGGCGGGATAGTCAGCAAGGTTTTTGACTCACCTGTCGTCGAAGCGGAGCTCCTGGCTGAGACCAGAGCCTAGGAAGCCCGCTTCGCCGAATAGGTCGCGATCCAGGGAAACGCCTCTATTTCACCCGTTCGTGAAGACAGTTCGCCCCGTATTCGTGAGCCGGTCACATATTCGTTGGCCCTGTCACGCATAAAGAGCGAGATCCCGACTCCGGCGGCGGCCAGTATTGGTGAGAACTCGCTCCACTCATAGCCCAACTCCGCGCCAACCGCGGGCACCTCTCTCAGGCGTAGAGCGCGGGGCGCTCGATCATGACGACGGGGGTGCGCTGGCCGGTGAGCTGCGCCGTGATGCCCGCCTCACAGACCGCGGCGGCCGCGTACCCGTCCCAGGCGCTGGGACCGGTGGCCTCGCCCCGGCGGGTGGCGTCCACCCAGCGCTGCACCTCGCGGTCGTACGCGTCGGCGAAGCGGGCGATGAAGTCCGGGGTGATCTCACCGCCCCAGCGGCCCGCGGTGTTGGTCAGCAGGCCATGGCCCTCACCGATCCGCGCGGTGCCGTTCTCGCAGACCGCCTCGGCCTGTACTTGGTAGCCGAAGCCGCAGGTGGCGAACATCTCAACATTGACCACCGCGCCGCCATCGGTCTCGAAGACCACCAGCTGCGGGTCGCTCAGCCCCTCGGGAGCGTTGGAGCTGGGCGTCGGGTGGATGACGGTGACCGCGGTGATCTCCTGCTCCAGGAGCCAGCGGGCGCAGTCCATCTCATGTACGACCGAGTCGCTGATCAGCATCTCGTTGGTGAAGTAGTCATGCACGGAGACGTTGCGGTGCCGGCAGTGCAGCAGCAGCGGACGGCCGAGACGGCCGCTTGCCAGCAACTCCTTGAGCTGGAGGTACTCACTGTCGAAGCGGCGCATAAAGCCCACCTGGATCCGCCGGTGCCCCAGCTGCTGCTCGGCTTCCAGCACGCGCAGCGCGCTGACGGAGTCCGGGGTGAGCGGTTTCTCGCAGAGCACCGGCAGATCGCGGGCGAGCGCCTCGAGCAGCGCGGTCTCATGGACCGGGCCGGGGGAGGCGATCAACACGGCGTCCACGCCGTCCGCGGCCATCGCCGCGACCGGGTCGGTGTACGCGCGGCAGCCCTCAAGGGCGTACGCGAGCCCTTTGGCTCTGGCCTCGTCGATGTCCACTACGGCGGCCACATGCGCGCCGCTGATCACATCATTGATCCGGCGTACATGGTCGGCGCCCATCTTCCCGGTGCCGATCACGGCTACGCCGAGCGTACGGTTCGTCATGCTTCCCTCGCTTGTGGTTGACCTTGCACGTGCGTTCCCCAACCCCACCCCTTCCCGGCTGTACCGATGTGCGGCTCCGCCGCGTGGGGGGCTGGGGTCTGGGGGCGGCAGCCCCCAGTTTCGGGGGACACGCTCCGGGCCGCCCGGCTAGCGGGGTGGGGTTACTGCTTCGGACAGGTCGTTCAGGGCGTCCAGTAGGAGATCCGCTACGCGCAGGGCGACGCCGTCCGGGGGTTCCGTGTTGGCCCGCCACTCCGCCAGCGCCTCGCGTACCGGCTCCCAGTCCGGCTGCTCGCGGGCCCGGAGCGCCTCCGCCGCTCTGGCGGTCGTCGGCGCCAGGGTGAGCGCGAACTGTTCCGCGCACCAGTCCGGTGCGGTGTGATCCGGGAGGTGGGCCTCCAACAGCATGGTCACCCGGCCCATGGTGATCAGGGCGGACTGGGCGTCGGTGGCCCGGCGGTGGGAGAGCCCCCGGTGGCGTACCGGCTCGACGCCCGCGCGGGTCGTGGTCCGTTCCCACTCCATACGGGCCGCACGCGCGTCCAGCAGCGCCTCGCGTACCTGCCGGGTCGCCCCGGCCGCCGGGCGGGCGTAGCTGTCGAAGACGGCGGCGGCATAGCGGCCGTTGGCGACCAGCCAGTCCGCGAGCCGGTCGTGCAGCCGTGGTGTCTCCCAGGCGGGGAAGAGCGCGTAGGAGAGCAGCGCGAGCAGCCCGCCGATCAGCGTCAGCAGGATCCGTTCCACCACGGTCTGCGTCCAGACCTCCCCCATGATGCCGAGGAGGAAGACGACATAGGCGCCGATGCAGGCGGAGATGACGATGTAGCCCGTGCGCATCAGCAGATACAGCAGGCCGACGCAGACCACCGCCAGTGCCGCACTGGGATACGGCCCCGGCCGGAGCAGGGCCAGCACCGTGCCGGCGACCGCCACGCCGCCGACGGTCCCCACAAAGCGCGCGGAGCCGCGTTCAAAGGTCTGCGAGAAGTCCGGCCGCAGCACCATGACGACGGTGAGCGGAACCCAGTAGCCATGCTCCGGAGGCAGCAGCTCGCCGAGCAGATAGCCGGCCGCGACCACCGCCGCGAGCCGCAGTGCGTGCCGCAGCACCGGTGAGGACCAGCGCACTTCGCGGCGCAGCGCGCGCACGGCGACCGGCAGCAGGCCGGGGACGCTGGTGCGGTGCAGATGCGGCTGCTGTTCCCCGGTGACCTCGATCGGCTGCTGTGCCGCCTCCACCGCATCGTCGCTGAGGGCGAGCAGCCGCAACGCCGCCTTACGGGCCGGTCCAGGCGGCAGCACCGGCCCGGATTCGGGGACTTGGAGGGTGTCGAGCGCCCCGGCGGGGATACGCGGCCGCTCACCGCGGCGGATCGCGCGGGCGGTGGCGTCCAGGACGGTCGCGGCGGCGGCGAGCAGCTCATTCACCCGGTCCCGTTCGGGGCCCTTCTCCGGGACACCGCCGACGACCGGATCGGCCAGCGAGGCGAGGACGGGACGGAAGCGCTCGGCGAGAGCCCGGTAGCCGTGCAGTTGACGGGGGCGGCGACGGGCCTGGCGCGGGGTGACGGCGGCTGCGCTGCGGGCTTCCATCAGCGGCTGCGGGTCAAAGGGCGCGGTGGGGTTGTGGCGCAACCGCCGGGCGTAGTCGGCGACACCGGCGAGCGCGTCGGCGAGGGCGTCACGGCGGGCGCCCCAGCGCCGTACCGGGAAGAGCACGATGAGCGTCGCCTGGAGCAGCCCGCCCAGTGCGATGATCCCCGCGTGCTGGGCGGCCTCGAGCACCGTGGCGGGCAGGGTGACGACCACCAGCATCACCGCCACGGTGAAGCCGGAGACCACCCCGGCGACCGGCCCGGCCGCCCAGGCCATGCCCGCCGCGAAGGCCCATACGGCGAGCAGCGCGATAAACGCGGCGGTGTGCCCGGCGAGCAGATAGCCGAAGAACGCGCTGACGGACAGCCCCGCGGCCGCGGCGAGCGCCAGCTCCGGGCGGGGCCGCCAGCTGCGCTGGAAGGTGGCGATCCCGGAGGCGAAGGCGCCGAACGCGGCGGAGACGGCGAGCGCGGGCGAGCCGAGCCACAGGGTCAGCCCGAGGACGATCGCGACACCGCAGGCGCCCCGGATCGCGATCAGCGGGGTGAGCGCGGCACGCTCAACGCGCAGCCCGGAGCGGGCGGTGTTCCGCAGGGCACGCGACCAGGACTTGGCCATGTGCGGATCAGCCGCCGTCATGATCCCGAGTATCCCGGGGTGATGCGCCGTACGGCTTCGAGGAGCCCTTTGTCGGCGAGTCGGCTCACGGGGTGTGCGTCCGCCGCGCGTCACCGACTGCGGATGGGCCGGGCCGGGCGGCATCCGTGCCCGGCCCGGCACCTCCGCGATGGTGGTCGGCTCAGTGGTGGTTGCTGGGGAAGCCCAGGTTGATGCCGCCGCTGTCGGCCGGGTCCGGCCAGCGGGTGGTGATGACCTTGCCACGGGTGTAGAAGGCGATGCCGTCGTTGCCGTAGATATGCAGGTCGCCGAAGAGGGAGTCCTTCCAGCCGCCGAAGGAGTGGTAGCCGACGGGGACCGGGATCGGGACGTTGACGCCTACCATGCCCGCTTCCACCTCAAGCTGGAAGCGGCGGGCGGCGCCGCCGTCGCGGGTGAAGATGGCGGTGCCGTTGCCCCACTGGGAGCTGTTGATGAGGGCGATGGCCTCGTCGTACGTATCGGCGCGGACAACGCACAGGACGGGGCCGAAGATCTCGTCGCGGTAGGCGTCGGCGTCCGTGGGGACCTTGTCCAGCAGGGAAACGCCGAGGAAGAAGCCGTCCTCATGGCCGTCGACGGTGTAGCCGGTGCCGTCGACGACGACCTCGGCGCCCTGCGCGGCGGCGCTCCGGACATAGGAGGCGACCTTGTCCCGGTGTGCCTTGGTGATCAGTGGGCCCATCTCCGAGGCGGGATCGGTACCGGGGCCGATCTTGAGCCGTGCGGCACGGTCCGCGATCTTCTTGACCAGATCGTCGCCGGTCTCACCGACGGCCACCACCACGGAAACGGCCATACAGCGCTCACCGGCCGAGCCGTAGGCGGCGTTGATCGCGTTGTCGGCGGCGAAGTCAAGGTCGGCGTCGGGCAGGACCAGCATATGGTTCTTGGCGCCGCCCAGCGCCTGTACCCGCTTGCCGCCCGCCACCGCCTTCGTCTGGATGTACTGGGCGATCGGGGTGGAGCCCACAAAGGAGACGGCCGCGACGTCCGGGTGCTCCAGGATCCGGTCAACGGCGACCTTGTCACCGTTGACGATGTTCAGCACACCGTCCGGCAGCCCGGCCTCGGCGGCCAGCTCGGCGAGCCGGTAGGAGGCCGAGGGGTCCTTCTCACTGGGCTTGAGGACAAAGGTGTTTCCGCAGGCGATGGCGAGCGGGAACATCCACATCGGGACCATCGCCGGGAAGTTGAAGGGCGTGATGCCCGCGACCACGCCCAGCGACTGGCGGATGGAGGCGACATCGACCCGGGTGGAGACCTGCGTGGACAGTTCGCCCTTCAGCTTCTCCGGGATGCCACAGGCGAGTTCCACGATCTCCAGACCGCGGGCCACCTCACCCAGCGCGTCCGAGTGCACCTTGCCGTGCTCAGCGGTGATGAGGGCGGCGATCTCATCGCGGTGCGCGTCCAGCAGCTCGCGGTACTTGAAGAGAATCGCCGTGCGCTTGGCCAGTGAGATGGTGCCCCAGGACCGGTACGCCTCCTTGGCGGCGGCGACCGCGGCGTCCACCTCGGCGGCGCTGGCCAGGGCGACCTGGGTGGGCTGCTCACCGGTGGCCGGGTTGTAGACGGGTCCGTAGCTGCCGGAGGCGCCGGGGGCGGGCTTGTTGTTGATCCAGTGGCCGATGGTCTTCATCAGGTGCGGGGCCTCTCTACGGGTCTACAGGGGGCGGGTGTCATGGGAGTGACGAGGTCACAGGTGTCAGGGGGTCATGGGGGTCTCGGGGTCAGATGTGGCGGCGTCGGCTGGCGACATGGCGGTCGTACTCCTCCCGGGCCTTGAGCGCGGCCGGGCGGGTGGCGGTCTGGGCGACCGGCACATCCCACCAGGCCTGCGGGGCCGGGGCGGTGGGACGCGTATCGGTCTCGACGTACACACAGGTCGGCCGGTTGGAGGCGCGGGCCTCGGCGAGGGCAGCGCGCAGTTCGGCGACCGTGTCCGCGCGGATCACCGCCATGCCGAGGGAGGCGGCGTTCGCCGCGAGGTCGACCGGCAGGGGGTCACCGGTGTAGGTGCCGTCTTCCGCGCGGTAGCGGTACGCGGTGCCGAAGCGCTCAGCGCCGGTCTCCTCGGCGAGGTTGCCGATGGAGGCATAGCCGTGGTTCTGGATCAGCACGATATTGACGTTGATCCCCTCCTGAACCGCCGTGACGATCTCGGTCGGCATCATCAGATACGTGCCGTCACCGACCAGCGACCACACCGGGGTGTCCGGCGCGGCCAGCCGGACCCCGATCCCCGCCGGGATCTCGTATCCCATGCAGGAGTAGCCGTACTCCAGGTGGTACTGACGCGGCGAGCGGGCCCGCCACAGCTTGTGCAGATCGCCGGGGAGCGACCCGGCGGCGTTGATGACCACGTCCTGGTCGCCGACCGCGGAGTCCAGCGCGCCGAGCACCTGGGTCTGGGTGGGGCGTACGGAGTCGTCCTCGGCGGCGTAGACAGCGTCGACCGTACGCTCCCAACGCGCCTTGCCCGTGCGGTACTCGGCCTCATAGGTCTCATCGACCCGGTGGCCCCTCAGCACCTCGGTGAGTGCTTCCAGTCCCATCCGGGCGTCGGCGACCAGCGGCAGGGCGCCCAGCTTGTGCGAGTCGAAGGCCGCGATATTGAGGTTGAGGAAGCGGACATCCGGCTCGGCGAAGAGTGTGCCGGAGGCGGTGGTGAAGTCCGTGTAGCGGGTGCCGACGCCGATGATGAGATCCGCGGTGCGGGCCAGGTCGTCAGCGATCTCGGTACCGGTATGGCCGACGCCGCCCAGATCCGCTGGATGGTCATGGCGCAGCGAGCCCTTGCCCGCCTGGGTGGACGCCACCGGGATGCCGGTCGCGTCCACCAGCGCTTTCAGGGCCTCTTCGGCCTCGCTGTGGTGGACGCCGCCGCCCGCGATGATCAGTGGGCGGCGGGCGGCGCGGATGGCGTGGAACGCCTCGGCCAGCGCCCCGGGCTCCGGGGCCGGGCGGCGCACCTGCCAGACCCGCTCGGTGAAGAACTCCTCCGGCCAGTCAAAGGCCTCGGCCTGCACATCCTGCGGCAAGGCGAGGGTGACCGCACCGGTGTCCACCGGGTCGGCGAGCACCCGCATCGCCTGGAGGGCGGCCGGGATCAGCGCCTCGGGCCGGGTGACCCGGTCGAAGTAGCGGGATACGGGCCGAAGCACGTCATTGACCGAGATATCGCCGGCGTACGGGACCTCAAGCTGCTGGAGCACCGGGTCGGCTACCCGGGTGGCGAAGGTGTCGCCGGGCAGCAGCAGCACGGGCAGCCGGTTGACGGTGGCCAGCGCGGCGCCGGTGACGAGGTTGGTGGCGCCGGGGCCGATGGAGGTGGTGACGGCGTGGGCCCGCAGCCGGTTGGACTGCCGGGCGTAGCCGACGGCGGCGTGCACCATCGCCTGCTCATTACGGCCCTGGAGGTACGGCATAACGTGCTGGTTCTCCAGCAGCGCCTGGCCGATCCCGGCCACATTGCCATGGCCGAAGATGCCCCAGGTGGCGTTGATCAGCCGCTGTCGCTGGCCGTCGCGCTCGGTGTACTGGGCAGCGAGGAAGCGGACCAGTGCCTGGGCGACGGTAAGCCGGCGCGTGGGTGCCGTAGAGGCCGTAGAGGTCACCGTCCACCCTCCTCTTCTGCGGATTCCTTCGTTTCATACAGCGGCAGCCTCGGATCCACTGGTGTATCAGCCCATGCGCCTCGGATCCACGCGTGATCAGGATGGTCGCAGATAAGCCACTGACGATCCACCCCTGGACCGGCCATCACATTGAGGTAGTACATATCGTGTCCCGGCGCCGCGATGGAGGGGCCGTGCCAGCCATCCGGAATGAGTACGGCGTCACCGGTGCGCACCTCGGCGAGCACATCGGTGCCCCGGCCGTGCCCGGAGGGGGACACCCGCTGATAGCCGAGCCCTTCGGTGCCGTCGTGCGGGGCGATCTCGAAGTAATAGATCTCCTCCAGCTCCGACTCCTCACCCGGGCGGCACTCATCGTGCTTGTGCGGCGGATACGAGGACCAGTTGCCGCCCGGAGTCAGTACCTCGACGGCGATCAGCTTGTCGGCCTCGAAGACGCCTGCCGCACCGAAGTTGTTGACCTGCCGGGAGCAGTTGCCGCTGCCGCGCAGCTCGACGGGGACGCCGGAGGCGGGGCCATAGCGGGCCGGGAGCCGTCGCTCACAGCGGGCGCCGGTGAGTGCGAAGCGGCCACCGCCGGTGGTGACGATGGATACCTCGGCGTCCCGGGGGACATAGGCGAAGTCGCTGACTCCGGCGAAGACACCGCTGCGGCCGTGCAGCTCGAAGGTCTGCCCCTCGGCGGCCACCGAGCAGCCGCCGCTCAGCGGCAGCACGATCCACTCGCTCTCGCCGGTGCCGAAGGCGTGGGAGCCGCCGGGCTCCAGCTCGATGACGCGTAGCGAGGAGTAGCCCCAGCCGACCCGCTTGGGGTCGATGTCCAGTGCGTACGGCCCGTCGGCCGCGCGGCCCGCCGGAACGTAGAAGTCCGGTTCGCCCTTGAAGTTCGTCATGTGCGTAACCCTCCCCTTCAGAACAGTCCAACGGCCGTGTCCACGGCCTGCTCGACATCGCCGTCCGCCGGATAGAGCAGTGAGCGGCCGACGACCAGCCCCTGCACGGTGGGCAGCTGAAGGGCCTTGCGCCACTTCTCGTACGCGCCCTCCTGGTCGCCGTTCACCTCCCCGCCCAGCAGTACGGCCGGGAGCGTTGAGGTCTCCATGACCTGTGCCATCTCATCCGGGTCGGCGGTGACCGGCACCTTGAGCCACGTATAGGCGGAAGTCCCGGCGAGCCCGGAGGCGATGGCGATGGACTTGGTGACCGCCTCCGCGCTCAGGTCGTTCGTCACCCTGCCCTCGATCCGGCGGGAGATGAAGGGCTCGACGAAGACAGGGAGCCGCAGTTCGGCCATCTCGTCGATGGCTCTGGCGGTGGAGAGCATCGTGGCGAGTGAGCCCTCGTCCTCATAGTCGATGCGCAGCAGCAGCTTGCCCGCGTCGAAGTTCAGCCGCTGTATGTCCTGGGCGCGGTGTCCGGTGAAGCGGTCGTCGAGCTCGAAGGTGGCCCCGGCGAGGCCGCCGCGGTTCATGGAGCCGATGACGACCCTGTTCTCCAGGGCGCCGAGGAGGAGCAGGTCCTCCAGGATGTCGGCGGTGGCGAGCACCCCGTCCACACCGGGGCGGGAGAGTGCGAGGGTCAGTCGCTCCAGCAGGTCGACCCGGTTGGCCATGGCCAGCTTCTGGTCGCCTACGGCGAGCGCGCCGCGCGCGGGGTGGTCGGCGGCGATGATCAACAGTCGGCCGCTGTCACCCATGAGTGGACGGCGGACGCGTCTGGCGGCGGCCTCGGCGATCGCCTCGGGGTGCTGGGTCCGCACCCTGACGATATCGGGGATGCTGATGCTCAAGAGGTGCTCACTTTCCGGAGGCAGTCAGAGGGAGTCAGTGGCCGAGGAGGTCTTCGACCTCGGACTCGGTCGGCATCGCGGAGGAGCAGGCGAGCCGGGAGGCGACCAGGGCGCCGGCGGCGTTGGCGTACCGCATGATGTGGGCCAGCTCCCAGCCGCCGAGCAGCCCATGGCAGAGCGCGCCGCCGAACGCGTCCCCGGCGCCAAGGCCGTTGACCACCTCGACCGGGTGCGGCGGCACTTCGGCGGTGGCCCCGTCCCGGTGCATGGCCAGGACCCCCTTGGGCCCCTGCTTCACCACGGCGAGCTCGGCTCCGGCCGCCAGCAGGGCCTGTGCGCATGCCTTGGGGTCGCGTACGCCGGTGGCGATCTCGCACTCGTCGAGATTGCCCACGGCCACGGTCGTCTGGGCCAGCGCCTGCTGGTAGTACGTACGGGCCTCGGCGGGGTCGCGCCAGAACATCGGCCGCCAGTCGAGGTCGAAGACGGTGACGCCCCTCTTGGCCCGGGCCTCCAGCGCGGCCAGTGTCGCGGAGCGGCTGGGCTCCTCGCACAGGCCGGTCCCGGTCATCCAGAAGACCCCGGCGGCCCGGATGGCGTCCAGGTCCAGCTCGCCCGGATAGATCTCCAGGTCGGGCGCCTTGGGCTGCCGGTAGAAGTAGAGCGGGAAGTCATCCGGCGGGAAGATCTCGCAGAAGGTGACCGGCGTCGGATAGTCGGCCACCGCCGTCACCCAGCGGTCGTCCACGCCGAAGTCCTTCAGGGCCTGATGACAGTAGTCGCCGAAGGGGTCACGGCCGGTGCGGCTGATGACCGCGCTGGAGCGCCCCAGCCGGGCGGCGGCGACGGCGACATTGGTCGCAGAGCCACCGAGGAACTTCCCGAAGGACTCCACCTGCGGCAGCGGCACCCCCGTCTGGAGCGGGTAGATGTCCACCCCAATGCGGCCCATCGTGATCACGTCGAGTGGCTCGGTCATGGTGCCCCTAAGAGAGTTGGCTGTCGGAAGCTTTGGGCTTGCCGGGTGCTGGCTTGCCGGGTGTGCTGGGCGTACCCACAGGTGTAGACCCCGTGCCGACCCATGTCAATAGTTTGTCATTACATTCGGACGTCTGGACCCTGGGCGACCATGGCGTTATCGCGCCGTTACGTCAAGATGAAGTGTTGTCCTGACAAAGTCTTGACAGCGGCAGCCTCCAAGGAGTCGAATCCGTCCTGCGAGGTGACGCTTCCGGTCGATGACCGGAAACGGCCCCTATGGCCCCCGGGCAGCGCTTCTCCCCCACCGCCCGGCGGGTCCCCACTCCCCTCTCCGCTCCACTCACACCGCTCCACTCACACCGAAGTGAGGTCAGGACATGAAGCGCACCGCACATTCCCGCCGGTCCGGCAGAACCACCGCCGCACTGGCCGCCGCCGCGGCCGCGGTCGTTCTCGCAGCAGGCTGCTCCAGCAGCGCTGGCGGCAAGCAGGCCCAGGAAGACTCCGGGGGCACCGCCGCCGGCAAGGCGGACACTCCCCGCATGAAGATCGCCATGATCACCCACGCGGCACCGGGCGACACCTTCTGGGACATCGTCCGCAAGGGCGCCACCGCCGCCGCGAAAAAGGACAATGTGGAGCTGATCTACTCCAGCGATGAAAAGGCCGCCGACCAGGCCAACCTGATCCAGAACGCCATTGACCAGAAGGTCGATGGCATAGCGATCACCGCGGCCAAACCCGAAGCCATGAGGACCGCCGTCGCCAAGGCACAGAAGGCGGGCATCCCCGTCGTCGGCTTTAATTCCGGTCTCGACCAGTGGAAAGATCTAGACCTTCTGTCCTACTTTGGCCAGGACGAGAGTGTTGCGGGCGAGGCCTTCGGCAAGCGGCTCAATGAGCTGGGTGCCAAGCGCAACATCTGTGTCATCCAGGAGCAGGGCCATGTGGCGCTGGAGGCGCGATGCGCGGGCGTGAAGAAGACCTTCGACGGCAAGACGGACATCCTCTACGTCAACGGCAAGAACATGCCCTCGGTCAAGTCGACCATCGAGGCCAAGCTCCGCCAGGACAAGTCCGTTGACTACGTCGTGACTCTCGGCGCACCGTTCGCCCTTACCGCGGTCGACTCGGTGAAGGACGCGGGCAGCAAGGCGGAGGTCGCCACCTTTGACCTCAACAAGGAACTGGTCGGCTACCTCAAGGACGGCAGCATCAAGTTCTCCGTCGATCAGCAGCCCTATCTGCAGGGCTATCTGGCCATTGACACCCTGTGGCTCTACAAGAACAACGGAAACTTCAGCGGTGGCGGTGAGGAGCCGGTGCTGACCGGTCCGGCGTTCGTCGATGAGAGCAACATCGACGACATCGCGAAGTTCGCCGAGAAAGGCACCCGGTGATGTCCATGACCCAGGCAGCCCCCACGGCGGCCGACTACCCCGCCGATCAGCCCCCCGCCGCTTCGGCGGCGGGGGGCGCCGGCCCATCGCCGGGCAACGACGGCCGTACCGCCCGGCGCTCAGCGCTGCACCGGCTGCTGGGTCGTCCGGAGATCGGCGCGCTGATCGGCGCCGTCGCCGTCTATGTCTTCTTCTTCTCCGTGGCGCCCACCTTCCGGCAGTTCGACTCGCTGGCCACCGTGCTCTATCAGGCGTCGACCATCGGCATCATGGCGCTTGCCGTGGCACTGCTGATGATCGGCGGCGAATTCGATCTGTCCGCCGGTGTCGCGGTGATTACATCGGCGCTGACGGCCAGCATGTTCGCGTTCCAGATGTCGATGAACGTCTGGGTAGGTGTGATCGTCGCCCTGGCCGTCTCCCTGTCGATCGGCGCGTTCAACGGCTTGCTGCTGATCAAGACCGGTCTGCCGAGCTTTCTGGTCACTCTCGGCACCTTCATGATGCTGCAGGGCGCCAACCTCGCGATCACCCGGCTGGTCACCGGCAATGTCGCCACCGACTCCATCCGGGACATGGACGGCTTTGAGCAGGCCCAGGCGGTCTTCGCCTCCAGGATCACCATCGCGGGGACGGAATTCAGAATTACCGTGCTGTGGTGGCTGCTCTTCGCCGCCATCGCCACCTGGGTCCTGATGCGTACCAGGTACGGCAACTGGGTCTTCGCCGTGGGCGGCAACAAACACAGCGCACGTGCCGTGGGTGTGCCGGTGACCTTCACCAAAATCACCCTCTTTATGACGGTGGGTTTCGCGGCCTGGTTCGTCGGCATGCACCAGCTGTTCGCCTTCAACACCATCCAGTCGGGGGAGGGCGTCGGCCAGGAGCTGATCTACATCGCCGCGGCCGTCATCGGCGGCTGTGTGCTGACCGGTGGCTATGGCTCCATATTCGGCCCGGTCATCGGCGCCTTCCTGTTCGGGATGGTGACCCAGGGCATCGTCTACGCCAACTGGAACCCCGACTGGTTCAAGTTCTTCCTCGGCGCGATGCTGCTGCTGGCCGTCCTCATCAACCTGTACGTACGCAACCAGGCCACCCGGAGGTGATGGCGATGGCAACCCCCAAGGACACCGGCGAAGCGATCGTCGAACTGCGCGGCGTCGGCAAGAGCTACGGCAATATTCGTGCGCTCAGCGGCGTTGACCTGACGGTCCATCCGGGCCGGGTCACCTGTGTGCTCGGCGACAATGGCGCCGGCAAGTCCACCCTCATCAAGATCGTCTCCGGGCTGCACCAGCACTCCGAGGGCGAGTTCCTGATCGACGGCACCCCGGTGCGGCTGAACACCCCGCGCGAGGCCCTGGACCATGGCATCGCCACCGTCTACCAGGACCTGGCCACCGTGCCGCTGATGCCGGTGTGGCGGAACTTCTTCCTCGGCTCGGAGATCACCAGCGGCCTCTGGCCGTTCCGGCGGCTCGCCATCAGCAAGATGAAGCGCATCGCCGATCAGGAGCTGCGCAATATGGGCATCGTGCTCGACGATCTCGAGCAGCCCATCGGTTCGCTCTCCGGCGGACAGCGGCAGTCGGTGGCCATCGCCCGCGCCGTCTACTTCGGCGCCCGGGTACTGATCCTGGACGAGCCCACCGCCGCGCTGGGCGTCAAGCAGTCCGGGGTGGTGCTCAAGTACATCGCCGCGGCCAGCGAGCGCGGTCTGGGCGTCATCTTCATCACCCACAATCCGCACCACGCCTATATGGTCGGCGACCACTTCGCCGTACTGCGGCTGGGCGCACTCGAGCTGAACGCGGCGCGCGGCGACGTCAGCCTGGAGGAGCTCACCAACCATATGGCGGGCGGCGCCGAACTGGCCGCGCTCAAGCATGAGCTGGCCCAGGTCAGCGGCGTCGACGTGGAAGAACTTCCCGAGGAATCCGACCTCCAGACCCCCACCACCGCGACCAACAGCTGACGCTGACGACAGGAGATCCCCGTAATGACTGCCCCCGGCCTTCCCGCCCTGGACCGCCTCCGGGTCGGCTCCGCCCCCGACTCCTGGGGCGTATGGTTCCCGGACGACCCGCAGCAGGTCCCCTGGGAACGCTTCCTGGACGAGGTGTCGCAGGCGGGCTACGACTGGATCGAGCTCGGCCCGTACGGCTACCTCCCGACCGACCCCGCCCGGCTCACGGACGAGGTGTCCAAGCGCGGACTCCAGGTCTCCGCCGGTACGGTCTTCACCGCCCTGCACCGCGGCCCCGGCGTCTGGGACGAGACCTGGGCGCATGTCGCACAGGTCGCCGAGCTCGCCCAGGCCATGGACGCCGGACACCTCGTGGTCATCCCGTCCTTCTGGCGGGACGACAAGACCGCTGAGCTGATCGAGCCATCGGAGCTCACCCGTGAGCAGTGGAAGCATCTGACGGAGGGCATGGAGCGGCTGGCCCGCCAGGTGCGGGAGCACTTCGGTCTGGACATCGTGGTGCATCCGCACGCCGACACCCATATCGACACCGAGGAACATGTCGAGCGGTTCCTCGACGCGACCGACTCCGACCTGGTCAACCTCTGTCTGGACACCGGGCACTACGCGTACTGCGGCGGCGACAGCGTCAAGCTCATCGAGACCTATGGTGAGCGGATCGGCTACCTCCACCTCAAGCAGGTTGACCCTGACATCCTCGCCGATGTGGTGAAGAACGAGACCCCGTTCGGCCCCGCGGTCAGGCAGGGCGTGATGTGTGAACCGCCGCTTGGGGTGCCCGCGATGGGGCCTGTGCTGACCGCCGCGCAGGGGCTCGGCGTCGATCTGTTCGCCATCGTCGAGCAGGACATGTATCCATGCCCGCCGGATCAGCCGCTGCCCATTGCCGAGCGCACCCGGCGCTTTCTCCGCACCTGCGGCGCGTAACGCCTCCGGCGCGGGCTCGCGGGGTGGTTGGTGGGGTTCCCCGTATCCCGCCCCTTCCCGTAACCGGGGCTTGCGCCCCGGGGCCCGGGGTTTGCCGGTGCGGACCGGTGGCCAGGTGTTGTGCCCACCCTCCCCCATAGCCTTAAGGGTCCGGGGGGACCCCCATCGCCCCTCTGGGGGCCCCGGACGAAGTCTGGGGGAGGCCCGAGTGCCCACAACACGGTGGGGGTCTGGGGGCGGCAGCCCCCCACGCGGCGGAGTCGCACATCAGTACAGCCGGGAAGGGGCGGGACAGCTCCAGCGGCTCCCGGCCACTATCGTGCCGTCCTGATGAAGCACACGCGCGCAACCAAGCGAGCCGGGCTCGCCCTGCTCGGGCTGCTGCTGATCGTCGCGCTGATCATCACCGTCCCCAGCGGAGACCCCGGAAGACCAGGATGCGGCCCCCTGAAGGTCACCGCCTGGCAGGCGGACACGTCGATGACCGGGGAGTTCGCCCGGTACGGCAACGACAACAGCAGGCTGGACGACTGGACCGGCGGGGACGGCAACCGGTCGGTACGGCTGCCGGACGGCCGGACACTGTGGCTGTCCGCCGACACCTTCCTCGACCGGGTGCACGGCGGCCGCTCAAGGGACGCCGACCCGGTCTGGGTCCGGAACGCCGTACTGGTGATGTCACCGGAAGGCAGGCTGGAGCGCACCGTACTGGGGGACGGGCCCGGCGCGCTGTTCCCCGGCCTGGCGGCCCCGGACGGCCGCGAGGTGTGGCGCTGGCCGACGCAGGCCGTGGTGGAGCCGCGCACCCCCGGCTCCACCGAGCGGGTCGTACGGGTGCTGCTGTGGCAGCGGGAGGCCGCCTCCGCACCATGGGTGTTCGGCGTACCCCGGGCAACCGAGGTGGCCACGCTCGCGCTGCCCAGCCTGGAGCTGGAGTCGGTCACCACGGTGGACACCCCCGCGCAGGCCGACCCCGGCCAGCGCGTGCTGTACGGCACCGCGGCGGTCCGCGAGGACGGCTGGACGTATGTCTTCGGCGCCGACGAGCGCACCGCCCACGGCCGCGCCTCCCGCGCACATGTGGCCCGGGTGCCCGCGGGCCGGCTCGCCCAGCCGGCCGCCTGGCGCTACTGGGACGGTGAAGACTGGCGGCGGGAAGCCGGAAAGTCGGCGCCGCTCATCGTCGGCCAGGCGCGCGACGGCCGCCGGGGCGCCACCAACACGTATACGGTCCTGCGGCGCGAGAACACCTGGCTGCTGCTGACGACAGACGCGGGGGGCCCGGGCGGCCGCGTCCTGACCACCGTCACCTCCTACTGGTCCTGCTCACCGCAGGGCCCCTGGCGCGGTCCGGCCGACGCCCTCGCCCCGCCGCTGCCGCCGGGCGGCGAGGAGGCCGGGGCGGTCGTATACAACCCGCAGGCGCATCCCGCGTTCGACGACGCCCGGGGCAGGCTGCTGCTCAGCTATGACGTGAACGTCCTGGAGTCGGTCGCCGCCGTGCACCGCGATGTGGCCCTGTACCGGCCGCGCTTCGTACGGCTCGAGCTCAGCGGTCCCGGCTGACCCAGGTACCGTCCCCCTTGGCGGCCGCGGCTTCCCTGGCCGCCCTGGCCGCCAGCTCCGCTTCCTCCCGCTGGTCGAGGTCGGGGATGCCGTCCCCGTCCTCGTCGAGGGTTTCCTCTTCCCACATCCTGCGGTACTTGGCGTCGCGGAACTTGAGGATGACGCACGCGGTCAGCGCGGAGAGCAGGGAACCGATCAGCACAGCGGCCTTGACGTGCTCGGTGGTCTCCGGATCGGTGAAGGCCAGCTCGGTGACCAGCAGCGAGACGGTGAAGCCGATACCGGCCAGCATGGCCACACCGGCGACATCGGCCCAGGTCAGATCGGAGCTGAGGCGGGCCCGGGTGAAGCGGGCGGCCAGATACGTACCGCCGAAGATACCGATGAGCTTTCCGGCGTACAGGCCCGCCACCACACCGAGCGCCTCGGGCTGCCGCGCGGCCTCGGACAGCGCCGAGCCGGAGACACTGACCCCGGCGGCGAACAGCGCGAACAGTGGCACCGCCACCCCGGCGGACACCGGGCGGACCAGGTGCTCGATGCGCTCGGCGGGGGATTCCTTCTCGCCGCTCCGGGTGGTGACCCGCAGCAGCATGCCCATCGCGACCCCGGCGATGGTGGCGTGGACGCCGCTGTTGTACATCAGCGCCCAGATGGCCAGGGCGAGCGGCATGTAGTAGTACCAGCCGCGCAGCCGCAGCCGCTGGTGCAGTACATAGAAGACCACCAGCCCGGCGAGCGCACCGGCGAGGGCCCACATATTGAGCGTCGAGGTGTAGAAGATCGCGATGACGATGATCGCGCCGAGGTCGTCCACGATGGCGAGCGTGAGCAGGAAGGCCCGGATGCCCGAGGGCAGATTGGTGCCGATCACCGCCAGGACGCCGAGCGCGAAGGCGATATCGGTGGCCATCGGCACGGCCCAGCCGTGCATCTCGCCGCCCCCGGCGGCGTTCACGGCGACGTAGAAGAGCGCGGGCACGGCCATGCCACAGATCGCGGCGACCACCGGAAGCGCGGCCGCCGCCGGGCGGCGCAGCTCACCGACCACCAGCTCCCGCTTGAGCTCGATACCGGCGACAAAGAAGAAGATCGTGAGCAGCCCGTCGGAGGCCCAGTGCTCCACCGACAGATCGAGCCCCAGCGCGGGAATCCCGAAGTGGAAGTCACGGACCCGGTCGTAGAGCTCGTTCAACGGGGTATTGGCCCACAGCAGCGCCACCACTGCGGCGGCGAGCAATACCATGCCGCCGACCGTCTCGGTGCGCAGGGCGTCCGCCAGCACGCGGCGCTCTCGTACGGAGGGGCGGGCGAACACATCGTTGCGCTCGTCATGCTCTCGCGTAGGCGTCATCGTGGCAGGGCCTCCAGGGGGCGGGGTCGGTAACGAACGCTGGACGCGAACGCAGGGGGTGACACAACGCCGACCAGACTTCCCGGCACACCTTGATTGATCTTGACGCGGTCTTATTACCGTACCCATGATCCGGTGTTCCTCCACAAGAGGGACTTTGGCGCACGCGTGTTCGTACTCGCGGGTACGGCTACTGGAGCTCAGCAAATGCCTCCACAGCGCGGGTCTTACCCGTGACGATGATCACATCGCCCTTTTCGACGATGGTGTCGGCGGTCGCATACGTAAAGTCCTGACCAGCCCGTTTAATTCCCACAACGGTTACTCCGTGTTTGCTGCGCACCGCGCTCGCGCCCAGCGGGACACCGGTCGCGACATCCGGCGCCACGGTCTTGACGAGTGCGTAGTCATCATCGAACTCGATGAAGTCCAGCATCCGCCCGGTGACCAGATGGGCGACGCGCTCACCCATCTCATGCTCGGGCAGCACCACATGGTGGACGCCCAGGCGCTCCAGGATCTGCCCATGCTGGCGGCTGATGGCCTTGGCCCAGATATTGGGCACCCCGGCCTCCAGCAGATTCGAGGCGACCAGAATGCTGGCCTCGATGTCCGTGCCGATGCCGACGACGGTGCTGGAGAACTCATGTACCCCGAGCTGCTGGAGCACCTCCATATCGGTGCAGTCCGCTACCGCCGAATGGGTGAGCTCATCGGAGACCTTCTGGACCAGCCGTGAGTCCTCGTCGATGCCCAGGACGTCCCAGCCGCGCCGCATCAGCTCGATGGCCAGCGAGCTGCCGAACCGGCCCAGACCGATCACGGCGATCCGCTGATCGCCGCCCTTGTGGTGTGTGTATGTCCGCGAGAGCTGCTTGCGGCGGCGTCGGCGCAGAGAGTGCAGATAGTTACCCAATGACAGGTCGCTCCTCAGGCAACTGGTAACGGCGGGTCCGCTCCCGCAGAGCGAGCGCCGATACCAGCGTCACCGGCCCAAGACGGCCGATGAACATCAACAAAATAATGATCAGCTCGCCCACCGGCCCCAGCTCGCCGGTGGCACCGGCCGACAGGCCCACGGTGCCAAAGGCCGACACGGCCTCGAAGAGCACAACCTCGAAGGGCAGCTCGACGACGGTCAGCAGGGCCACGGTGGCGACCATGACCAGCCCCACCCCCAGCAGCGCCACGGTCAGCGCCTGCCGCAGTACATGCGGCGCCAGCCTGCGGTTGAGGATCCCGGAGTGGGGTTCGCCGCGTACCTCGGCCAGGATGGCGGCGGCCAGCACCGCGAAGGTGGTCACCTTGATGCCGCCCGCGGTGCCCGCGCTGCCACCGCCGATGAACATCAGGATGGAGGTGGTCAGCAGCGAGGAGTCCGCCATCGATCCGGTGTCGATGGTGTTGAAACCGGCGGTGCGGCTCGTCATGGAGTGGAAGAAGCTGTTGAGCAGCTTGCCGCTGGTGTCCATCCCGGCGAGGGTGCTCGGGTTCGTCCACTCCAGCAGGCCGGTCAGCAGCGCGCCCACAGCAAGCAGGATCCCTGTGGTGATCAGGGTGAGCTTGGTGTGCAGCGACCAGTTCTGCCGTCCGGTGGTCTTACGCCGGTAACGGTGCCGCAGCACCTCCAGCAGCACCGGAAAGCCCAGTCCGCCCAGGATGACCGCGATGGCGATCGGCAGGGTGACCCATGGGTCCGTCTGGAACCGGGTGAGGCTGTCGCGGTAGAGCGAGAAGCCCGCGTTGTTGAACGCTGAAATGGCGTGAAACACACCTTGCCTCAGCGACTCCGCTATGGGCATGTCGTACCCGAAGCGGAAGCGCAGCGAGAGAATCACGGCCGTCGACAGCTCCACGATCAGCGTGGTCCCCGCGACACCCAGCAGTACCCGCCGGACATCCCCGATACCCAGGGACTTTGTCTCCGTCTGTGCGGTGACCGTCATCCGCAGCCGAAGCTTGCCGGAGATCAGCAGGGCCAGCAGCGAGGCCATGGTCATGATGCCGAAGCCGCCGACCTGGATCAGACCGAGGACCACCCACTCGCCGAAGGTGCTCCAGTAAACCCCGGTGTCCACGACCACCAGACCGGTCACACACACCGCCGAGGTCGCGGTGAACAGCGCCGTCACCAGCCCGGTCACCTCGCCGTGCGCCGCGGAGACCGGCAGGGCCAGCAGCGTAGTGCCGATGAGGATGACCGTGGCGAAGCCCAGCACGACCAGCCGGGCCGGATGTGTCCGGATGACGGAATGCCGCATCCACGCCATGCGTGCTGCCACTGAGCTCCGTCCCTCTGCCGTGCCGTTCTCTGATGATTTCGAGCCGAAAATCGAAAATCGTAGGCAACTGTAACCGCGCCACCAGGACAGCCATGTGCAGGGGCGGAGCGCCGGGACTCCCCACGCGACCACCCAGGCACCCCAGCGGGGCCCGGGGCGAAGCCCCGGTTACGGGAAGGGGCGGGGTGGGGGAAAATCCCCGCAGACACGAGGGGGAGAGCAATACGTGAAACGCGACGGCATACCCAGCACCTACCTGGGTGACTACCCCCGGCTCCTCGCCGAGGTATCCACCACCGGGCGGCTGCCCCGGCGGCCAGAGCTGGATGCCCTGCGAGAGCTGGGTGAGCGCGCCGCCGAGTCCGGCTATGGACTGCGGCAGCTCGTCCGCCTCTATCTGGGCGAGACCCGCAAGCGCTGGGGCACACTGCCCGGCGTGACCAAGTCGGCCGGCGCGAGTGAGCGGGCCCGTACCGGGGACGCCGTTCTCGCCGCCGTGGACGCCGCCATCAGCGCGCTGGGCGAGGGCCATGAGCGGGCCCAGCGGCTGGCGGTGCGGCAGGAAGAGGCCGAGCGCCGCGAATTCGTCGATGACCTCCTCTACGGGCGCAGCGACCTGGGGCGGCTCGCCGAGCGCGCCCAGCGCTTCGGGCTGCGGCTGGCCTACGCCCACAGCGTGGCAGTGGCCACCGGCACGGAGAAGTACGACGATGTCCACCCCACGGTCCGCCGGATCGAACGCGAGCTGCTGGGCCGGTTCGGGGAGCGCGATGTTCTGCTGGCCACCAAGGACGGCCAGCTCGTCTGCATCGCCGCCAGCAGTGACCGGCCGGTGCTGGACGTCTTCGCCGGCCTCGCCGAGACTCCCGGGGCCGGTTATCCGGCCGCCCGGCGGGTCGCGATCGGCCGGGAGCACACCGGAGCCGGCGGGGTGGTGCGCAGCTACGAGGAGGCCCTGGGCGCCCTCGATATCGCCGACCAGCTCGGTCTGGACCCCATCCGGCTGACCGCCTCCGAACTGCTGGTTTTTCCCGTGCTGTTGCGTGACCGGGGTGCGATGGCGGATCTCGTACGGACCGTACTGGGCCCGCTGACGCAGGCGCGCGGCGGCGCGGAGCCGCTGCTGCGGACGCTGGCCGAGTGCGCGGCGGCGGGCTATGTGAACGCGGAGGCGGCGCGGCGGCTGGGCGTGAGCGTACGTACGCTCTCCTACCGGCTGGAGCGTATTCGCACGCTGACCGGCTACGACCCGGGCGACGCGCTTCAGCGGTACACGCTGGAGACCGCGGCGATGGGGGCCCGGCTGCTCGGCTGGCCAACGCGGGAACTGTAGCCGTGGATCCGGCGTCAGTAGGACGTAAGTGCGGCGTAAAGATTGCCGGGTTCTGGCAATGTGCGCCCAACAGGGGGAGTGCCACTATGACGTCACACCGCAACCGGCACGGGGGTAGGGACGATGGGTGAGTTCATGGACGCCGCGCTGGCGTTCCCAGCCGTCCTGTTCACCTTCGCGCTCGTCGTGGTGATCGCCTACTGGCTGCTTGTGCTGGTAGGCGGTGCGGGAGTCGATGCCCTCGACGGGGGTGAGGGCGTCGACTCCAGTGTGTCTCCGGATACCGGCGGCGCCGGGTTCACCGGCGCCTTCGCGGCCTTCGGGCTCGGCGGGGTGCCGGTCACCATCGTGCTCTCGCTGCTGACGGCGATTGCCTGGTTCGTGTCATTGGCCGGTGCCGTGCTGTTCGACAACATCCTGCTGCGGATGGTGCTGCTGCCGGTGGCACTGGTAGCCGCCTGGTCCACCACCTGGGTGCTGGTGCGGCCGCTGCGCCGACTCGCCCCGGTCGAGCGGGGCATCTCGCGTACCGACTTCGTCGGGCGGGTGTGCGTGATCCGTACCGGCCGGGTCGCACCGGACTTCGGGCAGGCCGAAGTCGCCGCCGAGGACGGCTCAACGGCGATCATCCAGGTCCGTACGGAGGACAGCGATGTTGCCGGTAGCCTCACATCTGGCAGTAGCGCACTGATCTTTGACTATGACGCCGAGGGCGAGTTCTTCCGGGTTGCGCCGTACGACTCCGCGCTGGATCCGGGCCAGCCAATGCCGTAGCCCTCACCTCTCAGTCTCATCCCGCACCAGCCTCATCCCTCAGCACTCAGATCCAATACCCACAAACATTCAAGGGAATTGACCTCAATGGATGCCATTTCCGCGGGCCTCGGCGTGATTGTCGCTGTCGTCCTGCTCATAGGGCTTGCCCTGCTCTTTATGATCAGCAAGCTTTTCCGGAAGGTCCCGCAGGGCAAGGCGCTGATCGTCTCGAAAATGCGCAACGTCCATGTGACCTTCACGGGCATGGTGGTGCTGCCAGTGCTGCACAAGGCCGAGGTGATGGACATCTCGGTGAAGACCATCGACATTGAGCGCACCGGGCACGACGGTCTGATCTGCCAGGACAACATCCGCGCCGACATCCGGATCTCATTCTTCGTCCGGGTCAACAAGACCAAGGACGACGTCGTCAAGGTCGCCCAGGCGATCGGCACCGAGCGCGCCAGCGACCGCACCACACTGCAGGAACTGTTCAACGCGAAGTTCTCCGAGGCGCTGAAAACCGTCGGCAAGCAGCTCGACTTCTCCGACCTCTACACCAAGCGCGATGAGTTCCGGGACCGCATCATCGCCGTCATCGGCACCGACCTCAACGGCTACAGCCTTGAGGACGCGGCGATCGACTATCTGGAGCAGACGCCGCTGAGCCGGCTCGACAAGGACAACATCCTTGACGCGCAGGGCATCCGGAAGATCACCGAGCTGACCGCGATAGAGCACATCGCCACCAACGAGTTTCAGCGCAACGAG
The DNA here is from genome assembly GCF_021216675.1 of Streptomyces gobiensis. Classification (NCBI taxonomy): domain Bacteria; kingdom Bacillati; phylum Actinomycetota; class Actinomycetes; order Kitasatosporales; family Streptomycetaceae; genus Streptomyces; species Streptomyces gobiensis. The sequence goes on along the minus strand of NZ_CP086120.1, from coordinate 1,515,727 downwards.
GAGAAGGAGATCACCCGGCAGAACGTCGACGCCCGGGAAGCCGTCCTCGAGCTGGAGCGCCGCCAGGCCGACGCCGAGATCAAGCAGCAGCGCGAGATCGACACCGTCCGCGCCCGCGAGGAGGCCGAAACCGCCCGCGTCCAGGCCGAGGAGCGGCTGCGCGCGCACACCGCGCACATCAAGACCGAGGAACAGCTCGGCATCCAGAACGAGAACCGCGAGCGCGAGGTCGCCGTCGCCAAGCTCAACCGTGAGCGGGTCGAGGCGATCGAGCAGGAGCGCATCGAGAAGGACCGGCTGCTGGAGGTCATCGCCCGGGAGCGGGAGACCGAGCTGCGCCGGATCGCCGCCAACAAGGAGCTTGAGGCCGAGAAGCGGGACATCGCCGATGTCATCCGCGAGCGGATCGCCGTCGAGAAGACCGTCGCGCAGCAGGAAGAGGAGATCAAGAAGCTGCGTACGGTCGAGGAGGCCGAGCGCGAGCGTCAGGCCCTGATCATCGCTGCCGAGGCGCAGGCCCAGGAGCGGCTGGTCAAGGACATCAAGGCCGCCGAGGCCACCGAGCAGGCCTCGCACCACAAGGCAGCGGAGCAGCTGACCATGGCCGAGGCGCGGCGCAAGGCAGCCGACCTCGACGCGCAGGCCGCGATGCGTCTCGCCGAGGGCAGGCAGGCCGAGCAGGCCGCGTCCGGCCTCGCCGAGGCCGAGGTCAAGGAGCGGATGGCGGGCGCCCTCGCCAAGACGGCCGCCGCCGAGGCGGAGGCGGCGAGGGGCATGGGTCTGGCCGAGGCCGAGTCGATGCGCGAGAAGCTGAAGGCCGAGGCCGAGGGGCTGACCGAGAAGGCCACCGCGATGGCCGCGCTGGACGAGGCCAGCCGGGAGCACGAGGAGTACCGGCTGCGGCTGGAGGCGGAGAAGGAGGTCCGTATCGCGGGCATCGACGTCCACCGGCAGATCGCCGAGTCCCAGGCGACGCTCGTTGCCGCCGGACTGGAGAACGCCAAGATCGACATCGTCGGCGGCGACTCCGTCTTCTTTGACCGGCTGGTCAACTCCATTTCGGCGGGCAAGAGCGTCGACGCGTTTGTCGACCGCAGCGAGTCGGTGCAGGCGATGGCCGGTCCGTGGCTGGACAAGGAGAACTCCTCCTTCACCGGTGACCTCGCCGGTATGGTCGCCGGGCTCGGCGCGAGCGGTATGCGTGACCTGACCCTGTCCGGTCTCCTCACCCGGCTGATCGCCGCGGGCGGCCCCAACTCCGCCCAGCTGACCTCCCTGCTGGACGCCGTCCGCGGCACCCCCGCAGCGGAGCTGCCCCTGTCCGCCCTGAACGGCACCGTGCCGACCCAGAAGTAGCGAGTCCCGCTCCCTCAAGCGCCGGACGGGCTCCATCTTGAGCCTGTCCGGCGCTTGAGGACCGGGGGTCTGGGGGCAGAGCCCCCAGTTCCGGGATGGGGCGGGAATCGGGGAACACCACCGGACCCAAACAAGGAGCAGGGGAAGACGTGACCACCGAGGGGCAAGGGCTGGACGCCGGTACATACGACGTGCTGCGCGACCGTATGTCCGCCGCCGCCACCGAGCTGGCCCGCAGAGCACAGGCGCTCAACGCCCGCCGCATGGAGGCGTTCGGCGGCAGCGAGCTGGAACTCATCGGCAACGACCGCATCCGCACCGAACACAACTGCGTACCACGCGACATCGTCCAGGTCGGCGGCCTGATGCTGTTCGGCTACAACGTGCACTTCGGCCTCAAGCAGACCACCGACATCCACGACGTCTTCACCCTGCACCGCTACCGCGAAGCCGACAGCCGCTTCGAAGAGGTCGGCCCCTCCGCGCTCCCCGGCCTGCTCGACGACGCCCGCTTCCAGCGGGACTTCACCGAGCTCTACCGCTACTACCGCGAGGCCGAGCTCCTTCAGCTCCGCCGCACCGGCTCCCTCCTCCTCGCCGTCTTCCAGACCGGCGAGCGGATCACCGACATCCGGGTGCTGCGCTGGCGTATCGCCCCCGACGGCACCCCGGAGTACATCGACGCCAAGGGCGAGCGCGACCACACCTTCCCGCCCGCCCATGACTTCGAGTGGGTCCAGACCGGCCGCGAGGACCATGTCCTCGGCCGCCATCCCCACATCTCCGTCCAGGGCAAGCTCTTCGTCGAAACCGTCGGCGGCACCCTCACCATCAAGATCGAGGACAACACCGAGACCGGCGCGGGCATTTACTCCGAGCCGGTCGACGAGCCCCTGCAGTCGCTCGCCGACGCCGAGGTCGCCTACGCCCGCGTAGGCCCCCTCATCCTCCTGCGGATCCTCCCCTACAACGAGACCGCGCACCGCTACCTCGTCTTCAACGAGCGTTCCAAGGAGGTCGTACGGCTGGACGGCATCGGGCTGTCCTGCCAGCGGCTCCCCGAGGACCAGGGCATCATCTTCCCCGGCGGCTACTACCTCACCACCGCCCCCGCGGGCGCCGCCGCCCGGACCTTCGACACCGACACCACGGACCTCGAGTTTGAGAGCGTCGTACGCTCCCCGAACGGCGAGGACGTGCTCTACGTCTTCCACGCCCGCGCCGAGGGCCGCACCCTGCTGCTGCCCTACAACCTCATCCGTAAGGAAGTCGCCACCCCGATCCCCTCGCACGGCTACTCGCTCTTCGAGGACGGCACCATGGCCGTCTTCCGGGCGGCGAGCGATGAGCCCACCCGGGTCCACCCCATGCAGCTGTGGCAGACCCCCTACGTCTCCGACGCACACGCCGCCACCCAGCCCGAAGGCGAGGGCCCGCTGGCCCGGATCGGCAACGCCGAGCTGGTACGCGGCGTCTCGGACGCCCTCTCGGTGGCCCGGATGGCCGATGAGATGGCGCCCGGCGGCGCCGTCTTCGAGGCGATCGTCACCGCCTGCGCCCGGGTCGCCGACACCTACTACTGGCTGGACACCGACGGGCTCGAAGGCCTGCATGAGCCACTGGAGTCGCTGTGTGCCACCGCCGAGCAGGTCATCGATGAGTACGAGCGGGTCGAGGAACTGCGCGGCCAAGCCGTCGCCGCCGTCGACACGGCGGCCACCGAGGTCACCGCGCTGGTGCGCCGCGCCCGTGGCGAGGCACCCGGCGGCGCCACCGCCTGGGTGGGACTGCTGACCGAACTCCGCCGCGCCCAGGGCAGGGTGGAGTCGCTGCGCGAAGTGCGCTACGTCGACCTGGACCGGGTGGCGGGTCTGGGGGAGGAGCTCACCGAGTCGCTGGCCGCCACCGGGCGCCGGGCCGTCGCCTTCCTCTCCCGCGAGGACGCCTTCGACGACACCCGTACCGCTGTTGAGGAGCTGACGTCCCGCGCGGCCGAGGCCGCCACCGTCGCCGACGCCGCCCCGCTCGGCGAGCAGATCGGCGAACAGGCGGAAGGCCTGCAGACCGTCACCGATGTGGTCGGCGGTCTGGACATCGCCGACGCCACGGTCCGTACGAGCCTGCTGGCCCGCATCGGTGAGGTCATGGGCGCCGTCAACCGGGCACGCGCCGTGCTCGACGGACGGCGCCGGGAACTCCTGGAGAGCGAGGGCCGCGCGGAGTTCGCCGCCGAGTTCGCCCTGCTCGGCCAGGCGGTCGCGGGCGCCCTGGCCGCCTCCGCCACACCCGAGGAGTGCGACGAACAGCTGGGCCGCCTCCTCCTCCAGCTGGAGAACCTCGAATCCCGCTTCGGCACCTTCGACGACTTCCTCACCCAGCTCACCGAGCAGCGCGAGGAGATCTACGAGACCTTCTCCGCGCGCAAACAAGCCCAGCTGGACGAACGCGCCCGCCACGCCGAGCGGCTTGTCGAATCAGCCGAGCGCATCCTGTCCACGATCACCCGCCGCTCCGCCACGCTCGCCTCCCAGGACGAGGTCAACGCCTACTTCGCCACCGACCCGCTGGTCGCCCGGGTCCGTTCGACCGCGGCTGAGCTGAAGCAGATCGGCGACACGGTCCGCTCGGAGGAGCTGGACGGCCGCATCAAGGCCGCACGCCAGGAGGCCGCCCGGGCACTGCGCGACCGCGCGGACCTCTACGACGCCGAGGGCACCGTACGCTTCGGCCGCCACCGCTTCGGCGTGAACACCCAGCCGATCGACCTCACCCTCGTACCCCAGGACGGCGCCCTGGCCTTCGCGGTGACGGGCACGGACTACCGCGCCCCGGTCCGCGACACCGACTTCGCCGCCACCCGCGACTTCTGGGACCAGCCACTGGTCTCCGAGTCCCCCGACGTCTACCGCGCCGAGCACCTCGCGGCGACGGTCCTCGCCGGTACGGACACCGCCGCCCTGCGCGAGGCCGCCGCGTCGGACGGCGGGCTGCTGGCCCTCGTCCGGGAAACCGCCGAGGCCGCCTACGACGAGGGCTACGACCGCGGCGTTCACGACCACGACGCGACAGTGATCCTGGGCGCGCTGCTGGACCTGCGCGAAGAGGCGGACCTCCTGCGCTTCACCCCCGAAGTACGAGCAGCCGCCCAGCTCTTCTGGGCCTACGGCACCGAGGAAACCGCCCGGGCCGCCTGGACGACCCGCGCCCAGTCACTGGCCCGCGCCCGCCGCGCCTTCGGCCCCGGCCCCGCCGTGGAACGCCTCGCCGGTGAACTGTCCAGCGCCGCCCGTGACTTCCTCACCACCGTCGGCCTGCCAGCCGACGACGCCATCGGTACCTACCTCATCGAGGAACTGGCCGCGGGCGGACCGCGCTTCGCCACCAGCGCCGCCGCCCGGGAACTGCTTGCCGACTTCCGGGCCGCCCTTGGCGGCCCCCAGTCTCCCGAAGCCAAGGAGTTCACCGAAGACCTCCAGGCACTCGGCGACGACCTCCCCGCCCGCCACCAGCTCGCTCTGGCCTGGCTGACCTCCTACGCCGAGTCCCGCTCCACCGGGACCACCGACCTCCCAGAAGCCGCCGCCATCGAGCTGTGCGGCGACGCGCTCACCCGCCGCGACGTCGCAGCGCCGCTGCACACCACCCTCACCGGACTCCTGGGCGCCCACCCCCGCGTCAACGGCGGCGAACTTCCACTCCGCCTTGATGAGTTCCTGGCCCGCACCGACCGCTTCCGTACGCACCGGGTCCCCGCACACCGCGCGTACACCCGGGAGCGCAACGCCCTGCTCGCCGCCGAACGGGACCGGCTGCGCCTGGACGCCTTCAAGCCGCAGGTCATGTCGGCCTTCGTCCGCAACCGCCTCATCGATGAGGTTTATCTCCCCCTCATCGGCGACAACCTGGCCAAACAGCTCGGCACCGCGGGGAACGACCGCCGCACCGACAGCCAGGGCCTGCTTCTGCTGCTCTCCCCGCCCGGCTACGGCAAAACAACACTCATGGAGTACATCGCCGCCCGTCTCGGCCTGGTCTTCGTCAAGGTCGACGGCCCGGCACTGGGCCACCGCACCACGTCACTCGACCCGGTCGCGGCCCCGGACGCGGCGGCCCGCCGTGAGGTGGAGAAGATCAACTTCGCCCTGGAAATGGGCAACAACGTCTTCCTCTACCTGGACGACATCCAGCACACCTCCCCGGAACTCCTGCAGAAGTTCATCCCGCTCTGCGACGCCCAGCGCCGCATCGACGGCGTCAGCTCGGCTGACGGCGAGCCGCGCACCTACGACCTGCGCGGCAAGCGCTTCGCGGTCTGCATGGCGGGCAACCCGTTCACCGAGACCGGCGCCCGCTTCCGTATCCCCGACATGCTCGCCAACCGCGCCGACGTCTGGAACCTCGGCGACGTACTCTCCGGCAAGGAAGCGGTCTTCGCCCTCAGCCACATCGAGAACGCCCTCACCTCCAACCCGGCCCTCGCCCCGCTGGCCGCCCGCGAACGCGGTGACATCGACCTCCTGGTCCGCCTGGCGGCCGGGGATGAATCCGCCCAGCCCGACCGTCTGGCCCACCCCTACACCCCGGCCGACCTGGAGCAGATCCTCTCCGTCCTCCGCAAACTCCTCCACATCCAGCAGACGGTCCTCAAGGTCAACGCCGCCTATATCGCCTCCGCCACGATGGACGACGCGACCCGCACCGAGCCGCCCTTCCGCCTCCAGGGCTCGTACCGCAATACGAACAAGCTCACCGAACGCATCGTCCCGGTGATGAACGACGATGAGCTGGAAGCCCTCATCGACGATCACTACCTGGCCGAAGCCCAGACGCTCACCACCGGCGCCGAGGCCAACCTGCTCAAACTCGCCGAGCTGCGCGGCCGGATGACCGAGGAGCAGGCCACCCGCTGGGCGGAGGTCAAGCGCACCTTCCGTGGCTAGTCCCAGCCGTAGAGGCTGATGCCGCCGGGGTCGCGGAACGCTCCGCGGATCCCGGCGGCCGAGTACGGCAGCACATCGTCCGGCAGCCGCGCCGGGTCATGCCACTCCCACCGCAGACACTTGCCGGGTTCCAGGACGTGCGGGGTGCCGGGGCAGCCCACGGCTTCGAAGAAGAAGCCGAGGTGGGTGTCGGGGATTCCGTCGTCCCGTACGGCGTGCACGACATGACGCAGCCGCAGCAGCGGCGGGTCGGCGCTGAGCCCGGTCTCCTCGGCCAGCTCCCGGGCGGCCGCGGCGGGCAGTGGCTCGCCGGGCTCCAGCTTGCCGCAGGGCGGCGCCCATCTGCCGGAGCCATAGCCCGGGCCGGCGCGCAGGCCGAGGAGCAGCCGTCCGTGCCGGATGACCAGGATGTGTACGTCGGCTGCGGGACGGGCGCTGCCCGTGGTGGCGCTCATGCGGATGCCGGGGTCGTGTCGGTCGGGGCGTCGGTCAGGGCGCCGGTCAGGTCAGCGACGCGCTCGGCGGTGGTGGCGCGGTAGACGGACGTCACCTCGATCAGCCACGGCACTTCGTCGGCCAGCTCGTCACCGGCCCCGGACGTGAAGTCGACCGGGGACGGCAGCGGGGGCCTGCCGGACGCCTTGAGCGCGAGGGCTGCCTTGATCCAGTGGGCCTCGGCGGTCACCTGGTCGCCCCCGGCGTCCGCGAGGGTCCGGGTGAGGAGATCGGCCGGGGCGTAGTAGCGCAGGTCGCGGATGACATCGCGGATTTCGGTGACACAGCGGGCCAGCCGTACCTGTGGGGGCGCACCGCGGGCGACCAGGTTCAGCGCCTTGTTGATGGGGGCGGTCCAGGCCCGCCCCGGGAGGAGCTGCCGGGGCCGGTCGAGGATCTGGTCGGGTACGGCCAGCGCGAGGTCGCGCCACATCGGGTACAGGGCGGCCAGCGCCCGGTACGCCCGCCAGCGGTTCACGGCCGCCTGGCTCGCGGGAGCGGTGGCGCCGAGCGCGAGAAGCGGGAACAGGAACAGCTGCAGGGACTCGGTGACCGTCTCCTGAAGGTCGTCGAACTCCTGGGTTGTCGGGGTGACGGTGACGATGCCGAGGTAGACCGTGCGCAGGACGGCGTAGAGCACGGCGAGGACCATGGCGGCCGACATCATCGCCAGCCCGGTACGGAGCAGTCGGCGCGTGGCCCGGCGGGCGGCGCCGCCCCACTGGTAGGCGGCGACCGTGGCGGCGGCGCCCATATACAGATAGAGGACGCTCATATAGACGGCCATGCCCACATCACCGGCATGGCCGGTGATGAAGTGCTCGGTGGGCTCGCTGCGGTCGATGGCGAAGAAGAAGAGCCCCGTCATGAGCAGGACGGTGGCCAGCGCCGCCCTCCTCGCCACCTGGGCGACCCCGTGGGTGACCCGGACGTGCCGGGGCTGCTCCCCGTCCCCGGCCGCTTCGGTGCCGTACACGGAGGTCAGATACGTCAGCAGCGAGCAGATCCCAGCAATGGCGATGACGTGCTTGAGCAGGGACGACAGGTCGTTGATGCCGCTGCGCTCGACCAAGGCGTCGATGTACTCGGTCTTGAGCAGCCAGGCACAGGCGAAGGCCGCGAAGAACCCCCAGAGTGTGCGGCGTCGGCCCTCTCCCCGGAGCGCGGAGGGCAGCCGCCAGGCGGCCTGGAGCAGCAGCACCCCGGCCACCAGGTAGGCGAGTATGTCGAACACGATGAAGTCTGTCCTCTCTGCCTTTTCTGCTCTGCGCCTTATCGGCTCTGCCTTATCTGCGCCGTCTGGCGACGGGACGCGACAGGCTGTCCTCAAGACGGCCCAGGGCGTCGTCCGTACGGCCCGTCAGGCCCTGGCCGGCATGGTGGATCAGGTCGGCCAGTATCTCGGCACGGCGCTCCGGACGGGTGTCGTAGCTGGTGCGGCCCCTCACCTGGGCGTTGCCGACCAGCTTCTTGACCAGCTTGGGGCCGAACAGCGGGAACATCGCGCCGAACTGGTCGATGTCGAAGGCGTTCCCGTCGTCGCACCACACATGTGCGAGCTCATGCAGAACGATCTTCTCTTGGTGGTAGGCGGTGGTGCCCTTCACATAGAAGACCAGGTCGACCGCGGGAGCGGAGAGCTTCACCCACAGCCCGCATGCGGAGTCATGGCTGGTGAGGAAGTCCGGCATCTCCAGCAACAGGATGCGCCGGCCGCGGATCTCCTCGATGGCCCGGACAAAGGCGGGCAGGCTGAACGGGTCGGGCAGCGGCATCTCTGCCAGGTGCCGTCGGCACTCCCTGCGCAGGCCGCGGCTCGTTGTGCGGTGCCCATGGCGGCGGGGTCGCCTCATTCGGGAGGAGACGACGTCCACAGCGTGGGACAGCCAGCGCAATGCCATGAGCCTCAGCGGCCCCCCGAGCCGGTGTCCGCCCCGCCGCCCTCGGACTTGGACTCGGCCTCGGGCAGTCCATTGGCCATGAGGTCCTCGATGACCGACTGGACGTGCGCGAGCATCTCCGCGGACAGGCCGTTGGCCCGTACACCACGGGGCGCGAGGGAGCTGATGTCTCCGCTTCCGAGCCCGGCCATCACCTCCAGCTGCCGCACCATCAGGGCCGTCACCTTGTCGTCGTGGAAGAAGGCCGGGGAGACGTCGAAGTAGTCGGCAATGGCCTCCAGCTGCCGCTTCGTTGGATTGTCCTTGACCCCGGTGCGCAGCTCGCACAGATACCCGGAGGAGATCACCGACTCACCGGCGCTCTCGTTGATGGCGGCCGCGACCTTGCGGTACGAGGGGGGCTTCTCCCCGGGGGCGAGTGTGGCGGTGAACAGATGGTCGATCTTCTCGGCCAGGGTCCGGGGTATGCCTTCGGACGTTGAGTCTGCGCTGCCCATATCCACCCGTTCCCCTCCATGGGCTGGCGGGGCGCCCGGCGCCCCGATGACTAGCTGACACCGCGTGCCTGGTCAACCGAACCATAACCGGAGGGATGTAACCGCTGGAAGTTCACCCACGCCAATGGGGTTGGTGCACGGCCACACCTGTGTTTACACTCCCTCTGACTGTTCGCTCAGATGAACAGTCGCCGTTGATGTCCTGCCCTGCACGGGGGTCAGGGCGGGGCAGGAACGGCGAACGCCGCAATGGTCAGCGGCAAGGGCGGCCCTGGCCCGTCAGCCGCTGAGCCGTGCCACGGCGCGGTTGAGGCGAAGACCGGGCTTGGGCCGTCAGCCGTGCGCTGCTGGTCAGTGCGTTGTCAAGCTGCTCCAGCGCGCCTGATGTCGCGGTGGGGGGGGGCCGCATGGCTCTTGCGAGATCACCAAAGGGTCTACGACATAAGCCTGTTGGGGTTACATTGTGTGACTAACAGCAGTATGACGCATGGCAGGAGAGCCCCCATGGCAGACGCGCACGATCCGGAACAGGTGTTGTCCAGGATCGACACCACGGTGCCGCACTCAGCGCGGATCTGGAACCACCTCTTGGGCGGCAAGGACAACTACGAGGTGGACCGCGTTGCTGGCGACAAGGTCTGTGAGGTCTTTCCCGGCATGGTCGACATCGCACGACAGAGCCGGGCGTTCATCGGTCGCACCGTCCGCCACCTCGCCGGTGAGGCGGGCATTCGGCAGTTCCTCGACATCGGCACGGGTCTGCCGACCGTGGACAACACCCACGAGATCGCCCAGCGGGTGGCCCCGGAGTCGCGGATCGTCTACGTCGACAACGACCCGCTGGTGCTGGCGCATGCCCGGGCCCTGCTCACCAGCACCCCGGAAGGGAAGACTGCCTACATCGACGCCGATGCGCGTGACCCCGACAAGATCTTGCAGGAAGCCGCCCATACGCTGGACTTCACCCAGCCTGTCGGGCTGATGCTCATGGGAATCCTGGGTCTGATCAGTGACTACGACGAGGCACGGTCGATCGTGAACCGGCTGCTGGACGCGCTGCCGTCCGGCAGCTACCTGGGACTCAACGACGGCGCCAACACCGACCCGGCATACGTCGAGGCCCTGCGGCGCCACAATGAGCGGAGCGGAGCGGTGCCGTACATCGCCCGTAGCCCGGAGCAGATCGCTGGTTACTTCGACGGCCTCGAACTGCTGGAACCCGGCGTGATGTCCTGTCCTCTGTGGCGACCAGAAGCCACGCCATGGGGCAAGCCCAGGGAAGTGGCCGTGTTCGGCGGCGTGGGCCGCAAGGCCTGATATCGGCGGAGCCCACGCGATCGAATGGCGAGAAGATCTGACACCTCCGCCCTTAACAGCCCCTCAGCGGTGTTGTGTTTACCGCTGTTCGGCCCGACGCGTTCTCCGGGACTTTCGGCCCTCACTCGTCAGTCGCTGGTGCCAGGCAAACTCCGGGGTGGTCATGCCCACGCGGCCATGAGGTCGTCGGGGGTGAGGCAGGGAATACCGCCAACGGTGCAGCCGCTGCGTGCGACGGCGAGGAGCGGGGTGGAATCCTCTGCCCCCGGCAGCTGGGATCGGTGTGTGATCAGTTGGGCGAGATCGCGGGCGTCAAAGGGCTTGCTTTCCAGCCATTTGATCGAGCCGACCAGCGTGACCTGCTTTGCGATAGGGGCGCGGTCGGCGCCGACGATATCGATCTCCGGGTCGTTGCTGCGTGTCCAGTAGCCACCGACAGCGTCGGTTCTCGCGGGGAGTTGATCGTCGGACAGGTGCCACAGGGCTTCGCGGATCACCGGTTCGACGGCACGTCCGCGCCACGATGTCCAGCTGGTGCGGATGATCTCAAGGACGCGGTCACCCCTGCCGCGTTCGATGACCGGCATGTTCGGTCCGATGAAGGAGAGCCAGAAGCGCAGATGAGGATCGTTGATCCGGTAGCGGGTTTCCCGGCTGGGTTTGGTGGAAAGCGGGATATCTGCGGTGACCATACGCCTGCTGGTAAGAACCTCCAGCGAGCGTTTGAGTGAACCGGGGTGGAGGTCACCTGCGGCACGGGCGATCAGCGTGAAGGTGCGTTCCCCGTGTCCGATGGCGCTGAGCACTGAGCGTGCCTGCGCTTCAGTGGGGAACTCCGCTGCGAGTGTCCGCTCGCCGCTGACGAGCAGGGCGGAGGTCTGCCGGTGCAGTGCGTACTCGAGGTAGTCCCACAGGCCTGAACCGTTTGGCCACTCCTCCAGGATGAGTGGGAGTCCGCCGGATACCAGGTAGGCGTCGAAGGCGTCGGCTGCGGGGAGGTCAAGCATCGCGGCGACCTCGGCCGGGTTGAGCGGGGGGACGACCATCTCGGTGCCGCGCTGGTAGAAGGGGCGCCCGTAGGTATTGAGTGCCTCCATCGTGGCGATGTCGGAGCCGATGAGGACAAGCAGGACGGGCAGCTTGGACAGCGTTCGGTCGAAGGCCTTCTGCAGGGCACCCTCGAAGCTGGCGTCCTCACGGGCGAGGTAGGGCACCTCGTCCAGGACGACGACACTGGGCGTGTCCGTGGGCAGCACACTGCCGAGCAGAGTCAGTGCCGCGTCCCAGGTCTGCGGCGCGGTGAACTCCGTTGCCCGGGTGGCGTCCGGCAGGCTGGAACCCGCGATCTCATCGAGGAACCCGGCCAGGTCCCCCTCGCGTGAGCCACCCACAGAGGTGAAGTACACATGAGGCAGACCGGACCGGTCCAGGAACTCCTCCACCAGGCGGGACTTCCCGACCCGCCGCCGCCCCCGGATCAACACGGCCCGCCCCGGCCGCCCCGACCGGCCTCCGGTACGCACCGGGGCCAGCAAGTCGTTCAGGCTCGCCAGCTCGGCTTTCCGTCCGATGAATCCGTCCACCGCAGACTCCTCGCATTGATGATACTCGCATCAATGAGAGTATCATCAATGCGAGTATCGCGCTGCGAGGAGAGCGGCAGGTGCGGTCTCGCCCCGCCAGACGTATACGTATATGGGGAAGGGCCAGCAGCGACGGCGTGTGCCTGAAATGCGGCGACGTGGGATACGGATCAGCCGACCGGTCCCGGACGGGCGTGCACGTGCGCCACACCCCAAGAAGCGGACTCTTCTGCCCGAGCGGCGGAGCTGGTGGAAGACCGCGCTTATCGTGCTGGTCCTGCTGGGTCTGGCCCATGCGACCGAGGCAGGGGAGGGCGAGGTGGAGCAGCCCTCGCCCTGGCCGCCGAGTATCTGGCGGCCGAGAAGCCGAAGCGGGCGGCCTTCGCGGTGCATACCGCGCTGGGCTCCGCGCCGGCGGATGAGCGGCCGGCGGGTCCACGCCGGGGCGCGCGGGCTGCCGTCGCGTACGGAGGCGCTGCTGGACGAGCTGATGCCGGCCTGGCGGGGCCAGGTGGTCGACGCGGGGTGATCAGGCTGCGTGGAGGTCTGCCCACCGGGTCGTGCCGCCGCAGTGGGTGCGGATGCCGTGGTGCATCGACAGGGCGGCGATGATCCCGAGCCCGCGCCCGTGATCCTCCGGATCCAGGCCGCCGACCGATCGCTGGGGCTGAGGGGCGGGCCCTCCGTCGGTGACTTCGACGCGCAGGGTGCGATGCCCGTCGATGTGGGTCCGGGACAGCCGTAGCGCAGCCGGCGGGAGGGCGTGGACGATCGCGTTAGTGATCATCTCTGAGATCACCAGGAGCGCGTCCTCCCGGATGTCCGTGCGCAGGTTCCAGTCCGACAGGACCAGATAAGCGCGTTGGCGCACGGCGGCGACGGTCTCGAAGGCGTGCGGCAGCGGAAAGAGGTGCTCGGTGCTCTCGTACGGCAACGTATTTGAGCGGGTGATGCTGCCCACGGCCGTTCCGTTCATGGTGTCCTCCTCCGGAGCCCGCCGGGCTCTGCTCACTACGGACGCTACGGAGCCGCATGCAAGGAGGTCAATGAACATCGGTCGGCATTATCGAACGATAACAGAGCTCAGCGAACGAGTGGTGAAAACCTCGTATCGCTGGTCGGTGGTTATTAGGATGAATAGGTGAATATAGGTCGGCAATGCTGAGTGATCGCTACACGGAGCTACGATGACTGGCCAGGTGCAGTCGATCGAGCGAGCGGCGGCGATTCTGCGTCTGCTTGCCAGCGGTCCCGGTCGGCTCGGTCTGGGCGAGGTGGCTGCTTCGCTCGGGCTGGCGAAGGGCACCGCTCACGGCATTCTGCGCACATTGCAGCACGTCGACTTCGTGGAGCAGGACAAGGCAACCGGCAAGTACCAGCTCGGGGCGGCCCTGCTCCACCTCGGTACCAGCTACCTCGATGTCAATGAGCTGCGGTCCCGCTCCGTCAACTGGGCCGACGCGCTCGCCGCCCGCAGCGGCGAGGCGGTACGCATCGGCACACCGCTCGAGGGTCGGGTGCTGGTGATCCACCACGTCTTCCGGCCCGATGACACGCTTCAGACACTCGACGTGGGCGCGATGCTGCCACTGCACGCCAGCGCGCTCGGCAAGGTCCTGCTCGCCTACGGGACCGCGCCCCTGGAACCGCTGGTGGAGGCCGGGCTGGAGGCATACACCCGCCACACGCTGGTCACACCCAAGCTGCTCACCCGGGCGCTCGGCGAGGTACGCGAGCTCGGATGGGCCGCAGCGGTCCAGGAAATGATGATGGGCGACGTCGGCATCGCGGCGCCGATCCGGGCACAGGGCGGCCTGGTGGTGGGCGCCATCGGGGTGTCCGGCCCCGTCGAACGCATCTGTGACAGCGATGATCACCCGCGCTCGGCCCTCGTCGTCCAGGTGCGCGATGCCGCGCGGGCGATATCCCGGGACCTCGGTGCGGCCCGCTGGTGAGGGAGGCTGGTCATGTTTGAGCGCTATGTGATGTCCATCGACCAGGGCACCGCCTCCACCCGGTGCATCCTTTTCGATCACAAGGGGCGGCTGGTGTCGGTCGCACAGCGGGAACACCGGCAGTACTTCCCCAGGCCCGGCTGGGCCGAGCACGACGCCGTCGAGATCTGGCGCAATCTGGAACGTGTCGTGCCCCGGGCCCTCGCCGACGTCGGTATCAGCGCCGAGCAGATCGTCGCCGTCGGTATCGCCAATCAGCGGGAGACGACGGTCGTCTGGGACCGGCGGACGGGTGCTCCCGTGTGCCATGCGATCACCTGGCAGGACACCCGCACCAGCGCACTCGTCGAGGAACTGAGGCGCGCGGCCGGTGACGACTACTTCCGGGAGCGTTGCAGCGTGCCGATCGCGACCTACTTCTCCGCGCCCCGGCTCCGCTGGCTGTTCGACCATGTCGACGGACTCCATGAGCGTGCCGAACGCGGCGATGTGCTGTTCGGCACGATGGAGAGCTGGCTGATCTGGAACCTCACCGGCGGACCGGACGGCGGGCTGCACATCACCGACGCCACCAACGCCAGCCGCACCATGCTGATGAACACCCGCACGCTGACGTGGGACGAGGACCTGCTGGCGTTCTTCGGCATCCCGCACGCCATGCTGCCGGAAATCCGCTCCTCGGCGGAGTCCTACGGCGTCGCCCGCGCGGTACTGCCCGGCGTCCGTATCGCAGCCGCCCTCGGTGACCAGCAAGCGGCGCTGTTCGGACAGACCTGCTTCGCACCCGGCGAGGCGAAATGCACCTATGGGACCGGCAGCTTCCTGCTCCTCAACACGGGAACGAGCCCCGTACGGTCCCGGCATGGGCTGCTCACCACGGTCGGCTACAAGATCAAGGATGAGCCGACTGTCTACGCGCTGGAAGGACCGATCGCTGTCACGGGCTCGCTGGTCCAGTGGTTCCGGGACGGCCTGGGACTGATCAGCAGCGCACCGGAGATCGAGACCCTGGCCCGTACCGTCGAGGACAGCGGCGGCTGCTACATCGTCCCCGCGTTCTCCGGCCTGTTCGCCCCCCACTGGCGCAGCGACGCACGGGGCATCATCGTCGGCCTCACCTCGTACATCACCAAAGGGCACCTGGCCCGTGCCGTGCTGGAGGCCACCGGTTGGCAGACCCGGGAGGTCGTCGACGCCATGAACGCGGACTTCGGACTCCCCCTGAAAGTGCTGAAGGTCGACGGCGGCATGACGACCAACAACCTGCTCATGCAGTTCCTGGCCGACGTGCTCGATGTTCCCGTCATGCGCCCGATGGTCACGGAGACGGTCTCCCTCGGTGCCGCCTACGCCGCCGGGCTCGCCGTCGGCTACTGGCCGGATCTGGAGGGACTGCGCCGTAACTGGCACCGGGCCGCCCAGTGGATGCCGGCGATGGACCCGCGGCGACGGGAGACGGAATATGAGGACTGGCAGCGTGCCGTCGAGCGGTCACTGGGATGGGTCAGACCGCCGACCTCGGCCTGACCCCGCCCCGGCACTTCAGCGGTGTGTTCACCCGCGAACGTCCGCCCGCTCCCGCTCCCGCTCCCGCTCCCGCTGGCGGCGGCGTAGGGCGGTGGTGGCCCAGAGGGCGGCTACCAGCAGGGCGGCCGCCCAGGCGACCGGCCAGAATCCCAGGTCGTTCAGCCAGCGGGTCAGCTCGCCCTGCCAGTGGGTGGCGGTGGCGACAATGGGGTCGTCGGCCGCCTCGCCGCGCAGGACGCGGACTTCGTACCAGCCGTAGTACGCGACATAGGCCCCAGCGACCAGCAGCAGTGCGCCGCTGGCACGGGTGACGTAGGGGAGAGCGCTGCGGATACGGGCTATGACCGCTTGCCGGGAGAGGGCGACGGCCAGGGTGAGCACGCCGATGACCGCGCCCATTCCGGCGGCGTAGGCCAGGAAGACCCCGACTACGCCGGGCAGGCTGCCGCCCCGGAAGGCGGTCGAGGTCAGGGCGAGGAAGGGGCCGACCGTGCAGGAGAGGGAGGCGACAGCGTAGGAGATGCCGTAGACCCCCATGGTGCGGGCGGAGTCCGAGGGGCGGCTGCCGGCACGCGGCTTCATCTTGGGGACGGGGAGACGGAGATCGCGGCCGGTGACAAGCCAGCCGCCGGTGGCCAGGAGGATGAAGCCGATGCCGATCGTCACCCAGGGGAGCCAGCGCTCGACGGAGAGGGCGAGCGGGGAGACGAGCAGGCCGAATATGCCGAAGACCACGGTGAAGCCGCCGGTCATGGCGGCGGTGGCGACGGCAGCGCGGCGCAGGGCGGTGGCCCGGCTGACCTCCTGGTTGGCGCCGCCGCTGACGAACAGCGCCAGATAGGCGGGGAGCAGGGCGAAACCACAGGGGTTGACCGCGGCGAGCATGCCCGCGGTCACCGCCAGGGTGTAGGGAACTGAACTCACTGGGCGCTCACTGCCCGGTCAGCTTCGCAATGCGCTGGTTGAGATCTGCCTCGCTCATCGTGCCGGGTACGACGTCGGCCTTGCCGGTCTTGTCGATAAAGGCGATGGCGGGCTGGGCGGCCACTTCGAAGGACGACCAGAGTGAACCGTCCGCGTCGATGGCGTGCTCGAAGCCGCCGAGCTTGTGATCGGATACGAACTTCTTCATATCCGCCGGGCCGCTCTTGCCGGGAACACCGACAAACGTCACGTCGCCACTGTGCGCCTCGGCGGTCTTCTTGATGGTTGACGCCTCGCCCGCGCAGACCGTGCACCAGGGCGCCCAGAACCACAGCACGGCGTTCTTGCCCACCAGGGACTCACCCTTGAACTCCTTGCCGTCGACCGTCTTCGCCGTGAAGTTGAGTTGCTTGGGGACAGCGGCGTTGTCCTTGTCTTTCTTATCCTTATCGTTGTCTCCGCTCTCTTTCTCGTTCTCGGCCGGGGCAGCCTCCTGGGCGGTTTCCTTCGAGCCGGAGTCGGGGTCGGAGCCGCTGCCGCAGGCCGCCGTCAGCGCGGTGAGGGCGATGACAGAGATCGCTGCGGTGGCGGCGCGGAAACGCAGAGTACGCATGGGGGGCAGGCCCTTTCAGGAGTGCTCGGTGTATCGGGATGGTATGGCGGCCCGGGCGCGTACGGACGGTAGGTGGACCAGGCGTTCGTGTTCTGTAATGGCGCTTACATTCGCGGCGGGTGGTGTCGGCCTGTCTCTGTAAGCGTGCTTACAGAGACAGGCCGGGTTCTGTGGTTAGCGTGTGGCTCGTATGGTGCTGCGGGCCGTTCTGGGGACGGTATATACGGCGATGGGCCTCGGCCAGCTCGCCTCCTTTGGGTGGATGCCCGGGATTCTGGCCGCATACGGGTTGGTGGATGGCCCCGCCCTGACCGTACTCACCGTGGCACCGATCGTGGGCGGGCCGGTGTGCGGTGTTTGGTTTCTGGCTCGCCCGCGATCGCGGGCGATCGCCCCGGTACGTGTCTCCAGGAGCACGGTGGGCCGGACAACACCCCGTATGGCTCCAAAACCGACCGGGAGGACCACGCATGACCACGCCGCGGAGCCCCGAAGAGATCAAGTCCCGTTGCACTGACGCATACACGCAGGACGTCGTCGGTCTGCTGCTCGGTGAGTCCTACCACCCCGGTGGCACGGCCTTGACCCTGCGGCTCGCCGATACGCTGGGGATACGCGGCGGTCAGCGGGTGCTGGAAGTCGCCTCCGGGCGCGGCACAACGGCCCTGCTGCTCGCCGGGACTTACGGCGTCACCGTGGACGGCGTCGACTACACGGCCGCCCATACGTCGCTGGCCCAGGGGGCGGCGGAGGCGGCCGGGCTGGCTGGGCAGTTGACGTTCACCACCAGGGACGCCGAGCAACTGCCTTATCCGGACAGTGCGTTCGACGCGGTGGTCTGTGAGTGCACGCTGTGCACCTTTCCCGGCAAGGCGCGGGCCGCCGTCGAGTTCGCCCGGGTGCTGCGGCCGGGCGGGCGGGTCGGCATCACGGATGTCACCGCCGACCCCGGCTGGCTCCCGGCGGAGCTGACCGGTCTGGCCGCCCGTATCTCCTGTATCGCGTGCGCCCGCCCGCTCGACGCGTACGCCAGCATCCTCGCCGCCGCAGGATTGCGAACCGTATGGACCGAGCGGCATGACGAGGCCATGGTGCGGACGATCGACCAGATTGAGGCCCGGCTGAAGCTGCTGCGGAAGACCGCACCCCGCAAGCTCGCTGACGCCGGGGTGGATCTGGACGCTGCCGGACCGGTGCTGGATGCGGCACGAGGTGCCGTAGCCGACGGCACGTTGGGCTATGCGCTGCTGATCGCCGAGAAACGCCGAGAAAACGGGGGAAGCGGCTGAGTAGGTGCCCAGAAGCGTAAGCGCGATCACATTTCCCGACTGAACCGGCTCGTAGCGTGTGGGCCACTCCTCAGGCCCTCGCTCTGGAAGGAAACACCACCATGGCCAGTACCACCGTGCACGTATCCCCGAGAACCGCCGTCATACCGGTATACGCGGCGTGGGGCGCCGCGGCCGCGGTGGTGGGCGGTATCGGGATGGGCATATGGATGTCCGTCTCGAAGCCGCTGGAGGACATGGCGATGATCAAGATGGTCGCCATGCTGCTCGGCACCGACAGCGCCTTCTCGGGCTGGCTGATCCACATGGCCATCGCCATCACGGCCGGTCTCGTCTTCGGCGCGCTGCTGGGCCAGTGGGCCGTGCGGATGGTGCCCGCCGTGGGCCTGGGGCTGGTCTACGGCGTGGTGTGGTGGATCGTGGGCGCCCTGTGGATCATGCCCGCGAACATGGGTATGCCGGTCTTTGAGCTCAATGATGTGACGCGGTCCAGTCTCGGCGCCCACCTGGTCTTCGGACTGCTGCTGGGACTGGCTTTCTCCTGCATCGCACGGGTGATGGGCAAGCACAGTCCGGGTACATCCGCGTGACCGAGCGGTACTGTCTCGACGGGGCCGACGCTCTTGCCGCATCAGGCTGGGGCGCGGCCCCGCCGCCATGGGCCCCGGGACGACGCGAGGAGATCAGCCAGGTGATGCAGCAAGCCGAGGAGACTGACCGCACCTGGTGTATGTCGGAAGTCGATATCTTCTGTGATCTCAATGAGCGTGAGATGGACGCCATCAGCGCTGCCGCTCCCATGAAGAACTACTCGGCCGGGGAAATGCTGCACTCCCCGCAGCAGCCCTGCGAGGTGCTGTTCATCCTTAAACGAGGGCGGGTGCGGATCTTCCGGGTCTCCGCCGACGGCCGTGCGCTCACCACGGCGGTGATCAGTCCGGGCACCATCTTCGGGGAGATGGTGCTGCTGGGACAGCGGATGTACGACAACTACGCCGAGGCACTCGACGATGTCACCGTCTGTGTGATGAGCCGGGCGGACGTTCACCGTTTTCTGCTCTCCGACGCCCGGATCGCCGCCCGGATCACCGAAATCCTCGGCGGGCGGCTGAGCGCTCTCGAACAAAGGCTCTCGGACAGCGTCTTCAAGTCGGTGCCGCAGCGCATCGCCACCACACTGCTGAAGCTCGGGACCGAGCCTCCCACCGGCCGCTCCCTGCGCCCCGGCTCCCGCCAGCCGTACATCGCCCTCACCCACGAGCAACTGGCCGCACTGGCCGGGACGTCCCGGGAGACCACCACGAAGGTGCTCCACGAGCTGTCCGGACGGGGACTGCTGAAGCTCGCCCGGGGCCGTATCACCGTGCTGGACGCGGACGGTCTGCGCGACGCGGCGGGTTGACGGGTGGGGCGACTGGCGGGGTGACTGGCGGGCGGTGCTTCCGTAGGAAGTTTCCTATGGCCACAGGAGACACGCTGAGCGACTTTCTCATCACCCGTATGGGCTGTTAGCGTTCGAGCTCTTGACCGGCTCCGGACAACCCACAAGATTGGCCAGTCCGTCGTTCATGCACGTCCCGGCTTCCGCCCTGCCCCGCGTCCACGGACCCGGTGTGCCCAGAGCCGGTGCGGTTCCGGGCGGCCACTGCCGCCGCACAACACGAGAGCGTTCACGAGGAACCCAATGACACAACACATACCGGAGGCGGTGTTCTGGGCCCTGGCCGTCGGCCTGCTCACCGCCATGGTTCTGCTGTTGCGGCAACGCGGGATCACCGCGACCGTACGGAAGCGGAACGCGGAGCTGGCAGACGGCCTGCGGGCGCGTGACGAGGAGGTCCGGCATCTGGCCGCGGTCCGGCTGCCCGCGCTCGAGGATTCGCCGTACCAGCCCGTGCCGGAAACGGGCCTCCTGGACGAGCGGCTGGACGGCACGGACTTCGCCAAGAGCCTTGAGCATGTGATGGATCGATTCTCCCATGCGGTGGAGTATGCGCAGGCTCGGGCCGATCAGTCGGCGAAGACGGCTCTGAAGGCATCCATGCGCTCGGTCCAGGCCCTGGTGAACGAGCAGCAGCTGTTTATCTCGGAGATGCAAGACCGGCATGACAACCCCGAGGTGCTGGGGGATCTGCTGGAGATCGACCACGCCAACGCTCAGTTCGGCCGCCGGGCACAGGCCATCGCCGTGCTGTGCGGGTCCTGGCCGGGAAGGCAGCGGGTCGCCTCCTCGCTGACCGATGTGGTGCGCGGCGCGACCTCCCGTATTCGCGACTACCGGCGGATACGGCTCAATGGGCAGATCGACATCGCGATTGAGAGCCGCGCGGTGGAGCCGGTGGTTCTCACGGTTGCCGAGCTGCTGGACAACGCGGCACGCCACTCGCAGCCCAATACGATGGTTGAGGTAAACGTTCAGCCGGTCCACAACGGGGCCTGCATCGTCATCGACGACGCGGGAGTCGGCATGGACGGACAGGCGGCGGACCACGCCACCGCGCTGCTGTCCGGACAGCAGGCCGTAGAGGTCACCCGGCTTGACGACCCGCCGCAGTTCGGCTTCGCCGTTATCGGAGTGCTCGCCGCACGGTACGGGTTCAGTGTCTCCGCGGACACCCGGTCACCGTACGGAGGTGTGCGTGCCGTGGTGTTCCTCCCGACCACGCTGCTCACGCACATCGGCGCCGACAAGCCGGAAATCTCGTCTGCCGCGGTAGGCCGCCGGTCGTCCGTGCCTGCTGCGGTACGCCGCCCGTCCGTACCCGACACGGCCGCGGATCAGCCGCTGTCGCAGGCGCAGGCGTTGCTGGCCGCGCAGACGCAGACGCACGCGCGGCCGCGAGAGCAGGAACAGACGCGGACGGAGACGACAACGGCGGGTGGCCTGCCGAAGCGCCGCCGCCGTTCCCCTCGCCCCGCGGTCAGCGAGGCCCCCTCGTCTACAGGTTCTTCAGGGTCCACAGGACCAACAGGACCAACAGGGTCCCATGAGCCCAATGGATCCGAACAGTCCGAACAGTCCGGAGTGCCGGACACCGGGGGCCGGTCGGCTCAGGAAACCGCTCAGCGCATGGGCGCGTTCGCTCGTGGGACCCGCTCCGGCCGTGCCGCGAAAGACGATGAAGGGAAGGGTCGAGGATGATGACCCCAATGACCAATGAGCTGGGCTGGATGCTCGATGACGTCCTGAAGGTGCCCGAGGCACGGCATGCGATCCTGCTCTCCGCCGACGGCATGCTCCGGGCTCACTCCGCGGACATCGGCAGGGACGACGCCGACCGGCTGGCCGCCGGACTGTCCGGTCTGCAGTCCATCAGCCGCAGCACGGCCGAGTTCTGTGGCAGCCAGGACGCCCCATGGCGGCAGACCCTGATCGAGTTCGCGCACGGATATGTCTTTCTCGTCGCCGCCGGCGAGGGCGCTTACCTGGCGGTCTCCACTGGCGAGGACGTGGATATGGAGGCGGTTTCCTACCGTATGCACAAACTGGTCGACCGGCTCGGCCGGGAGCTGACCAGTCCGGCGCGGCAGGACACCGGCGCTCCGGCATGAGGCCGCGACCGCGCAATACCGGAAAGGGCGGGCTCGTGCGGCCGTACGTCGTCACGGACGGACGTGCCCACCCGACCCGCAACACCCTTGACCTGGTCACGCTGCTGATCGCCGCCACCGATCTGCCACTGGCCGGCCTGAGCCCGGAAAAACGCAGGCTGATGGAGCTGTGCCTGCCGGGCTCCCTGTCGGTCGCGGAGGTGGCCGGGCATCTGGCACTGCCGGTCAGCGTCACCAAGGTGCTGATCGCTGACCTTATTGACAGCGGCCATATCGTCGCCCGGCCGCCCATCCCCCCGGCCCAGCAGACCGAGGCTCAACTTCTCCAGGAGGTGCTGGATGGACTCCGCGCCCGGCTCTGAAGACGTCTATCTACGCCAAACCGTGCAGACCGCCGTCAAGCTCCTGGTGGTGGGGCACTTCGCGGTCGGCAAAACCACTTTGGTCAATTCGCTGTCCGAGATCCGGCCCCTGCACACCGAGGAGACGATGACGGAGGCCGGTGCCCTCGTCGACGATCTGGCGGGGACCAAGGACAAGACGACCACCACCGTCGCCATGGACTTCGGGCGTCTCACCCTCAACGACCGCCTGGTGCTCTATCTGTTCGGCGCGCCCGGTCAGCAGCGCTTCACCCAGCTGTGGCGGGACATGACACGGGGCGCCCTTGGCGCGCTCGTACTCGCCGACACCCGCCGCCTTGAGCAGTCCTTCGAGGTCATGGGCTTGCTGGAGGAACACGACCTGCCTTACGCGGTCGCCGTCAACCGGTTCGACGACGCTCCTGTCCACGGCGACGCGGAGATCCGTGAAGCCCTCGATCTGCTCCCCGAAACGCCACTTGTCACCTGCGACGCGCGCGACCGTACGTCGTCCACCGAGGCGCTGATCGCCCTCGTCGAATACCTCCTCCAGACCCGCACCAGCGACAGCGACAGCGTCAGCGACAGCGACTCACGCCACATGGAGCAAGTGTGACCTCCCAGGACAAGAACGGTGCCGTGCCGCCACCGGGCTGCCCGGCACACCACGGCGATGCCGTCCGTGAATCAATGTACGGACCCGGCTTCGCCGCCGATCCGGCCGCCGTCTACGAGCGGCTGCGCAAGGCCGGGACCACCGGCCCGGTCGAACTCGCCCCCGGCGTACGGGCCACGCTCGTCACCGGTTATGAGGCCGCCCTGCATGTGCTGCGCAGCCCCGAGACGTTCTCCAAGGACCCCCGCCGCTGGCGTGATCTGAACGATGGAACGGTCCCCCCGGACAGCCCGGTCGTACCGATGATGATGCACCGGCCCAACGCCCTGTTCACCGACGGGGAGGAGCACCGGCGGCTGCGCGCGGCGATTACCGACAGCCTGGACCGGGTGGATCCGAGCGCACTGCGCGGCTACGTCGAGAAGAGCGCCGACACGCTCATTGACCAGGTCGCCCCCGACGGGGCGGCGGATCTGCTCCGCGACTACGCCATGGTGCTGCCGCTGCTTGTCTTCAAGCAGCTCTTCGGCTGCCCGCCCGACTACGGGGACCGGCTGGTCGAGGGCATGTCCGGGATATTCGACGGGGTGGACGCCGAGAAGGCGAACGAGCTGCTCACCCAGACCATGATTGACCTGATCGCCCTGAAGCGGGAGCAGCCGGGAGCGGACGTCACGTCCTGGCTGATGGCCCACCCGGCGAAGCTGACGGACGAAGAGATGATCCATCAGCTGGTCCTGCTGATGGGCGCGGGCACCGAGCCCCAGCAGAATCTGATCGCGAACAGCCTGCGACTGCTGCTGTCCGACGACCGGTTCGGGGGCAGCCTGTCCGGCGGCAGCCTGCCGGTGGAGGACGCCCTCGACGAGGTGCTGTGGACGGATCCGCCGATGGCCAACTACGGCGTGCACTTCCCGGTGCGTGACGTTGAGTTGGAGGGGGTCCTGCTGCGGGAGGGAGAGCCGGTCGTCATCAGCTTCGCCGCCGCGAACACGGACCCCGCCAAGTCCTCCGGTCACCGGGCGGGCAACCGGGCGCATCTGGCCTGGAGCGCCGGTCCGCACACCTGCCCGGCGCAGAACCCTGCCCGGTTGATCGCGGCGGTGGCCATTGAGAAGCTGCTGGACCGGCTGCCTGATGTGGAGCTGGCCGTGCCGGTCGATCAACTGGAGTGGCGGCCCGGCCCCTTCCACCGCGCGCTGGCCACGCTGCCCGTACGGTTTCCGGCGGTGGCCGTCACCGAGCAGTCTGCTCCGGCTGCGGCTCCGGCTGCTGTTCCGGTTCCGGCTGCGGCGCCGGAAGCCCCGGCGCCGGTCCCAGCTCCGGCGGCCGCTGTGCCCGCGCCGGAGCGCACGGGCCCACGCGGCTTCTGGGCTTCCGTGGTGGCCTGGTGGCGCGGGGAGTAGGGGTTCCCCGGCCCCGCCCCTTCCCGAATTCTGTCCTCAAACTGCCGGACGGGCTCATACGAGCCCGTCCGGCGATTGAGGACAAGGGTCTGGGGGCGAAGCCCACAGTTTCGGGAAGGGGTGGGATAGGGGACAACCACCCGGCGGGCTACTGGGCCAGGCGCACGGGAAGGGTGCGGTGGCCGTTGGAGATGAAGGAGTCCACGGGCTCCAGCTCCTCCGGCGGGACGGCGAGGGCGAGATCAGGGAACCGCTCGAAGAGCGCGGGCAGCGCGATCTGGGCCTCCATCCGCCCCAGCGGGGCGCCGAGGCAATGGTGGACGCCGTAGCCGAAGGCGAGGTGGTCCTTGTCGGCACGGGTGACATCGAAGCGGTCAGCGTCCTGACCGTGGCACTGCGGGTCGCGCCCAGCGGCGGCGTACGCGGCCAGGATCGGCTCGCCCGCGCGGATCACCAGACCGTCCAGCGCGATGTCCTCCACGGCATACCGCAGCGGCAGGCTGGCGACGGGTGCCTCCACTCGCAGCGTCTCCTCGATGGCGTCGTCCCATGAGGCGCGCCCGGCCCGGATATGGGCCAGCTGCTCCGGATGGGTGAGCAGCGCGTGGATGGCGTTGTCAATGAGATTGACGGTGGTCTCATGACCGGCGCCGACCATAAGCAGCAGGGTGTCGAGCAGCTCCTGTTCGCTGAGGCGGGAATCGCCTTCCTCCTCCCGTGCGGTGATCAGGCCGCTGGTCAGATCATCACCGGGGTTCGACCGCTTGTCGGCGACGAGTTCCCCAAGGACGGCGTACAGCCGGGCGTAGGTGGCGGTGACCTCCTCCGGGTCGGCGGAGGTGTGGAAGATGCTGTCGACGATGCTCCGCAGCTCTTCGCGCTTCTCCTCCGGGAGGCCGAACAGCTCACTGATCACCTGGATCGGCAGCGGGTAGGCGAACTCCTCCCGGATGTCCACCACTTCGCCAGCCGCTCCGTGCTTGGCGAGGCGGTCCAGCAGGCCGGTGGTGATCTCCTCGATACGGGGACGGAGTGCGGCGGTCCGGCGTGCGGTGAACGCCTTGGAGACCAGGGTGCGCAGCCGTTTGTGGTCGCTCCCATAGGCGGTGAACATATTCTGTACCGCGACCCAGGTGAACAGCGGCCACTCCGGGGATACCTCCCCGTTGATCCAGGCGGGCCAGTGCTGGCGCGGGTCCTTGGAGACACGTGGGTCGGTCAGCAGTGTTTTGAGCAGGTCGGGACTGCTCACCGCCCATGCCACCACTCCGCCGGGCAGCTCGACACGCGCAGCTGGGCCTTCCTTGCGCAGGCGGGCGGCCTCACCGTGGATATCGTGGCCTGTCGGGTCTATGACAATAGGGCACTGATCTGCCATCAAGGATCTCCCAGGGGACGCGGTTCCGTAGGCTGCTCGGGAAGGCGACAAAGAGCTCGAACTCCCTTACGACGGACGACGCTACGCTATCGGACGCCTCCGTAGCGAGACCGCACAGCGTCTGACGCCAGCCATTCCGTTGAGCTGAACGGGGGGCGGAACGGGGCGCCGGGCGCCGGGTCTGGGGCAGGGCGGAACGCAGGACACAGACTGCTCCTCATGAACGCTGTCACCCAGGTCTTCGCCCTGATCGCCGGGCTTACTCACATCGCCCTAGGGACGCTGGAGAGTTTCTTCTACCACCGTCCCGAGGTCCGCACCCTGCTGACGCTGAGTACGGACGACGCCCCGGAGGCCCATCTGTGGACCTTCAACGTGGGTTTCTACAACATCCTCCTCGGCGCGGGCCCCATCGTGGGTTTCATCGCCCTGCACGCCGGCAACGAGGCCGCCGCCCGAGCTCTGGTCTTCTACTCCTGTGCCTTCATGGTCGCTGCCGGTCTGGTCCTTCTTGTCTCCGACGCCCGGCTGTGGCGCGGCACCGTCGCCCAGTCCGTCCCACCCGCCATCGCCCTCGTAGCCCTGGCTTTCTAGCAACCCAGACTCAGCGTTGTGGGCAGTCGTTCCGCAGGGCGTGGCGGCACCTCCTGGGGGCGCTAACTCCCATGTTGTGGGCACTCGCAGCCCCGCGAGGGGCTGTGGGTGGGCACAACACCGGCCACCGGGCCACCCCGGGGCCCCGGGGCGAAGCCCCGGTTTCCGGGAAGGGGCGGGATCGGGGAACCCCCACCCACGACACCCCGCACCCGGGCGAAGCCCCGCCACGCGGCGGAGCCGCATATCGGTACAGCCGGGAAGGGGCGGGATAGGGGAAACCCACAGAGGCGCCCCCTCAGGCGCCTGATTGGGCCGTTTGAGTTCCGCAAGATCCCCCCGGCTTGCAGCGACCTTGCCCCCGTGCGTCGATGGGGAAGGCGTCTCAAGAGAGGTCGCGCGCCATGACGGAAGCCGAGGCACTGGGCACATCGCACTTTTCACGTGCGCTGATGGCCGTGTGCCGGGTCGCCGTGGCACTGATGTGGATCCAGAACGCCTCATGGAAGCGGCCACCGGAGTTCGGCGAGGGCGCCGAGCCACGGCGCGATCTCTACAACTGGACGCTCAAGGGCGTAGAACACGAGGTCTTCGCGCCCTGGGCGTGGCTGGTCGATAACGTGATCCTGCCCAATTTCGTGGCGTTCGCCTGGTTCGCCTTCGCGGTCGAGGTGAGCCTCGGGGCCTTTCTCCTGGTGGGCCTGGCCACCCGTTTCTGGGCGCTGGTCGGGTTGTTGCAGACCACGGCCATCACCTTCTCCGTGCTGAACGCCCCCCATGCATGGCACTGGTCCTACTTCCTGATGTACGTCGCGCATCTGGCCCTGCTGGCCACGGCAGCGGGCCGCGCGTACGGGGTGGACGGCACGCTGCGGCCGATCTGGCGGCAGCGCGGCGGCGGGGGATCGCGGCTCCTGCTCGCCGCGTCATGAGATCGAGGAGAACGAGGAGAGAGGGAACCCCTATGACGGCAGGACATCGGGCCACGGCCTTCCCGACGGCCATCGGTCTCGGCCTCGCCGCCGCCGCGAGCCTTGTACTGTCGCTCGCCGACAATCCCCCCTGGCGGTTCGTCACGCTCAGTGGCCTCGGGCAGCTGGTCCTGCTGCTCCTTGCCGCCGCTGCCATCCTCGCGGGACTGCTGGCAGCGCGGTCGCTGATCCTGCTGGTGGGGGTGGCGTTCCTCGCGGCCGCCACCCTGCAACTCCTTCAGATGAGCTGGATGGACGAAAACGTCCTGGGCGGGGATGGCTCAACGCTGGCGCTCCTGCTCGGCTTCGCTGTGGGCCTGCTCGCCATCGGGCTCACCCCCACGCCGACTTCAGCGAAAGCAAGAAAAGAGCCGGAGGAGCCGCAAGAGCCGGAGGAGCCGCAAGAGCCGGAGGAGCCGGGAACTCCAGAGAGCGGGAACACCCATGGATCTTGACCGGGCCAGCCGGGCCGTCACCGGACAGCCCCTTTTTGAGTGAGGACGGGATACGACCATGGAACCGGTGCTCGTCGGGGCGGTGGCCTATACCCCCAATGCTGTACCCATCTGGGAAGGCCTGCGCGACTATTACCGTGGTGCGCCTGTCGAGATGGACTTCGTGCTCTTCTCCAACTACGCACGCCAGGTCGACGCGCTGCTTGCCGGGACGATCGACATCGCCTGGAACACCAATCTGGCCTGGGTCCGTACGGTCCTCCGGACCGGGGACCGGGCCAGCGCGCTGGCCATGCGGGACACCGATCTGGCGTTCCGCAGCCATCTGGTGTGCCGTAAGGGGGCCGGCTTCCGTAACCCGGTGGATCTCACCGGGCGGCGGCTGGCACTGGGCAGCCGTGACTCCGCGCAGGCGGCGATCCTCCCCCTGCACTATCTGCGCCGGGAAGGCCTCACCGACGGTGAGGTGGAGCTGCTGCGTATCGACAGCGACCTCGGCAAGCATGGCGACACCGGCCGCAGCGAACTCGACGCCATCCGCGCGGTCCTGGACGGCGCGGCCGACGCCGCCGCGATCGGCACCACAACCTGGGAGTTCATTGGACGTGACGAGGGACGTAATGAGGGACGCGACGAGCTGATGCCGAACGCCCTGGAGTCATTCTGGATCTCTCCGGCCTACTGCCACTGCAATTTCACCGCGCTCGACTCCCTTGACGCCGACCGTGCCCAGGCGTGGACCAGCCATCTGCTCGCCATGGACTGGCACGATCCCGAGCACCGCCGCATCCTGGAGCTGGCAGGACTCACCCAGTGGGTACGGCCCCAGCTGCGCGGCTACAACGCGCTCTTCCAGGCGGTCAAGGAGCAGGAGATCCCGGCCGGATGGTGATCTCCGGCCCTGAGCAGCTTCGCAGCCTCAGCGGTCGGTGAGGTCCAGGGTGGCCTGCGCGCCGCCCTCCGGCACATTCGCGTACGTCACCTTGGCGCCCAGCACCTGCGCTTGCCCGGCGACGATGGTCAGCCCCAGTCCGATGCCCGGCCCCCGGTCGCGGGCCCCGGTACGGAACCGCTGTGGCCCCTGTGCCAGCAGCTCGGCGGGGAAGCCGGGCCCATGGTCACGGACCCGGACGGCTGTCCCGTCGACCTCCAGCAGCACGGGCGGCGCGCCGTGCCGCTGGGCGTTGGTGACCAGGTTGACCAGGATGCGCTCAACCCGCCGCGGATCCGTCTCCACCACCGCGTCGCGGTGGACCTGTACGTCAACACCGCCGCCGTCCCCGCCGGCCGAGTCGGCCGCCCGCCGGGCCAGGGAACTCAGCGGTACCTCTTCGCGCTGCGCCCGCTCGACACCCGGAGCGTCCAGCCGGGCCACCTCCAGTACGTCCTCGACCAGACGGCGCAGCCTGTCCACACCGCCGCGCACCAGCGTGGTCGGGCGGCCCGGCGGCAGCAGTCCAACGGCGGTCACCAGCCCGGCCACCGGGGTGCGCAGCTCATGGGCGATGTCAGCGGTGACGCGCCGCTCGGCGTCCAGCCGGGCGCTCAGGGTGTCGGCCATGGTGTTGACGGCGGCGGCCAGCCGGGCGATCTCGTCCTTGCCGTGCGGCTGGACCCGAGCCGTCAAGTCGCCGTCCGCGATGTGCTGCGCGGTGCGCGCGGACGCGCTGATGCGGCGCCCGGCGGCGGCCGCGACGGCGATCCCCAGCACACAGCCGAGCGCGGTGCCGGCCGCGCCCGCGCCGAGCAGGACCCGGTCGAGGTCGGCGAGTGCGCGGGCCTGTGGAGCGTAGGAGCGCTGGACGGCGAGGATGTCGCCGCCGCTGCGGGTGGCGGCCCAGAGCACGGGGTCGCCGGAATCACCGGGGTCCGCGAGATAGGTGGCCCGCACGGCGCTGCGGGTGATGGTGTGGCGCAGTGGAGCGGGCAGGTCCGGCGGGTTGATGAGGGCCCCGCCGTCCATTCCGGCGGCGTAATCCGCGGCGGCGTCCACGAGTTGTGCGTCCACCGCACGGGTGGCGTTGGCCCGCTGGTCCTCGGCGGTGCGGTGGTGTACCAGCAGCCCGATGACGGTGGCGATGAGCGCGGCGGTCGCGGCGATGACCAGAGCGGTCTTGGTACGCAGTCCCATGATGGTCAGACCGGCCTCAGGTCTTGAACCGGTAGCCGAAGCCACGCACGGTCTCGATACGGTCGTGGCCGATCTTGGCGCGCAGCCGTTGCACATGAGTGTCGACGACGCGGCTGTCGCCGCCCCGGGCGTAGTCCCAGATACGCTCCAGCAGGGCGCTGCGGGACAGCAGCACGCCGGGCTCGGCGGTGAATTCCAGCACCAGCCTCCGCTCGGTGGGGGTGAGATCGAGCAGTTGGCCGGACCGGCGGATCTCCATGGTGGCCGTGTCCACGGTGAGCTCGCCGAAGCGCAGCAGCGTCGTCTCCTCCGGACTCTCCCCGGCGAGGTCCGTGGCCCGGCGCAGCGCCGAGCGGATCCGGGCGACCAGCACGGGGATGTCGTACGGCTTGGTGATGTAGTCATCGGCGCCCGCCTCCAGGCCATGGACGACATCCACGGAGTCGGTGCGGGCGGAGACCATCAGTACCGGCACCCGGCTCTCCAGGCGGATACGGCGGACCAGGCTGACGCCGTCGAGGTGCGGGAGCATGACGTCGAAGACAGCGATATCGGGGGCGCGTTCCCGGAACCGTGCCAGCCCGGCCCGGCCGTCGGAGGCGGTGCGTACCTGGTATCCGTAGCGCTCCAGGGACAGCTGGGTGGCCTCCCTCAGCAGGGGGTCGTCCTCCACGAGCAGCACATCGACCGTTCCTGCCGGTCCTGCCGGTTCTGCCCGTCCTGCCGGTTCTGCCGGTTGTGCCATTTCGTATCCCGGGCTTCTCGTAGCTCGTACGTGCTTGCGGCTAGTACTTGGGGACGGGCAGTGGCAGGTCGCGCAGTTCCCTGGCCTGCTCCGGCGGCAACCGCGTGGACCGTACGGTGGCGCGGGTGTAGTAGGAGACATTCTCCTGGCGCACAAGGCGGCTGAGCTCCACCGTGGCCGGATAACCCGACTTGGCACAGTCGGGCATGCACCACATGCCGGTCACCCGCCCGGTGGCGACGGCCTTCTCCTTGCCCCAGGACCGCCAGCTCAGCCGGGAGAGCGAGGTGTGCTCGGTGCCGAAGCTGGTGGGGCGGCGCAGCGGCTGCCCCACCACGGGGTCGGACACATAGACCGGGCCGACGGCCCGGGAGGCGCTGGGCGCGGGGCCCTCGACGCGCGGCTGTGCGGGGCCCCCGCATCCAGCGGCGGCGGCGACGGCGGCCAGCGACAGCATCAGGGCGAGGACGGTGGCCGGTGTCGTGGGCTTGCTCACGGGAGTCCTTGGAGTTCAGGGGGCGGTGAGCGCACGCTTGCCCCGGAGGTCCTCGGAATCGTACATTCCGCTGTCCTCGGTCAGCTTGACCTCAAAGGAGGCGAAGACCTTCCGGTCGTCGGTCCTGTCATCCGTCTCGTCGGCCTTTTCGCTGGCGGCCTGGGGGTCGGAGAGGGTGACGGTCGCCTTCAGCGGCTTGTCCAGGCAGGTATCCAGGCACCAGGTGCCGGTGACCTTGCCGGTGCCGACGGCTCGGTCGGCGTCCCACCGCTGCCAGTCGACGTCATTGACGGTCGTGAACTCCGAGAGCACCAGATCCTTGGGGCTGCGCTGCAGCGCTCCCTTGACGCGGTTCTGCTCGCCGTGGTGGTTGAGGACATAGGGCAGGGCAGCGGTGGCGCTCGCGGGGGCCGTGTCGGTGCGGACGGCGGCGCCCTCACCGCTCTCCCCGCAGGCGGCGGAGAACAGGGCGAAGGCCGCCACGCCCGCCAGGGCGGCGGTCGCCCTGGCAGGCATGGTCAGGTGGGCGGTGGTCCGGGGGGTGGTGGTGCGGTGCATCGTTGGCTCCGGTCCTCGGCTCTCGTCGGCTCGTCGGCTTTCGTTGAACGGTCGGTGGCCTTGACGCTAGGGGGGACGCTTCTCGGTCATGCGGCGGTTGTGTAACAGCCGCTCCTCGGGGGCTGTTACACAACCGCCGCATTGGCGGTACTGGGACGCATTTGGCCTATGACGTGGGCAGACGCTCGGTGAAGGTCTTGCCGTCGTCGTGGGACTCACCGGGTTTCTCCCCGGCTGGTTTCAGCGTCACCACCGGTGGCTAAAAGAACACTGTCGGCACACCCTACGGGTCAGTAACATTGCCGCCCATGTCCCCAGATTTAGGCATCCTCGCCAGGTTTTCCGCAGCTCTGCTCGGCGTCATCACCTTCGCGTCCCTGATAACCGCTCCAGCCGCAGCGGCCGACCCGCCCACCCGCCCGGCCACCATCGTCGCGATGGGAGACAGCCTGGCCTCAGGGGAGGGCGGCGGTGACTATGAGCCGGGCGGAGTGCCGGGCCAGTGGTGCCACCGCTCTGCCAATGCCCAGGTGCAGCACGCCAAACCGGCCGGGGTCGACGCTGTGGTGAATCTGGCCTGTTCGGGTGCCACCACCGACAGCGTCCGGCTCGGCGGCGGCCGCCACTATGGCGAAGCTCCGCAGGCTGAGCAGCTGAAGACCGTGGCCCGTACCCACGACATTCGCAGCATCGTGTTGACTGTTGGCGCCAACGATGTCCCCGTTGTGGGGGTGGCGCTTGAGTGCGCTCTCCGCCCGGTCCTGCCGCTGCCGGGATGTGCTGACCGGTGGAACACCAAGCTGCCCGAGAAACTCAAGAGGATCCAGCCACGTATCACGCAGAACCTGCGTGACATCCGCACCGTGATGCGCCAGGCGGGATACGCGGACGGTTCCTACGACCTCATCCTGCAGTCCTATGTCTCGCCCAGCAGCGGGGAGTCGCGCTACTCCACGGCCCGAGGTGTCCTGGAGGGCTGCCCGTTCCGGGCCAAGGACACCGCCTGGGTCCGCGACGCCATGTTCCCGATGATCTCCCGGTCCATGGCTGAGGCCGCGTCCGCCGTACCGGGCGTACGGTTCCTGGGGCTCACCGGGGCACTTGACGGCCGCCAGGTCTGCGCGCCGGGCATCGATCACGACAGCGAGCTCAGCTGGGGCCTCTCCCTGGATCCAAGCGGCCTCCGCTACGGCCCCGGGCCCAATCTGGTTTCCCAGTCCCTGCATCCCAACGCCGCCGGATACCGCGAACTCGCCCGTTGTCTCAGCGCGTTCCACGCCACGCCAGCACGGTCAGCGGACTGCGAACGAACCGGGGACAAAGTGTCCCTGGTCACATCTTCCGTCACATCGCCGTGAGCGGTAGGCAATCGGCGCGTTACTCAATGTAGTGTACTGTCCAGAGGTTGCATCTCCCGACTCTGTCCTCGGCGACGCACTCAACCTTGGGGGCGTCGCCCGGCCAGAAGGAGCATCGGATGCCTTCCAGGGGCAATACCGCGATCAGGGGGAGGAACCAGCCCCCTGCGCAGATCGCGAGCGGGACCGTGCCGGTCGTGCCCGCTCTGGCCGAGGCCCTGATCCCACAGGTCCCGCATATCGTGGAACAGCTGATGGAACTGTCCACCGGCCGGGACGTATGGGCGCTCCAGCCGGTGCCAACGGCTGATCTGCGCCGGTCCATTCACGAGAACGTCCTCGGATTCCTGCGGGTCCTCGCGGGGCGGCAGCCCGGCAACTGCGACCCGCTGGCCGTGCCGATGGCCTGGGGTCACTTCTGGCCCCAGGAAGGTGCCTCCATGGAGTCCATGCTCCGGGTCCAGCAACTGGCCACCCAGGTGCTGTGGCAGCGGCTGTTCAAGGAGGCGCGGGTCAGGGGACCGGAAGTGGTGCAGCGGCTGCTGGACGAGAGCGGGCCGGTGTGGGACGCGCTCGACAGCTACGCGCTCGCGCTGGTCGAGGGTTTCCGGGCGGCCGAGACGGACTCCCGGCGCCGGTGCGATGAGCGCCGGGACGCCGTACTTGACGCGCTGATCGAGGGGCGGGGCGCCGAGCCCAGTATCGCGGCCGAGGTGCGGGCCACCCTGGGGCTGCCCACACACGGCCGGTTCGTCGTGGTCGTCACCTGTGATCTACGGGGCGAGCGGGCCGGGCGGTCGCTGTATCCCGCACCGCCCGCCCAGCACATCCAGGCCGCCTGGCGGCTGCGGCCCGACCGGACGATCGGCGTACTGGAGCTGGCGCACACTCCGTTGGAGCGGCTGACCCAGTGGCTCTCGGATGGACCCGCACAGCGGGTGGGGGTCTCCGGTGTTGTCGACGGCCTCGCCGATATCACCGCCGCCTACCACGCCGCCGAGACCGCGCTGCAAACGCTGCCCGCCGGGAACGGCGGCGTGGCGTGCTTCGAGGACCGGCTGCTGGAAGCCCTGGTGGTGAGCAATCCGCAGGTCGCCCAGCGGCTGGCCCGGCGCACTTTCGGATCGTTGCTGGACTGTCCGCAGGATGAGCAGGCTGTTCTGCTGGCCACCCTCGACTCATGGTTCCGCTGTGGCTGTTCGGCGGCCAAGGCGGCGGCCCGGCTGCACTGTCATCGCAATACCGTGCTCAACCGGCTGCGCCGCGTCGAAGCGCTCACCGGCCACTCGCTGGACGACAACCGGCATCATTTGGCGTGCCAGATGGCCCTAGTGGCGGTGGATACCCTCCGCTGAAATGGTGGAGGTTGTGCGCAGCGCATAACCGGACCGTGCCAATTCGCAGCAAGCAGCCATCGACTCTGTCAACCGGGCCGCGAAAGCATGGCGGTGCGGGGGAACGCATGGGGTTTTCAATGAAGAAGCCCAGCTTCCACTTTCAATGAAGCCCATAGTGCGCAAGCGTGTTCTGGGGGAGATCCCGTGGTCAATGTGTTCGTCGACTCATTCGTCTATACCTTAGGGGAACGTAAAGTCCTTATCGGTGAAACCGCCGCGGCGGGCCGTCTTGTCTCGGCTGCCCGGGACCTGGAGTCCGCGGGCTTCCGCTGGCATCACATCTGTGAGCCGACGACCAGCGCCTACGACCTGGCGAAGCGGGTCACCGCCCAGCTCGCCGACTCCGGAGAGCTGGGCGAGGTTGACGCGATCGTCTACGCGACCTGTCTGCCCGGCAACGGCAACGTCGCTGACCGGGCCGACTGGGCGCGCAGCCGGGATGTGAAGCACCTGATGGACTTCCCGGCCAGTAGGCTGCAAGCCGACTTCGGCCTGGAGAAGGCGGTGGTCATCGGGCTCAACCAGCAGGCCTGCACGGCGATGCTCGGATCGCTGCGGCTGGCCGGTGCGATGCTTCAGGCTGAGCCGGACTGGCAGCGGGTGCTGTGTGTGACCGCTGACCGCTTCCCCGAGGGGGCGCTGTATGAGCAGGCGTACAACCTCATCTCCGATGGCGCCGCCGCATGTGTGGTGACCCGGCGGCCCGCGGCCTTCCGGCTGGTGACCGCACACCAGATCACCAACGGTGGAATGGGGCTGGCCGGGGATGATGAGACCGTCGGCAGTTACTTCGCCTACACCCACCGGCTCGTCCGCGAGACGCTGGCCCGCGCCCGGCTGACCGCCGGGGACCTCGACTGGGTCGTCACCCAGAACACCAATGAGATGGCCTGGCGGATCCTGTCCCGGCTGCTCAAGGTGGACTTCGACAGGGTCGTCCATGCGTCCCTGCCCGATGCCGGCCATGTCATCTCCGCCGACAACATCATCAACCTGATGCGGCTGCGGGACTCCGGACGGATACGGGCCGGACAGCGGATCGCTCTGATCATGGCCGGATTCGGGCTGAACTGGCAGTGCGTCGTCCTTGAAGCCACCGAGGCCATCGAGACCACCGAGGCCATCGAGACCACCGAAGCGAACGAGGCCAACGAGGGGGCATCGGTATGACCACCCCGCAGCAGCGGCCGGGCACCCGGCTGGCCGAGGCGCTTGCCTCGCTCGATGACACCGTGGCCAGGCTCAGTGAGCTGTCCGAGCGCTCGTATCAGAACCCCTACACCTCGGTGGAGTGGCCGGAAGAAGTCCGGCCCGAGGAGGAGTGGTTCAGCACCCCGGAGTATGTGAGTCTGTACGGCACCCCGCGGTGGGAAGCGCTCGACAATCCCGCGCGGCGACGGCTGGCCTTTCTGGAGGCCGCGAACTTCTACAGCCTCAACATCCACGGCGAGAAGACGCTTATGCAGGGCCTGGCGGAACGGCTGTACCGCAAGGATCTGCTCAGTGTGGCACCGTATCTGCACCATTTCCTTGACGAGGAGAACAAACACAGCATCTACTTCGGCCGGTTCTGCACTCGCTACGCGAAGGTATACAGAAGCCGTCAGCTCGCCTTCGCACAGCCCCGAGCCCGCGATATTGAAGACTTTCTCTTCTTCACCAAGACCATGATCTTCGAGGAGATCGTGGATCGTTACAACTGGGTGCAGGGCCGCGATGACCGGCTCCATCCGGTGGCCCGGTTCATCAACTCCAACCACCACTTCGAGGAGTCACGGCATCTCATCTTCGGCCGACGGCTCGTGACCGCCCTGTGGGAGGCGTGCCAGCCGAATTGGGACGCGGCCACAGTGGCGGAACTGCGCGATGATCTGGGGCAGTTTCTGGTGGCCTCCTGGCGTGAGTACTACAACCCCGATGTCTATGCCGACGCCGGCCTTGCCGCTCCCTGGGAAACCGCCGAACAGGCCTGGTCGGCGCCGGCACAGCAGGAGCACCGGCGCGCGGTGTCCCAGAAGGTCGTGACGTTCCTGTGTGACACCGGCATCTTCCATGAGGAGCCGACCGATGCGTTCTGACCAGAAGATCCGGGACGGTCTGCGCTCCTGGGTGCGTAAGAAGGCAACCGACCACCATGGCCCCGCCGTCGGTGAGATCACCGACTTCACCCCCCTCTTCGAGGAGCGGCACCTGAGGTCCGTACATCTGCCGGAACTGCTGCTGCTCCTGGAGCGGCTGTGCGGTTCACCCATCGATGTGGCGGAGCTGGGACCCGGGGACTTCCGCGATATCGACACCATGGTGCGGCGGTTCGGCAGCGCGGGGGTGGCACGGTGACGGCCACCGGTACGGACGACGAACGGCTTGCCGCGCTGACCCGCGTTGGTCTGTCCTGGCGGCCGTCCGGGCAGCTGGCTCTCCGTGGACCGCTGCTGCGGCTCGCGGAGAGCTGCGACCGTGCCTTGGCCCGGCTCGCCGGGATCTGGGACGCCGAGGAGGAGCGCCACCCGGCCGCGCTGCGCGCCACGGACGTACAGCCGTCCGGCTATCTGCGCTCGTTTCCACATCAGGCGACCTTTATGGCCAGGCTGCACCCCGAGGAGTCAAACCTCGATAACTTCCTGGACGGCCCCGTGCTCGGCCCGGACGGCCATGTCGCCCTGACCGAACTGGCGCCGGTCACAGAGATACTGACACCGGCGGCCTGCTACCACCTCTACAGCGGTCATCGAGGCGAGACCCTGACCGGTCCCCGCTGTCTGACCACCCGCAACACCTGCTTCCGCCAGGAGGAGCGGTATGTGCCGCTGCGGCGGCTGAGCAGCTTCACCATGCGGGAGATCGTCTGTATCGGCTCGCCCGCCGAGACGGTCGCCTTTCTCACCAAAGCCCGGACGGCGCTCGATATGTTCTGCGAACTGATCGATCTGCCGCTCGACTGGCGCGTGGCGACCGACCCCTTCTTCCGGCCGGAAAGCAGCCCGGGCCATCTCCTCCAGCGGCTGGAGCCGGTGAAGCACGAGGGGGTATACGGCAGTGACCTGGCCATCTCCTCGCTCAACCGCCACCACGACCATTTCGGCGCCGCGTTCGGTTTGACACGCGACGACAGGCCCGCCCACAGCTGCTGTCTGGCCTTCGGCATCGAACGCTGGCTGTACGCGATCACCGACCGCCATGGCACCGAACCGGCCGACTGGCCCGCCCTGGAGCAGCACGCGGCGGACGTACGGACGACGTTGTGGGGAGGCGCCGCATGAGGGGAACCACCGTCATCACGGGCGCGGACGGCTATCTGGGCCGACGGCTGGCCGCCGCCCTCGTCCAGCAGAGCGACGACGATCTGATCCTGGCCGTACGCGCCGGGAGCGGTGCCGAACTCACCGGCAAGCGGGCCCGGCTGGCCCGGGAGGTCGGACCGGGCACGGACCGCCGGGTGCGGTATGTGGCCGCGGACCTTCGCCACAGTGATCCGCTGGCGGACATCGACACTGGCAAGGTCACCCGAATCGTGCATACGGCCGCGGTCACCCGCTTCAATGTCGAGCCCGATATCGCGCGCAGCGTCAATGTCGAGGGCGCCGCCCGGCTGGGTGCCTTCGCCGCCCGCTGCGACAACCTCCAGCGGCTGGCGGTGTTGTCCACGCTCTACGCCGCGGGCCAGCACCAGGGCGACATCAAGGAGGAACCGCTCGACGACGCCGGGTTCGTCAACCACTACGAGTGGTCCAAGTGGGAGGCCGAGAACCGGCTGCTGAGCGCCGCAGGCGAGCTGCCGGTGTCCGTATTCCGGCTGGCCACGCTCGTCGCCGACGACGACAGCGGCCGGGTCACCCAGTACAACGCCTTCCACAACACCCTGCGGCTCTACTACTACGGGCTGCTGTCGCTGCTGCCCGGTGACCGGGCGACGCCGCTCGCCCTGGCCACCGCGTCCTTCACCACCGCCGCCATCAGCAGGCTGCTGGCCCCCGAAGTCGCCCCTGGCGTCTACCACGTCTGTCCCGGTCCGGCGGACACCGCGACGCTCGGCGAGATCATCGACACCGCCTTCAGCGTCTTCGAGCGCGATGAGCGCTTCCGGCGACGCGGGCTGCTGCGGCCCATCCGCTGCGACCGGGAGAGCTTCGAGGATCTGGTGAGCGCCGCCGATCTGCTGCGCGCGGGAGTGCTCCATCAGTCGATGGCATCGCTGTCGCCCTTCGCGGCCCAGCTGTATCTGCCGAAGACCTTCCGCAATGAGGCGTTACGGGCCGCATGGCCCGGCTACGCCGCCCCCGACCCGATCGCGCTGGCGGAAGCCACCTGCACCCGGCTCATCGAGTCGCGGTGGGGCCGCCGGCCCGAGGAGAACCAGTGACTCTTTCCGAGAATGACCTGTGGCTGCTCAGCTTCTACCGCTCGTCGGAGATCAACGGTGCGCTGTTCTTCGGCCGGGTCGCACGCACCCTGCGCCCCAGCCCGCTCCAGGCCGATGTGACACACCACTTCGCCGATGAGGCCCAGCACGCCCAGCACTGGACGGAGTGCATCGAGGACCTTGGCCACCATGCGGCCAAGCTGCCCGGCAGCTACCAGGACCAGTATCTGGAGGCCGTCGGGCTGCCCACCAGCCTGATGGAGGTCATGGCGATCACGCAGGTCTTCGAGAAGCGGGTGATCGGCCAGTACCAGCTGCATCTGCGAGCCCCGGACACCCACCCACGGATTCGGCAGACCATTGAGACGATCATGGAGGATGAGCGCTGGCATGTGAAATACGTGCGTGAAGCGCTCCAGCAGATGGCGCAGCGGTACGGCCAGGAACGCATCGACGCGGCCCTGGCCCGGTTCACCGCCGCCGACGAGGAGATTTACGCCAAGACCCTCGCCGAGTACGGAGAACGCATCGGCTTCCTCCGCGCTACGGATCCTCGGTGACCTCGGTGACCCCGATGATCCGCGTACTGGCCGTCTGCGCACGGCGCCCGCTCCCCGAAGCCAACCTGACCCCACCGGAGCGGAAGCGGTACTCCGCACTCCCCGGTCAGGCCCGTAAAGAGCAGTGGCTCGCCTCCCGGCACGCCCTGAAGCTGCTGCTCGGCCTGACCGGGGTCTCGCCCGACACCTCCCGCTACACCTTCCCGCACCCCCGGATCTCGCTCACCCACACCACGGGCGCCGGGGTGGCGGCGGTGGCGGTGGGAGGGATCAACCCCTGTCCCTCCCCTTCCCGAAAACTGGGGGCTTCGCCCCCAGGCCCCCGAGGAAGGTGGGGGCACCTCGTGGGTATCGGTGTTGATATTGAACGGGACCGGCAGGCGCCCGCGGACGCCGCGCGCTTCTTTCTCGATGAGCGCGAGCGCGCCTGGCTGTCCACCGTCCCCGCTGCCGCGCGCGCCACCGAACAGATCCGGCTGTGGACGGTCAAGGAAGCGCTGTTCAAGGCCAACCCGGGGAACCGGCACACCCTGCTGCGGGACTACTCCACACACCACGCGGCGGCCCGCAGCGGCCGCGCCCGGGGACCGGCGCGGCACACCGTCTTCGGCTACGCCACAGCCCGGCTCGGCGACGCCCATCTGTCCATCGCCGCGGCCTTCCACCCGGCCCCGGCCACCCGCGGAAGGAACACCCCTGTGCCAGCCATCACGTTCGATGAGGTCGCCCAGCGCATCAGCAAGACGCTGTCCATCCCGGTCGAGGAGCTCACGCCCGGGACCACCCTGCGCGAACTCGCCGCCGACAGCTTCCGGCTGGTCGAAATGGCCGTGGATCTGGAGGAGGAGTTCGACGCGATGTTCACCGATGTCGAGCTGCGCGAGGTCACCACGCTGGGCGAACTGGCCGACCTTGTGCACCGGAGCCACTGATGCCGCAACGATCGATGCCAGAGCGATTCATTTGGGCCCTGCACCGGTTTCGCTGGCCGCTGCTGGCGTTATGGCTCGCCACGCTCACCGTGGCCGGTCTGGGGGCGCTCGCGCTGCCGGACCGGCTGAGCGGGGGCGGCTGGTACGTACCCGGATCGCAGTCCGAGCAGGCGGCGCAGGCCACCCGTTCGGGCTTCGCCGACCGGGGCGCCAGCAATGTCACGGTGGTCGTGCGGGACGAGCGGAACACGGCGAGCGGCCCGGAGAGCCGTCAGTTCGAGCGGCGGGTCGCGGCGGCCACGAAGGAAGTCATCGGCGACCCAAGGCTGGAGACCACCGGCAGCTATGGCTGGTCCACGCTGTCGCAGCGGTCCTCACTGTCCCGTACGGAACCGTCCCGTACGGACTTCATCGGCAAGGACGACCGTACCGCCGTCACCTTTGTCGCGCTGGCGCTGGACGATGGCACGGCCCGCCGGGTGCTGCCCGAGGTGCAGCAGGAGCTGGACGACCGCTACGCACCACAGGGCCTGCGGGTGGCGATGGTCAGCGCCGGGAACTTCTGGGGTGAGATCAACGGGCTCAGCGAGAAAGGGCTGTACAAGGCCGAACTCCTCGCCTTCCCGCTGATCCTGGCGATTCTGCTGCTGCTCTACCGGGGCGTCATGGCGGCGGTGGTCTCCTGTGTGGTCGCGGTGACCGCGATCGTCCTCACCTTTGGGGTGATGTCCATCGTCGCCAGCCACTACGAGCTGTCGATTTTCGTCCAGAACGCCGCCACAATGATCGGCATCGGGGTGGGCGTCGACTACTCGCTCTTCATCATCTCCCGGTACCTCGATGAACTGGGTCGTGATGAACCGGGCCGCGATGCACTGGGCCGCGCCCGTGACCGTACGGCGGCCCTGGCCACCACCCTGCGCACCAGCGGCCGGACGGTCATCTTCTCCGGACTGGTCATCATCGCCGCCATGGCCACCCTGTTCCTGGTGGATCTGAACGTCATTCAGTCCATCGCGCTGGGCATCCTCGTCGTGGTCGCCTTCGCCACCCTGGCCAGCGTCCTGGTCCTGCCCCTGGTGCTGGTGCTGATCGGCGACCGGATCCGGTGGGGCCGACCGCCCCTGCGGCGCTGGGCCACGGATGACCGGGGACGCCGCTGGGCGCGCGTGGCCCGGCAGATCATGCGCCGCCCGGTGCCCTTCCTGACCGTAGCGACCGCCGCGCTGCTGCTGCTCGCCGTGCCCTCGGTCGAGCTGCGCACCTTCACCCCGGACGCGCGGATCGTGCCGGAGTCGTCCCCGGTCCGGCAGGGATTTGAGGCCATGCGTGACCAGTTCGGGCCGGGCACCGCTTCCCCGCACCAGGTGGTTATCACCTCTGAAGTCCCGCTGACCGAGACCAGCGGCCGCCAGCAGATCAGCGCCCTCCAGCGCCGGCTGTCCGCACTGCCGCACGTCACGGCCGTCAACTCACCGTTCCAGGCTCTGGAGTCCATCAGTCCTGGGGACCCCCTCGCGGCACTCGGACCGGCCACGTACGACCGTATGCCCGCCGACGTCCGGGCCACCGTCGACCACTATGTCTCCGCCGACCGGCGCACGCTGGTGCTGGAGGTCATCGGGGACGACTACGCCTCGGCCGACTCCTCCCGGGAACTCCTCACCACTCTCCGCGCCGAGACCAGCCGGCTGGACGGCGCCGGGCTGCGCGCGGTGACCGGCGGGGAGACCGCGGAAGGCGTGGACGCCAACGCCGCGATCCGGGACGCGCTCCCGGCGGTGGTCCTGGCCATGCTGGCGGTCATCTATCTGCTGCTCCTGGTGACCCTCCGCTCGCTGCTGCTCCCGGTGAAGGCCATCGCGATCAACCTGCTGTCCCTCGGTGCGACCTACGGCGTGCTCGTCCTGGTCTTCCAGACCGGCCTGGGCAGCGCGCTTTTCGGCGTCGACCAGTTCGGTTATCTGCAGAACTTCGTACCGATCCTGCTGCTGGCCATTCTGTTCAGCCTCAACACCGACTACGAACTCTTCCTGCTCCGCCGTATCCGCGAGGAGTACGACAGCGGCGCGGACAACGCCAGCAGCGTGGCGGCGGGGATGGCCCGCACCGCGCCACTGATCTCCGGAGCCGCGCTGCTGATGGTCGCGGTCTTCGGCGCCTTCGCGCTCACCGGCATCATGCCGATCCAGCAGCTCGGCCTCGGCCTCGCCCTGGCCATCGCCATCGACGCCACCGTCATCCGGCTCATCGTCGTGCCGGCCGCCATGCAGCTGATGGGCCGCTGGAACTGGTGGCTCCCCGGACAACGCCACACCACGCCACGGGTCCTGGAACGGACCGAGAAGCCCACCGCGCAGGTCTGACCCGCCCCGGAGCACACCCCAGAAGCTCAGAAGCCCAGGAGCCCAGAAGCCCGGAAGGACACTCAAACCTCCATGGACGCCCACGCCCTCTTCCTGCTCATCCTGAACTTCGCCGTCATCGGCGCGCTCCCGCGGTTCTTCTTCCGTGCGGACGGCCGCTTCAACGCCAAGTGGTGGCTGACTGCCACACCCTTCGGGCTGGGCCCGCTCTGCCTCCTCGGCGCCGCCGCGCTCGACTGGCGGTCGCTCGCCCCGGACACCTGGCGCGGCGGGCTGGGGCTCGCCTCGATCGCGCTGAGCGTCACCTCCATCGCCCTGATCTTTCTGACCCTGGGCACCCACCGCATCCCCGTAGCGCTGTGGCACCAGGAGGACGACGCACCGCGCCATCTGGTCACCTATGGCGCCTACCGCCGGATACGCCACCCCTTCTACACCGCCTTCCTGCTGGCCTTCCTTGCCGCGGCGGTCCTCTTCCCGCACGGCATCACCCTCGCCGTCACCGGCTACGGCATCGCCGCGCTGACCGCCACCGCCGCCCGGGAGGAACGGCGCCTCAGCGCCTCCGAGTTCGGGGCGGAGTACCGCGCATACGCCAGCGGGACCGGACGCTTCCTGCCCCGCGTGCCGAACCTGACGAACCTGACGAACCTGACGAAGGGGTGACGGGAGATGATCACCGGATGGCTGCTGAACCCGCACCCGCACCGGGGTGTGCGTTTCGCCGACGCCGCCGGAGGCTGGGACTTCGTGCCCTACCGGGAGCTCGCGCTGTCCGCCCGCCGGGTCGCCGGCCGGATGCG
The DNA here is from genome assembly GCF_021216675.1 of Streptomyces gobiensis. Taxonomy (NCBI): domain Bacteria; kingdom Bacillati; phylum Actinomycetota; class Actinomycetes; order Kitasatosporales; family Streptomycetaceae; genus Streptomyces; species Streptomyces gobiensis. The sequence continues at coordinate 1,472,290 of NZ_CP086120.1, read as the reverse complement.
GGCGAGCGGGGTACGCCCCGGGGACACCGTCTGTCTGATCCTGCCCACCAGCCGGGACTTCCTCACCGCGATGTACGGGGCCTGGGCGGCGGGCGCCACGGTCTCCGCACTTCCCACGCCGTCCTTCCAGGGCGAGGGCCCCTATACGGAGCACATCGCCGCCATCCTTGAACAGGCCACCCCCGCCCTGGTGGTGACCGGCGAGGAGTACGCCCCGCTGACCGCCCGCGCGATGGACCGGGCGGGCCGTACGGACCCGCCCTGGATCCCGTACGAGGGCGGCGGCATCCCCGGGGGCGGTGACGCAGCCGCGGCACCGCCCCCGGACGGGATCGCCCTGCTCCAGTTCACCTCGGGCTCCACCGGGCGTCCGCGCGGCGTTCGCGTCTCCTGGTCCAACCTGGCAGCCAACCGGGTGCTGCAGCACCGGCTGATCGGCTGGCGGGACGGCGACGGCCTCGCCTCCTGGCTGCCCCTCCACCACGACATGGGACTGATCGGCTGCTGTCTCTTCCCCGTCGCCGAGCAGGGTGACCTCTGGCTGATGCGGCCCGAGCAGTTCATCCGCGACCCCGCGCGCTGGCTGGCCTGCCTCACGCCGGGGCGGGCGGCGCACTCGGCCGCTCCCTCCTACGCCTTCGCCTACGCGGCCCGGCGGCTGCGGCCCCAGCACTGGGCCGCCCTGGATCTGTCCGGGTGGCGCAGCGTCTGTGTCGGCGCCGAGCCGGTCGACCCGGTGGCGCTCGACACCTTCACGCACCTCGCGGAACCGGCCGGTTTCTCACCCAGCACCTATGTGCCGTCCTACGGGCTGGCGGAGAACACCCTCGCGGTGACCGGTGCCCGCGCCCCGGTCACGGTGGTACGCCCCGACTGGTCCGGCCTGCGGCTCGGCCGGACCGTAGCGCTGGCGGAGACAGCGGAGCTGGGCGGGGCCGCGCCCCTCACACCGGGGGCCGGCTGGCTGGTCGGACATGGCCGCCCGCAGGACGGGGACGGTGTCCGGATCCGCGTACTCGACGAGCGGGGCGAGCCGTTGCCGGACGGCTGCCTCGGGGAGATCGTCGTCACAGGTGGCTCCGTGGCCCAGGGGTACCAGGGCGGCTGTATGAGCGGTACGACCCGCTTTGCCGACGGCGAACTGCGCACCGGTGACGTGGGCTTCCTGCACGGCGGTGACCTCTTTGTCCTGGGCCGGATGGGGGACAGCCTCAAGCTCCGTGGCCGCAGCGTGTATGTCGAGGACCTGGACGCCAAGGTCGCCGACGCGGCCGGTCTTGACCGGACGCAGGTCGCCGTTGTGGCGTTCAACGACGGCGGCCGGGCGGGACTGACCGTCTTCGCCGAGGCCGCCCCGGGCAGCTGGACCGCGGATGTCACCCGGATGCTGCGCGGCGAGCTCGGGACCGAGCCCACCCTCACCCTGGTAGCCGGGCGACGCGGTCTGCTCAAGCGGACCTCCAGCGGAAAGCTGCGGCGCCGCCATATGTGGCAGCTGCTGCGGGAGGACAGGCTGAAAGGAGTGACCGTGCTCGGATAACCCGTACTCCGACAACCCGTGCTCGGACAACCCGTTCTCGGTCAGCCACGGTCATGAGTGGCCGCTGTACACCGTCCAGCCGTTGTATCCTTCAACGGTGATTCGCGCGCGGTAGCGCGGTGGACTGGCGGCGGCGGTAGAGCGGAGGTGGTGCTGCGATGCGTAGCGAGCCTCCTAGTCGAACACCGCGCGGCACCGCCCTTTTCCTGGTCTAGCAGTGGGACAGTGAGCGGTGCCCGCGGTGTGCCCCCGGTGCCCGTCGTCGATCTCACCGCTGTGCTGAGGACTCTCCCATGCCGCAGACAGACCTGCCCGAAGAGCTGCACCCGGAACTCCCCGAGTCGCTGCAGGAAATAGTCGACAGTCAGCAGCTGCACGCTGCCCTGGAATGGCTGGAGACACATCCACCGCATGTGATCGCCGATGAGCTCGCCCGGATGGACGCGGTGCATGCGGGCATGGCCTTCCGGCTGCTGGACAAGGACCGGGCGCTGAACGTCTTCGAGGAGCTGGAGCCGGTCGACCAGCAGCAGATCCTGGAAGGGCTGCGCGATCACACCTTCCTCGAAATCGTCGAGGGCATGGACCCGGACGACCGGGCCCGGATGCTGCGGGAAGCCCCCGCCAAGGTCGCCAAGCGAGTACTCGCCGGGCTGAGCGCGCATGAACGGCGGATGACCGCCGCACTGCTCGGCTACCCGGAGGGCTCGGTCGGCCGCTATATGACCCCCGAGGTCGTGGCGCTGCCGCAGGACCTCACCGTCGAGCAGGCGCTGCGGACCGTACGCGCCAAGGGCGCCCACGCGGAGACCGTGTACACGCTCCCCGTGGTGGACCACGGACGGCGGCTGACCGGCGTCGTGGAGCTACGGGAGCTGGTGCTCAGCCCGCCGGAGACCATGGTCGCGGAGCTGGTCGTCACCGAACCGGCGTTCGCCCGCGCCACCGACTCCGCTGAGACGGCCGCCCGGCTGATGCGCGAGACCAACGACCTGAACCTGCCGGTCGTGGACAGCGAGAACCGGCTCGTCGGACTGCTCACCATCGATGACGCCCTTGAGGTCATCGAGGCCGCCGACACCGAGGACGTGGCCCGGCAGGCCGGTGCCACCCCCTGGGTCGGCCACTATATGGCCGCCACCGTCTGGCAACTCGCCCGCTACCGGGCCCTGTGGCTGATGCTGCTCCTGATCGCGGCGACCCTGACGGTCACCGTCACGGACGCCTTCGAGGCCACCCTGGAGCAGGTGACCCAGCTCGCCCTGTTCATCCCGCTGCTCATCGGCGCCGGGGGCAACGCGGGCGCCCAGGCCGCCACCGCCTGCGTACGCGCCCTGGCGGTCGGCGAGGTACGCGGCTCGGACCTGCTGAAGGTGATATGGCGCGAGTGCCGCGTCGGCCTGGTGCTGGGCGGGCTGCTTGCCCTGCTCGGGGTGGTCGTGGGAGCGCTGTTCGTCGGCGTGCAGATCGCCGTGGTCGTCGGCATCACCCTGGTGGTCATCTGCGGCTGGGCGGCCACCATCGGCGGCACCATGCCGCTGCTGGCCAAACGGCTCCGTATCGACCCGGCGGTGGTCTCGGCTCCCATGGTCACCACCCTGGTGGACGCGACCGGTCTGATCATCTACTTCACCACGGCCAAGGTGGTCCTGGGCGTCTGAGACACCGACCCCCGATGCAGAGGTCAAGGAGGGGGTGGGCGACCGCAGCGTGCGCCGCCCCGTCAGCCGCATCAGCCGAAGCCAGCGAAAAGACCCCCCGAAGGGAGGGTCGGCACCGTGCTGTCTGTGCGCCCCCGGCAGGACTCGAACCTGCGGCCAAGTGCTTAGAAGGCACCTGCTCTATCCACTGAGCTACGGGGGCTGGTCTCGATCGCGGACGGGCGGAGCCCCCGGGATGACCTTGCTTGCACAAGGATAAGGGCCCGGCTGGTTGCTCCTGGTTGCTTCACGTCCGCGACACCCTGTGGAGGTTCAGTGAAGCGCTCTGATAATCGCAGGCAAGTGCGATTCATGCACCAGTTTCCGCGGCACAGTGGGCGGCTGTTGTGCACTCGTTATGCCTACCGCCGCGCCCGTCTCGTCTGCCGCAGGGGTCAAAAAGGGGCATTCCCGAGGGAATGCGCTTCAAAAACGCCCTAAAGTTGGGCATTCTACACCTTGTGGCGATCTTGGAAGCACGGACTGAACTGCTCGACGCGCTGGTCGCGCTGCGTGACCGCGTCGCCGCTGCCCGCTTTCCGCTGCCGCTGCCCGGCGCCGAGCATGCACGCCGGTCCCGGGCCGAGCTGCTGGCGCAGCTCGATGACTATCTGGTGCCCCGGCTGCGTGAGCCCGACGCACCGCTGCTCGCCGTCATCGGGGGATCGACGGGCGCGGGGAAGTCGACGCTGGTCAATTCGCTCATCGGGCGGCGGGTCAGCGAGGCCGGGGTGCTGCGGCCCACCACCCGGACACCGGTGCTGGTGTGCCACCCCGATGACCACCACTGGTTTGCCGGGCAGCGGGTGCTGCCCCGGCTGGGCCGGGTGTGGACGTCCCAGCCAGGTGATGGGACCGGCGATGAGGAGCCGGGTGACGAGGCTGAGGGCGGTGTGGTTGAGGGCAGCTCGGGGGAGTCGGCCGACGGGCGGCTCGCGCTGCGTATCGAGAGTGATCAGGCGCTGCCCCCGGGGCTGGCGCTGCTCGATGCCCCCGATATCGACTCTCTCGTCGCCGCCAACCGCGAGCTGGCCGCCGAGCTGATCTGTGCCGCCGATATCTGGGTGCTGGTCACCACCGCCGCGCGGTACGCGGACGCGGTGCCCTGGCATCTGCTGCGTACCGCCAAGGAGTACGACGTCACCCTCGCCACCGTGCTGGACCGGGTGCCGCACCAGATCGCCGCCGAGATCTCCCGGCAGTACGCCGCCCTGCTCGACCGTGCCGGGCTCGGCGACATTCCCCGCTTCACCATCCCCGAGTTGCCCGAGTCCGCTGGCGGAGGCTCCGGGCTGTTGCCCGCCAACGCCGTGGAGGGGCTGCGCGCCTGGCTGGCCCACCGCGCCACCGACTCCCGCGCCCGAGCGGTTGCGGCGGGCCGTACCGCCCATGGTGCGCTGTCCTCGCTGAGTGGCCGGGTCCCGGGGCTCGCCGGTGGGGTCGCCGCCCAGCATGCCGCCATGCTGCGGCTGATGCAGTACATCGACGACGCGTACGACGCGGCCGGTGAGCGAGTGCGGCGTCAGCTGGCCGCCGGGGAACTGCTGGCGGGCGAGGCCTTCGCACACTGGCGCGGCTTCCCCACCGACAGCGGCGGCGCTGAGTTCCTGGACGCCTGTGCCGAAGGGCTCACCGCGCTGCTGGCCGGAGCGGTCGGCGCGGCCGAGGAGCAGATCAGCCAGGCCTGGCGTGATGAGCCGGGCGCCGCCGGGGTGCCGGAGGACATCTGCGCCGAGGCTTCGGCCACCGCCGAACGGATGGGTCTGCTCGTACGGCGCTGGCGGCGCTGCGTCGAAGAGCTGGCCGAGGAGGCGTACGAGTCGGACGGCCGTGGACCGGCCACCGCCGAGGAGACCGGTGCCCTGCTGGCCGCGGTCCAGCTCGGCGGCCCACAGGGCCGGGGGGCGGGTGAGGCCCTGGCCGACATCCTGAGCGCTCCCGGTGCGGCCCAGCTCCAGGAACGCGGCGCCCGGCTCCTCCATACGTATCTGCAGCGGGCCCTGCACGGTGAGCGGGACCGGCGGCTGGTCCCGCTCAGCGAGCTGGATACCAGCCCCGACCAGCAGGTGGAGCTGATCGCCGCACTGTCCGTACTGCAGAAGGAGAGGTGACCGGGGTGTCCGGATCGCTGGGGGACGTTCGTACGGCCGACACGGCCGACACAGCAGACGACGACCGGGCCTGGGACGACGGGCTCATCGCCCGTCGGGCCCGGCCAGGCACCGGGCCGGAGCGGGATCGCGAACAGAAGCAGGGAGAGAGATCAGGAGAAGGAGAGGGACAGGGGCCGGGGCGGGAGCAGGAGCAGGGGCCCGGGGTGGAGGGGGAGCCGGAGCCGCTGGGGGCGTACGAGCCCGAGGCGCTGCGCCGGCCGGTGCCACCCGGGCTGCCTCACCCGGGACGGGAACGCGGGCTGGGGGAGCGGCTGGACGCGTTGCGGGAGCTGGTCGGGGTATCGCGGACCCGGCTGGAGCCGCAGCAGCTGGCCGAGGCCGTGCGGGTGCTGGAAGAGGCCGGGGCGCGCGGGCGGCTGTCCCGGGCGTATACGACCGTGGCCATCACCGGGGCGACCGGCAGCGGCAAATCGACCCTGTTCAACGCGCTGGCCGGTGCGCAGCTCTCCGAAGCGGGGGTGCGGCGACCGACCACGGCCACGGCGGTGGCCTGTGTGTGGGAGACGCTTGAGCGGGACGGTGGCGGCGCCGACGGCCTGCTGGAACGGCTCGCGGTGCCGCCCCGGTCCCGGCGGCGGGCCCATCTGCGGGACGACGGGCTGCGCGGGCTCGTACTGCTCGATCTGCCCGACCACGATTCCGTGCTGACGGACCACCGTGAGCAGGTCGACCGGCTGCTGCGCCTGGTGGATGCCGTGATCTGGGTGGTCGACCCGGAGAAGTACGCAGACGCGGTGCTGCATGAGAACTACCTCAAGCCCTACGCGGGACACGCCGAGGTGACCTATGTCGTGCTCAACCAGGTTGACCGGCTGCCCGGTGAGGCCGCCGACGAGGTGCTGGGCGATCTCCGGCGGCTGCTGGACGAGGACGGCATGGCGCTGGGCGAGCACGGCGAACCGGGGGCGCAGGTGCTGGCGCTCTCCGCGCTGACGGGAGACGGGGTCGGGGAGCTCAAGGAGGTGCTGGGGGAGCTGGTGGCCGGCCGCGCGGCGGCCGCGCGGCGGCTGACCGCGGATGTGGACGGGGCCCTGAACCGGCTGCGACCGGTGTTCATCGCGGACGGGGCACACAGTCCGCAGGGGCTGACCGAGCGGGTGCGCGAGGAGTTCGAGTACCGGCTGGGCAACGCCGCGGGGGCCACCGCCGTGGGGCAGACCGCAGAGCGGACCTGGCTGCGGCAAGCGGACTGGGCCTGCGGTACGCCCTTGGCGGGGCTGGTGCGCTGGTATGCGCGGCGGCGGTCGGAGCGCTGTGGTGACCGGCTGGCGGCTCCTCCGGCGGCGGACCCGGAGGCGAGCGCCGGGCATCCGGCGACCCGGCCCGTAGTGGTGCAGGCGGTACGGACCCTGGCGGACGACGCGACGCGCGGGCTGCCGGAGCCCTGGGCGAGGGCGGTCCGCGAGGCGGCCTGGCGCGGGGCGGAGGGGCTGCCGGAGATGCTGGATGAGGCGGTCGCGCAGGCGGCTCTCCCACAGCGGCCGGCCCGGCCGCGCTGGTGGACCGCGGCGGCCGTTGGGCAAGCCGCGCTGCTGGCGCTGCAACTGGTGGGTGTGTGCTGGCTGTTGGGGGGCCTGCTCGGTGGGGGAGTGGGAGCCACCCGCTGGCTGCCGTTCGCGCTGCTGGCGGGCGGCGCACTGGGCGGGCCACTGCTGGCGTGGGTATGCCGGGCGGTGGCGCGGGGGCCCGCGCGTGCCTACGGGCTGGAGCAGGAGCAGCGGTTGCGGCGGCTGGCGGCGGGATGTGGCCGGGCGCGGGTGCTGGAGCCGGTAGCGGCGGAGCTGATGCGGTACAGCGAGGTACGGGGGCAGTACGTGATCGCGGCGGGGGGACCGCACGGGGGCCAGGCGGTAACGGAACTGTCCACAACCGGCGGGTAGTCCACAGGCGTCAGCGGGGAACTGGGCGCTGGGGCACGATGAGTTCACCTGAGAACGGCGAACAGGGCGAACAGGGGGCGTTCGGTGTGAACGAGACCATGGTGACGGTGGTGGGAAACGCCGCGACGGAGCTGGACTTCCGGGAGACCTCGGGAGGTATCCCGGTGGTGCGCTTCCGGCTGGCGACGACGGTGCGCCGCTTCGACCGTGAGCGGGGCGGCTGGACGGACGCGTACACCAGCTTCTACACGGTATGGGCGTGGCGGTCGCTCGCGCGGAACGCGAAGGCGTCGGTGACGATCGGTGAACCACTGGTCGTACAGGGGAAGTTGCGCGTGCAGGACGGGGAGCGGGATGGGCGGCGCTGGTCGGATACAAGCATCGACGCGATCACGATTGGCCACGATCTGTCCCGCGGTACCTCGGCGTTCGCTCGTGTTGAGCATGTGAAACCCGGGCTTTCCGGACAGCGGCCGGAGCCCATTCCCACGCCGTGAAGATCCTCATTCGCGGCATTCGACGATAACGATTCTGAGTCGGTACGCGTAGCAGGGGTGAATCGTGGGGATCATGGTGCGCCTGCTCTCTACGATCCCCCGTAGATTTCACGGGGTTGATGACGGGGGTTGTTGGTGACGGGGCTGATGAGGGGACAAGCATGATCTCGATACGCGGACGGGCCGCCACCCGTCGCGTGGCCGCGGCGTTGGCATCCGGACTGCTCGCGGCGGTCGGGGCGGTAGCGGGTGCGGGACCGGCGGCGGCCGAGGAGCCCCTGGGCTCGGCCCCGTCGTCGGACGGCGCCACCGCTGTCCTGGACGGCCTGAAGGTGTACGACCAGGCCATCGTCCGCGAGGACGGTGAGACGACCGAGACCGGCGCAGGCCTCTTCGAGATGTCTGTCGCGGGCGGTGGAAGTCTGCAGACCTACTGCATCGATATGCACAACCCGACGCAGGAGCAGGCGCAGTACCAGGAGGTGCCCTGGCAGACCTCGTCGCTGCACGACAACCCCGACGCGGGCAGGATCCGCTGGATCCTGCAGAACTCCTACCCGCAGGTGGATGACCTCGCCGCGCTCGCCAAGAAGTCGGGCGCCCGCCAGCTCACCCCGCAGACCGCCGCCGCGGGCACCCAGGTGGCGATCTGGCGCTACTCGGACGGCGCGGATGTCTCGGCGGTCGACAAGAACGCCGAGAAGCTCGCCGGATATCTGGAGAAGGCGGCGAAGAACCTCACCGAGCCCAGGGCCTCACTGTCCCTCGACCCGCCCGCCGTCTCCGGCAAGCCCGGCGAGCGGCTCGGCCCGGTCACGGTGCGTACCACCGCTCAGCGCACGAGCGTCGTCCCGGCTCCGGACGCCGCGTCGCACGGAGTGCGGATCGTCGGCCGGGACGGCAAGGAGATCACCACGGCCGCCGATGGTGACCAGCTGTGGTTCGACGTTCCCGCGGACGCGGAGGCAGCCTTCACCTCGCTGACCGTGCAGGGGGCCACCACGGTGCCGGTCGGCCGGGCGTTCACCGGTATAGGTGAGCACGCCATCAGCCAGACCCAGATCCTCGCCGGTTCCAGTGACTCCACGGTCACCGCGACCGCCACCGCGAACTGGGCGGCCCAGGGCGCCGTCCCGGCCGTTTCCGCGCGGAAGAACTGCGCGGCGGGTGGTCTGGACATCACCGTCAGCAACCAAGGCGACGAGCCGTTCAGCTTCAACCTCGGCGAGGCGTCGTATGAGACACCGGCCGGGAAGACGGAGACGGTGACCGTGCCGGTCCAGGAGGATCAGGCTTACAAGATCACGATCAATGGTCCGCATGGCTTTGCGCAGACCTTCTCCGGTGTCCTTGACTGCGCCACGGTGACCAGCGGCTCCGGTGATGACAAGGGGACCGCCGTGCAGACCACGCCGGTCACGGTCGGCGGCAGCGGCAGCGATGTCAATCTCGCGGAGACCGGCAACAGCAGTAATGTCCCGCTGCTGGTGGGTGTCGCCCTCGGGCTGCTGGTCCTCGGTGGTGGAGCGGTGCTGATGGTGCGGCGCAACAAGGCGGAACCGGCCGACACCGACGAGTAGCCGCAGCGGGGTCCGCCCGGGCCCGGGGTGGAACCGGGGGTCCGGGCGCTCCCCGGTTTCCGCCTGGGGCGTTCCGTACGGCAGGATGGATTCACCTGCCCATACCCACTTCCAGATGCCGGACGGTTTCTCTTGGCTGAGTTCATCTACACCATGCGCAAGACGCGCAAGGCGCACGGCGACAAGGTGATCCTCGACGACGTCACCCTGAACTTCCTGCCCGGTGCGAAGATCGGTGTCGTGGGCCCCAACGGCGCCGGTAAGTCCACGGTGCTCAAGATCATGGCGGGCCTTGAGCAGCCCTCCAACGGCGACGCCTTCCTGTCGCCCGGCTACAGCGTGGGCATTCTGCTCCAGGAGCCGCCGCTGAACGAGTCCAGGACCGTCCTGGAGAACGTCCAGGAAGGCGTGGCCGAGACCAAGGGCAAGCTTGACCGGTTCAACGAGATCGCCGAGCAGATGGCGACCGAGTACACCGATGAGCTGATGGAGGAGATGGGCAAGCTGCAGGAGCAGCTTGACCACGCCAACGCCTGGGACCTCGACGCTCAGCTTGAGCAGGCCATGGACGCCCTCGGCTGCCCCCCCGGCGACTGGCCGGTCACCAACCTCTCCGGTGGTGAGAAGCGCCGCGTAGCGCTCTGCAAGCTGCTGCTGGAGGCCCCCGACCTGCTGCTGCTCGACGAGCCCACCAACCACCTGGACGCCGAGTCCGTGCAGTGGCTGGAACAGCACCTCGCCAAGTACGCGGGCACCGTCGTGGCCATCACCCACGACCGGTACTTCCTGGACAACGTCGCCGAGTGGATTCTCGAGCTCGACCGCGGCCGTGCCCACCCGTACGAGGGCAACTACTCCACCTACCTGGAGAAGAAGCAGGCCCGCCTCAAGGTCGAGGGCCAGAAGGACGCCAAGCGGCAGAAGCGGCTCAAGGAAGAGCTGGAGTGGGTCCGCTCCAACGCCAAGGGACGTCAGGCCAAGTCCAAGGCGCGACTGACCCGTTACGAGGAGATGGCCGCCGAGGCCGAGAAGACCCGGAAGCTGGACTTCGAGGAGATCCAGATCCCGCCGGGCCCGCGTCTGGGCAATGTGGTCGTCGAGATCGAGAACCTGAACAAGGCGTTCGGCGACAAGGTCCTCATCGACGATCTGTCGTTCACGCTGCCGCGCAACGGCATCGTCGGCGTCATCGGCCCGAACGGCGCCGGCAAGACCACGCTGTTCAAGATGATCCAGGGCCTGGAGGAGCCGGACTCCGGCACCATCAAGGTCGGCGACACGGTCAAGATCTCCTACGTGGACCAGACCCGCGCCAATATCGACCCGAAGAAGACGCTGTGGGCCGTCGTCTCCGATGAGCTCGACTACATCAACGTCGGCCAGGTCGAGATGCCCTCCCGCGCCTACGTCAGCGCCTTCGGTTTCAAGGGCCCGGACCAGCAGAAGCCGGCGGGTGTCCTCTCCGGCGGTGAGCGCAACCGCCTCAACCTCGCGCTCACCCTCAAGCAGGGCGGCAACCTGCTGCTGCTCGACGAGCCGACCAACGACCTCGACGTGGAGACGCTGTCCTCGCTGGAGAACGCGCTGCTGGACTTCCCCGGCTGCGCCGTGGTCGTCTCCCACGACCGGTGGTTCCTGGACCGCGTCGCCACCCACATCCTCGCCTATGAGGGTGAGAGCAAGTGGTTCTGGTTCGAGGGCAACTTCGAGTCGTACGAGAAGAACAAGATCGAGCGGCTTGGCCCGGACGCGGCGCGTCCGCACCGGGTGACCTACAAGAAGCTCACCCGGGGCTGAGCGTGCGGCACATCTACCACTGCCCCCTGCGCTGGTCGGACATGGATGCCTTCGGGCATGTCAACAACGTCGTCTTCCTGCGGTATCTGGAGGAGGCGCGGATCGACTTCATGTTCCGGCTGGCGCGGGAGGCGGCCTCCGGGGCGTTCACGGGCGGGTCGGTCGTGGCCCGGCACGAGGTCGACTATCTGCGTCCGCTGGTCCACCGGCATGAGCCGGTGACCGTTGAGTCCTGGGTGTCCAAGCTGGGAGCCGCGTCGCTGACGATCTCCTACGAGATCAAGGACACCGATACCGTTTATGTCCGGGCCGCCACCATTGTGGTGCCGTACAACCTGAAGGAAGAACATCCCCGGCGGCTGACCGCCGAGGAAAGATCCTTTCTGGAGGCGTACTTCGATGACAGCGCGGCGTCTGACATTCGCTGATCCCGGGGAGGCGGCGGGACTCGCCGCCTTCCTGGAACGGCTGCTGCGCTGGGAGAAGAACGCCGCCGTTCGTATCCAGGCGGGTGGCGGCGTGGCCGGGATCTTCGCCAAGCCCGCCCGCTTCGAGGTGCTCGCGGTACGCACCGCACAGCTGCTCGAACCGGTGGAGCTGGACACCACGGTCTCCGCCGGTGAGCTGCTGGAGGGCGTCGACGAGAAGCGGGAGACGGTGACCGTGCCCAGCGCCGTCACCGGCCCGCCCTGGGCCGGGCTGCTGCCGCCGCGCGGCGGCTGGCAGCCGCGTGGCGAGCTTCCGCCGGACGCGGTGCGCACCGTCGCGGCCGCGGCGGTAGCCGAATTCCGGGAGCGCACGGAGAAGTTGCCGCCGCAGGAGCGCGGCCGTAAGGCCCTGGACGCCCTCGCCGAGGAGATCTGGTCCCGGCCGCTCGGCCGGACCGGCCTCCCACTGCGCGCCGTCCACGCCGCCCACGCCCTCGGCTTTCTGCGCGGCAAGGAGCCGGTCACCCTGCTCACCGCGGGCAGCTGGCTCAGGCTCCGCACGCCTTACGGCTCCGTGGTGGTCCGTACGAACGGCTCCTCGGGGCTGACGGTCACCCCGGTCTGAGCGGCTGGGCGGCTGGTCGGTTATGCGGAGTTGACCATTGAGGCGGCGGCGTAGACCAGGTAGTCCCAGAGCTGCTTTTCGAGCTCCGGGTCCAGCTCCAGGCTGTCCACCGCGTCGCGCATATGCCGCAGCCAGGCGTCATGCGCGGCCTGGTCCACGGTGAAGGGTGCGTGCCGCATCCGGAGGCGGGGGTGGCCCCGGCTCTCGCTGTAGGTGCGGGGGCCGCCCCAGTACTGCATCAGGAAGAGCGCGAGGCGCTCCTCGGCCGGGCCGAGGTCGTCTTCCGGGTACATGGGGCGGAGCACGGGGTCTTCCGCGACGCCTTCGTAGAAGCGCCGGACGAGCCGTCGGAAGGTCTTTTCGCCTCCGACCTGCTCGAAGAACGTCTGCTGCTGCAAGCTGCCGCGCGGAATCTCCATCACGCCTCCCATGGTCGCAGATGCGCGGCCCGACCCCGAGGGGCTGCCCGGGTTCCCGGGTCCCGGCTGCGCTGATGTGCGGCCCCGCCGCGTGGCGGGGCTTCGCCCCGGGGGCGGGGCGCTGTGGGTGGGTTTCCCCGTGTCCCCGCCCCTTCCCGGCTGTGCTGATGTGCGGCTGCGTCGCGGGCGGGGCTTCGCCTGGTTGCGGGGGTGCCGTGGTGGGGTTCTTTCCCCAATACCCGCCCCTTCCCGGCTGTGCCGGTATGCGGCTCCGCCGCGCGGCGGGGCTTCGCCCGGTTGCGGGGTGCCGTGGGTTGGGTTTCCCCGTATCCCGCCCCTTCCCGGAAACCGGGGCTTCGCCCCGGGGCCCCGCGGGTTTGCCGGTGCGGGCCGATGGCCGGGGGTTGTGCCCACCCTCCCCCAGCTAACGCTGGGAGGTGCCCCCACGCCCTGCGGAACGACTGCCCACAACACCGGGGGCGGTCTCGCGGGGTGGGGGGATGGGCGGGACAGTGGAGGTATGCGGAGGGAAGCGCTCCTGCGGGAGCTCGTCGCCGGTGGCGCGTTGACGGATCCGGCCTGGCGGGCGGCGTTCGAAGCCGTGCCGCGAGAGCTCTTCGTGCCCTCGTACTTTGTCGGTACGTCGCGCGGACACGAGCGGCGGTGGGGCGAGGATCCTGATCCGCGGGCGCGGGAACGCTGGCTGGACGGGTGCTATGAGGATGTCGCGCTGGCGACGCGGCTGCGTGACAGCGAGCTGATCTCGTCCAGCAGCCAGCCCTCGCTTATGGCCCGGATGCTGGAGGCGCTGGAGGTCGGCGACGGGATGACCGTGCTGGAGATCGGCACCGGCACCGGCTGGAACGCGGCGCTGCTCTCGCACCGGCTGGGAGACGAGCAGGTGACCACGGTCGATCTGGACCCGGAGATCACCGAGCCGGCCCGCGCCCATCTCGCCAGGGCCGGTTACCGGCCCACGGTGGTCACCGGCGATGGGGCGCGCGGCTGTCCGGCGCGGGCCCCGTACGACCGGATCATCGCCACCTGTGGGCTGAACACCATTCCCCAGACCTGGATCGAACAGTCGGCCCCCGGCGGGCTGATCCTGGCGCCGCTGGCGACCGGGCTGATCAGGCTCCGGGTACCGGACGGCACCTATGGGGAAGGCCACTTCCTGCAGACCCCGGCCTACTTCGTACCGCTGCGCGGTGGCCTTCCGGAGCATGAGCCACCCCTCCACACCCACGGGGTGCCCCGGCACGCCATACGCGAGGAATCCTTCCGCTTTCTGCTTGTCCTGGCCGCAGGACGGCTGGACCCGCTGGAGGCGTACGAGATGTGGCGGCACGAGGGCCGCCCGCCCCGGGAGCGCTACGGGGTGACCGTCCGTGCCAGTTCGCAGTGGGCCTGGCTGGATACTCCGGACGGGCCTTACCGCTGGCAGCTATGCCCGGCGTAGGGTGATCGTCGTCCAGGCGCCGACATGGACCCGGTCGCCCTCTTTCAAGGGGATCGGGACGAAGGGCTGGATGGGGTCTTCGGCGCCGTTGAGGGTGGTGCCGTTCGTGGAGTCCTGGTCGACTACCGCCCAGTTGCCGTCCGGCTGCCGCACCAGCACCGCGTGCTGGTGTGAGACACCCGGGTCCTCCGGGGGCCTGGCCAGATCGATGTCCGGGGCCTCGCCGGTGGACTGCCGACGGCGGCCGATGGTGACCTGGTGGCCGGAGAGCGGGAGCTGCTGCTCGGGGGAGTAGGCGGGCAGGTTGAGGGATGCCGCCTCCGGTCCACTGCGCTGCATCATCGCGGTGAAGTACTCCCGGTCCGGGGCGATGGTCACCATCCACCCCGCAGGTTGCGGCATACCTCCGCCGGGTCCCGGCTGGCCGTGCTGGCCCGGCTGGCTGCCCGGCTGGCTGTGATGGCCGCCGTGCTGGCCCGGGTGCGGCGGGCCCGGCTGGCCGTGCTGGCCCGGGTGGCCCGGATACGGCTGACCCGGGTATGGCGCCGGTGGCGGCAGCGGCCAGTCACCTCCGGCCTGCTGCGGCGGTGCGGGGGCCAGCGGCTCGGCCGGGCGGTTTATCTCAGAGGGCCGGGAGCTGTCGTAGCCCAGCGGCGCCCCCGGCTGCTGCTGATAGCCGGGCGGTGGCGCGGGCGGCGCATAGCTGGTGGGGGAGTGGGTGTGGAAGTTGTACCGGCACCCCTCGCAGAACGGGGCTCCGGCCTCGCGCGGTGTGTGGCACTGCGGGCACAGCTCCGCCTGTGCGGTGGGCTGGCCGGGCATCGGCGCGGAGGGGGCGCCCTGACCCGGGTAGCCATAGCCACCGGGCGGCGGGGGAGGGGGCGGGGGCGGCGGCACCGCGCCGCCGGGTGCGGAGGCCACACGGTGTCCGCAGACCTCGCACCAGTCGTCGGCCGCCGACTGGTGGCCGTTAGGGCAAGTCGGCATGTCGGTCCTCCCCCTTTGTACCGCTACTTCTTCACGCGAACCGTTTTGGTGGACCGCGTCTCCAGCGTCATCTCATCGGCGTCGCTGACCTTTGTCTTCAGGCGAACAGTACCTGCCGCCGCGTCAACCACGTCCACCACCTTCGAAAGCAGTTTCGCGGTATCCGCGTTCCCCGACGCGCTTGCCAACTGCACCGCGCGGCCCAGCTTCGCGGTCGCTCCACCCTCATCACCCGCTTTACGCAGATCGAGCCCCTGCTGGATGACCTGGGCCAGCTCGGCTTGTCCGGTGTAGTGCGCGACCTGCGGATTGATGGAGGTGGTGGCGACCAAGTCGTCGGTCCATACGGCCCGTATCAGGCCCTGGGAGAGGCGCTGCGGGGCAGCCGGGGCGGTACCGCCCGCAGGAGGCGGCAGGATCAGCGAGACCCGGGCGGCCAGCATCTCCTGGCCGATGGCGGCTGCCGGGACCCGGACGCAGATGTGGTAGTCGCGGGACTCATCGCCCCAGGAGCCGGTGGGGTAATCCCCGGCCCGTGGACCGGCTTCGGTGCGCCGCTCGGTCAGAACCTCGACGGTTGGCGCGACTTGCTTCACAAAGGCGACCTCGGCGCCCTGCGGGGTCCACAGCCGCAGGCTCACATCCGCGACCTCCTTGCCCATCGCGGTCTCCATCATCTGGGTGAAGTCCGCGGCCAGATCTGAGGGGTCGGCGACGATATCGGCGCTGCCGAGCAGCGCGGAGGCGATCCCGGTGACCTCCTTGACCTCCCAGTCGGTGCCCACACCACGCGCGTCACACGTGAAGTGTCCGGCGCAGGAGTCCAGGGCGGCCTTCAACTCCTCCGGTTCCTCATGCTCATTGCGTCCGTCAGTGAGCAGGATGCCGTGGCGGACCGGGACCTCGGCCGACGCCAGCAGCTGGTCGGCGAGACGGAGCCAGGTGCCGATGGCGGTGCCGCCGCCCGCGCTCAGCTTGCGCAGTGCTTCCTTTGCCTGGCTACGGGTGGTGGTGTCGGCGACCGCGAGCTTCCCGTCCCCCGGGAACACCTCCTTCGCCACATGGGTGCCCGCGACCACGGCGAAGGCGACGCCATCGCGCAGGGTTTCAAGGGCGGCTACGGTCGCCTCGCGCGCGTTGCGCATCTTGGCCGGCGGATAGTCCATCGAGCCGGAGCAGTCCACCATGATGACGACCCCGGCGCCCGGGTCCGTAACGGGTAGGTCCGCAACGGGTAAGGGCATACCGCCGGTCGTGCCACCGCCGGTTGAGGTGACCGTCACGATGGCGTTGACCTCCCGGCCCTCCTCGGGCAGATATTCGTTCTGATACACATCGACGGAGAACCGGGGCACATTCGATTTAGCGAAATTGGCCATAGCCTGCTTCCACTCAGCTCGTCAGGCCGATTGTTCCCGGCCGGGGACGGCCGGGAACGGCACCACCGCCACTGTTACGTTGTCGTGGCCCCCGCCCCGAAGGGCGTAGCCGACCAGGTGCCGCGCCGAAGGCAGCGGCCGGACGCGGGCGTCGAGCGGCACCGCGGAGGCCATCTCCTCGGCGGACTCCGCGTAGTTCCACAGCCCGTCGGTGCACACCACCACTACACCGGGCCGGTCGGGTTTGAAGGAAGCGGTATGCGGGTCGAGTTCATACGCGTCCGCGCCCAGCCACCCGGTAATCGCGTGCGCCCGGGGGTCCGCGTAGGCCTCGGCCTCGCTCATCAGCCCCGCAGCCACCATCTGGGCGGCCCAGGAGTCATCCTCGGTGAGCCGGGCGGCCGGGGCGCTGCGGTCCTCCGGCACCCAGTAGGCGCGGCTGTCGCCGATCCAGCCGACGGTGAGGATGCCGTCCGCGATCACCGTGCTGACGATGGTGCAGGCCGGGGCGTTCTCTTCCGGGTCGCGTACTTCGGTGGCGAGGGCGTTGACCGCCTCCGCGGCGTGCACCAGAGCCGCGTACATCGCCTGCTGCGGGTGGGTACCGCGGGGCAGCGACGCGACCATCGACTCGCAGGCCGCTTCCGCGGCGGCCGCCGACGCCTCATCCGGGCGGGTCGAGGACGAGACCCCGTCACAGACGACGGCGATCACGGCCTGTGCGCCATCGGGCAGCCCGGTCGCCGAGACCGCGAAGGAGTCCTCGTTACGGTGGTGCCGCAGACCACGGTCGCTGGCCGCCGCCACCCCCGCCAACTCCCGCTCAATGTGGTCGCGCGCACGGGGCTGGGCATGGCCGCAGTGCTCGCAGTAGCCGTCCTTGTCGATGGCGCCGGTGCCACAGGCGGCGCAGCTGCGGCCGTCCATCCCGCAGGCGGCCGGATCCACTGGTGGCGGAACGTCCCAGGGCGGGTCCGTCCGTGGGTCCGTACGCGGGTCCGTCCGGGGGCCGGTGCGCGGCTCGGGCGGCGGCAGGGTGAAGTCCGGCAGGGTGGGTGTACGCACGACCGGTGGCACGGGCGGAGACCCCGGCTGCTGCGCGGCCGCCGACAGATCGGTGCCGCACACACCACAGTAGAGGTCGCCCTGCTCCAGCGGCTCCGCGCAGCTGGGGCAGGTGGAGAGTTGGTTGAGCTGCGGCATCGTCACACCCACGTCCGGGGGCGGAAGCGGTTGGCCCGCTCCACCCATTCGATCCTCTCAGTACCGGTCTGCGCGAGCCGGGCGAGCCGTCGGTACGCACGCTCCAGACCCAGCCGCAGACCCTCCTCGCTCAGCGCGCTGCCCAGCAGCGGTCTGAGCTGGCCGGCTTCGGGGCCCGGCGGCGCCCCTTGTCTGCCCGCCAGCACCCAGTCCAGCGCACTGCCCAGCACCTCGGTGCACAGCCGCTCCCGGCGCAGTGCGTCCAGACCCATCTCCTGGAGCCGTTCCACCTGGTCAGCCGCGGCGTACAGATCGTCGAGCAGCCGCCCTTGCGGCTCGCGCTGCCGCAAGCGGGCCCGTACGGCCGCTATTCGCGCCGCGATGTAGTGGATGGACGCCTCCGGAACGGACTCCAGCGCAGCCACAGCGCCCATCCGGTCACCGGCCGCCAGCCGCACCCGGGCCAGCCCGAAGGCGGCACTGACGTAGTTGGGATCGGTGGCCCACACCAGGCGGTAGTACTCGGCGGCGTTGTCCAACTGGCCCAGCACCTCGGCACAGACACCGAGCGCAAGCTTGGGCGCGGGCTCGCCGGGGAAGGCATCGTAGACCGCGTCGAAGGAGAGCGCGGCCGTCTCCCGGTCGCCGTTCACCAGCGCCGACACACCCCGGTACCAGATCACCCGCCAGTCATCGGCGTGCTTGGCCTCCAACTCGGCCAGCGCCTCGGTGGCCAGCGCACCGGCCTGCGCTCCGGGCATCTCCAGCCGCGCCCGCAGCTCCCGCAGCCGCAGCTCCGCGGAGTCGGTGGGCGCCGCCCGCAGCGCGGCGATCAGATCGGCGGGGTCCGAGGCCTGCAGCCCCGCGAGAAAGCCCGCGTTCGGATCGCCCGGATCCACCCGTGGCACCGGCAGCGCGAGCGCTGTGGCCCGCGTCTCCAGCGGCACCATCGCCACCTGCCCCGGCACGGTCCCGGACGCGGTCTCGGGCGCGGTATCCGGCTGCCCACGCCCGGTGAGCTGCGACGGCAGCCGCACATGCGCGGGCGTCTGCCCGTAAGTCGCCCCGGCGGTGGGGTAGAGAGACGATGTGGTCGCGCCGCCCGGCAGGGCGTGGGCGTGGGCGTGGGCGTGGGCCTGAGCGTGGGCCTGGGCCGTACCGTCGCCCACCGATGCGGCCGGGCGCTTGCGCGCGCGCCGCGACGGCTTGACGACGCGGGCGCCCAGCACCGAGGTGTCGCCGGTCGCCTGCGCCAGCAACTCCGTGTCAGCGACCTTCTGTTCCGCACCGAAGAGGGTGGACAGCGATGGCCGTGGGCGGCCCGACTGAAGCGCCACGACCTCCCGCAGCACACCCGTCAGCTGCTCGGACATCTCTTCCGCCGAGGCGAAGCGCCGCTGTGGATCCGGGTCCGTGGCCCGCACCAGAAGGCGGTAGAAGGACTCGTACCGCTGGAAGACCTCGATGTTCTCCGGGTCCGGCAGGCTGTCCACGAAGACGTTCGTATATCCCTGGAAGTCGAAGGTCAGCACGGCGAGGGTGCGTGCCACCGTATAGAGATCGGAGGCGACCGAGGGGCCGAGCTCCGCGACCTCCGGGGCCTGGTAGCCGACCGTTCCGTAGATCGCGCTGTCCTCGTCGCCCATCCGGCGCACCGCACCCATGTCGATCAGCTTCAGCTGGTCGTTCTGCTGAATGGCGTTGTCGACCTTGAAGTCGCAGTAGAGCAGATTGCGGCTGTGCAGATGCCCGAGCGCGTCCAGCGCCTCGATACCGTACGCGCACGCCTGCTCGACCGGCAGCGGATCGCGACGGCCCTCCGGCGTACGCCGCTCATTGGCGATCTCCTTGAGCGATTTACCGCCCACGTACTCCATCACGATGTAGCCATCGAGGCTCCCCGTGCGCTGGTCAAGATGCTCAACGAAGTTATAGATACGCACGATGTTGGAGTGCTCGATCTCCGCGAGGAAGCGCCGCTCGGAGATCGCCGCGGCCATCGCGTCCTCATCGCCGGTATCCAGCAGCCCCTTGAGCACTACCCAGCGGTTGGAGACCGCGTGGTCCACCGCCAAGTAGATCCAGCCGAGGCCGCCGTGTGCCAGACAGCCCGCGACCTTGTACTGCCCGCGCACCACATCACCCGGATTGAGCTTGGGCACAAAGGAATAGCGGCGACCGCACTTGGTGCAGAAGCCCTCCGTACGGCCCGGATGGTCGCCCCGGGACCGGCCCACCGCGCTGCCGCAGTCGCTGTTGCTGCAGAAGCGCTTCCGCTCAGGCACCTCCGGGTTGGCCAGCACCGCCAGAGCCGGGTCGGGACGCGGCACCTCCGGGACCGTGACCAGACCCGCGCCCAGCCGGTTCCGGCCGGAGGAAGAGGACGTGCTCTTACGGGAGCTGCGTACCGATACCGAGCGGTTGGAGGTCGTACCGGACAGCGAGGCGGCGGATCGGCTGCCGCTCTGGTTGGTCACTCCGGTGGGCGGGGAGCTGACCAGCCCGGCCGGGGAGATGACCGGGGAGACACCGCAGATGTCGCAGTACAGCTGACCGCCGCCCACGTCCTCGTAGGCGCCCTCGCAGTTCGGCCGCTGGCACGGCTGCCGCTGGTCGGTCATCAGCTGTAGTCCCCCCTGCGGCCGTCGGTCCGGCCATCCCGCGGAGATGCCAGGACATCCGAGGCCGCCTGCTGATAGCGCAGCACCGCCTGCTCGGCGGCGCGTAGATCGCACGGCGCGCTCCACAGCATCCGGCGCGCCAGGTCATAGCGCTCGACCAGCATCGGCTCCTCCGCCATCCCCTGCTGGGCGACCTTGGCCTTGTACGCGTCCAGCCGCCCGCGCAGCTCCGCACGCACCGCCAGCGGCGCGGTCACCGCCGACAGCGAGGCGCGGGCCCGCTCCAACTCATCGTCCGCGCGCTGCTCCAGACTCTCCAGCAGGGGCGAGAGCCGATGCCACTGAGCGTGCCGCCGGTAGTCCACGGCCGCCGCCAACTGCTCATGCAGCGCCGTCGGCGGCCCACTCACCGCGGGCACCTCGGACGCCGCGATCTTCGCCAGCACCTCACCGCGTGCGGACCGCGCCTCCGCGAGCGTACGGTCCGCGCGGGAGAGGACATCGCGCAGCCGCATCAGCCGCTGCTCGGCGTCCTGCCGCACGCCCAGCACGGCGTCGATCTCCCGGCGTACCTCCTCCAGTGCCCGGGCCGCCCGGTCGTACCGGTCGGTGTCGGGCCGGCCACCACCGGGTGCGCTGCTGCCTCCCGCCGGGATCCAGAAGGCGAGCGGGTCGGTGATCACTTCCCCGCGCAGCATGGTGAGTTCGGTGGTGATCTGCTCCAGATCGTCGCCCGCCGGGTGCTCACCGGGCCGTACTCCGACCGAGTGCGCCAGCGAGCGGATGCGCTGCAGCTCGGCGGCGAGCAGATCGATCCGGGCGGGCAGCGCGGACCACACCGAGTCGGCGGCGGCGACCACATCGAGGGCCCGTGCGTAGCCCCCGTTCATCCGCTCGACCAGTTCCTCCAGGCTCATCCGTTCGGCGAGCCGCCCGCTGGAGGCGGCCCCGGATGTGGCCCCGGGGGTGCCCCCGGCGATGGTCACCCCGGAGCCGCGGAGCATATCGGTGAGCACGGTGAGGTCGTCCCGGCTCGGCCAGCGCCGTCGGCCGCGCAGCTCCTCCGCGGTGGCCAGCGCCTGGGCGTACGTCTCGAAGTGTGCCCACAGCACCGAGATGGCGTGTTCCGCTGTGGCCCACCGGTGTTTGGTGGTGCCGGTCAGCTCGGCCCCTTCCAGCAGCCGCCGTCCGGCATGGTCCTGCAGCGCGAGCAGCGATGACTCGATCGCTTCCCGCTCCGCGCTGAGCCGCGCCAGCGCACGGTCCACCTCCTCCCGGCTCATCGCCGGCCCGGTGGGTCCCGGGGACGCCATCGATCACCTCGCTGCTCTCGTACGACGCCAGTGCTTACTCAGTGCTTACTCAGTCCCGGTAGGCCGGGGTGGGCGGCTTCGGACCCGGGTCCTCCATCATTCCGGCCAGCCATCTCTCATAGGAGGTCATCCAGGCACTGGACGTGCCGCCCTTACGGAAGTCGTCCAGCACCTTGTTGACACGCCGCACCAGATCCTTGTCCTCGCGGTTCATCGCCACACCGTACGGCTCGACCGTGAAGGGGTCGCCGACCAGCCGTACCGAGGGGTCCTGGGCCGCCTGCCCGGCCGCCAGCGCGCTGTCGGTGATCACGGCGTCCACCTCGCCCAGCTGCAACCGCACCAGACAGTCGAGCTGGTTGGGCACCGCGACCACATGGGCGCCATGGCTCTCCTCCGTCAGCGCGCTCTCGCCCGTCGAGCCCTCCGCCGTGCAGACGCGCCGGCCCTTGAGGGACGCGTCATAGCCCTGGACACGTGACGTACGCGGGGCGAGGACTTGCTGGCCCGCCTCGAAGTAGGCGGTGGAGAAGGACACCCGCTGCAGCCGTTCACAGTTGATCGTCATGGTGCGCACCACCATGTCCACATCGCCGTTCTCTATCGCCTTGACGCGCTGATCGGTAGGGATCGTCCTGTAGACAACCTTCGCCGGTTTGCCCAGCAGATCCTCGGCGATCGCCCGCACCAGATCGATATCGAAACCGGTGATCTCACCCGTGTTCGGATCGCGGTAGCCCCACAGATAGCTGTTCTGGTCGACACCGACCACCAGTTGCTTCGCCTTCTGGATGCGCGTCACCGCTGGCCCGGCGGCGCCCGAGGGCCGGAGGCTGGCCGCCGGGTCGCTGCCGTCCGCGCAGGTCTCCCGCTCCGGCGCGGCAGCGGGCACCGCCGCCCGGGCGGCCGCCGCCGTACCGCCCGCAAGCCGTTCGTCGTGGTCGCTGTTCCCCCGGACCGGGAGCACGGATGAGAGGAGCACCGCGAGTACCAGGGCGAGCCCCGCCGACGCCATCGCGCCGAACTTCCTGTCGCGCTCGCGTGCCATCTCCGCTCCCCCCTTCACCGTTCCCCCTTCACCGCTCCACCCTTCACCGGTACTCCGACAGCCTGCGGCCGATGCCGTACGCGGCGCCCGCCGCGCCCAGCAGCACCAGCAGACCGGCCCCGGCGGGAAGCCCGGTGAGCGCACCGCGTCCGGCCCTGGCGGCTTCGGTGAACTGCGTCTGCTCATGCCCGATCGCTTCCCGCAGCCCGGCGTCGACCTTGTCGAAGGTCTCGCCCGTGGTCCCCATGGATCCGATCACCATCGCCACCGCGGCGCTGTACTCCCCTTCGTTCTCGTACTTACGGACCTCACCGTGCCGATAGGACCAGAAACCGGCGTTGCGCAGGGCCGACTTCACCGGCAGCCGCCCCTCCTCATCGTCGGCCAGCTCCATTGCCTCGGCGAGCAGACCGCCCTCCCCGGCCTCGGGGTCCTCGCCCGCCAGCTTTCTCATGCCGTCCTGATAGCTGTCCTCATACCCCGACCCGGCACCGCGCGACACCAGCGTCATACCCTCGTCACCGCGCGCCTCCAGCGCGGCTACCAGCGCCTCATTGAGCGCGTGCAGCGACTGCGCGCCCTCGCGGTCGGACTCGCTGAGGCCGACCCGGGCGATCGCGTGGGCCCCGGTCGTCCACAGCACCAGCACGGTTGCCGCCGCGGTCGCCGCCAGCAGCCCGCGGTTGAACACCCGGTTCGTACGCAGATAGTGGCGCCGCTGCGCCCAGATCAGCACGCCAAGGGTGAGCGCACCGAGGGTGAGTGCGATCCATGGCCAGGACTTAGCGGCCCGGTAGTCCTCGCCCAGCTGCGCCGTCTCCGCCTCGTAGAGCGTCCGGGCGGCCGGGAGCAGGGTGTCGCGCATCTGCTCATTGGCGTGCCGCAGATAGGCGCCGCCGATCGGCAGTCCCTGCCGGTTGTTGGCGCGGGCCGACTCAACCAGTCCCGTATAGACGGGAAGTTGCTCACTGAGGATGGTCAGCTGCCTGCGCGCGGTGGCGGATCCCGCGCTGTTGGCCGCCGCCTGGGTGATCAGCTGGGAAGCGGTGCGGATATCCTTCTCATAACGCTCCCGCACCTGGGCCGGCTCATTGCCTCCGGCGAGGAACCCGCTGGCAGCGGTGGTGTTGGCGTCGGCCAGTGAGCGGTAGATATCGGCGGCGTCGGCGCTCAGCGGCTGGCTGCCGTGCAGCACCGCGTCCGCGCTGGCCGCCCGGTCGGAGACCTGCCAGGCCGTCGCGGCACCAAAGAGGATCAGCAGTGCGACCAGTACGGCACCGATGATCCGCAGCCGCCCGGGCTCCGTCCGGGCCGCGGCCCGCAGCCGGTCCACCCCTTCCGTCCAGGCCGTCTGCCGAGGCGGCTCGGACGGCTCGGCAGCCACTGGCGGCGGTATGGTCGACGGCTGCGTCATATCGGCTCGGGACCTCCCCCTCGGTCACGCTGTCTGAACCCTCCCCCGCGCGCCGGGAACAGAGCCCATGACCAGCAGTATGGCCGCGGGGAGGATCAACCACACCGCTTTACCGGGATCCTGTTCGGATCGCGACGCGGCGCTCGCTGCGGGTCCGGCGCATACCCGAAGCTGGTGAACGCGGTGCGGTGCGGTGTTAGTGTCCCGATCCGACGAAGGGGGCGCTCATGGCCAAGGTCAACATCAGTCTCGATGCCGAACTGGTGGTGGAAGTGATGGTTCTGGCCGGAGTCGGCTCGCCCCAGGATGCCGTCGAAGCGGTCGTGCGTGACTATATCGCCCGGGGTCACCGCACCGAGGCACGGACCGGGCTCACAGATCAGAGTCTGCGTGAGGTCGAGGTCAAGCCGCGGGAGTCGGAAGGCTGACCGCTGTGATCGCCTGACGCCGCTCGAGATCCGGACGCCACTCGAGACCCGCTGGCACAGAGCGGGCGCTCCGGTACCGGGGCGCCCGCTCTGTGGGCTGTCAGCTCGCCGCGGCGGCGTCTGCTGCCTGGGCCTTCAGGGCACGTTCGACGCCCGCGCGGGACTCGGTGACCAGACGGCGCAGGGCCGCGCTGGCGTCTTCCGAGGTTCGAAGCCAGGCATCGGTGGCGTCCAGGGTCTCCTGGGAGACCTGAAGCGTCGGGTAGAGGCCGATGGCGATCTGCTGGGCCATCTCGTAGCTACGGGACTCCCAGATGCCCTTCAGCGCGTCGAAGTACTTCGTCGTGTACGGGGCGAGCAGCTCGCGCTGGTCCGTCTGTACGAAGCCGGAGATGACCGACTCCTGCACCGCGTTGGGGAGCTTGTCCGACTCGACGGCCTGGGCCCAGGCCGCCGCCTTGGCCCCGGCGGTCGGGCGGGCCGCCCGCGCGGTGGCGGCGTGGCGCTCGCCCGCCGAGGTCGCGTCGCGCTTCAGCTCCGCCGCGATCGCCTCCTCGTCCGCCCGGCCCATGGCCGCCAGCCGCTCCAGCAGCGCCCAGCGCAGCTCGGTGTCGACGGCCAGGCCGTCCACCGTCTCGGTGCCGTCCAGCAGACCCGCGAGCAGATCGAGCTGTTCGGGGGTGCGGGCCGTAGCGGCGAAGGCGCGGGCCCAGGCCAGCTGGTGGTCGCTGCCGGGGGCGGCCGCCCGTAGCTGCTGCAGGGTGGCCTCCGTCCAGCGTGCCAGGCCCGTCTCACGCCAGCTCGGCGCGGCGTACAGGTCCAGGGCCAGCTTCACCTGGCGGTGCAGTGTCTGGACGACGCCGATGTCCGACTCCTTGGTGATGCCGGAGAGAACGAGCGACAGGTAGTCGCGGGTGGCGAGTTCGCCGTCGCGGGTCATGTCCCAGGCCGAGGCCCAGCACAGCGCGCGCGGCAGCGACTCGGTGAAGTCGCCCAGATGCTGGGTCACGGTCGCCAGCGACTCCGCGTCGAGGCGCACCTTGGCGTAGGAGAGGTCATCGTCGTTGAGCAGGACGACCGCCGGGCGTTTGCGGCCCGCCAGCGCCTCGACCTTGGTGAGTTCGCCGTCGACGTCGAGCTCGATACGGTCCGTACGGACCAGCGTGCCGCCGTCCAGGTCGTAGAGCCCGATCGCGATGCGGTGCGGCCGCAGGGTCGGCTCTCCCTTGGCGCCGGTGGGCAGCGCCGGGGCCTCCTGGCGCACCATGAAGGAGGCGATGGTGCCCGAGGCGTCCGTCTCGATCTCCGGGCGGAGCACATTGATGCCCGCTGTCTCCAGCCACGCCTTCGACCAGGCCGTCAGATCCCGTCCAGAGGTCTCCTCCAGCGCGTCCAGCAGATCACTCAGCCGGGTGTTGCCCCACTCATGGCGCCTGAAGTACGTCTGTACGCCCTGGAAGAACTCGTCCATGCCGACATAGGCGACCAGCTGCTTGAGGACGCTCGCGCCCTTGGCGTAGGTGATTCCGTCAAAGTTGACCAGGACATCGTCCAGATCCCGGATCTCGGCCATGATCGGGTGTGTGGACGGCAGCTGGTCCTGGCGGTAGGCCCAGGTCTTCATCTGGTTGGCGAAGCTGGTCCACGCCTGCGGCCAGCGGCTGCCCGGCGCGTGGGCCTGGCAGGCGATGGAGGTGTACGTGGCGAAGGACTCGTTCAGCCAGAGGTCGTTCCACCACTCCATGGTGACCAGGTCACCGAACCACATATGGGCCAGCTCGTGCAGGATGGTCTCGGCCCGCGACTCATACGCGGCATCCGTCACCTTTGACCGGAAAACGTACTGGTCGCGGATGGTCACCGCGCCCGCGTTCTCCATCGCGCCCGCGTTGAACTCCGGGACGAAGAGCTGGTCGTACTTCGCAAAGGGGTAGGGGTAGTCGAACTTCTCCTGGAACCAGTCAAAGCCCTGCCGGGTGACCGCGAAGATCGCGTCCGAGTCAAGGAACTCGGCCAGCGACGGACGGCAGTAGATGGCCAGCGGCACGCTCCGGCCCTCGCCCTCCCAGCTGCTGTGCACGCTGTGGTACGGGCCGGCGATGAGCGCGGTGATGTACGAGGAGATACGCGGCGTCGGGGCGAAGCGCCACACATGGTCCTTGACGTCCGACGGCTGCGGCGTCGGGGAGTTGGAGATGACCGTCCAGCCCTCGGGCGCCGTCACGGTGAACTGGAAGGTGGCCTTCAGGTCCGGCTGCTCAAAGCTGGCGAAGACCCGCCGGGCGTCCGGCACCTCAAACTGCGTATAGAGGTACGCCTGCTGGTCGACCGGGTCGACAAAGCGGTGCAGACCCTCGCCGGTGTTGGTGTACGCGCAGTCCGCGACGACCTTCAGCTCATTGCGCCCGGCGAGCAGCGACGGCAGGGCGATCCGCGAGTCGGCGAACACCTCGCCGGGATCCAGCGCCTCACCGTTCAGCACGGCCTCGTGCACGGTCGGCGCCACCAGGTCGATAAAGCTGGCGCCGGGCTCGCGGGCGTCGAAGCGCACCGTGGTCACCGAGCGGAAGGTACCCCCCTCCTGAGCACCGGAGAGGTCCAGCTCGATGTCGTACGAGTCGACGGTGAGCAGCCGTGCCCGCTCCTGCGCCTCGTCACGGGTCAGATTCGTCCCAGGCACCTGGTGTCTCCCTCGTTGGTCGGTCGCTAAGGCTTGTACGAAGTACGGCCATCCTTCCACGCTGCGGCGCGGGGGCCGGGCTTCCCCGGGAGATGAACGGCAGATGAGTACACAGACACGCCCCGCTAAGAGAGACATGGCTATTGCGAAGGATCCATGATCCGAGGGGGTGATGGGCGGCCAGCGTTTCTGTGTCGTTAAAGCGCAGGCCACCGCCGATGCCAACGATTCGAAGTGAGCGGGGACCGCCTCGCGTCAGGAGCCGCGTTCACACTCGGGGAGAGTACTTCATGTCCCGCAGCCGTCAGCTCGCCGCTGCCGCACTTGACCGCCGTACGCTTCTCGCCACCGCCGGAGCCGCCAGTGCGGCGACCGGGCTGGGCTATCTGCTCGGGCCGGGCAGCGGCTCGGCAACCGCCCGGGCACCCATCGCCCGGTCCCTGGCCGGGAACCATCCCCATGCCGCGGGTGCGCCCGCCGGGGTTCCCTCGACGACCGGGACCACGATCAGCGGTGTCTCGGCGGCCGGCGGCGGCACCGGTTACCGCCGGCTGGGCGACGGTCCCGGCTGGGACCGGGTGGTACGGGCCGAGCTGGGCACCCCCTCGGGCGGCCGGGAGGAGAAGCGCACCGCGCTGGCCTCCTTCGTCCAGTTCACCGACCTCCATCTCGTGGATGTCCAGCATCCCTTGCGCTTCGAGTATCTGCGGGCCCAGACCGCCAGCGCCTGGCGGCCGCAGGAGACCCTGTCCGTACAGGGCACCATCGCGCTGATCGAGCGGGTCAACGGGCTGCGCGGCGGCCCGGTCACCGGGGCACCGGTGAGCTTCGTCGTCACCACCGGCGACAACACCGACAACAACTGCCGCGCCGAGCTCGACTGGTATCTCACCGTGATGAGCGGCGGCCGGATCGTCCCCAACACCGGCGACCCGCGCCGCTATGAGGGCGTACAGAGCTCCGGCCTCCCGCTCTACTGGCAGCCTGACGACCCGGTCAGGGACAACGACAAGCGGCTTGGCTTCCCGCACCTTGACGGCTTCCTCGCGGCGGCCATACGGCAGGTCACCAGCCCTGGGCTGGCCGTGCCCTGGTACTCGACGGTCGGCAATCACGACAGCCTGCCCGGCGGCGCCTTCGCTGCGGGCGACGGCTTCTTCGCCGATATCGCGGTGGGCGACCGTAAGCTGATGGATCTCCCGGGGGAGAAGGCCGCCGCTCTGCGGAAGCTGGTGGAGCAGGGCAACGATCCCAAGGGGGAGGCCTTCAAGGAGATGCTGCGGGCCAACGCCCGCCGCGCCCGCCCCGTCACCCCGGACCCGGCCCGGGCGCCCTTCACCCCGGCCGAGTATGTTCGCGCGCATCTGGACCCCAGGTACGCGGGTGCCGGGCCGGTCGGCCATGGCTACACCGACGCCAACCTCGCCGAGGGCAGCCTCTACTACACCTTCCCGGTCAGCGACAACGTCATCGGTATCAGCCTGGACACCGTCCGCGCGGACGGTGACTACCGGGGCGCGGTGGGCCGTACCCAGCTGCGCTGGCTGGCACGGCAGTTGAAGCAGCACCGTGATGCCTATGTGCTGGTCTTCAGCCACCACACCAGTACGTCCATCCGGGAGGGCCGCGAGGAGCTGCTGACGCTGCTGAAGGGGAATCCGCAGGTGGTGGCCTGGATCAACGGCCACCACCACACCAACAAGATCAGGCCGTTCGGCACCTTCTGGGAGATCTCCACCGCCTCGCATATCGACTTTCCGCAGCTCGCCCGGATCATCGAGCTCGCCGACAACCGTGACGGCACGATCTCCCTCTTCACCACCCTCATCGAGTCCGCGGCCCCGGCCCGTACCGACTTCGCCGATCTCTCCCAGACCGGCCTTGCCGCGCTCTACCGGGAGCTGGCCTTCAACTCTCCCGGTGCCCGGACCACACTCGCGGGCGCCGCGGGCGACCGCAACACGGAGCTGGTGCTGCGGAAGCCGTAGGTGCGGCTGGCCCCCAGGGCGACCCCGGTCAGGATCGGAACCATGGCCAGCAGCTGTGCCGGGGCGAGCTCCTCACCGATCAGGGCGAAGGAGAGCAGCGCCACGGCGAGCGGCTGGAGGTAGTAGACGATCCCCGCGCGGGCCGCGCCGACGAGGGCGATCGCCTTGTTCCAGGCGAAGTAGGCCAGCGCGGAGGACAGCACGCCGACATAGAGCAGCGGCCCGACCGCACCCGGCGTAACCGCGAAGCCGCCCTGGACGCTGAGGCTCACCGCGTAGGCGGGGGCCAGCAGCAGGGCGCCCAGGGCGAAGGTGCTGAAGAGGAAGGCAAGGCCGGAGATGCCGCTGGGGCGGCGGCCCAGCAGGGCGCTGTATCCGGCGAAGGTGACGGCGGCGCCGAGCATCAGCAGATCGCCCCCGGTGAAGTCCAGCCCCAGCAGGGCCGCTGGGGAGCCCTTGCTGATCAGGGCCAGCACGCCGGTGAGCGCGAGCAGCAGGCCAGCCGCCTGCCGCGGGCCCAGCCGCTGCCGCTGCCGCGCGAACAGCACCATCAGTACGGGTGAAGCCGCCGCGATCATCGCCATGTTGGTGGCCGAAGTGGTCTGCCCGGCCAGATAGACAAGGGTGTTGAAGAGGGCGAAGCCGAGCAGCGCGGCGAGCGTCAGATAGCCGATATGGCGGCGGATCAGCCTCCGCTGACGCCAGACCTGCGGCAGTGCGAGCGGGGCGAGTACGGCCAGCGCGATGATCCAGCGCCAGAAGGCGGTCTGGACGGGCGGCACGGTGTCGTGCAGTGCGCTGGCGATCACGAAGTTGCCGGACCAGACGAATGTGGCGACGGTCGCCAGCGCGATGCCGCCCCAGGCGGCGGTGCGGGCTCCTCCCATGTGGGTTCCTTTCTCGATGCGATGTCCCTCCGTACGGGGCGTCGTTCCGAGAAAGAGCTTCGCAGGACTAATTGATTAGGTCCATCGAGACTTTTTGAAGCTTTCCTTCAGCTGAGCTGAAAGAAAGGCCGGGGCGTAGGGGCGATGCCCGCCGCCCGGGCGGTGGCTTCCCCAGCCCCGCCCCTTCCCGTAACCGGGGCTGCGCCCCGGCCCCCGGGTGTGGGCCGGACGATTTCCGGTCCGGAACGGTGGGAGCCGACACAGGCCCGGGTGCAGGGGCAGCGTCCACTGCCCCGAGCGGCAGCTTCCCCAGTCCCGCCCGTTCCCGTAACCGGGGGCTGCGCCCCCGCCCCCGGTGTGGGTCGGACGATTCCGGTTCGGGAAAGGTGGGAGCCGACAGCGGCCCGGGCGTAGGGGCAGTCCCCGCCCCCTCCCGTAACCGGTGCTAAGCCCCGCCCCACCCGGCGTGGGCCGGACGGTCCCCCGATCTGGGGAAGGTTGGGAGCCGACGGAGGCCTGGGCGTAGGGGCGATGTCCGCCGCCCGGGCGGTGGCTTCCCCGAACCCACCCCTTCCCGCAACCGGGGCTGGCTGCGCCCCGGCCCGGGTGTGGGCCCGGATGATTTCCGGTTCGGGAACGGTGGGAGCCGACACAGGCCCGGGTGCAGGGGCGGTGTCCACTGCCCCGAGCGGCAGCTTCCCCAGTCCCCGTCCGGGGGCCGGGCATGATGAAGCGCCCCTGAGGTCTCAGCCTCAGGGGCGCCCTGGTTCGTTTGGGTCAGCTGCTCTTCTTGCGGGACTTGTCGCCCACCATGACCAGACCGGCGATCACTGCGAAGAGAAGCAGGGGGGCCAGCACATAGAGGCCCAGGGTCTCCGCCACGCTCAGGCCCGGACCCGGGTCGTCGCCGTCGTCGCGGGTAAGGGCGAAGGCGGGGGACGACATCAGCAGCATCAGCGTCGTACCGACGGTGATGGCTCCGGCTCGCACAGCATTCTTCTTGACCACGGTTCCAAATTAGCGAACGGGTTCACCCACCGCGCGCCCGGGGTCGCCTTAGCGGGTCCCCAGTCCCTCCCGGACCTCGGCCAGCAGGGCGTGCAGCCGGGGCGAGGCGGTCAGCTCCTCCAGACAGAGCGGGCGGCCGGTGCCGTCCGCGATGGGCAGCCGCCAGTTCGGGTACTCCTGCCAGGTCCCGGGAACGTTCTGCGGCCGCCGGTCTCCCACACCGTCCGGCAGCCATACGCCGATCATGCGCGCGGGGGTCCGGGTCAGAAACCGGTAGACGGCCTTCACCTCGGCCTCCTCATCGCCCGGTCCCTCGGGCAGCAGACCGTGCCGTTCAAAGAGGGACAGCCACTCGGCGATCTCCACCGCGTCCGCGGTGCGCTCGGTGGCCAGCGGGCGGTCCAGCAGGCCGAGCTGGTGGCGCAGCTCGATATGCTCGCCGCTCAGCCGTGCCGCGGTGCTGGGCAGATCATGGGTGGTGGCGGTCGCCACACAGCCCGCCCGCCACTGCTGCGGTTCCAGGGGCTCCCCGCTACCCCCTTCGCCGTAGTCGCGCTCGAACCACAGCACCGAGGTGCCCAGCACCCCGCGTCCCGCCAGCTCCTCTCGTACCCCCGGCTCGACCGTGCCCAGGTCCTCACCGATCACCACCGCACCGGCCCGGTGGGCCTCCAGCGCGAGCACGCCGAGCATCGCCCCGGCGTCATAGCGGACGTAGCAGCCCTCGGTCGGTGGGCGGCCCGAGGGCACCCACCACTGCCGGAAGAGGCCCATGATGTGGTCCATGCGCAGCGCGCCGGTATGCCGCAGCAGGCCGCGCAGCAGTCCCCGGTACGGGCCGTAGCCGGACGCGGCGAGCGCGTCGGGGCGCCACGGTGGCAGTCCCCAGTCCTGGCCGGCCGCGTTGAAGGCGTCCGGCGGTGCGCCGATGGACATCCCGGCGGCGAAGGCGTCCTGCTGCGCCCAGGCGTCCGAGCCCGAGGGGTGCACCCCGATCGCGAGGTCGTGCACCAGTCCCAGGGACATACCGGCGTCCCGGGCGGTGCGCTGGGCGTGGGCGAGCTGGGTGTCGGTCAGCCAGGCGAGCCAGCGGTGGAAGTCGACACGGTCCGGATGGTCGGCGCGGAAACGGGCCGTACGGTCCGAGCGGGGATCATCGAGGCCGGTGGGCCAGGAGCGCCAGTCGGGGCCATGCTGCTCCGCCAGGACGCACCAGGTGGCGTGGTCCTCCAGTGGCTGGCCCTGCGTGGCGAGGAAGTCACGGTAGTCGGCGCGGCGGGCGGGGCTGAGCGGGACCGTGCGCAGCAGCTCCAGGGCTTCGTGCTTGAGCGCCCACACGGCGTCGCGGTCGATATGGGCGCCCCTGCGCAGCACCGTCTCACGCAGCGTGGCGGCCCAGGCGAGCAAGACGGCGGTCCGGTCGCGGGCCGCGCCGGTCAGACAGGCGTACTCGGGGATGTCCTCAATCCGCAGATGGACGGGGTCGGTGAAGCGGCGTGAGGAGGGACGGTAGGGCGAGGGGTCACAGGCCTCGCCCGCATGCCCGGGGACCGCGGCGTGCAGAGGGTTGAGCTGGATGAATCCGGCGCCCGCCGTACGCGCCGCCCAGGCGGCGAGGTCGGCCAGGTCAGTGAGATCGCCCATGCCCCAGGAGCGGTCGGAGAGCAGTGAGTAGAGCTGGACGAGCAGTCCGAAGGTGCGGTCGGCCGGGACCGGCGAGCGGGCCGGGGCGACGATCAGGGTGGCGTGCGCGGCCCGGCCGTCGGTGGCCTGGGCCCGCAGGGTGTGCACACCGATGGGCAGATCGGCGCCCCAGTCGCGGCTTTCCCCGGCTTCCGTCTCGACCCGTAGTGCGGTGGAATCGGGAAGTGGGGGGAGGGCGGCGGGCGCGGTTCCAGCGCTGGACAGCTCCTGGCCGGTGCGCAGCATCACCGTCGGCGGCAGCAGGCGGGCGGTGGTGTGCTGAGCGTGCCGCTCCAGCGCCTGCCGTACGGCCTGCGGGGTCGACGCGTCGACGCCCAGCGCACCGAGCACCGCGACCACCGTGTCCTCGGGCACCTGGACGGTCTGGCCCGGGGCGGGCTCATAGGAGGTGCAGACACCATGTGCCGCGGCCAGCCGCGCCAGGCGGCTCTCAGATCTCTGCGGACTCCGCACCGCTGCGCCCGTCGGAAAAGAGGGCAGTACCGGTCGGCTCGCTGGTCAGCGGGAGCTCGGCGGCGATGGGGGACTCGCTGGTCAGGGGGGCGACATCGGCGAGCGGGGGCTCACTGGTCAGCGGGGCCTCGACCGGGCCGCAGGAGCCGGAGCCGTCCAGGCCGGAATCGGGATCGGACAGGCCGGAGAGTCCGGCCAGGATCTGTTTGGAGGGGTCGCCCTCCTCTGACCGTTCCGCCTGTTTGGGCATGGGGACGAGCGTGGACAGCAGGAGCTCAGCGGTTGCGGCCACGGTGGGCCTCCGTTCGTCGACGGGAGTCGGACACGATCTGCTCTACCCACTGTGCGCGACCGCATCCGCAATCAGCGACAGAACGTGGCCCAGCTCACCTTGCCCGTCCACCGGCGATTTGGCGGCGGTGGGCCATTCAGGACGCAGAGGAGTCCGGCGATTGGGGCATCGCGCACCAGAATTTACGGAGTGCTGAGGGGTGCTCACCGAACGCTCCCGGAATGCTCCCGGAACAAGCTGGGCACTTCCCCCAGTCGCGTTGACACCCGGACGCACCGGTGGTGGGCTCGGGTCCTGATACGCACGGGGTTACGGAGCACAGAGTTCAGGGGCGAGGGGAGGCCCGGGGTGGGCGGAGCGACGCGCGGCGGGCGGCGAACGGGCGCGACAGCGCTGGTGGCGGCCGTGGTCGGCGGGCTGCTCGGCGGCGCGCCCGGTGCACACGCCGCACCGCAGCCGGTGGACGACCCCATAGCGGCGGCCCCGGGCAACGAGCGCACGGCGGCGGACCAGCTGCCCGCCGTCTGGCCCCGGCCCCAGTCGATACGGGCCCGGGGCACCTCCGTGGCCATCCCCCGGGAAGCAGTGGTCATCGCCGGGCAGGGCACCGACCCGGCCGCCCGGACGGCGCTGCGCGCCGCGCTGCGGGACGCCGGGGTGGACGCGGTGCGGGAGGCCCGGCCCGAGGCGGAGGTGCCCGACGGCGCGCTGGTGGTGCTGGCGGGCGGCGCGCACGCCGAGCGGGCGCTACGGGAGCTGCGCGCCAGCGAGCGCGCAGATCTTCCCGCGGGCGGCTACCGGCTCGCGGTGGGGCGTATCGACGGCCAGGACACCGTGGCGCTGTCCGGGGTCGGCGGCGATGGCCTCTTCTACGCCGCGCAAACCCTGCGGCAGCTCGCCGTGGGCGGCGCGTTCGCCGGGGTGGTCATCCGGGACTGGCCGACCGCTGCCGTACGCGGCACCACCGAGGGCTTCTACGGCGAGCCCTGGACCCAGGAACAGCGCCTCGCCCAGCTCGACTTCCTCGGCCGCACCAAGCAGAATCGCTTCCTCTACGCGCCTGGCGATGACCCCTTCCGCCAGTCCCGCTGGCGCGACCCCTACCCCGCCGCGCAGCGCGCGGACTTCCGTGAGCTCGCGGAACGGGCCCGGGCCAACCATGTGGTGCTCGCCTGGGCGGTCTCACCGGGTCAGACCTTCTGCTTCGCCTCCGAGGACGACCGCAGGGCGCTGCTGCGCAAGCTCGACGCCATGTGGGCGCTGGGCGTACGCGCCTTCCAGCTCCGCTTTGACGATGTCAGCTATACGGAGTGGCACTGCGGCAAGGACGCCGACACCTACGGCAGCGGGCCCCAGGCCGCCGCCACCGCACAGGCCGAGCTCGCGGACGTGGTGGACCGGCATCTGGCGCGGCGCTATCCGAAGGCGCCGCCGCTGTCGGTGCTGCCGACGGAGTTCTACCAGAAGGGCGAGACCGAATACCGCACAGCCCTCGCCGAGCGGCTGAACCGCCGGACCGAGGTGGCCTGGACCGGGGTCGGCGTGGTCCCCAAGACCATTACGGGGCGCGAACTCACCCAGGCCCGCACCGCGTTGGGGCACCCGCTGGTGACCCTGGACAACTACCCGGTCAACGACTACGCCGAGGACCGGGTCTTCCTCGGCCCGTACACCGGCCGGGAACCCGCCGTGGCCACCGGCTCGGCCGCCGTACTGACCAACGCGATGGAGCAGCCCACCGCCTCCCGTATTCCCCTCTTCACCGCCGCCGACTTCGCCTGGAACCCGCGCGGTTACCAGCCCGCCGCCTCCTGGAAGGCCGCGATCGAGGATCTCGCGGGCCCGGACCGGGACGCCCGTGCGGCGCTGCACGCGCTCGCCGGAAATGGCGCCTCCTCGGTGCTGGACGGCTCCGAGTCGGCGTATCTGCGGCCGCTGCTGAAGGAGTTCTGGGCGGCCCGGGACAGCGGCGACACCCGGCGGCTGACGGCCGCCGCCGGCCGGCTGCGCGGCGCCTTCCAGGTCATGCGGGCGGCGCCGAAGCGGCTGTCCAAGGTGGCCGGCGGTGCGCTGGCCGCGGAAGTCGGCCCCTGGGTCAGCCAGTTGGCGCGCTATGGCGAGGCCGGTGAGCAGGCGCTCGATATGCTGCTCGCCCAGCGGCGCGGCGATGGCCGGGCGGCCTGGCGGGCGCAGCTGGCGGTGCAGGAGCTGAGTGCGGCGGCTGGGAAGAGCCCGGTGACGGTGGGCGAGGGCGTCCTGCCCGGCTTTGTGGAGCGGGCGCTGAAGGCCGCGAACGCCTGGAGCGGAGTACGGGCCGGGAAGGCCACCGCCAAGGGCGGGCCCGCCGCGCTGCCCGGCTCACCGCCGTCGGAGGCCACCGACGGAGACCCGGCGACCGTATACCGGGCAACGGCGGCCCCCGGGGCTGAGCCTGAGCCGCTGACGGTACGGCTGCCGAAGCCGCGCCCCCTGACGGCGGTCACCGTACAGTCCGAACCGGGCTCCGGCACCCGGGCCACGGTGGAGGTCCACACCCCGGGCCAGGGCTGGCGCAAGCTCGGCGAGCTCTCCGGGCAGGGCTGGACCCACACCCGGGCCGGCGGTGTACGGGCCGACGCCATCCGGCTCGTCTGGCAGCCGGGCGCCGCGGCGCCGGTCATCCATGAGATCTCACCCTGGTACGCGGACACCCCGGCGACCGCCATGGAGCTGACCCGTAGCGAGGCGGACGCGGAGATCGGCGGCTCCGCCGTCCGGGCCGGGATCCGGCTGGCCGCCCGCCGCCCGGCCGATGTCACAGGCCGCCTCACCGTCCAGGCCCCGAAGGGCTTCACGGTCCGCGCCCCGCGCCGGCCCACCGCGCTCCGGGGTATCCCGGTCACGGCACCGATCGAGGTCACCGCGGGCGAGCGGGTCCGCCCCGGCACGTATGACATCCCGGTCACCTTCACCACCGGGGCCGGTGAACGCCAGCGCCGCACCCTGACGGTGCGCGTCGCCCCGCGTACGGGGGACCGGGATCTGGCGCGGGGTGCGAAGGCGGTCTCCTCGGCGGACGAGACCCCGGACTTCCCGGCCTCCGCCGTCACCGACGGCGACCCGGAGACCCGCTGGTCCTCGCCCGCCCGGGACGACTCCTGGGTCCAGGTCGAACTGCCCCGTCCTGCCCGGGTCGGCGCGGTCGCCCTGCACTGGCAGGACGCCCACGCCGCGCGCTACCGCGTCCAGGTCTCCTCCGACGGCAGGCGCTGGCGTACGGCCGCGACGGTCCGGGACGGCCAGGGCGGCCGGGAAACGGTCCGGATGGACACCCCCGACGACATCCGCTTCGTCCGTGTCCAGGGCGACAAGCGCGGGACACGGTTCGGCTATTCACTGTGGTCGGTGGAGGTCTTCGCGGTGGCGGAGAAGTAGCGGCGGCATCCCCTCGCCGGCCGGCCGGCGATCAGAGCACCCCGGCAAGCCCCTCCAGCCCGGCCGACCCGGCAAGCCCCTTCAGCGGCTGCTCGGTCCAGACGGTCTTACCCTGACGCGTGTAGCGGGTGCCCCAGTGCTCGGTGAGCTGGGCGACCAGGAACAGACCGCGACCGCCCTCGTCCATGCTGCGGGCACGCACC
This sequence comes from Streptomyces gobiensis, assembly GCF_021216675.1. Lineage (NCBI taxonomy): Bacteria > Bacillati > Actinomycetota > Actinomycetes > Kitasatosporales > Streptomycetaceae > Streptomyces > Streptomyces gobiensis. The sequence goes on along the minus strand of NZ_CP086120.1, from coordinate 1,435,169 downwards.
AGATGCGGGGCGGTGTTGCTGGGATCGGAGACTTCGCAGATGAGGTGCTGATCGCGAATGAGGCGCAACTCGATCGGGCCGCCGGCGTACCGGTAGGCATTGGTAACCAGCTCACTGACGATCAGCTCGGTAGTGAAGACCAGCTCCTCCAGGTCCCACTGGGTCAGCTGGTCGGACGTCAGCGTGCGGGCCTGGAGCGCGGCTTCGGGCTCCGCGGGCAGCACCCAGGAGGCCACCTTCTCCTTCGCCAGGACCCGGGTACGCGCGATGAGCAGCGCGACATCGTCGGCCGGATGGTCGGCCGGGACGGTGGCCATCACCGCGGTGCAGATGTCATCCAGGCGGCGCGCGGGCTGGGCCAGCGCCGCTTTCAGCAGTCCCAGCCCCTCGTCGATATCGCGTCGGCCCGCCTCGATGAGCCCGTCGGTGTAGAGAGCGAGCAGGCTGCCCTCGGGGAGGTCCAGTTCAATCGATTCAAACGGCAGCCCGCCGAGGCCCAGCGGTGGACCCGCGGGCAGGTCCGGCAGTGCGACCTGGCCGTCCGGGGTCATCACGGCGAGCGGCGGGTGCCCGGCGCGGGCGATGGCGCAGTGGCGGGAGATGGGGTCGTAGACGGCGTAGAGGCAGGTCGCGCCGATCACCTCGATCACCTCGTCGGGCCAGGACGCGGCTCCGACGGCCTCCCGCTCGTCGGCGAGCCGGCCGACGAGATCGTCGAGCTGGGCGAGGACCTCCTCCGGATCGAGATCGAGGGCGGCCAGGGTGTGTACCGCGGTGCGCAGTCGTCCCATCGTGGCCGCGGCGGGAAGGCCATGGCCGACCACATCGCCCACGACCAGGGCCACCCGGGCACCGGAGAGGGGGATCAGGTCGAACCAGTCGCCGCCTACGCCCGCGGCGACATCGGCCGGCAGATACCGGTGGGCGACCTCGACCGCCGGATGTTCCGGCACCTCGACCGGTAGCAGGCTCCGCTGAAGAGTGACCGCTGCCTCATGCTGATGGGTGTACTGGCGCGCGTTGTCGATGCTGACGGCGGCGCGTGTGGCGAGCTCAGCGGCCAACCGGAGATCGTCCTCCTCGAAGGGCTCCGGCTGGGTCGTACGCCACATGCTGACGACCCCCAGTACCAGCCCGCGTGCCACGAGCGGTACGGCCATCAGCGAGTGGACACCCACGTCGGGCTGATACCTGGCCCGCTCCCCTGCCGGGAACCACTCGGGGGACATCTCGACCTCCGGTTCCAGCACGGGACGCCGCTCCTTCAGACACCGGGTCTGCGGTGCGGCGGAGGTGAAGAAGATCTCCTCGTTCTCCGCCGTGATCCACGGCGTCGCCTCCGGCGAAACGCTCCGCAGCGACATCCTGCGCAGCGGCACGAGCGTGTCCCGCGCCGCTGTCTCGCCGTGGATCACCGGCTCCAGAAGATCCACCGTTACGCAGTCGGCAAGGTCGGGCACCAGCACCTCGGAGAGCTCCCGGACGGTCTGGACCAGGTTCAGCGTGGTGCCGATCCGGTCGCCCGCCTCGTTGAGCAGCGCCAGCCTGCGCCGCGCCCGATAGCGGTCCGTGACGTCCTCCACCAGCTCGGTGACGCCGAGAACCCGGCCGGAAGGGTCCTCCATCCGGAACGCGGAGACGGAGACATAGCGTTCGGTGTCCGGATCGATGACCGTCCGGCACGACTGCTCGGCGAAGATCAGCGGGCGCCCCGTCTCCACCACCCGCCGCAGTCCGTCCTCCACGGTCGCGGTGTCCGGAGGGATGACGAAGTCCCCGATCCGCGTCCCGCGGTACAGCTCGGCGGGCGCTCCGCCGAACCGGGCGATCACCCGGTTGACCCGCAGAATGCTCAGGTCCGGGGCGTGCACGGCGATGCCGATCGGGCAGCGGCGGAACAGTCCGTCGAGCACCGAGCGGTCCACCTCCCACTGGGTCACCTCATCCGCCGGCGCCCCGGTCAGGAACCACTCCTCCGCCGCACCGGACCGGACGAGCTGGCTGGCCCGGATCCCCAGCTCCAGACGGCGTCCGTCACTCTGACGGACCGGCAGCACACCGAACCAGCTGCGAGCCCGGACACACTCGGCCGCCGCCCGCTGGGCCAGGCCACGGTCCTCGTCATGGATGAAGATGTCGATCGCCGACCGGCCGATCACCTCGTCCGGCCGGTAGCCGAGCAGCGTCTCGGCCTGATGGCTCCAGCCGGTGATCTTCCCCTGGTGGTCCACGACGGCTGTTGCGGCGCGGCCCAGCGCGAACGGATCATCCGGACTCTCGCTGAACGTCACCAACGGCGTATCCATGGCCCTCACCCAGGGGCGTCGGGAATGCGTGACCCCTGGCCGTACCGGTGCGGTGACCGTGGCCAGTGTCTGTGCTCATTCTCGCGCGCCACCCGGCCGCAGGGCATCCTGACAGGGGCCGAGCGGCTACCACAGCCCCCACATCCCCTTCCCCAGGGTGAGCAGCCCGCCCAGCAGGGCGAGGCCCAGGACGATCCGCCGGGTGCCGCGCTCCGGGGTGCGTGCGGCGACGCGGTGACCGGTGACGAGACCGGCGAGCATGGTGGCCGCGCCGAGCAGCCAGGCCTGCGGCGGAAGGCTGGGCAGGCCCTTGGCGGTGACCGAGAAGATGTTGACGAGCAGACCGTAGAACTGGGCATTGGGGATGAACTCCCGGGCGCTCCAGCCGGCGTTGACCGCGTAGAGCGAGACGACCGGCCCACCGACTCCGGCGGAGGAGTTCATGAAGCCACTGGCCGCCCCCGCGGCCAGGGCGCCCCTGGTCCCGTGCAGGGACTCGGCCCGGACCCCGTACCAGACCAGCAGCACGGCGGCGGTCACCAGCAGCCCCAGGCTGGTCAGCAGCACCGGCTCCGGCAGCCGCCGGGCCATCGCCGCGCCGGCCGGCACCGTCAGTGCGGCGGCGGCGACCAGCGGCACCATCGACCGCAGCCGCACCTGCCGCCAGGTGGCCGCCAGCCCGATGCCGCTGATGGCGATCCCCGCACAGTTGGTCAGCGCGACCCCCTCGACCGCACCGAGCAGCAGCACCAGCGCGGGCGCCGACACCAGCCCGAACCCGATCCCGGCCATCCGCTGCACGGCCGCGCCGAAGAACACGATGCAGCCCAGCAGGAGCAGGAAGGTCCAGGTCGTCAGCACAAGGTGAGGCTATGCGCAGGGGTCAGCGGTCCGGTGTGCGGTCCCGGGCATAGTGCGCGCGCAGCCTCGCGTGGGCGGCGGGGGAGGGGGGTCGGGCGCCCGCCGTGTCGAGGCCCAGGAGGGCGGCGCCCAGTACCGGTGGGGCGGTGACCACGGAGATCGCGGCCTTCGGCGCCCGGTCGGCCAGCTGGTCGACGATCCGGTTGTGCAGCCGGGGGTGGCGGGCCGCCGCCACGCCGCCGCCCAGCAGGACGGGGGTCCGGTCCGCCAGGAGGCCGAGCCGGGTCAGGGTGACGGTGACCAGGGCCACGATTTCGTCGGCCTGCCGGTCGACCAGCGAGCAGGCGACCGGGTCACCGGTCGCGGCGGCCGTGAAGAGGACCGGTACGAGCTCATGCTGACGGGCCGCGGGGATCTCTCCGAGGTGCAGGGCCTCGATCAGCTCATCCATGGTGTCCAGCCCGAAGTGTGCCGGGAGCGCCCGGGCCAGCTCCGTAGCCGTGCCGCGTCCGTCCACGGCGCGGGCGGCGTGCCACAGCGCCTCACCGGCCAGCCCCCCGCCGCCGCCCCAGTCGCCGGAGAGCCGGCCGATGGCCGGGAAGCGGTGGATGCGGCCGTCGGGGGCACGGCCGACGCAGTTGATGCCCGCCCCGCAGACGACGGCCACCCCGTGCCGTACGGAGCCGTCGTCCGGCAGACCCGCGCGCAGGACGGCGAAGGTGTCATTGGCGATATGGGCGGTGCGCGCCCAGCCACGGGCGCGGACGGCTGCCGTCAGCTCGCGTTCCTCACGCGGCAGGTCGGCGTTGGCCAGACAGGCGCTGACATGGTCGAGGGTGCTGCCCGAGCCAGGGGCTCCCGGGCCGGGGGCTGCGGAGCCGGATGAGGCCACGACCTGACGGACCGTGGCGGCGAGCGCGTCGACCGCTGCCTCGACGCCCGACTTCGAAGGTCCGAAGCCACCGCCGCGGGCGGTGGCCAGCACCGTCCCGTCCAGGGCGATGACCGCCGCGTCGGTCTTGGTGTTCCCCGCGTCGATGGCGAGGAGGGCAGGGGTCACAGCCACGCGAGATGCTCCCGGTTGTGGGCGAGGAGGCGGTCGGTCAGGGCCTCGGCGGAGGCGTACTGGCCGATCAGCGGGTGGGCGAGCAGGGCCGTGAAGACACGGTCCCGCCCCCCGTACAGGGCCGCGTCCAAGGCGAGGTGTTCATAGGCGGTGGTGTGCGCCATCAGTCCGGCGTAGAGCGGGTCGATATCCGGGGCGGGCAGCGGCTCGACACCGCCGGGCGTCACCCGGGCGGGGACCTCGACCACCGCGTCGTCGGGGAGGAAGGGCAGCGCGCCGGAGTTACGGGTGTTGACCACCTGGATGTCGCCGGGGCCGATGTCGCCGGGGCCGTCGCCGAGCAGCGCGGCGGCCAGCGCCACCGCCGCCTCCGAGTAGAAGGCGCCGCCTCGCCCGGCGAGCAGCGCGGGCTTCTCATCCAGCGCCGGATCGCCGTACATCTCCAGGAGTTCCTTCTCCATGGCGGCGACCTCGGCAGCCCGTGACGGCTTGGTACGCAGCTCGTCCACGACCTCGTTGTGTGCGTAGAAGTAGCGCAGATAGTAGGAGGGGACCACGCCGAGGCGGTCCAGCAGAGGGCGGGGCAGGCGCAGCTCCATGGCGATCCGCTCACCGTGCTCGGCGATCAGCCGGTGCAGTATGTCCTCGCCGTCCGGCCCGCCGAGCCGGACGCCCAGCTCCCAGGTGAGGTGGTTGAGGCCGTAGTGGTCAAGGTGCAGTTCCTCGGGGCGTACCTCCAGCAGCGCGGCGAACCTGCGCTGCAGCCCAATGGCCACATTGCACAGCCCCACCGCCTTGTGCCCGGCGCGCAGCAGGGCCCGGGTGACGATGCCGACGGGGTTGGTGAAGTCGATGATCCAGGCATCCGGGTTGCCGCGGCGCACCCGTTCGGCGATCTCAAGCACCACCGGCACGGTGCGCAGCGCCTTGGCCAGGCCGCCCGCGCCGGTGGTCTCCTGCCCGACGCAGCCGCACTCCAGCGGCCAGGTCTCGTCCTGGTGACGGGCGGCCTGACCGCCCACCCGCAGCTGGAGCAGCACGGCGTCGGCCCCGGATACGCCCGCGTCCAGATCGGCGGTGGTGACGATACGGCCCGGATGGCCCTGCTTGGCGAAGATCCGGCGGGCCAGCCCGCCGACCAGCTCCAGCCGCTCGGTGGCGGGGTCGATAAGGACCAGCTCGGTGATGGGGAGGCCCCCTTGGTCCACGGGGGCCCGCAACCGGGCGAAGCCGTCGATGAGTTCAGGGGTGTAGGTGGACCCGCCACCCACTACTGCGAGTTTCATGCCGATCAGCCCTTACTCGGTGCGGGTCGCGGTTCAGCGGGAGGTGTCGAACACCTCGTCGCGGGTGGTGGCCAGGGCGCTTTCCAGCGCCCCGCTGAGGACGGGGTGTTCGGTGATCTCACCGACGAGCAGCCGTGGCCGGGGGACGGCCAGTTCGGCCAGCTCCTCCTGGACCAGGGCGCGCAGCCGCTCGCCCCCGGCGGTGTGCAGACCACCGGAGAGGACGATGAGTTCGGGGTCGAGGACGGCGACCATCGCGGCGAGTCCGGTGGCCACCCCGGTGGCCAGCCGCCGCAGCAGCTCGCCGTACGGGCCGTCCTCCGGCTCCTCGCCGCTCACCGCCCGCCGCAGCAGCTGGGCCACCGCGTCGGCGTCCGGTCCCGGTTCGGGCTTCAGGCCCAGCTCCCGGGCGAGCCGTACGAGGGCGTGGGAGCCGGCCAGCTCCTGGAAGCCGCCGCCCCCGGTCCTGGCGACCTGCCGTACCAGCGGGACACCGGGCACCGGCATAAAGCCGACCTCGCCCGCGCCACCGGTCCAGCCACGGTGCAGTCTGCCGCCCAGGACCAGGGCGGCGCCGATGCCCTCCTCGTTCCAGAGCAGAACGAAGTCATCGTGGTCGCGGGCGGCGCCGGTCCGCTGTTCGGCGATGGCGGCGAGGTTGACGTCGTTGTCGTAGTCGAGCGGCATGGGCAGTGCGGCGGCCAGCTCCTCCAGGAGGGTGGGCGAGTGCCAGCCGGGCAGATGCGCGGCGTACCGCAGCCGCCCGGTGCCGGGGTCAAAGGCGCCGGGAGTGCCGATCACCACCCGGTGCAGCTCGGAGCGGGCGAGCCCGGCGGCCTTGGCGGCGCCGTCCACGGCCTCGATGACCTGCTGGACCACGGAGCCACCGCGCCGCCCCCGGGCAGGCAGCTCATGCTCACCCACCGTCCGGCCGGTGATGTCGGCGACCGCGGCGCGGATCCGGGCCGCGGTGACATCCAGCCCGGCGACATGGGCGGCGGCCGGGTTGACCGCGTACAGCTGGGCGCTGGGCCCGGGGTGGCCCCCGCTCGTACCGGTGATGATGACCAGGCCCGCCGCCTCCAGCCGGGCGAGCAGCTGAGAGGCGGTCGGCTTGGAGAGCCCGGTGAGCTTGCCTATCCGGCCACGGGAGAGGGACCCATGGGCCAGCAGGAGATCGAGCGCGGCCCGGTCGTTCATGGCCCGCAGAACGCGCGGGGTCCCTGGGATGGTGCCGGCCATCGCCCGTCCTCCACTGTTAGGAAGGTTTCCTATTGCTGCGGCAGACAGTAAACCCCGGCCAACGCGGCGTCAATGGCGCACCCATCCCGCTGCGTCATCCGCCCGATGCTGTGCGTCATCCATCGTGTCCACGCGCACACACCAATGGGCGAAATCCGCCTGATCCGGCGACCATGTTCGAGAGATGACCGGTTTCCGGCGGGGAAGGAGGGAGTGTGGTCCAAAACACGGTTGTTGCGTTACCCGGTCGTGGTGGCGCTACGACCCAGGTGGAGGACACACTGAGGGGAGATCGTCCCGGCGCGAGCCACGCGCCGCAGACGTACAAGGAGGCACCGTGCCGCACGTCCTGGTCCTCAATGCGTCGTACGAGCCGCTCGGCGTCGTACCGCTTCGCCGCGCGCTCATTCTTGTCCTCAACGACAAGGCGATCAGCCTCGAGGATTCCGGCGCCCTCATGCACAGCGCGACCCGCGTCATACCCGCACCCAGCGTGGTCAGACTCAAACGCTTCGTCCGCGTGCCCTTTCGGGGCCCTGTTCCACTGACCCGGCGCGCCCTGTTCGCCCGCGACGGCGGCCGATGCGCCTACTGCGGCGGGGCGGCCACCAGCGTCGACCACGTCATCCCGCGCAGCCGTGGCGGCCAGCACGCCTGGGAAAACGTCGTCGCCGCCTGCCGCCGCTGCAACCACGTCAAGGCGGACCGCCACGTCGCCGAGCTCGGCTGGCGCCTGCGCCACAAACCCGCCCCGCCCTCGGGACTCGCCTGGCGGATCATCGGCACGGGGCATAGGGATCCGCGCTGGCTGCCCTATTTGCAGCCATACGGCGCGGACGACGACCTGGCCCGGATCGACGGCAGATCAACTGCCTGAGACCGGGCCTTCGTGTGCGCTCGGACCCACAGCGAGCGCCGCAGAGCTTCGCCGCGCTGAAGGGCGTTCGGGAGTCCCGTAGCCGGTGACGTCGTGGTCAGCGGTTCAGCTGAGCTGAACGGCCCGCAGGGCGTCGAGTACGCGGCTCAGACCCGGCCACTCCTCCGCGCCGCGCCGTACGGCGGCTACCACGTGCCGCCTGGGCCGGTCCTCGGTCAGTACGCGTACGGCGACATCCGCGCCCCGCTCCACGGCCGCCATCCGGGGCACCAGGGCGACGCCCATTCCGGCGCCGACCATGGCGAGGATCGCGGACCAGTCGGCGGCGGCGTGTGCCTGCCCGGGTACGAACCCCGCCGCCTCGCAGACAGTTGTGGTGATTTCGGACCAGGGGCCGCTGTGGCCGTAGATCCAGGGTTCACCGGCGAGATCGGCCAGCCGTACTGCCGGTGCGGTGGCGAGGGGGTGGGTGGCGGGCAGGGCTACGTCGAGGGGGTCGGTGCGGAGTTCGACGCGGGTGAACTTCGGGTCCCGTGCGGTGGGCGCGTGCGCGGCCAGGGAGAGGGCCAGATCGACTGTGCCGTCGGTCAGCAGACCGTACGCCTCGGCGGCTTCGGCTTCCCGGACGGTCACCCGCAGCCCGGGATGGTCCCGCCGCAGGGCGGCGATGGCGGGGACGACCAGTGCGGGGATCGCGGTGCTGAAGGCGCCCAGCCGGACCGTGCCCACCTCGCCGTGGAGGTAGCCCGTCAGTTCGGCGTCGGCCCGCTCCAGCTCCGCGAACACCGCCTCGGCGTGCCGCAGCACCAGCTCGGCGGCGGCCGTGAGGCGTACGCGCCGCCCCTGGGCCTCCAGCAGCCGCACACCGAGCTGTTTGCTCAGCCCGGTCAGCTGCTGGGATACCGCCGAGGGTGTCATGAAGAGCGCTTCGGCGGTGGCGGTGACGGTGCCCAGCTCGCCCAGGGTCCGCAGGATCCGCAGCTTTTTGATGTCCCAGTCGGCCATCTAGCGAACGTAGCTCACCTGGGCAGGACCACCACATAAGCCGCCGGGTCGCGGTCATCCGCTGTCATCAGCGCCGTACGGACCACCGCGGCCTGCTGTTCCATCGCGTCCCGGAGCTTCTTCGGGGTGACATGGACGACCGTGATGCCCAGCTGTTCCAGCGTCTCGCGCTTGCGGGCGTACTCCGACCAGAGCGTGTCCGCTTCCTCCCCGGCGGGACGCGGTGCGCGGGCGTCGATCTCCACGGCGACGGCCTGGTCGGGCCAGTAGGCATCGACACCGCCGAGGTGGGGGCCACCGGGGATCCGCAGATCAATGTTCCAGACGGGATCGGGGAGACCGTAGGCGTGCACCATCTCGTAGAGCCGGCCCTCGGCGATGGCCCGGCCCTCGGCGAGCAGGGTGTCCACGGCGTCGACCACATGCGGTCGGGTCAGCAGCCGGGCCTGGGTCAGCTCCCGTACGACGGCGTGGGCTTCGCAGTGGCCCCCGCGTACCGCCTCGGTGAGCAGCCGCCGGACGGTCACCGCGTCGGTGAGCTTGCTGACCGCGTCGGCCAGCGCCCGCGCCACCGGGGCGACCGGCAGCCCGGTGACCTCCTCGGGGCGGGGAAGACTCTGGGCGCGGATCACACGGGCCCAGCCGGTGGAGCTCAGCCGACGGGTGCGCGGGACCAGGATGTCGAGCCGGTCCAGGGAGAGCAGCGGGGGAGCGGTGGCGAAGTGGTGCAGGGCGAGCGCGGCCAGCCCGGTGATCATTGCCTGGCCGCCCTGTGCGGGTACCGCGCTGGAGCGGCCCGCGTAGAGCAGCACCGCGTGCAGCCGCTCCTCGCTGGTCGGGGGGCCCGGGTGGAGTACGTAGACCCCGGGCAGCGGCATCTGCCAGGGGCCGCCGGGACGGCAGCGCTCCTGCACGGTGGCGCTGGGGAACCCCTGTTCGCGCAGCGTACGGGCGGTCACCACACGGCGCCGTACATCGGAGAGGTGGCTGAGGGGGCGGGGCGAGAGCGGGGTGTTGTGGGTCATGACCCCGCGATTCCCGCCCTCACCCCGCCCCCTAACCCCCTGTTACACGGTCGTCGACAAATCTGGACAACCCTGTCCTAAAGTACGGGCGTTCGACTGCCGATCAGTGGGCCGCCGCAATGTCGCACCGCTGGGCCCGCAGGGCACGCGCCAGATCGTCCCGCGCCTCCAGGACCAGGCGGCGCAGCGCCGGAGCGGCGCGGTCCTCGGTGGCCCGCAGCCAGGTGTCGGTGGCGTCCAGTGTCTCCTGGGTGCTCTGCAGCGCCGGGAACAGCCCGCGGACGATGGACATGCCGATCTCGATGGAGCGCTCGGCCCAGACCCGTTCAAGCGCGGCGAAGTACTTGGGGACATAGGGCGCCAGCAGCTCCCGCTGTCCCGGCTGGTCGAAGCCGGTGATGGTCGCCTCGACCAGGGCGTTGGAGAGCCGGTCGGACTCGACGACCGACGCCCAGGCCTGTGCCTTGACCGCCGCCGAGGGGCGCGCGGCCAGACAGCGCACCTGGTGCCGCTTGCCGGAGGCGGTGTCATCGCGGTCCAGCTCGGCCGCCAGCACCGTCTCATCGGCAAGACCCTTGGCCGCCAGCGGGCTGAGGAAGGTCCAGCGCAGCTCCTGATCGACCTCCAGCCCGTCGATCCGGGCCCTGCCCGCCAACATCCCCTGGAGCAGCTGGAGATGCTGCTCGCTCTCGGCGACCGAGGCGAAGAAGCGGGCCCAGGCCAGCTGGTGTCCGCTGCCCGGCGCGGCCTGCCGCAGGTGGCTCAGCGCGCCCTCGGCCAGCTCCCGGCAGCCCTGCTCGCGCCACTCGGGGGCGGCGTAGTGGATGATCGCGGTCCTGGACCAGGTGTGCAGCATCTGCACCACCCCGATATCGGTCTCATCGCCCGCGAAGCGCAGCATCAGGCCGAGGAAGTCCCGCGTCGGCATCAGCCCGTCCCGGGTGAGGTTCCACAGCGCGGACCAGCACAGCGCCCGGGCGAGCGGGTCGTCAATCGCGCCCAGGTGCTCGCGCAGGGTCGCCAGTGAGCCCTCGTCCAGACGGGTCTTGGCGTAGGTGAGGTCATCATCGTTGACCAGGATCAGTTCGGGGCGCTCGTACCCGACGAGCTCTTCCACGACCGTACGGGCGCCGGGTACGCCGGCGGCGATGTCCACCTCGGCGCCGGCGTACCGTGCCAGCGGGCCTGCCGTGCCCGTGCGCCGGTAGAGGCCCACGGCGACCCGGTGCGGGCGCAGCGTCGGGTGGGCCTCCGCCGCCTCCTGCAGGATCGCCAGCTCGGTGATCCGGCCCTCGGCGTCATAGGTGGCCTGCGGGGTCAGCGAGTTGACCCCCGCCGTGCGCAGCCAGGCCTGTGCCCACTCGCGCATATCCCGCCCGGAGGTCTCCGCCAGCACGGAGAGCAGGTCCTTCAGCTGGGTATTGCCGTAGGCGTACCGCTTGAAGTAGCGCCGGGCGCCCTCCATGAAGGCGTCGCGGCCGGCGTAGGCGACGAGCTGCTTGAGCACGCTCGCGCCCTTGGCGTAGGTGATGCCGTCGAAGTTGAGCTTGGCGTCCTCCAGATCACGGATATCGGCCGTGACCGGGTGGGTGGAGGGGAGCTGGTCGGCCCGGTAGGCCCAGGACTTACGGCGATTGGCGAAGGTGATCCAGCCGTTGCTGAAGCGGGTGGCCTCGACCAGCGACAGGGCACCCATGAAGTCGGCGAAGGACTCCTTGAGCCAGAGGTCGTCCCACCACTCCATGGTGACCAGATCGCCGAACCACATATGCGCCATCTCATGGAGCAGGACATTGGCGCGGCTCTCGTAGGACGCCTGTGTCACCTTGCCACGGAAGACGAACTCCTCCCGGAAGGTCACACATCCCGGATTCTCCATCGCCCCGATGTTGTACTCCGGCACAAAGGCCTGGTCGTACTTCCCAAAGGGATACGGATAGTCGAAGTGCTCGTGGAAGAAGTCCAGACCCTGCTTGGTGACGAGGAAGATGTCCTCCGGGTCGAAGTGCTTGGCCAGCCCCTTGCGGCACAGCGCCCCCAGCGGGATCTCCAGCTCGGTGCCGTCCCGCAGCGTGCGCCGGTAGGTGTCGGTGACGTAGTGGTACGGACCGGCCACGACCGCCGTGATGTAGGTGGAGATCGGCTGGGTGCGGTCGAAGTGCCACAGCTGCGCGCTGTCAGCGGCGGGCTCCGGCTCGCCCTTCTGCGCGGCGTTGCTGAGCACCGTCCAGCCCTCGGGGGCGATCACGGTGAAGTCGAAGGGCGCCTTGAGGTCGGGCTGCTCGAAGTTGGCGAAGACCCGGCGGGCGTCGGCCGGTTCGTACTGCGTATAGAGGTAGGTCTCGCCGTCCTCGGGGTCGATGAAGTGATGCAGCCCCTCGCCGGTGCGGCTGTAGGCGCAGCGGGCGTCGACGACCAGCTCGTTATCCGCGACGAGGCCGTCGAGCTGGATCCGGGCGCCGTCGAAGACACGGTCGACGTTGAGGGAGTCGCCGTTGAGGGTGACCGAGTGCACATGCGGCGCCACCAGATCGGCGAAGGTCGCGGCGCCCGGCTCGGCGCAGCGGAACCGGATCGTGGTGGTGGACCGGAAGGTGCGGGACCCGTCGGCCGAGGGTGGTGCCACAGCGGAACGCAGATCGAGGGCGACCTCGTACCCGTCGACGCTGAGCAGCCGAGCCCGCTCTTGGGCCTCGTCACGGGTCAGGTTCTCTCCGGGCACAGCGCGACTCCCTTGTCTCACTCGTCTCACTCGTCTCGCATATCGAACATCAGAGGTCAGCATTTCATGGTGGGCGGAGCAGCCGCAGCAGGGAATGACGGCACCGTCACTCGGTGTTCTCTTCTGCACCACCTGTATCTTCATACCTTCGCGCGAGGAGAGACCATGCCCGAGAAAACCCCGGCCGACTTCTGGTTTGACCCCAAGTGCCCATGGGCCTGGCTGACGTCCCGCTGGATGCTGGAGGTGGAGAAGGTCCGTCCGGTGGAGGTCCGCTGGCATGTGATGAGCCTGGCGGTGCTCAATGAGAACAAGCTCGACGAGCTGCCGGAGAAATATCAGGAAGCGATGAAGACCGCCTGGGGGCCCGTGCGGGTCTGTATCGCGGCCGAGCAGAAGTACGGCAACGAGGTGCTGGGCAGGCTCTACACCGCGCTTGGTATACGCCTCCACCATGAGCGGCGGGAACCGGACCGGGAGACCATCGCCGAGGCGCTGACGGAGGCCGGGCTCGACCCGGCACTGGTGGACGCGATGGACTCCACCGAGTACGACACCGCGCTGCGCGCCTCGCACAAGAAGGGCATCGACCTGGTCGGCCAGGATGTCGGTACCCCGGTGATCTCGGTGCCGGGCGCGCACGGCGAGCCGATGGCATTCTTCGGTCCGGTCGTCACCCCGGCCCCCAGGGGCGAGGCGGCGGCGCGACTGTGGGACGGCACGCTGCTGGTGGCGTCGACACCGGGCTTCTACGAGATCAAGCGCACCCGTGATGAGGGGCCGAGCTTCGACTAGGCGGTGACCGGGCGACCTTTCCCCAGCCCCTCCCCTTCCCGTAACCGGGTGCGCTGCCCCCGGGCCCCCAGTCCTCAAACGCCGGACAGGCTGGGGCGCGGGTGGGCCCGAGTGCGGAAGGGCCCTCCCTGGGTGTCACGTCCACTCGGGAGGGCCCTTCCTCTTTTCTCCGCCTGCCCGGTGAAGGGTGAGAAGACGATCACGAGGCAGGAGGCCTACAGGGGCTACGGCGCCAGCAGCAGATTGTTCGCGCGCTCCTTGGCGGCGGTGTAGCGGGCGGCCACGTCCTGCCAGTTGACGACGCGCCACATGGCCTCGACGAAGTCGACCTTCTGGTTGCGGTACTGCAGATAGAAGGCGTGCTCCCAGGCATCGAAGACCAGGATCGGTACCGAGCCCTGGCCGACATTGCCCTGGTGGTCATAGACCTGCTCAACCACGAGGCGGCCACTGACCGGCTCATAGGCCAGCACGCCCCAGCCGGAACCCTGGGTGGTCGCCGCGGCCTTGGAGAGCTGGGCCTTGAACTTCGCGAAAGAGCCGAAGGACTCGGCGATGGCATCGGCCAGCTCGCCCGTGCCGTCCTTCTCCAGCGGCTCACCGCCACCGTCGCCGGTCATGTTCTGCCAGTAGATGGAGTGCAGGATATGGCCGGAGAGGTGAAAGGCCAGATTCTTCTCCAGGCCGTTGATGGCACCCCACGTGTCCTTGTCGCGAGCCTCCTCAAGCTGTTCGAGGGTGTCGTTCGCGCCCTTCACATACGCCGCGTGGTGCTTGTCGTGGTGCAGCTCGATGATCTCGCCGCTGATGACCGGCTCCAGCGAGCCGTAGTCATACGGAAGTTCCGGCAGCGTGTAGATGGCCATGCGGTTGCTCCCCTTCAAGCCTTATTGCACACCTATTGCAAGAAGAAGATTACAGCAACAACCCCGAACACACCGATGGGGCGCCCCCTCCAAAGAGAAACCGCCCCCCAGCGTTGTGGGCAGTCGTTCCGCAGGGCGTGGGGGCACCTCCCAGCGTTAGCTGGGGGAGGGTGGGCACAACGCCCGGCCACCGTCCCGCACCGGCCACCCCCGGGGCCCGGGGCGAAAGCCCCGGTTTCCGGGAAGGGGCGGGACACGGGGAGCCCCCACCCACGGCGCCCGGCCGGGGCGGAGCCCTGCCACGGGCGGAGCCGCACAGCGACACAGCCCGGAAGGGGCGGGGATACGGGGACACCCCCGACGGGCGCCCCCGGTCCCCAAGACCCCACCCCGTGTTGTGGGCACTCTCCCCCAGACTTCGTCTGGGAGGTGCCCCCAGCCCCGCGAGGGGCGTGGGCCCGCCCTGCTACGCAACCACCCACTCACACCAGCCACGACGCTCCGGCCAACTCCGCAACGGAGCTCGCGACGCTTGGTGGGCCAACACGGCCACCGGCCCGCACCGGGCCCCGGGGTCCGGGGCAAAGCCCTGGTTACGGGAAGGGGCGGGAATTGGGGAAACCCACTCACGGCACCCCCGCAGCCGGGCGAAGCCCGCCACGCGGAGGAGCCGCATATCGGTACGGCCGGGAAGGGGCGGGATACGGGGAGCCCCACCCACGGCGCCTGGCCGGGGCGGAGCCCCGCCGCGCGGCGGTACAGCCCCGAAGGCCCGAAGGGGGGCGCCTCAGCGCCGCGCGAGCCGCCGCTGCCGCAGACAGCCCACCGCGGCCAGCGCCAGCGCCAGCCCACCGGTGAAGTACAGCTGCAGCCGGGTGTCGCCATTGCGCGCCATCAGCAGCAGAATGCCCACCATCCCGGCGATCGCCACCCACGTCAGCACCGGGAAGGCCCACATCCGGACGACGAGCCTCTCGGGTGCTTCGCGCTCCAGCCGCCGACGCGTCCGCAGCTGCGAGACCGCGATAAAGCCCCAGACGACCAGCACCGCGGCACCCACCATGTTCAGCAGCCAGGCGAAGACGGTGTCCGGCCACCAGAAGCTCAGCAGCACCGCGAAGAAGCCGAAGGCCGAGGAGGCCAGCACGGTGCGCCGGGGCACCCCACCGCTGACCTTCCCCAGGAAGCGGGGTCCCTCACCACGTGCGATCAGTGAGTACGACATCCTGGAGGCGCCGTAGATGTTGGCGTTCATCGCCGACAGCAGGGCGATGAGCACTACGACCTTCATGACCTCACTGGCAGCCGGGACGCCGATGTGGCCCAGGACGGCGGCGTACGGGCCGTCCAGGACCGACGCGTCATCCCACGGGATCAGCGTGACGATCACCAGCATGGAGCCGACATAGAAGACCGCGATACGCCACATTGCGGTACGTACCGCCTTGGCGACGCCCTTGACCGGGTTCTCGGACTCGGCGGCCGCGATGGTCACCGTCTCCAGACCGCCATACGCGAAGATCGACGCGAGCAGACCGACGACAAGCCCGTCGGTGCCGTTCGGGAAGAAGCCGCCCTCACCGGTGAGGTTGCTGGTGCCCGGGGCGCTGGTGCCCGGCAGGGCACCGATGATGGCGAGAGTACCGAGTACCAGGAAGGCGACGATCGCGAGGACCTTCAGCGCCGCGAACCAGAACTCGTACTCACCGAAGTTCTTCACCGAGGCGAGGTTCGTGCCGCAGAAGACCGCCATGAACAGGGCCACCCACATCCAGGACGCGGAGTCCGGGAACCAGGTCTGCATGATCGTGGCGGCACCGATGGCCTCGGCCGCGACCGCGACGCACAGCAGCACCCAGAAGATCCACCCGGCGGTGAATCCCGCCCAGGGGCCGAGCGCCCGCTCCGCGTGTACGGAGAAGGAACCGGAGGCCGGGTGGGCCGCCGACATCTCGCCGAGCATCCGCATGACCAGCATGACCAGCAGGCCCGAGGCCGCGAACGCGAGCACGATCGACGGACCGGCGGCGGCGATGCCCGCGCCGGAGCCGACGAAGAGACCCGCGCCGATCACACCGCCGAGCGCGATCATCGACAGATGGCGCTGCTTGAGGCCGTGCGACAGCGACGGCGGGGAAGCCGGGGCGGGGGAGTCCGTCTCCGGGGAGACCGGCGCGCCGGCTGTCCCGTTGGCCGTCTGGGTGGAAGACATGGCTGTCCAAGGGTGGGAGGGGAGGGAGGAACCGGAGCCGATCACTCCGGGCCATCGGCCAGTGTGAGCGGACATAAGCGGCGTATCAATGGCGCACGTCACTGTCCCGGTATCCGGACACCGTAGTCACCCTCCGCGTATGAGAGAAACCCGATAAGTGCAACGGCCAAGCTTTGTCGCCAACGTCACGGAGGGAAGCCACCCGCGTTCGGATAGCGTCGAACGGCCCTTTCCTGCACCAACCAGACGTCCTACACCGACCAGACGGAGTTCCGATGAGCAGTGCCGCCGTAAGCATCCGACCGGGCGCGGTCCTCGCCGATGTGCTGCCCGCCTCTACCGCCACCCGGGCGCGGCTGCGGGACGCGGCGCTGGTGCTGGGCGGCGCCGCGCTCACCGGAGCCGCCGCCCAGCTCGCCGTGCCGGTGCCCGGCTCCCCGGTCCCCGTCACCGGGCAGACATTCGCCGCGCTGCTCCTGGGCGCGGGCTTCGGCGCCCGCCGCGCCTTCCTCTCCCTCGGCCTCTACACCGTGGCGGGCGTCGCCGGGATGCCGTGGTTCGCGGATATGTCCCATGGCACCGCGATGCCGTCCTTCGGCTACATCATCGGCATGCTCATCGCCGCCACCGTCGTCGGCGCACTCGCCCGCCGAGGCGGCGACCGCGGGATGCTGCGCACCATCGGCACGATGGCGGTCGGCACCGCGATCATCTACGCCGTCGGCGTTCCCTATCTGGCCCTCGCCACCGGCATGAGCCTCACCCAGGCCCTCGCCGCAGGCCTGGTCCCCTTCCTCATCGGCGACGCCCTGAAGGCAGCCCTGGCGATGGGCGCCCTCCCAGCGGCCTGGAAGCTGGTCGGCAAGCGCGGCTGACGCGACGGGCCCGGGGCGAACGCCCCGGGCCCGTGTGGGGCTAGCCCTCCGGGAGGTTCTCCAGCTGGGTTTTGATCCGGGCGATGTCCGCCTCGGCGGCCGCCTGGCGGGTGCGGATCTTCTCCACGACGTGGTCGGGGGCCTTCGCGAGGAAGCCCTCGTTGCCGAGCTTGGCCGTGGTCTGCTTCAGCTCCTTCTCGGCGGACGCCAGATCCTTGGTGAGCCGCTTGCGCTCCGCCTCGAAGTCGATCGCCCCGGAGAGGTCCAGGGCGACCGTCGCACCGGCGACGGGCAGCGACGCGGTGGGGGTGAAGTCGTCACCGGCGGGCTGGAGGCGCAGCAGCGAGCGCATCGCCTCCTCGTGGGCGACGAGTGGGGTGCCTTCCAGGGTGAGCCGGGCCGGGACGCGCTGGCCGGGCTGGAGGCCCTGGTCGGCGCGGAAGCGGCGGACCTCGGTGATCACCTGCTGGAGGGTGGCGATCTCCTGCTCGGCAGTGGCGTCGCGGAAGCCGGAGTCGGTGGGCCAGTCGGCGATGACCACGGACTCGCCACCGGTGAGGGTCGTCCACAGCGTCTCGGTGACAAAGGGAACGATGGGGTGGAGGAGGCGGAGCATGACGTCCAGGACCTCGCCGAGGACCCGTCGGGAGACCTCGGCCGCCCGGCCGTCCGCGTAGAAGGTGGTCTTGGACAGCTCGACATACCAGTCGAAGACCTCGTCCCAGGCGAAGTGGTACAGCCCCTCGGAGAGCTTCGCGAACTGGTAGTCGTCATAGAACGCGTCGGTCTCGGCGACAACCGTGTTCAGCCGGGAGAGGATCCAGCGGTCGGCCGCTGACATCTCCTCGGGGGCGGGCAGCGGGCCCTCAACCGTCGCGCCGTTCATCAGCGCGAAGCGCGTGGCGTTCCAGATCTTGTTGGCGAAGTTACGGGATGCCTGGACCCAGTCCTCACCGATCGGGACATCGACACCGGGGTTGGCGCCGCGCGCGAGCGTGAAACGGAGCGCGTCGGAGCCGTACTTGTCCATCCAGTCCAGCGGATTGACCGCGTTGCCAAAGGACTTCGACATCTTCTTGCCGAACTGGTCGCGGACCATGCCGTGCAGGGCGATGGTGTGGAACGGCGGGGTGCCGTCCATCGCGTACAGGCCGAACATCATCATCCGGGCGACCCAGAAGAAGAGGATGTCGTAGCCGGTGACCAGGACGGAGTTCGGGTAGAACTTCTCAAGGCTCTCGGTCCGTTCGGGCCAGCCGAGAGTGGAGAACGGCCACAGGGCGGAGGAGAACCAGGTGTCCAGGACATCGGTGTCCTGGTGCCAGCCCTCGCCGCCCGGCCCCTCGGAAGGCGGGGTCTCGTCCGGGCCGACGCAGACGACCTCGCCGTTCGGGCCGTACCAGACCGGGATGCGGTGGCCCCACCACAACTGCCGTGAAATGCACCAGTCGTGGAGATTGTCGACCCAGCCGAAGTAGCGGGACTCCATCTCCTTGGGGTGGATCTGGACCTTCCCGTCGCGGGCGGCGTCACCGGCGGCCTGGGCGAGCGGGCCGACCCTGACCCACCACTGCATGGACAGCCGGGGCTCGATGGTGGTCTTGCAGCGTGAGCAGTGGCCGACGGAGTGGGTGTAGGGGCGCTTCTCGGCGACGATGCGGCCCTCGGCGCGCAGCGCGGCGACGATCGCCGAGCGGGCCTCCAGCCGGTCCAGACCCTGGAACGGGCCATGGGCGGTGATCACCGCGTGCTCGTCCATGATCGTGATGTTGGGCAGGTCGTGCCGCTGGCCGATCTCGAAGTCATTCGGGTCGTGGGCGGGGGTGACCTTGACCGCGCCGGTGCCGAACTCCGGGTCGACATGGGAGTCCGCGACGACCGGGATGGTGCGGTCGGTCAGCGGCAGCTTGATCTGCTTGCCGATGAGGTGGGCGTAGCGTGCGTCGTCCGGGTGGACGGCGACGGCGGTGTCGCCGAGCATCGTCTCGGCGCGGGTCGTCGCGACGACGACCGTGTCCTCCTCGCCATCGCCTCCGCCGTATCTGAGCGAGACCAGCTCGCCGTCCTGGTCCGCGTACTCGACCTCGATATCGGAGATCGCGGTCAGACAGCGCGGACACCAGTTGATGATCCGCTCGGCGCGGTAGATCAGCTCATCGTCGTAGAGCCGCTTGAAGATGGTCTGGACGGCCCTGGACAGCCCCTCGTCCATGGTGAAGCGCTCGCGGGACCAGGCGACGCCATCGCCGAGCCGCTTCATCTGGCCGGAGATCTGGCCGCCGGACTCCGCCTTCCACTGCCAGACGCGCTCGACGAAGGCCTCCCGGCCCAGGTCGTGGCGGGACTTGCCCTCCTTGCCGAGCTCGCGCTCGACGACGTTCTGGGTGGCGATACCGGCGTGGTCCATGCCCGGCTGCCACAGCGTCTCGCAGCCCTGCATCCGCTTACGGCGGGTGAGGGCGTCGATCAGCGTGTGCTCGAAGGCATGGCCCAGGTGGAGCGAGCCGGTGACGTTCGGCGGCGGGATGACGACGGCGTAGGGCTCCTTCTCGCTCTTCGCGTCCGCCTCGAAGTAACCGCGCTCTACCCAGCGCTCGTACAGCTTCCCCTCTACCTCGGCCGGTGCGTACTGGGTCGGCAGATCTGCGGGGGCACTGGTCGACGGCTCCGCCCCGTTCGGGGTCGGGCTCTGCTGAGTGTTCTCGGTCACGACGGTCAGTGTACGGGCGGCCGTGTCCCGGTCTCGAATCGGTTCGGGGCCCGGTGCAGCGAAACGGTGGGCTGTCCGCCAGGATGTACGGGACGCAGATACGCATGCCCGGTGCATGCTCCACGGAGGGAAGCGCCTTGAGCTACAACCAGCCGCCGCCGCAGGGCCCGTATGGACAGCAGCCCCCGCAGCCGGGGCCTTACGGCGCTCCCCAGCAGCCGGGCCCGTACGGCCAGCCCGCCCCCGGCGGAGCGCCGGGTCAGCCCGGCTACGGCTACCCCCAGCAGCCACCCCAGCCGGGCCCCTATGGCCAGCAGCCCCCACCGCCGCCCCAGGGCTTCCCGCAGCAGCCCGGCCCGTACGGCCAGCAGCCCCCGCCCCCGGGCGGCTATATGCCGCCGCCTCCGCCGGGCGGCGGCGGCAAGGGCAAGGCGGTCGGCGTCACGATCGGCGCCGTGGCCCTGGTGGGCGCGATCATCGGCGGGTACTTCCTCCTGGGCGGGGGCGGCGGCGGGAGTGACCTCGCCGACGACGGCCCGCACAAGCTGACCACGCCCCAGCAGGTCGCTGAGGAGTTCAACAAGAAGGAGACCGGCAGCGACGGCCTCAGCTCCACGGACGTCAAGGAGTTCGAGGACTACGGTGTCAAGGATGCCGAGAGCGTCTCCGCCAGCTATGAGGCCGGCTCGGGCGCCCGAGCGAAGCAGCTGAAGTTCAGCGGCGTCTACGGGGAGATCTCGGACCCGGAGACGGTCATCGACGCCGCCTTCGCCAAGATCGCCGAACATGCCGCCGAGAGCCCCGGCACGGATGACGGTGGCAAGGCCGAGCTGGAGGGCCAGCCGGAAGAACAGACTCCCGCCGAACTCGACAATGCGATCATGAAGTGCCAGAACGTGAAGTTCACGCCAGGCAACGCCGAGCAGATGCCGGTGGACAACTTCACGGTGCCGGTGTGTATGTGGGCTGACCACAGCACGATCGGCTGGGTTGTGTTCTCGGATGCAGCCGCCATCATCACCGGTAAGAACACACCGATGAGCGAGGCTGCCACGGTCACGGCTAAGACGCGTAACGACACCCGGGTCCCCAAGTAAGGAGCCAGTTCCCGTAAAAGGGCAGCAACGCTGTGGCTCGTCTCCCTGCGCAGGGAGACGAGCCACAGCGTTGAAGAGGACGCCCGCTACGCGCTCTTCTCCTGCGGACCCTGTTCGTTACCGCGCGTACGCGGCACCAGAGTTGGGTTCACGTTCGAGTGAACAACGTCTTCCGTGATGACGACGCGTTCCACGTCCTTGCGGGACGGCACCTCGTACATCACCGACATCAGGACTTCCTCCATGATGGCGCGCAGCCCACGTGCGCCGGTGCCGCGCAGGATGGCCTGGTCGGCGATGGCCTCCAGGGCCGGGCGGTCGAACTCCAGCTCTACACCGTCGAGTTCAAAGAGCCGCTGGTACTGCTTGATCAGCGCGTTCCGCGGCTCGGTCAGGATCTGGAGCAGCGCCTCACGGTCGAGGTTGTGGACGGAGGTGATGACCGGGAGACGGCCGATGAACTCCGGGATCATGCCGAATTTCACCAGGTCTTCCGGCATGACCTCCTCGAACTGGTTGGACGCCTCGATCTCCCGTTTGGAACGGATGGTGGCGCCGAAGCCAATGCCCTTCGCGCCCGCCCGGGATTCAATGATTTTCTCCAGACCGGCGAAGGCGCCACCCACGATGAAGAGCACATTCGTGGTGTCGATCTGGATGAACTCCTGGTGCGGGTGCTTACGGCCGCCCTGCGGCGGTACTGAGGCGGTGGTGCCTTCCAGGATCTTGAGGAGCGCCTGCTGTACGCCCTCGCCGGAGACATCACGGGTGATCGACGGGTTCTCGCTCTTACGGGCGACCTTGTCGATCTCGTCGATATAGATGATGCCGGTCTCGGCCTTCTTGACGTCGTAGTCAGCGGCCTGGATCAGCTTCAGCAGGATGTTCTCGACGTCCTCACCGACATAGCCCGCCTCCGTCAGCGCGGTGGCGTCGGCGATGGCGAAGGGAACGTTGAGCATCCGGGCCAGGGTCTGCGCCAGCAGCGTCTTGCCGGAGCCGGTGGGGCCCAGCAGCAGGATGTTGGACTTCGCCAGCTCGATGCCGTCGTCGCGGCCCTGCGAGCCGCCGTTCTCGCCCGCCTGCACTCGCTTGTAGTGGTTGTAGACGGCGACGGAGAGGGCCTTCTTCGCGGCCTCCTGGCCGACGACGTAGCCTTCCAGGAACTCGTAGATCTCGCGCGGCTTGGGGAGTTCGTCCCACCGCACCTCGGAGGTCTCGGCGAGCTCCTCCTCGATGATCTCGTTGCAGAGATCGATGCACTCATCGCAGATATAGACGCCCGGACCCGCGATGAGCTTCTTCACCTGCTTTTGGCTCTTGCCACAGAATGAGCACTTGAGCAGATCGCCGCCATCACCGATGCGTGCCACGAGGTGCTTCCCCTTCGCCTGCGCACCGCCGACTGGCGGCGGTGCCTGGTCCTTGCTCTCCGAAGGTACCTTGCTGGGCCCCCGGAATGGGCCCCCCTTGGGCCTACTCGGTCCAAGGGGGCGGCAGTCGGTCGGGGATCAGCCCAGTCCGACGGACGTCTTGCGGGTGGAGACGATCTGGTCGATCAGCCCGTACTCCAGCGCACCCTCAGCGGTGAGGATCTTGTCGCGCTCGATGTCGTCGCGGATCTCCTCGACGGGCCGGGTGGAGTGCTTGGCCAGCATCTCCTCCAGCTGGAGACGCATCCGCTGCACCTCGTTGGCGGCGATCTCCAGGTCGGAGACCTGACCACGTCCCGTCTCGCTGTACGGCTGGTGGATCAGGATCCGGGCGTTGGGCAGCGCCATTCGCTTGCCGGGTGTACCAGCGGCCAGCAGCACGGCGGCGGCGGAGGCCGCCTGGCCCATGCAGACCGTCTGGATGTCCGGCTTCACGAACTGCATCGTGTCGTAGATGGCGGTCAGGGCCGTGAAGGAGCCGCCAGGCGAGTTGATGTAGACCGAGATGTCACGGTCCGGGTCCATGGACTCCAGACACAGCAGCTGAGCCATGACGTCGTTGGCGGAGGCATCGTCGATCTGCACACCGAGGAAGATCACGCGCTCCTCGAACAGCTTCGCGTACGGGTCGTACTCGCGTACGCCCTGCGAGGTGCGCTCGACGAAGCGCGGGATGACATAGCGGGCCTCGGGCGAGATCCCGGAGAAGCGGGCCTGGGGGCCCATGGAGCGGCCGGAGCCGGGGAGGTTGTTCATCGAGATGTTCACCGTCCTGGTGATGAGCTGGCTACGGGCTGTGTGAGCGGGAGGGCGAGCGCTCAGGCGCCCGTGCCACCGCCGCCCGGGATGTCGGCGGCGTTGGCGATGACCGCGTCCAGCAGGCCGTACTCCTTGGCCTCCTCGGCGGAGAACCAGCGGTCGCGGTCGGCGTCCCGCGTCCACTTCTCGACGGTCTGGCCGGAGTGCTGCGCGGAAAGCTCGGTCATCTTCTTCTTGGTCCGCAGCAGCTGCTCAGCGTGGATCTTGATGTCCGTGGCCGAACCCGCCAGGCCCGCGGAGGGCTGGTGGATCAGGATCTCGGCGTTCGGGAGCGCGAAGCGCTTGCCGGGAGTGCCTGCGGTCAGCAGGAACTGGCCCATCGAGGCAGCGAGGCCCATGGCGATGGTGACCACGTCGTTCTTGATGAACTGCATGGTGTCGTAGATCGCCATGCCCGCGGTGATGGAGCCACCGGGGCTGTTGATGTAGAGGTTGATGTCCTTGTCCGGCTCAGCGGCAAGGAGCAGCAGCTGCGCGGTGATCCTGTTGGCGATCTCATCGTCCACCGGCTGGCCGAGGAAGATAATCCGCTCGTTGAGCAGCCGGTTGTAGACCTGGTCGCCGAGGCCGCCACCGTAGTTGTTGGGCTCACCGGCGGCGGAAGGCATCGGAAGCGTCACGTTTCCACCTGCTCGTATCCGGACGGCGAGATCCCGTAGGGATCTCAGAGGGCCGTCTCTAGCGTCTTCGTGTACATGGACCCTAACGCGCGGGCCCGGCCTGGCCATCCCGCTCCGAGAACTGTTCGCTGTGAGCGCAGGGGGCGTTCCAGCAGGTCGGGACGGGGAGTTCTGCCGTACGCGAACGGGCCCGTACGCGTCGTGGCGTCCGGGCCCGTTCGTTCGAATCAAGGGGATCAGGCGTCGGACTCGCCGTCCGCCTTCTTCTCCTCGGCCTTCTCTTCGACCTTGTCCTCAGCCAGGGTCTCAGGGGCGCTCTCGGCCGCGGTCCCGGCAGCCGCCTCGACCGTCTCGGCGGTCTCGGCGGTCTCGTCCTCGTCCTCGAGGTCGACGACCTCACCGTTGGTGTCCTTGACCGTGGCGGCCTCGACGACCACTGCGAGGGCCTTGCCGCGGGCGACCTCGCCGACGAGCATCGGCACCTGGCCGCCCTCGACGACGGCCTGGGCGAACTGGTCGGGGCTCATGCCGGAGGACTGCGCGCGGCGCATGAGGTGCTCGGTGAGCTCCTCCTGGCTGACGTTCAGCTTCTCCTTGGCGACCAGCTCATCGAGGATGAACTGGGTACGGATGCCCTTCTCCGCCTGCTCCTTGAGCTCCGCGTCGAAATCTTCCTCAGACTTGTCCTGCATCTCCAGGTACGTCTTGAGGTCCATGCCCATCTGACCGAGCTGGTGGTTGACCAGGTTGCTCTTGCGAGTGTTGACCTCGTCCTCGAGCAGCTTCTCGGGGATCGGGACCTCGACGAGCTCGATGAGCTGGTCGAGCACCTTCTCCTGAGCCTGGGTGGCCTGGTCGTACTTCTTCATCTGGCCGAGCCGCTTGCGGCTGTCCTCACGCAGCTCGTCCAGGGTGTCGAACTCGCTCGCCAGCTGGGCGAAGTCATCGTCCAGCTCGGGAAGTTCACGGGCCGAGACGCTGGTGACGTCCACCTTGACCTCGGCCTGCTGGCCCGCCGCGGAGCCACCCTTGAGCTCGGTGGTGAACGTGGCGGAACCGCCGGCCGACAGGCCGGTGACGGCCTCGTCGATGCCCTCCAGGAGCTCGCCGGAGCCGATGGTGTAGTCCACGCCCTTGGCGACGCCGTCCTCCAGGACCTCGCCGTCGACCTTGGCCTCCAGGTCGATCTTGACGACATCGCCCTCGGCGGCGGGGCGCTCGACGGCGGTGGTGGAGGCGAAGCGCTCACGGAGCTGCTCGACGGACTTGTCGATGTCCTCGTCGGTGACCTCGGTGGCGTCGACCTCGACCTCGATACCGGAGTAGTCCGGGATCGTGATCTCGGGCCGTACGTCGACCTCAGCGGTGAAGGCCAGGAGCTCGTTGTCCTTGAGCTCGGTGATGTCCACCTCGGGCTGGCCGAGCGGGCTCAGCTCGCCCTCCTCGACGGCGCTCTGGTAGAGCTTCGGAAGCGCGTCATTGACGGCCTCCTCCAGCACGGCGCCACGGCCGAAGCGCTGGTCGATCACTCGCGCAGGGATCTTGCCCTTACGGAAGCCAGGCACCGTGACCTGCTGGTTGATCTTTTTGTACGCCGCGTCGAGGCTGTCTTTGAGCTCCTCGAAGGGCACCTCGACAGTGAGCCGAACCCGGGTCGGGTTCAGGGTCTCCACGGCGCTCTTCACGGTCGGTCTCCTTGGGGCTGACTTCTGGGGGTTTGACGGGGCGCCCCGTATGCGACTCGAGTATGCGGACACGACACAGGCACGCGCGTCTTTCATCGTACGTGGTCGGGGTGGCCGGATTCGAACCGACGACCTTCCGCTCCCAAAGCGGACGCGCTACCAAGCTGCGCCACACCCCGTCGGTGCGACACGTAGAGTACATGCCGTAGGATGCTCTGCGTGCCGCACGGGGCTCTCACAGGGTCCACACGATGCCGCAGCTCAGTGCCGCAGCGTCGATTGGATACTGATCAACTCGTGGTGGTGCCAGCACATACATGTGGCATGCACGTGTGGCATACACATGCGGGCGTAGCTCAATGGTAGAGCCCCAGTCTTCCAAACTGGCTACGCGGGTTCGATTCCCGTCGCCCGCTCCAACCGGCTGAACGGCCCGGCCCCCAGGGTCGGGCCGTTCGCGTGTTCAGAAGTTGATCTTGTCAATCGACTGCGCGACCGAGTCGAGGAACTTCCGTATCGACGGCGCCATGCCGGTCGAGGCGAGAAAGAAGCCGAAGAGGGCAGCGACGATGGCCGGGCCTGGCTTGATGGATCCGCTCCGGATCATCACCACCAGGATGACAGCCAGCATCAGCACCACGGACAGCGAAATGGCCACAACTGATCACACCTTCGGTCGGAACGCCTCACCACCGGCCCGGGGACCATCGTGCCACCAACTGGGTGAGGGATGGAGCCAGGTGACGCGTCGTTGACCCGTGCGTGGCCGGGCTTCGCCCGAACCGATGCGGAATTCGATGAGTTCCTTGCTCGCTGAACAGGAATTCTCCCCCTTTCCACGGCATGTACTACACGCCTGGCGAGGCATCGAAAAACCGGACATTTAATCGTTAGTCGAACCCGTACATACACCCCGTTTAGGTCAGGCATACGCATACGAAGTGTGACCAACAGGGCAGTCGAATCGCTTTGTCGATATGGCATTACGGGTACCAGCGACGGGAATTGTGTGAGTGTGACAGGCAACTCCCCAGCTGGAATTTACGTCTTAGAGGTTTCGGCACTATGGTGCGGCAGATGTTCCACGCTGGTTATGAGCGCGCGCCACTCCCCCCGGCTCGCCCAGAGACGCCCGAGGCGACGACTCCCACCAGGTCGCCGGAGCCCCCGGCTGCCAGCGGCGGAGCATCCAGAGACAAGCGGCGTGACCCCTTCTTCGACAACGCCAAGTACCTGACGATCCTCCTGGTCGGCATCGGGCACGCCTGGGAACCACTGCGCAGCGACAGCCGCGCGGCCGTGGCGCTCTACATCGCCGTATACGCCTTCCATATGCCGGCCTTCATCATCATCTCCGGCTATCTCTCCCGAAGCTTCGAGGGTCGTCCGAGCCAGCTCAAGCGGCTGATCACCGGGGTCGCTGTCCCCTATCTCGTCTTTGAGGTCATCTACACCCTGTTTATGCGCTGGCTCGCCGAGCCGGACCGGTCCTTCGCCCTGCTCTCGCCAAGCTGGGGACTGTGGTTCCTGGTCGCGCTGTTCATCTGGCGGCTGACCACCCCGCTGTGGAACACCCTGCGCTGGCCGCTGCCGGTGGCGCTGGGTATCGCCGTACTGGCCAGTATTACCCCGAAGATCGGCGGTGACCTCAACCTCCAGCGGGTACTGCAGTTCCTGCCGTTCTTCGTCCTCGGACTCCAGCTCCGCCCCGCGCACTTCGACATGCTGCGGCACCGCGCGCTGCGTATCGCCGCCCTGCCGGTCATGGTCTGTGCCCTGATCTTCGCGTACTGGGCCGCGCCCCGGATGAACCACAGCTGGTTCTTCCACAAGTACTCCGCCCAGGACCTCGGCGTTCCCTGGTGGGTGGGCGTCGTGATGACCTTCGCCCTGTTCGGCTGCGCCCTGGTCCTCACGGCCTGCTTCTTCGTCTGGACCCCGCGTCGCACCATGTGGTTCACGTCCCTGGGCGCGGGCACGCTCTACGGCTATCTGCTGCACTTCTATCCGCTCCGGCTCGCCCGGGAGCTCGGCTGGTACGACATGGGCTGGGTGGACTCCCCGCTCAGCCGGGTCATCATCACCCTGCTGGCCATGGTGATGATGACCGTGCTGTGTACGGCGCTGGTCCAGCGGGTGTTCCGTATCGTCATGGAACCGAAGATGGAGTGGGCCTTCAAAACCGACTCGGTAGCCGAAGCCCGCAAACGAGTAACGCGCGGCTAGTCGCGGCTGATCAGCAGCAGCGCCCGGTCGTCATGGACATCCCGGGCGACCTGCTCGATGAGGTGCCAGGCCGCCCCCCGGAAGCCGGGAGCGATAAGCGCCTCAGCCGCCCCGGTCAACCGGTCAATACCCTCCGTCAGATCACGCTCGGCCGTCTCCACGAGCCCGTCGGTGAAGAGCATCAGAACATCCCCCCGCCGCAACCGCCCCTTGACGGGATGGAATTCGGGGGCGTCGAAGACACCCAGCAACGGTCCCTCGGCGGCCTTCTCCTCCCACTTCCCGGTACCGGCGCTGTATTGCAGCCCCGGCACATGCCCGGCGGACAGCAGTTCGTAGTCACCGGTGTCCAGGTCCAGCACGAGATGGACCGAGGTGGCGAAGCCCTCATCCCAGTCCTGCCGCAGCAGATACGCGTTGGCGGCCGCGAGGAAGGCGTGCGGGGGCAGCGAGCCCAGCAGTCCGCCGAAGGCGCCGGACAGCAGGAGGGCGCGGGAGCCCGCGTCCATGCCCTTGCCGGAGACATCGGTGAGGACGACCTCCAGGGTGCGCCGCTCCGGCCCGGTGCGGGCGGCGACCACGAAGTCCCCGGAGAAGGACTGGCCGCCGGCTGGCCGCAGCGACATCTCGCGGTGCCAGCCACGCGGCAGGGGCGGCAGCTGGCTCTGCACGCGCAGTCGTTCCCGCAGGTCGAAGAGCATGGTGCCGCCCCGGGTCCAGGGCACTCCCACCCGCATCCGGAACTGGGCGATAAGCAACCCGGCGAGCCCGACCGCGGAGACCACCAGAATGGTGCCGGGGGTCACCCGCCCGGCACCATCGTTATAGGGGCCAAGAACCGCGGATTCCACCATGAGCGCGCCGGCTGAGGTGGCGTACAGGGTCAGCAGACTGGCGGGACGCAGCAGGAGCCCGCCAACGATGATCGGCAAGACGAGTGCTTCGGGGGCACACCACAGCGGCTGGGCGACGGTGGCCCAGGTGAGCGCGGGCACGGTGAGCAGGAGTGCGGTGAAGACGATCCAGTCCGAGCCGTGGCCGCGGAAGTAGTCCACGGCGGAGCGGCGCAGGACCGTGCGGACCCGGTGCAATGCCTTGTGGGCTCGGTGCAACCGGGCCGCCTGAGGGGCTGTGCCCATGCGACCTGCCATGTCCCGGGACCTTATCCGTGCCTTGAGGCATGCGTCGATTCCACTCCCGTGCCCCCCATGGGCGCACCAGTTCGAAACGCAGCCGCCGTGTCCGCTTTTCCCCTGACAGGCGCTGGTGTGTGTCGACAGCGGTGACCCGCTGCCACGCGTACGGGAGTTGGGTGCCTCACCGTTTCTGACAGGCGGGGCACCAGAAGAGATTGCGGCCGCCCAGGTCCGCGGTGTGGATCTCATGGCCGCAGATGTGGCAGGTCTGTGCCGCCCGCCGGTAGACGTAGACCTCGCCGCCGTGGTCGTCCACCCGTGGCGGGCGGCCCATGGCCTCCGGGGTGTGCTCGGGCCGGACCGTATCGATGCGGTTGTGCCGCACGCCCTCCCTCATCAGGATGACCAGATCGGCCCACATGGCGTCCCATTCGGCGCGGGCGAGGTCCTTTCCCGCCCGGTATGGGTCAATGCCATGCCGGAAGAGGACTTCAGCGCGGTAGACATTGCCGACGCCCGCGACCACCTTCTGGTCCAGCAGCAGTGCCGCGATGGTGGTGCGGCTGCGGGAGATCCGGGCCCAGGCACGGTCCGGGTCGGCGTCCGGGCGCAGCGGGTCGGGGCCGAGGCGGTCCCGTATCGCCTCTTTCTCGGCGTCGGTGATCAGCGCGCAGGTGGTGGGGCCGCGCAGATCCGCGTACGAGTCCGGGTTGGCCAGGCGCAGCCGCACGGTGTCCGTGGGCGGCGGCGGTCTCCTGCCGGAGACCTCACCGAAGCCGAGCTTGCCGAAGAGGCCGAGGTGAATATGGACCCAGCCGATGCCCGCACCGAAGCCGAGGAGGAGATGCTTGCCGATGGCGTCGGCGCTCTCCAGGGTCTGACCGTCGATCAGCGCGGCGCTGTCGGTGAACTTCCCCTGCGGGCTGGACGCGCGCACCGGACGCCCGGCGAACAGGTCCCGGTGGTCCGCGGCGAGCCGGTGAATCGTATGCCCTTCGGGCATGGAGACTCCCTGTTGACGCGGGTACGGCCCGCCTGCTCAGTCCTGCTGCGGGTGGTGGGCCGGGATCTCCGGGAGCTTCCCGCTGTTCTCGTAGTCGGCCAGCAGCTCGACGCGGCGCTGGTGCCGCTCGTCGCCGGGGAACGGGGTGGTGAGGAAGACCTCCACCATCCGTTTGGCTTCCTCGTCCGAGTGCATCCGGCTGCCGATGCTGATCACATTGGCGTTGTTGTGCTCCCGGCCGAGCTCGGCGATCTGCTCGCTCCAGGCCAGGATGGCGCGTACGCCCTTGACCTTGTTGGCGGCGATCTGTTCGCCATTGCCGGAACCGCCGACCACGATTCCCATGCTCTCCGGGTCCGCGGCGGTGCGCTCCGCGGCGCGCAGACAGAAGGGCGGGTAGTCATCCAGGGCGTCGTAGATGAGCGGGCCGCAGTCGATGGGCTCATGGCCATGGCCCTTGAGCCACTCGATGAGGTGGTTCTTGAGTTCGTATCCGGCGTGATCGGAGCCGAGGTAGACGCGCATAAGGCATGAGTGTGGCATGACCGGGCCGACAGGGTCGTGCCGGGTCAGCCCGGTGACCGCGGCTCAAAGGACTTCTTGATCCGGTCATGGACGCGCAGACCGGAGGTCTCGGACGCGCTCGGGTACCAGATGTTGATCTGGTAGGAGGTCTCTCCGGCGTAGAAGCCGAGCTGCCGTCCCCGGTAGGGCACACCCTTATCGGTGAAGGTGTACTCCCAGATGACGGCGTCCCGCTCCTGGAACCGGGTGGTCTCCAGGCGGATCTTGCGGTACCCGGCCACCCCGCTCCGGAGGTCCGCCTCATGGCTGGTCCACTGGTCGAGCAGGGCGTCGCCGCTCCGTGGCTCCGCCACGGCCGAAAGGTCGATGGTGCCGTCCGGGGAGAGATAGTGCACCTCGGCCGCCGGACCGGCCGGAGTGCGGGTCCAGTCCGCCGGCGGAGACCAGCGGAAGCCCTCCTCGTCGCGCGCGCCCTCCGGGCTGGCTTCGGGTGAGGCGCTGGGCGGTGAGGAGGCCCCGCCGCCCGCCTCCGTGCCGTCGGCCGCGCCCCGCAGTACCAGGACCGTGGTAGCCGCGACCGCCACGGCCGCCACCACGGACATCGCGGACAGCAGCACCTTCCGGCGGCGGTGCCGGGGCCTGCTCCGCCGGTCCACCGGCTCCTCGGGATCCCTGGGGGGTGCCGGCAGCCGGGGGCCGGGCGGCGGCACGGGAACCGGCCGTGTGGGCGGTGGCGCGGGCGCGGGCACCGGGTGGGGGCGGGCCGGTGGTTCGGTGAGCGGGCGCAGCTGCTCATCCACCTCGTCCAGGGTGAGCCGCTGCTGCGGGTCCTTGCGCAACAGCCCGGCGAGTACGGGTAGTAGCGGGCCCGTGGACACAGGGAGTTCCGGCTCCTCGTAGAGCACCGCGTGCAGCGTGGCCAGAGTGCCCGTACGGCTGAACGGCGAGCGGCCCTCGACCGCGGCGTACAGCGTCGCACCGAGCGACCACAGGTCGGAGGGCGCTTCCGGTATCCCGCCCGAGATGCGCTCGGGCGCCATGTAGTCGGGCGAGCCGATGAGCGCCCCGGTCATGGTCAGCGCGGCCGTGTCCTGGATCGCGGCGATACCGAAGTCGGTGAGCACGACCTTGCCGTGCGCGTCGATGAGCACATTGCTCGGTTTGATGTCCCGGTGCAGTACACCTCGTGCGTGCACCGCGCGCAGCGCCCGGAGCAGGGCGAGGCCGATCCGGGCTGCGGCTCGGTGCTCAAACGGTCCGTCCTGGTCGATGGCCCGCTGAAGGGACCGGGCCTCGACGAGCTGCATAACGATCCACAGCCGCTCGCCTTCCTCGATGACGTCATAGACCCGCACGACATTGGGGTGGTCGATACGGGCGGTGGCGCGGGCCTCCCGCAGGCTGCGCTCCCGCTGGACGCTGACCTCCTCGGCGCCGAGACCGTCGATCCGGATCTCCTTGACGGCCACATGGCGGTCGAGCATCTCGTCGTACGCCCGCCACACCCGCCCCATACCGCCGCGCCCCAGGGTCTCGCCAAGCCGGTAGCGGCCAGCCACTGCCCTGCCTTGCACCTCACCGCTCGTATTGCTCACCATTCCCCTGCCTCCCCGTCCCCTGCCAGCGGCGGCTTACACCAGAGTACGGAGAACGGGCGCCTTTCCGCCCCCCAGGAATCGCAGAGAAGAAATCACGCCCCGAGACAGCAGCAACACCAAACACCAGCAGGCCCATTGGGCCCGCGAGACCCACCCTGACCAGGGGTTTAATTACCAAGTCGTGACACTTGGCGGACGCTTGGAAAACATCGCCTGTGCTATTTCTACGGTGAGGGTTGAATCGCTCGTTCAGGGGGTCGGGGTCATGCGGAAAGAACACCACTATTCTGTGCGCCGTCACGCGCTGCTTTTCACTCCTGGCGTGGCACTTGTCGCTGCGGCTGCTGTCTTGACTCTTCAGGTGGGGAGCGTTGCCGCCGCGCCGCCCAGCAGCGACGAGGGTGGCAAGCGAGGACCTGACGCTCCGGCCGGGGTGAAGCTCAGCACGCTGCTGCCGACCGAGATCTCGGTGGACAACAAGACCGGGCGCGCCGCCATTGACGCCACGGTGGTCAACGCTGGGGACAAGAAGACGACCGGGGACACGCTGAGCGTCTTCGGCTTCGAGGGTCTGAAGCTGCGTGGCGTGGAGGGGTGCCGGCCGCTGCCGAAGGACAAGCTGGCCGAGGGCTCCAACAGCGGATACATCTGTGACATCGGCAAGCTGGATCCGAAGGCATCCCAGAACTTCGCGGTTTCGGCGAGCTATGACCTGGCCAAGACCGGCCGGATCTGCCTGGTGGTGACCCAGGGCAAGAGCGAGAAACTGGTCTGGCAGCAGGGGCCGGTGCCGTTCGGCACGGAAGAGCCGCCGCCGAACGCGCCCAAGACCCCGTTGCTGCTCGGCACGGTGAACAAGCCGGACGCGAAGCCGGGTAAGCCGGGGCTCGCGGAGACCGGGCTGAACGGTTATGCGAAGCCGTTCGCACTCTTCAGCGGTGCGCTGGTGCTGCTGGGTGGCGCGGCCGTACTGTCCGCCCGCCGCGAGCCCCACCCCGCCACCCGCTAGGTGTATTGACCCGCAGGGTTGTTGACGCGGCTGATGGGTGGCTGGCCTGCCAGTGCGGTGTGGCAGCGATGGTAGTTGTAGGTGTGCAGGAAGCCTTCGAGGCTCGCTGTTCGATCGGCGTTGCTGGTGTAGGGCCGTAGGTAGGCCCACTCGTCGAGCAGGGTGCGGTTGAAGCGTTCGACCTTGCCGTTGGTCTGTGGCCGGTAGGCGCGGGTGAGCTTGCCGACTGCGCCGAGGTCGGTCAGGGCCTGCTTCCACAGGCTGCTCTTGCGGTAGGACCAGGCGTTGTCGGTAAGGACCCGTTCGATGCGGCGGATGCCCATCCCGGCGAAATGGGCGGCGGCTCGCCGGAGGAACTCTGCGCAGGTAGCGGCTTTCTCGTCGGTGTGGACCTCGCTGTAGGCCAGGCGGGTGTGGTCGTCGACGGCGGAGTGGATGTAGTCGTAGCCGGCGCCGGTCTTGGTCAGTCGGCTGTCTTTACGGCCGTGGATCCGCCAGCCGCCGCCGTCGGGGATCCGGCCGAGTTTCTTGACGTCCACGTGGATCAGTTCGCCGGGCCGGTCGCGTTCGTAGCGGCGGATGACCTGCCCGGTGGGCCGGTCCAGGAAGGACAGCCGGTGCAGGCCGTGGCGGGCGAGGACGCGATGCACGGTGGAGGCGGGCAGGCCAAGGATCGGGCCGATGCGGGCCGGGCCGAGCTTGCGGGTCGTGCGCAGCTCACGCACCCGCGCTTCCATGGCTGGTGCTGTGCGGTGCGGGGTGGTGTGCGGGCGGCTGGAACGGTCATGCAGGCCTGGCTCCCCCTCGTTCCGCCAGCGGCGCACCCACTTGTGGGCTGTCATGCGGGAGACGCCCATCTCCGCCGCGACATGCGCGACCGGACGGCCCGAACACACACGTTCGACCAGCAGCCGCCTGCCATGAACAGTCAGTCGGGCATTACGGTGGGACACGAAGACCTCCGTGCGGTGCAGTCCTAGACAGCTCCACCACACCGGAGGTCTTCGCCATGATCAAGACCCACGAGTGTCAACAACGCTCATGATCAATACAGCTAGGGCCGGAGACGGTGGCGCTGCGGCGGTGCGGGGTCACAGCCGTAGACTGGCGGCGTGAGTGACCAGTCCCCTGAGCCCGAGCCCGACGTCGGCCCCGACGCGTTCGAGGAGATCATCGAGAGCGAGACCGACCGCGACCCCGATCTTGCGGTGATCGAGGCCGGCAGCCGTACCCTGCGCACCCAGGCCGGGCCGCCGAAGGGGGACGGAATCCCGGCGCGCCCCACCGACCCGGCGGTGGACCAGGCGCTGCGGGAGGTTGAGCAGGAGCTGGCCTCGCGCTGGGGAGAGACCAAGCTGGAGCCTTCCCGGGTCCGGATCCAGGCGCTGATGGATGTGCTGGGGGAGCCCCAGCGGACGTACCAGAGCATTCACATCACCGGCACCAACGGCAAGACCAGCACGGCCCGGATGATCGAGATGCTGCTGGGCGCCTTTGATCTGCGGACCGGCCGTTACAGCAGTCCGCACGTTCAGTCGATCACCGAGCGGATCAGCGTGGACGGGGCACCGGTCCCGGCCGAGAAGTTCATCGAGACCTACGCGGATATCAAGCCGTTCGTCGACATGGTGGACAGCCAGCAGCAATACCGGCTGTCCTTCTTCGAGGTGCTCACCGGTATGGCCTACGCGGCCTTCGCGGACGCCCCCGTCGAGGTGGCGATCGTCGAGGTCGGCATGGGCGGCAGCTGGGACGCCACCAATGTGATCGACGCGGGCGTCGCCGTGATCACCCCCATCTCCCTCGATCACATGGACCGGCTGGGCGGCACGCCCGAGGAGATCGCGACCGAGAAGTCGGGCATCGTCAAGCCGGGCGCCACCGTGGTGATGGCACAGCAGCCGGTTGAGGCCGCTTCGGTGGTGCTCAAGAAGGCCGTCGAGGTGGATGCCACGGTTGCCCGTGAGGGCATGGAGTTCGGCGTGGTCCGCCGGGAGGTCGCGGTCGGCGGCCAGCTGATGACACTGCGCGGACTCGGCGGTGAGTACCCGGACATCTTCCTGCCGCTGCACGGCGCGCATATGGCGCACAACGCGGCGGTGGCGCTCGCCGCCGTTGAGGCGTTCTTCGGGATCGGCTCCGAGCACGACCGTACGCTCGATGTGGATACGGTCCGTGAGGCCTTCGCCTCGGTCAGCTCCCCCGGGCGACTGGAGCTGGTGCGCAGCAGCCCGTCCGTGCTGCTGGACGCCGCG
The DNA here is from genome assembly GCF_021216675.1 of Streptomyces gobiensis. NCBI lineage: Bacteria > Bacillati > Actinomycetota > Actinomycetes > Kitasatosporales > Streptomycetaceae > Streptomyces > Streptomyces gobiensis. The sequence continues at coordinate 1,399,915 of NZ_CP086120.1, read as the reverse complement.
CACAACCCGGCGGGCGCGCAGGCGGCGGCTGCGGCGATCACCGAGGCGTTCGGCTTCAGCCGGCTGATCGGTGTGGTCGGCCCGAGCGGCGGCAAGGACGTACGGGGCCTTCTGGAAGCCCTGGAGCCCATCCTGGCCGAGGTCGTGGTGACCCGTAACTCGACGTACCGGGCGATGGACGTGGACGCCCTGGCCGGTCTCGCGGTGGAGGTCTTCGGAGAGGACCGGGTCCAGGTCGAGCCACGGCTGGACGACGCGCTCGAGGCGGCGATCACGCTCGCCGAGGAAGAGGACGAGTACGCCGGTGCGGGCGTCCTGGTCACCGGCTCGGTGATCACCGTGGGCGAGGCCCGGCTGCTCCTGGGGAGGGACCGCTGATGCGCACCCTGTGTGCTTCCACCTTGATCGGCGAGTTCCTCGTGGTGGGTTTCGCCGGGCTGGTGGCCATGCATCTCTCCGGTCACCCGGCCAGCACGGTATGGCTCGTCAGCGGCATCGTCATGGCGCTGTGCCTGCTGCTGTGCGGGATGCTCACCCGGCCGGGCGGACTCCAGCTGGGATGGGCCCTGCAGGTCGGTTTGATCGCGGCGGGCTTTGTCGTTCCGGCGATGTTCTTCCTGGGGGTGGTCTTCGCCGCGCTGTGGTGGGCGTCCATCCACTTCGGCCGGAAAATCGACGAGGCCAAGGCCCTCTCCCAGGCGGCCTAGGGCGGCGGCCGGGAGCCGCGCCTGCCGACTGCGGGGTTCCGTGGGAGTGTTTCCCGTACCCCGCCCCTTCCCGGTTGTACCGATATGCGGCTCCGCCGCGTGGCGGGGCTTTGCCCGGTTGCGGGGGTGCCGTGGGTGGGTGTCCCCGTGTCCCGCCCCTTCCCGTAACCGGGGCTTTGCCCCGGGCCCCGGGGCTGGGCGGGTCCGGGCCGATGGCCGGGTGTTGTGCCCACCCGTGCCGCCCCTCGGGCGGCCCGAGTGCCCACAACACTGTGGGGGTCTGGGGCAACCTCCATCGGTCACACACCCTCCTGAGTTCCGGGGCTCCGGGGCGGAGCCCCGGTTTCGGGGAGGGGTGGGGCAGGGGCTAGCCTCAGGCCGTCTACACCCGTTTGCTGCAAGGAGCCGCGACATGAGCCAGCGCACCCTCGTCCTTCTCAAGCCCGATGCCGTCAAGCGTGGCTTGGTGGGCGAGATCATCGGCCGCATTGAGAAGAAGGCGGGATGGACCATCTCCGCGCTGGAGCTGCGCACACTCGACCGCGCCATCCTGGAGCAGCACTACGCCGAGCATGAGGGCCGTCCGTTCTATGAGCCGCTGGTGGAGTTCATGGCCTCCGGCCCGTCCGTGGCTCTGGTCGTGGAAGGCGAACGCGTGATCGAGGGGGTACGGGCGCTGGCGGGGCCGACTGACCCGATTGCCGCCGCACCTGGGTCGATTCGGGGGGATTTCGGCACCATCGTCCGGGAGAACCTGATTCACGCGTCCGACTCAGCGGAATCCGCCGAACGTGAGCTGAAGCTGTTCTTCCCCGGGCTCGTCTGATCTGTTCCCCGCAGGGGCTCCGACCTGCGACGCGACCGCGAACGGGGGTGGCTGTCGCGGCGGATCCGCACTGTGGGTCCGAGGAGCCCGAGAGGTCCGAAGAGTCAGAACTGCAGATTTTCTTCACCCGTCTTTCCTGATGGCTCCTCATGTTGAGAGCGGTTGTGACCTGGGGCGATCGAAGAAAATCAGTCGCCACTTGGCATATGCACGGCTGTTCGAGGGAACGAATCACCCGGACACGACGTCACCAGAGACAGGGACGGCCGGTGTTCTGCTGACAATGGCGGAGGAACCCTCTCTCCGCGTTCGAATGAACGCGACTACGATGATGGGAGCTTCTCCGGAAGTCTCTCCGCGACCCTCAGCGCATCCTGCCCTCCTCCTCATCACATCGCTTCTGCTGGAAGGCCAGACGTATCCTCATGGCGAACAACATGTCGTTCATCGGCCGTGACATGGCTGTCGACCTCGGGACCGCCAACACGCTGGTGTACGTCAGGGGTCGCGGGATCGTCCTCAATGAGCCATCGGTCGTCGCCATCAATACCAATACCGGGGGAATCCTGGCGGTTGGCGCCGAGGCGAAGAAGATGATCGGCCGCACCCCCGGCAACATCGTGGCGGTCCGTCCGCTGAAGGACGGCGTTATCGCCGACTTCGAGATCACCGAGCGGATGCTCCGCTACTTCATCCTCAAGATCCATAAGCGACGCTATCTCGCCCGGCCCCGGGTCGTCATCTGTGTTCCGTCCGGTATCACCGGCGTTGAACGGCGCGCTGTCATCGAGGCGTCCACCCAGGCGGGCGCCCGCCAGGTGCACATCATCGAGGAACCGATGGCCGCCGCGATCGGCTCCGGTCTTCCGGTGCATGAGGCCACCGGCAATATGGTCGTGGACATCGGCGGTGGCACCACCGAGGTCGCCGTCATCTCACTCGGCGGCATCGTCACCGCACAGTCCATCCGGGTGGCGGGCGATGAGCTGGACAACGCGATCATTCAGCACATCAAGAAGGAGTACAGTCTGCTGCTTGGCGAACGCACCGCCGAGAGCATCAAGATCACGATTGGGTCGGCGTACAACCTGGACAAGGACGAGCACACCGAGATCCGCGGCCGTGATCTGGTCAGCGGTCTCCCCAAGACCGTTGTCATCTCGGCCGCCGAGGTACGCAAGGCCATCGAGGAGCCGGTCAACTCCATCGTCGACGCGGTCAAGACGACCCTCGACAAGTGCCCGCCCGAGCTCTCCGGCGATGTCATGGACCGCGGCATTGTGCTCACCGGAGGCGGCGCCCTGCTGCGCGGCCTCGATGAGCGGCTGCGGCGTGAGACCGGGATGCCGATCCATATCGCCGAGGACCCACTGGATTCGGTGGCGCTGGGATCCGGCAAGTGTGTAGAGGAGTTCGAGGCGCTCCAGCAGGTGCTGGACGCCCAGCCGCGCCGATAACGGCCACAACGATCCGCCGCGTGGGTGACTGCCCATCCCGCGGTGGATCGTTACACAGCTCAAACAGCTTGAACAGCTCAACACTGAGACACACGGTTCGACAAGGGGAAGGCACGGCCGTCGCACGTGAGGGACACACGAGAGAGCCGGCTGCTGCTCGTACTGCTGGTCGCCATCGCGTTCGCACTGATCACGGTGGACCTCCGAAGCAGTGAGCAGTCACCACTCGATGGTGCCCGGCGAGGGGCCGCCTCCGCCCTGGGACCGGTACAGAACGGCGTGGCCACCGCGATTGGCCCGGTGGGCAACGCCATTTCCGCCATCCGCGACTCCGGTAAGCGATACGACCGGCTGAGCGTCCTGGAGCGGGAGAACGCCGAGCTCAAGCAGCGGCTTGGCTCCGATGACCGGCACCGCTCCCGGATCAAGGAGCTCGACAAGCTGCTCAAGACCGCGGCCGCCGGCCAGTACGGCGTCAAGGGAGCCCAGGTCATCGCCATCGGCGCGGCTCAGGGCTTCTCCTGGACCATCACCATCGACGCGGGCGAGCGGGACGGTATCGCCCCCGATATGACCGTCATCAATGGCGACGGTCTCGTCGGCCGTGTCACCACGGTCGGACCCAGTACCTCCACGGTGCTGCTCGCCACGGATCCGGACTTCACCGTCGGCACCCGGATGGAGACCAGCAATGAGCTGGGCTTCGCCAACGGCCGTGGCGACAGCGCCCTCACCGTCCAGCTCCTCAACAGCAAGGCGGATGTCAAGAGAGGCGACCGCCTGGTCACCTTCGGCTCCAGCAACAACAAGCCCTTTGTCCCCGGAGTCCCGGTCGGCGAGATCATCCAGGTCAACCCCAACAGCGGTGATCTGACCCGCACGGTCCGCGTCCGTCCGTATGTCGGCTTCACCAAGCTCGACATCGTCGGTGTGGTCGTCCAGCCCCCGCGCAAGGATCCGCGCGACATGGTGCTGCCCGAGCCCCCCAAACCCAAGCCCACCCCGACCGTCACGGTGACGGTCACTCCCGGCGCGGAAGACGAGGACGGGGACGGGGAACAGACTCCCGTAGCCGATCAGCCAGACGAGCCAGATGAGCAAAACGCGCAAGACGAGCAAGGGGACTGACCGATGCGCCTCAACCGGATGCTGCTCTCGACCTCGCTCGTGGTCGTGGCCCTGATCGTCCAGGTGAGTGTGCTCGCCCGGTTGCAACTGCCCGGTGCCACCCCGGACCTGCTGCTGCTGACCGTCCTCGCTCTCGCACTGGTCTATGGACACACCAGCGGAGCCATCATCGGCTTCGGCGCGGGCCTGCTCGCCGACCTGGCACCGCCCGCCGACCACGCCGTGGGCCGCTACGCCCTGGTGCTGTGCGTCGTTGGTTACGCGGCCGGGCTCGCCAAGCCGGAGGGCGGCCGGCACCGCAGTGCCACCGCTCCGATGCTCGTCGTCGCGGCGGCAGCGCTCTCCTCAACGCTCCTCTACGCGGGCGTGGGCGCGCTCGTCGGCGACACCGCCGCCCGCCATGTCGGCCTGGGTGGACTGCTGTTCACGGCCACTCTCTACGATCTGCTGCTCGCCCCCTTCACCGTGCCGTGGATTATGGCGCTGGCCCGGCGCGCCGACAACGACCCACTCGCCGATCAGGCGGCGGGCAGTCCCGGAACGGCCAGTGCCGCGGCGGGCAGCGAGAGCGGCTACCGCGGTGGCTGGCGCATCAACGGCGGCAGCGGGCTGGGCGGCAGTCTCATGCGGAACGGCTCCATGCGGTGGACCAGACGCGGCGGCCGGATCAGCGGCTTCGGCGGTCGGCGCACTCTGCTGGGCCGGTCGGCGGGGAAGAAGACGGGACGTATCAAGGGGGTCAAGCGGCTGTGATGGAGAAGGAGGGGACGCTGTGAGCAATATTCCGGAGACCGGGCGCACGACTCGGGTCACCATCCGGCTGATCGCCATCCAGATCCTGGTCTTCTCGCTGCTGCTCACCCTGGGCGGGCGGCTGTGGTACCTGCAGATCCGCAATGGCGACGAATACGAGAAGGAAGCAGCGGGCAACCACGTACAGCAGGTTGTCCAGCCTGCCACCCGGGGCTCGATCCTGGACGCCCGGGGCGTGCCCATCGCCGACAACGAGACCCGGCTCGTCGTCTCCGCCAGCCGCACCGAGCTGATGAAAATGAAGGACAGGGGCAAGGCGGTGCTGACCCGGCTCGCCGGCGTCCTGGACATGACCTACAAGGACGTCGCCGCCAAGGTCCGGCTCTGCGACGCGGAGACCCCTCAGCCCTGCTGGAACGGCTCGCCCTACCAGCCGATCCCGATCACCGACGAGGCCACCACCCAGCAGGCTCTGCAGATCCGCGAGCGCGCGGAGGACTTCCCCGGCATCTTCGCCGAACCCACCGCCGTGCGCCGCTATGCCGCCCCCTACAAGGCCACCAGCTCGCAGACGCTCGGCTATCTCTCGCCGGTCACCGACGAGGAGGTGGAGAAGGCCAAGGACACCAACTCGCCGCTGCTGCGGTCCGACCAGATCGGCCGCTCGGGTCTGGAGCGCTCCTACGACGCCCAACTGCGCGGCGACGCGGGCGTCACCCGCTATGAGGTCGACAACCTCGGCCGGGTCATCGGCGAGGCCGACAGCGACAAGGCCGAGGCCGGCTCCACCCTCGTCACCAGCCTCGACTCCCGGGTGCAGGCGGTAGTGGAGAAGCAGCTGGACCAGGCGATGAAGACGGCCCGCAAGGAGACAGACAAGATCACCGGCCGTAAGTACAAGGCCGACGCGGGCGCTGCCGTGGTGATGGAGACCAAGACCGGCCGGATCGTGGCCATGGCCTCCAAACCGGACTACGACCCCAACGCCTGGGTCGGCGGCATCTCCGGTAAGCAGTACACCAAGCTCACCGGGAAGGACTCCAACTACCCGCTGCTCAACCGGGCCATCCAGGGCCAGGCACCGCCCGGCTCCATCTTCAAGATTGTCTCTACGGCCGGAGCCGTCAACGCGGGCTACCCGTTCAACGGCGACTACAACTGCAGCAGCTCCTACAGCCTTGGCGCACAGACCTTCAAGAACTTTGAGTCCCAGGGCCACGGACCGATCTCGCTGGGCCGGGCACTGGAGGTCTCCTGCAACACCGTCTTCTACGCCCTGGGGCACAAGGAGTGGCAGAAGGACGGCGGGCGCCACCCCAAGAAGACGCCCAACGAGTATCTGTACAAGGCGGCACATGGCTTCGGCCTCGGCAAGGAGACCGGGATTGACCTGCCCAACGAGGTCAGCGGCCGGATCCCCGACCGCGAGTGGAAAAGGGACTACTGGGCGGCCAACAAGGACGGCTGGTGCAAGCAGTCCAAGTCCAAGTCCAAGGACTATGTCACCCGGCTGGCCAAGGAGAACTGCGTCGAGGGCATGATCCTGCGGGCCGGTGACAGCATCATCTACGCCATCGGCCAGGGCGACACCCTGGTCACCCCGATTCAGATCGCCACCGCCTACTCCGCCGTCGGCAACGGCGGGTCCCTCTTCGCCCCCACCGTCGGCAAGGCCATCATCAGCCCCGATGGCAAGAAGGTCGAAGAGATCACGCCGAAGACGCGCGGCAAGCTGCCCGCCAGCGCCAAGACGATCAGCCAGATAGACGGTGCGCTGCGCGGTGTCGCCGAGCGGGGCACCGCCTCCTGGCGGTTCGCCGACGCCGGATGGCCGCAGGACGAGATCCCGATGCACGCCAAGACCGGTACCGCCCAGATCCATGGGAAGCAGACCACCTCCTGGCTGGCGACCTACACCGACGAGTTCACGATCGTGATGACGATCTCCCAGGCGGGCACCGGCTCAGGCGCCTCAGGTCCCGCGGTGCGCAACATCTATGACGCGATGTACGGCGTCCAGGAGGACGGCTCCATCGACAAGAAGAAGGCACTGCTGCCCAAGCCGGAGAAGGACCTTCCGAAGATCACTGCGGATGGCAACATCGAATCCCAGCGCTCCAAGGCCTCCTTGGTCAAGGCCTGGCGGGAACAGAAGTTCAACTGATGAGTATCCACTCCTTCGACACGAGTCGCTACGGAATCCAGAAGAGCATCTGGACCAGGCTGACCGCCCGTGACTCGCTGGCGCGTCGGCTGGACTGGACGCTGGTGCTCGCGGCCTTCGCCCTGTGCGCCCTCGGCTCACTGCTGGTCTGGTCGGCCACCCGCAACCGCACCCAGCTCACCGGCGGTGAGACGCATCAGTTCCTGATCAAGCATCTGGCCAATACGGGCATTGGCATCGCCCTGGCCATAGGTGTCCTCTGGCTCGGCCACCGACGGCTGCGCTCGGCGATGCCGGTGCTCTACGGGAGCTCCCTCGTGCTGGTGGCGCTCGTCTACACCCCAGTGGGCGCCACCATCAACGGCGAGCGCGCCTGGCTCAACCTCGGCGGCGGTTTCTTCCTCCAGCCCTCCGAGTTCGCCAAGGTCACCATCATCATCGCCATGGCCGTGGTGCTCTCCGCCAAGGTGGACGCGAGCGACCGGGTGCACCCCGACCACCGCACGGTGCTACAGGCCCTCTGCCTCGCCGCCCTCCCCATCGGCATCGTGGCCGACCTCGGCCAGGTGATGGTGATGGCCGTCATCGTGCTCGGGGTGCTGCTCGCCTCGGGCGCCTCCAACCGCTGGATCATCGGACTGGTCAGCTTGGGCATCGGCGGCGCGATCACCGTCTGGATGCTCGATCTGCTGGACGAGTACCAGCTCAACCGCTTCGCCGCCTTCGCCAACCCCGCGCTCGACCCAGCCGGCGTCGGCTACAACACCAACCAGGCACGGATCGCCATCGGTTCCGGCGGGCTCACCGGCAAGGGGCTCTTTGAAGGCACTCAGACCACCGGACAGTTCGTCCCCGAACAGCAGACGGACTTCATCTTCACCGTGGCGGGCGAGGAGCTGGGCTTTCTCGGCGGCGGCCTGATCATTCTGCTGCTCGGTGTGGTGCTGTACCGCGCCTGCCGGATCGCCATGGAAGCGACCGACCTCTACAGCACGATCGTGGCCGCCGGGATCATCGCCTGGTTCGCCTTCCAGTCCTTCGAGAACATCGGCATGGCCCTGGGCATCATGCCCGTCGCCGGACTGCCGCTGCCCTTTGTGTCCTACGGCGGCACCTCGATGTTCGCCGTCTGGATCGCCATCGGTCTGCTCCAGTCCATCCGCATACAGCGTCCGCTTTCCGCCTGAGGCGGGCGCGACGGCAGGAACGGGAGGAACGGCAGGAGCGGTATTGCGGGCGACAGAGGTCGATACTACGTTCCAGTCATGGTGGCAGTCGTACGTGAGACTGAACGCAAGTACGAGATCTACGACGCCAAGGCGACCAAGGAAGCCAAGGTCGCCGAGGTCGCCGAGGACCACGAGCTTCCCGACCTGACCGATGTGCCCGGCGTCGCGACCGTGGCGGATCAGGGCGTCCACCGACTCGACGCGCTCTACTACGACACCGAGGACCAGCGGCTCGCCACCGACGGCATCACGCTGCGCCGCCGCACCGGCGGCAAGGACCCCGGCTGGCATCTCAAGCTTCCCGTCGCCCCGGGCGTACGGGACGAGATCCAGGCCCCGCCGCGCGACGAGCTGCCCCGTGCGCTCGCTGGACTCATCCGCTCCCGGGTGCGCGGTCAGGAGCTGCGACCGCTGATGCGGCTGCGCTCCAGACGGGACATACGACACCTGCTGGACACCGAGGGCGCCTTGCTCGCCGAGGTCGCCGTCGACCAGGTTCACGCCGAGCGGCAGCCCGCCGGGGCGACCACCGCCTGGACGGAGATCGAAGTCGAGCTGGGGGAGGGGCAGGACCCCACGCTGCTCGACGCCATCGAGCAGCGGCTGACGGCCGCAGGGGCACGCCGCGCCTCGGCCGCCGCCAAGCTGGAGCGCGCGCTCGCCGAGACCGCGGAGACCGCGGAGACCGCGGAGACCGCGGAGACCGCGGAGACCGCGGAGACCGCGGAGACCGCGGAGACCGCGGACGGCAAGCGGAAGGCGCCTCGCCCGGCTGGGAAGCCGAAGAAGCCAAGGCCCCCCAAGACCGCGGGCGAGGCCGTCCTGCGCTATCTACGCCGCCAGGTGCGTGCCCTCGTCGAGCTCGACCCCGCCGTCCGTCGTGACCTGCCCGACTCCGTCCACCAGATGCGGGTGGCCACCCGGCGGCTGCGCAGCTGCTTCCGCTCCTACGACGACGTCCTCGACCCCTCCGCCACCGCGCCCCTGGGCACCGAACTCCAGTGGCTCGCCGCCGAACTGGGCGTCGGCCGGGACCACGAGGTGCTGATGTACCGGCTCTACGCACACGCCGACGAGCTGCCCCGCGAGCTGCGCATCGGTCCCGTCCGCGGCCGACTGCGCACCTTCGACCGCTCCCGGCGCGGGGGATCGCGCCGCCAGCTGATCGCCGTCCTGGACAGCCGCCGCTATCTCAGCCTCCTCGACGCCCTCGATACGCTCCTCACCGAACCGCCACTGCGCAGCCAGGACGCCGAGCGGCCTCCCGAGGAGGTACTCGACAAGGCGGTGCGCCGTGACGTCGACCGGCTCGCGGCCCGTATCGAGGCGGCCCTGGCCGCCGACCCCGGCACCGCACGGGACGAGGCGACGCACAACGCCCGCAAGGCCGCCAAGCGCACCCGCTACGCCGCCGAGACCGCCCAGGAGGTCTTCGGCAAGCCCGCCAGGAAGTTCGTGAACCGGATGATCCGGCTACAGGATCTGCTCGGCGAGCACCAGGACAGCGTCGTGGCCCGCTCGGCGCTGCGTGAGATCGCCGTCCAGGCCCAGGACGCCGGGGAGCCGTCCTTCAGCTATGGGGTGCTCCACCAGCGGGAGGCCCAGGTGGCCGCGGAGTGCGAGGCGAAGCTGCCGGACCTGTGGCGTGAAGTCTCCTCGGGCGATCGCCCTGAACTGCGGTGACGGCCCGGTAGCGCTGGACCGGTTAGGCTGGATGGTCACCTTCGTACAGCAGACCCGCAAGCCCCCGCATCCAAGGACTATCCATGTCTGTCGAGTCGGTCTTCCCGCGCCTGGAGGCCCTCCTCCCGCATGTCCAGAAGCCGATCCAGTATGTCGGCGGAGAGCTCAACTCCACCGCGAAACCGTGGGATGCCTGCGATGTCCGCTGGGCGCTGATGTATCCGGACGCCTATGAGGTCGGCCTGCCCAACCAGGGCGTCATGATCCTCTACGAGGTGCTCAACGAACAGGAGGGCGTCCTCGCCGAGCGCACCTACAGCGTCTGGCCGGACCTTGAGGAGCTGATGCGCAAGCACCAGGTTCCCCAGTTCACGGTCGACTCACACCGCCCGGTCGGCGCCTTCGATGTGCTCGGTGTCTCCTTCTCCACCGAGCTGGGCTATACGAACCTGCTCACGGCCCTGGACCTGTCCGGCATCCCGCTGGAGGCCAAGGACCGCACCGTGGAGCACCCGATCATCCTGGCCGGCGGCCACGCCGCCTTCAACCCGGAGCCGATCGCCGACTTCATCGACTGCGCCGTGATCGGCGACGGTGAACAGGCCGTTCTGGAGATCACTGAGATCATCCGTGCCTGGAAGCAGGAGGACCGCCCCGGCGGCCGCGATGAGCTGCTGCTGCGCCTCGCCAAGACCGGTGGCGTGTACGTTCCCAGGTTCTACGACGTGGAGTATCTGCCCGACGGCCGGATCTCCCGGGTGGTGCCGAACCGGTCGGGCGTGCCGTGGCGGGTCTCCAAGCACACCGTGATGGACCTCGACGAGTGGCCCTACCCCAAGCAGCCGCTGGTCCCGCTGGCCGAGACCGTGCACGAGCGGATGTCCGTGGAGATCTTCCGTGGCTGCACCCGTGGCTGTCGCTTCTGCCAGGCGGGCATGATCACCCGCCCGGTGCGGGAGCGCTCCATCACCGGCATCGGCGAGATGGTCGACAAGGGCCTGAAGAACACCGGCTTCGAGGAGGTCGGGCTGCTCTCCCTCTCCTCCGCGGACCACAGCGAGATCGGCGATATCGCCAAGGGCCTCGCGGACCGCTACGAGGAGGACAAGGTCGGCCTGTCCCTCCCCTCCACCCGGGTCGACGCCTTCAATATCGACCTGGCCAATGAGCTCACCCGCAACGGCCGTCGCTCAGGTCTGACATTCGCCCCCGAGGGCGGGTCGGAACGCATCCGCAAGGTCATCAACAAGATGGTCTCGGAGGAAGATCTCATCCGGACCGTCGCCACCGCCTATGGCAACGGCTGGCGGCAGGTGAAGCTCTACTTCATGTGCGGTCTGCCGACCGAGACCGATGACGACGTGCTGCAGATCGGCGATATGGCGGTCAACGTGATCGCCAAGGGCCGTGAGGTGTCGGGCTCCAACGACATCCGCTGCACGGTCTCCATCGGCGGGTTTGTGCCCAAGCCGCACACCCCCTTCCAGTGGGCGCCGCAGCTGTCCGCCGAGGAGACCGACGCCCGGCTGGGGAAGCTCCGCGACAAGATCCGCGCTGACAAGAAGTACGGCCGTTCCATCGGCTTCCGCTATCACGACGGCAAGCCCGGCATCGTCGAGGGCCTGCTCTCCCGCGGCGACCGCCGGATCGGCGATGTGATCCGCGCCGTCTATGAGTCGGGCGGCCGCTTCGACGGCTGGCGTGAGCACTTCTCCTACGACCTGTGGATGCGGTGCGCCGAGAGGACACTGCCCGCGTACGGGGTCGATGTCGGCTGGTACACGACACGTGAGCGGACCTATGAGGAGGTCCTGCCCTGGGACCACCTGGACTCCGGGCTCGACAAGGACTGGCTCTGGGAGGACTGGCAGGACGCGCTGGACGAGACCGAGGTCGAGGACTGCCGCTGGACGCCGTGCTTCGACTGCGGGGTCTGCCCGCAGATGGACACGGAGATCCAGATCGGCCCGACCGGCAAGAAACTGCTCCCCCTGACGGTAGTCAAGTAACCCAGCCGCGCTGCGGGACAGGGGAAGCCCCCGGCACCCGGGAAGCGGGCGGGCTGCCAGCAAGTACGCTGGAAGGAGGCCGGGCAGGTACCGGCCGCCAGTGTTCGATCAGGGTGGCCCCCCACGCCGCCCTGCGACAAGGAGAAGGACCCCTGGGCAAGCGACAGCCCGTAGGCCCGCCGCCCGCACCCGCGGTGCAGCGCATTCGGTTGCGCTACACCAAGCGCGGCCGCCTTCGGTTCACCAGTCACCGCGATTTCCAGCGCGCCTTCGAGCGAGCGTTGCGCCGGGCCGAGGTGCCCATGGCGTACTCCGCCGGATTTACGCCGCACCCCAAGGTCTCCTACGCCAATGCCGCACCCACCGGCACCGGCAGCGAGGCCGAGTATCTGGAGATCGCGCTCACCGAGCAGCGGGACCCCGCCATGCTGCGGGAGCTGCTCGATGAGTCGCTGCCGACCGGGCTTGATGTGATCGACGCGGTCGAGGCCCGCACCTCCGGGTTCGCCGATCAGCTGGAGGCATCCCAGTGGGAGCTCCGGCTCGACGGCGTGCGGCCAGAGATCGCGGAGCAGGCCGTGCAAACGTTCCTGAAAGCCGAGAATGTCGAGGTCAGACGGCAGACGAAGAAAGGAATGCGCACCTTTGACACCCGGGCCGCAGTGGCCTCACTGGAGGTGGTACCCGCAGGGGCCGATAGGCCCGGGGCCGCTCCCTGTGCGATACTGCGCCTGGTAGTACGGCACCTGACACCTGCCGTACGACCCGACGACGTCCTGTCCGGTCTCCGAGCTACGGCCGACCTGGCGCCGCCGGTCCCCCCAGGGGTGACCAGGCTGGCGCAGGGGCCGCTCGATGAGGAGACCGGCACGGTGACCGACCCGCTGGCGCCCGACCGCGACGCAACCCCCGTCGCGACGGCGCCCGGAGGCGCCGCGTAGGCCGCCGCCGCAGCGCCGCCGACGTGCCAGGCACCAGGGAGCCACCCGGGTACCGCCGGATGGCAGGCGCATTGACCAGAAGACTTTCGCCGTAGCCGGGCCGGATGGCACGGAACCGGCGAGTGAGACAACAGCTCCCGAGCGGCGCCCCAGCCCCCGGACTGCGGTACCGCACTCATCACGCGGGCCACAGTCGGATGAGGCCCATAAGCGCCGCTCCCGGGAGCGTGACGGGAGAACCGCCCGCATGCTCGAGCCGATCGAATCCGCAGCCGCGGAGAGCGCCGAGAACAACAGTCCCAGCGACACCCTGCCGACCCGTCGTCGGCGCCGTGCCGCGTCCCGGCCGGCCGGCCCCCCGGCCGAGTCGCCCACCCCGGCGGCGTCCGAGGACCCCGCCCCTGTCTCCGCTGCCAACCCGGGCCCGGAGCCGACGACGGCTGCCGAGGAGCCGGTGAAGCCCGCCCGCGCCCGCCGTCGGGCGACCCGTAAGACGGCTGCCCCGGCTCCGGCCGAGGCGTCGGCGGAGCCCACCACCGAGGCTGCCGCCCCCACCGAGGCTGCCGCCCCCACCGAGGTGGCCGCCCCCAGCGAGGTGGCCGCCCCCACCGAGGAGCCCGTGAAGCCCGCTCGCGCCCGCCGTCGGGCCACCCGTAAGGCCGCCGCACCCGAGGACACCCCGCAGACCCCCGAGGCGGTGCAGGCCCCCGAGGCCGTGCAGGCCTCTGAGGCCGCTGAGCCCGCCGGGACCCCGGCGGAAGCGGAGCCCGCCGAGCCCGCGAAGCCCGCTCGCGCGCGCCGCCGCACCACCCGTAAGACCGCGGAGCAGCCCACCCCGGAGCCGTCCGAGGCCGCTCCCGAGCCGCAGCCCGGACGCAAGCGGGCCGGTGCGCCGACCGCGCTGTTCCAGCCGCCGGTCTTCACCGAGCCGACGTTCCAGACCCCGCAGAGCGCGGCAGCCGCAGCGGCCGCCGCGGCCGAGGCGGGGGAGGCGGAGGAGGAGGCGCCCGAGGAGCTCACGGAGCAGCCCGCGCGTCGCCGCCGCCGTCGCCCCGATGTGGAGCCGGTCGTTGAGACCCCCGAGATGGCGGCCGCCGCGGAGGTCACCGGCGAGGGCGAGGACGCCGAGGACAGCGATGAGCGCCCCGCGCGCCGCCGTCGCCGGGGCGGCCGTCGCCGTCGCCGCGGTGAGTCCGCTGAGGACGGCGGTGACCAGCAGGGTTCCGCCGAGTCCACCGGTACCGAAGAGCGTGCCGATGAACGCGCCGAGGAGCCGTCCGCCGAGGAGGAGTCCGAGGAGGAGGCAGCCGCCGCCTCGACCAGCAGCTCCCGTCGGCGCCGCCGTCGCCGCCGCCGCAACGGCGACGGTGAGACCACCGTGGCTGAGAACGGCGACGATCCGGAGCGTACGGTCGTCAAGGTCCGCGAGCCGCGGAAGAAGAAGGAAGAGCCCTCGGACGAGGTGCAGTCCATCAGGGGCTCCACCCGCCTTGAGGCCAAGAAGCAGCGCCGCCGGGAGGGCCGGGAGCAGGGCCGCCGCCGGGTGCCGATCATCACCGAGGCGGAGTTCCTGGCTCGCCGCGAGGCGGTCAAGCGGGAGATGATCGTCCGGCAGAACGGCGACCGTACCCAGATCGGTGTGCTGGAGGACGACGTCCTCGTCGAGCACTTCGTCAACAAGGAGGAGTCGACCTCATACGTCGGCAATGTCTACCTGGGCAAGGTCCAGAACGTCCTGCCGTCGATGGAGGCCGCCTTCGTCGATATCGGCAAGGGCCGCAACGCCGTGCTCTACGCCGGTGAGGTCAACTTCGAGGCGCTCGGCATGGCCAATGGCCCACGCCGGATCGAAACCGCGCTGAAGTCCGGCCAGTCCGTGCTGGTCCAGGTCACCAAGGACCCGATGGGCCACAAGGGCGCCCGGCTGACCAGCCAGGTCTCCCTCCCCGGCCGCTACCTGGTCTATGTGCCCGAGGGCTCGATGACCGGCATCAGCCGTAAGCTTCCGGACACCGAGCGGGCCCGCCTGAAGCAGATCCTCAAGAAGGTCGTCCCCGAGGACGCGGGCGTGATCGTGCGCACCGCCGCGGAGGGCGCCAGCGAGGAAGAGCTCGCCCGGGATGTCCAGCGGCTGCAGGCGCAGTGGGAGGACATCCAGAAGAAGGCGCAGAAGGGCAACGCCCCGACGCTGCTGTACGGCGAGCCGGACATGACCGTCCGGGTCGTCCGCGACATCTTCAACGAGGACTTCTCCAAGGTCGTCGTCAGCGGTGGCGAGGCCTGGGACACCATCCACGGCTATGTTGCGCATGTCGCGCCGGACCTCACCGACCGGCTGCAGAAGTGGACATCGGAGGTCGATGTCTTCGCCACCTACCGGATCGACGAGCAGCTGATGAAGGCACTGGACCGCAAGGTCTGGCTGCCCAGCGGAGGCTCGCTGGTGATCGACCGGACCGAAGCGATGATCGTCGTCGACGTCAACACCGGAAAGTTCACCGGCCAGGGCGGCAATCTGGAGGAGACGGTCACCAGGAACAACCTGGAGGCGGCCGAGGAGATCGTGCGCCAGCTGCGGCTGCGTGACCTCGGCGGCATCATCGTGATCGACTTCATCGACATGGTGCTGGAGTCCAACCGGGATCTGGTGCTGCGCCGCCTGCTGGAGTGCCTGGGCCGGGACCGTACGAAGCATCAGGTCGCCGAGGTCACCTCGCTGGGCCTGGTGCAGATGACCCGTAAGCGGGTCGGCCAGGGACTGCTGGAGTCCTTCTCCGAGTCCTGTGTGCAGTGCAACGGCCGGGGCGTCATCGTCCATATGGAGCAGGCACAGGCTGCTGTCGCCGGCGGCGGCAAGCGGGCCAAGAAGAAGGGCAAGGGCGCCGCGCAGCCGGAGCCGGAGGCCGTAGCGGTGGAGACGCCGGCTGAGGTCGCGGCCGAGGTGGCGGAGCCGAAGGCGCTTCCGGAGCCGGAGTTCGTCCCGGACGAGGAGCTGTACAGCAGCATCGCCGAGGCGGAGGCGGCGGCCCGCCCGGACGGCCGCCGTGGCCGCCGCCGCGTGAGCCGCAAGGCGACCGCCCCCGCGGGTGCGCCGAAGGCGGCCGAGGAGGAGCCGGTCGCGGCCGTCACCGAGCCGGTCGCGGAGCCGGTCACCGAGCCCGTACAGCCCGTGGAACCAGCGGAGCCCGTACGGTCACGTCGCCGTCGGGTGAGCCGTAAGGCGTCGGCACCGGCCGGGCCGCCGGCGGCGTCGGAGGAGGCTGCGGTCACTGTGGTTTCCCCGGCGGAGCGGGCTGAGGAGGAGCCGGTCGTGGTGCCGGAGCCGGAGCCGGTTGCTGAGCCGCAGCCGCGTGCCCGGCGCCGGGTCAGCCGTAAGGTGTCCGTCCCCGCTGGGCCGCCGGCGGCGTCGGAGGAGGCCACGGTCACCGTGGTTTCCCCGGCGGAGCGGGCTGAGGAGGAGCCGGTCGTGGTGCCGGAGCCGGAGCCGGTTGCTGAGCCGCAGCCGCGTGCCCCGCGCCGGGCCAGCCGTAAGGCGTCCGCTCCTGCCGGGCCGCCGAAGGCGGCGGAGTCGTTGGAGGAGGCCGCTGTCACTGTGGTCACCCCGGCGGAGCGCGATGTGGAGCCGGTCGCCGTGCCGGAGCCGGTCGCCGAGGCTCCCGCCGCGGCCGCCGCCCCGGTACGGCCCCGCCGCCGGGCGGCCCGCAGGGTCTCCGCACCTGCGGGATCCGAAGCAGCGGCGATCGTCGTACCGGCCGCCGAGGAGGCCGTCGAGGAGGCCGCCCCGGCGAAGAAGGCGGCCCGTAAGACGGCCAAGAAGGCCCCGGCGAAGCAGACGGCAGCCAAGAAGACGGCAGCCAAGAAGGCCGCTGGCGAGAAGGCCGCGGCCGAGAAGGCCACGGGCGAGAAGACCGCTGCGAAGAAGACCACGGCCAAGAAGACGGCCGCGAAGAAGACCACGGCCAAGAAGGCCGCCGAGAAGAAGGCGGCCAAGAAGACCGCGGCGGCGGAGCAGCAGACGCAGCCCTCCGTCTCAGCTTCGGCCGAGGAGTGACCGGACCGGGGCTCCGGCGGCGAATGGCCATCCGGAGCCCCGGTACCTGGTTTGACCCCCTGGTCAAGGCCCCGTAACCTTGACCGTCGGCGTGTCGATGGAGACGCCGTACTCCTGAGCAAATCCCTCCCGGCCCCCGTGGCGGGGAGAGGCCGCTCAATCCAATTGGATCGCCGTGGACTCCGGTCCACGCTGAGCGGCTGGCATCAGGAGTCCAGCTACGAGCGAGAGAGAGTTCCGCGTGTACGCGATCGTGCGCACCGGCGGACGCCAGCAGAAGGTTTCTGTCGGCGACGTCATCGAGGTTGACCGTATTTCCACCAGCAAGGTCGGCGACAGCGTCGAGCTCTCGACCCTGCTCATCGTCGACGGCGAGGCCGTCACCAGCGACCCGTGGGTGCTGGCCGGCGTGAAGGTCCAGGCTGAGGTCGTGGACCACCACAAGGGTGCCAAGATTGACATCCAGAAGTACAAGAACAAGACCGGCTACAAGAAGCGGATCGGCCACCGTCAGCTGCACACCGCGCTGAAGATCACCGGCATCCCCGCCCCGGCGAAGAAGTAAGGGACTGAGGAGAGATGGCACACAAGAAGGGCGCATCGTCCACTCGGAACGGTCGTGACTCCAACGCGCAGCGGCTCGGCGTGAAGCGCTTCGGCGGTCAGGTCGTCAACGCCGGTGAGATCCTGGTCCGCCAGCGTGGCACCCACTTCCACCCGGGCGCGGGCGTCGGCCGTGGCGGCGACGACACACTGTTCGCGCTGGACGCCGGTGCGGTGCAGTTCGGCACCCGCCGTGGCCGTAAGGTCGTGAACATCGTTCCGGTCGCTGAGTAATCAGCCACCCAGCAGGAACGAACCAAGCACCATCTCCGAGGGCGGACCGCCTCTCCCGTACGCGCCGTACGGGGAAGCGGCTCCGCCCTCGGCGCGTTATCCCGTCACAACGACAACCCGTGACAACGAAAACTCCGTACCCCTTGATCCAGCCGGGAGGCACCCGTCATGACCACCTTCGTGGACCGCGTCGAGCTGCATATCGCCGCGGGTAGCGGTGGCCACGGCTGCGCCTCCGTACACCGGGAGAAGTTCAAGCCGCTCGGCGGCCCCGACGGCGGCAACGGCGGCCGTGGCGGCGACGTCATCCTGGTGGTCGACCAGGATGTGACGACCCTGCTCGACTACCACCACAGCCCGCACCGCAAGGCCACCAACGGCAAGCCCGGTGAGGGCGGCAACCGGATGGGCGCCAACGGCCAGGATCTGATCCTGCCCGTCCCGGACGGGACCGTCGTCCTGGACAAGAAGGGCGATGTCCTCGCCGACCTCGTTGGTCAGGGCACCACCTTTGTCGCCGGTCAGGGCGGCCGTGGCGGCCTCGGTAACGCCGCACTCGCCTCCGCCCGCCGCAAGGCACCCGGCTTCGCGCTGCTGGGCGAGCCCGGCGAGGACCGGGATATCGTCCTGGAGCTGAAGACCGTCGCCGATGTGGCGCTGGTCGGCTACCCCTCGGCGGGCAAGTCCTCGCTGATCTCGGTGCTGTCGGCCGCCAAGCCGAAGATCGCCGACTACCCCTTCACCACCCTCGTCCCCAACCTCGGCGTGGTGACGGCCGGTTCCACCGTCTACACCGTCGCGGATGTCCCGGGGCTGATCCCGGGCGCCAGCGAGGGCAAGGGCCTGGGCCTGGAGTTCCTGCGGCATGTGGAGCGCTGCTCGGTGCTCGTCCATGTCCTGGACTGCGCGACCCTGGAGTCCGACCGCGATCCGGCCTCTGACCTCGACATGATCGAGCAGGAGCTGGCCCAGTACGGCGGCGGTCTTGAGAACCGGCCGCGACTGGTCGTCCTCAACAAGGTCGACATCCCCGATGGCCAGGAGCTGGCCGATATGGTCCGGCCCGATCTGGCGGCCCGCGGATACCAGGTCTTCGAGGTCTCCGCCGTCTCCCGGCAGGGCCTCAAGGAGCTCTCCTTCGCTCTCGCCAAGATCGTGGAAGAGGCGCGGGCGGCCAAGCCCAAGGACGAGGCTACCCGGATCATCATCCGGCCCAAGGCCGTCGATGAGGCGGGCTTCACGGTCACCAAGGAGGCCGAGGGGCTGTTCCGGGTCCGTGGCGAGAAGCCGGAGCGCTGGGTGCGGCAGACCGACTTCAACAACGACGAGGCCGTGGGTTATCTCGCCGACCGGCTCAGCCGCCTCGGTGTCGAAGAGGAGCTGGTGAAGGCCGGGGCCCGGGAGGGCGATGGCGTGGCCATCGGCAGCGACGAAGACGCCGTTGTCTTCGACTGGGAGCCCACGATGGCGGCGGGCGCCGAGATGCTCGGCCGCCGTGGCGAGGACCACCGTATGGAGGCCCCCCGCCCGGCCGCCCAGCGCCGCCGGGACCGCGAGGCGGAGCGTGCGGACGAGGCCCAGGAGGCCTACGACGACTTCGACCCATTCAAGTGAGCCGCGGATTCAGGTGAGCCAGCGGATCTGAGCGAGCGCGCGGACAATCTGAGCGAGCGCGCGGACAAACGGCCCTGGGAGGCAATGCCTCCCAGGGCCGTTCGCGTCGACAGCCGTTACGCGGTGGACAGCCGTTACACGGTGGACGACCGCTACGCGGTGACCGAATCCTCGGCGTCCTCGGCGCCACTGTCCTCGGCGCCCGCCGCCGCCTCGGCCGCGGCCTCGTCCTGCTCCCGCTGGCTGGGGATCCCGGTGACCCGGTGCGCCATCCGCGTGCGGCGCTCATCGGCCTGGGCGCACAGGTCCCTGGCGGCCTCGTTGAAACGGACGATCGACGGGGGGTCGGAGGGGCCCAGCAGATGCACCCGGAGCTCGCCCCGGGCGGTTGCGAGGGCGTCCTTCCCCGGGTCCCGGACCGACTCCAGCAGCGCCGGAACGCCATCGGCCTTCGGGGTCAGGATCGTCGCCGCGCGCACCGTCGGGAAACCGGCCCTGAAGTCCTCCTCGGACAGCCCGCTGGTATTCACCACGGCGTACGGCTTCTCGCTCTTCAGGTAGTCCGAGACAACGCTGGAGACATCGCTGATCAGCAGATCGGCCGCATTGAAGCAGGGGTAGATGCCCGGCCGGACATGGGTGATGATCTGGTGCTCCCACTCCGGGAGAGACGCCCAGTAGGCCTCCTCCCAGGCCGTCTGCGCGGCCGCCACGGCCGCCGCCCGCTCGCTGTCCGGTGTTGACTGGAGCATCATCCGCTCCACGTCGTCGGCGCTCCTCCGGAAGGCGGAGGTGGCCAGTTCATCCAGGATCCTGGTGCGGTGGGCCAGCTCGGCCTCCGCCGCCGCGCCGGGCCGGGTGCGGCCGGGATCGGCGGCGCGTTCGGCGTTGGCCTCGGTGATCATCGCCCGGATGCGCGCATTGGCGCGGCCGGCCCGCGGATCGACGGAGCCGGTCATCGGGTGCGGCTTGTACAGCAGCCGGACCTCCGGGTCGGCGAGCAGCTCACGCACGATGTTCTCTCCGGCCAGGATGACCGAGGTATTGCCCGGGTCGTCGGTCCAGCCCTCCCAGGTGGGGGCGTAGAGCACGGTCGTATACGGACCCGAGGGCGGCCCCGCGTACGGCTTGATGGGCGCCAGCTGCGGGCGGCCCACCTCGACCACATCGCGGTCGTCCACGCCGATATCGGCGAGCTGGTAGCGCTCACGGGCCGCCGGGCCCGCGACCCACACCTGGTCGTAGGCCTTGGCGTAGGGGTTGCAGGAGGAGAGCTTGTCGCTCTCGCCATGGTTGATGAAGGTGTGCTTGATGGAGGGGATGCGCAGCACCTGAGAGGTCTTACCGGAGTTCGCCGGGTGCAGCATCATCTTCAGCGAGGAGTGCTCCAGGGCCATCAGGTTCGCGACCTTGGGGATGCACACGATCGGGACATCGGTCGCGTCGATCTTCTGCATCATAAAGCGCTCACGCAGCACGATCAGCGGCTTGCCGTCCAGCTCGGCGAGGGTGGAGAGCCACATGTTCGCCTGGTACGCGGAGGTCGTGCCGCCGGAGAAGTACATCGCGACCGTCGGCTTGTACTCCGCCAGCCAGGAGTCCAGCCAGGCCAGTACCTGCCGCTCACTGGCGATGCGTTTCCCGGGCAGCAGCCAGGTGGCGACATGGAGGGCACCGCCGAAGAACAGCAGCAGGGAGAGCGATACGCCGATGGCGCCCCAGACCATGTCGGTCGTACCGGCGGTGGCCAGCAGACCGGTGGTCGCCGGGATCATGAAGTGCAGCAGCCGTCGGCTGGGCTGCCGGGCCAGGATGCGTGGGGGAGCGGCGGAGAGCCGCAGCACCGAGGCGTCGATATTGCGGGTGAGGATCGGGAGCGTGCGGTTGCGGCGTACCAGGACCGCGATGGCCTGGCAGGCGAAGTGCGCTGCGTAGGCACCGAGCAGTGCGAGGACGAGCGGCGTCTCCTCCAGCGGGTCGATGCCCGGCATCTGGACCAGGCCGATTACCAGGAGCATGTCACGCAGCAGCTGGCGAGTCGGCACATCGAAGCGCACTCTGCTCAGCAGGGCGAGAAGCCCCGGCTGCTTGTGGTGCAGATAAAGATCGAGTGCGAGTCCCGCCGCTGAGGCGGTGATGAACAACGGGGCATAGGGCAGCAGCGCACCCGCGAGCTGGGCTGAGAAGAACACCAGCATCGCGAGCAGCGCGGACAGCTGTCCTACGCGTCGGGATACGAGTCCGGCGAATGGCACGGGCTGTACTCCTGGCAGGAGAACGGATGGGGGGATGGCCAGGGGGGATGGCCAGGTAACCCCTGACCGTATGACGAAGGACGTGGAGGTGACAATTCCCAGTGATCTTTCACGCGACAAAATAGAGCTAAAGGTACTGACGAGGGTGGTGAGTCGGGCGGGCCGCGCAGCCCAGCGGACGGACCGGCCGCGCGCACACAGCGATGGCTCACGTAGATTTCGGACTGGCATCCGGAGCACACAGCAGGCAGGGGTACAGGTGACAGCGGCAGGGCAGGGGCGTGGGGGCGGGCTTCGGCGTGAGGTCGAGGGCGCTCGCAGGGTTGTGGTCAAGGTGGGGTCGTCCTCGCTGACCACTGCCGCAGGGGGGCTCGACGCGGATCGGGTGGACGCCCTCGTCGATGTGCTGGCCAAGTACGGGGAGAAGGAGCTCGTTCTGGTCTCCTCCGGCGCCATCGCCGCCGGGCTCGCGCCGCTCGGTCTGGCCAGGCGGCCCCGTGACCTGGCGCGGCAGCAGGCCGCCGCCAGCGTGGGCCAGGGGCTGCTGGTCGCCCGTTACACGGCGTCCTTCGCCCGGCACGGCCGTCGGGTCGGGCAGGTGCTGCTCACCTCCGATGACACCAGCCGCCGGGGCCACTACCGCAACGCCTACCGCACCCTGGACCAGCTGCTGGCCATGGGCGCCGTGCCGATCGTCAACGAGAACGACACCGTCGCCACCGATGAGATTCGCTTCGGCGACAACGACCGGCTGGCCGCTCTCGTCGCCCATCTCGTACGGGCCGATCTGCTCATCCTGCTCTCCGATGTGGACGGCCTGTATGACGGCGACCCCAGCACCCCGGGCACCCGGCTGATCCCCGAGATCCGGGGCCCCAAGGATCTGGCGGGTGTGTCCATCGGCAGCGTGGGCCACGCCGGGCTGGGCACCGGTGGCATGGTCACCAAGGTGGACGCGGCCCGGATCGCCACCGGAGCCGGGGTACCGGTGGTGCTCACCTCGGCCGTACACGCCGCTGACGCCCTCGCCGGACGCCCCACCGGCACCTACTTCCACCGAACCGGGCGCCGCTCCGCCGACCGGCTGCTCTGGCTCGCCCATGCCTCGACCCCGCGGGGCGCGCTCATCCTTGATGACGGCGCCGTCGAGGCCGTGATCGAGCGGCGCACCTCACTGCTGCCCGCCGGGATCGAGCGGGTGGAGGGCGACTTCTCCGCAGGCGACCCGGTCGAGCTGCGTGATACGACTGGCCGGGCCGTCGCCCGTGGGCTGGTCAACTTTGACGCCAAGGAGATCCCCCAGCTCCTCGGCCGCTCCACCCGGGAGCTGGCCCGGGAGCTCGGTCCCGCGTATGAACGCGAGATCGTGCACCGGGACGATCTCGTGCTGCTGCACTCATAAAGCCTTCCTGACGATCGTCAAAGGTGTGCGAGATCGGTAAAAGTGCAGCCTTTCAACGGACACGTTCCGTAAAACGGCCACGCGGCCGCCCTCGGGCTGGTCAACTTTGTTTTGGCACACGACGTCAGCACCACACAGGAGGCCGCCGGTGAGACGACTGGCCAGCGTCGAGGTGGGGTCTCCCCAGCGAAGCGAGGGGAATGTCCAGCGGACCGGGTCGCCGAGCCAGGAGCGCGAGGCGTCCCGGCTCTGGCACATCACTCTCAGCGTCTCCGGCACTGAGGCGCCGCTGGGCGAGGTCCGCCGCGCGCTTGAACAGCTCGCCCACGATCACCCTTTCCTGCTGACCAGCCGCTACGCCAATGACCACGCCGAGATCCGCTACTGGGAAGAGGCCCGCGACCTGCATGACGCGGCCGCGGTCGCGCTGCGGCTGTGGGGCGAGCACCGGGCCTCGGCGAAGCTCCCGCCCTGGGAGATCGTCGGCCTTGAGGTCATCGGCCGGGAGACCTACCACCAGCGCATCGCCGAAGGCTACGGCCCACCGCCTGCCGCTCCCGTAGGCGTCCACCCTTTTTGAACGGGGCCGGGCTCGGTCCGTCGGTAGGTGTTCCCCGATCCCTCCCCTTCCCGAAACTGGGGACTACGCCCCCAGACCCCCACCCCCCACAACAGGGTGGGGGCACTGAGAAGGTGTCCGGTTCTGCGTGCTGCCGACGGGGAGCACACAGGGCAGCCGACGGCGCCGATGGCTGCTTTCTCAGGGGTAGTCAGGAACGTTCTTCCGCGAGGCGGCTGGTGTGGCGTAGCTCGCCGTTCTTACTGGTGATGGCCAGTGCGCCGTCGGTGTCGGTGCGCAGCACGGTGGTGCCGGTGGCGCGTAGGGCGGTGACTGTGGCTGGTGCCGGGTGGCCGTAGGAGTTGTCTGCGCCTGCGGAGATGAGGGCTAGGCGGGGGTTCAGTTGGGCCAGCAGGGGTGGGTGCTGGTAGGCGGAGCCGTGGTGGGGGACTTTGAGGACATCCACCTGGGGGAGTTGTGGGTGCTCGGCCAGGAGGCGTTGCTGGGCTGGGGGTTCGAGGTCGCCCGGCAGGAAGACGGTGAGGCCGGCGGTCCGCAGGAGCAGGGTGACGCTGGAGTCGTTGGAGCCGTATCCGGCTGGCCGCTCCGGAGGCCATAACACCTCCCAGCTGAGCTCTGGGCCGATACGGCGGCGCTCGCCGGGTATGGCGGGGGCAACCGGGATTCCGGCTTCCTCGGCGGTACGGTCCACGAACTCCGCCTGTCCCGGGGTGTCCCGGACGGTGGACGTCTGGATGGCACCGACCGCGCGTCCCTTCAACGCCCCGGGCAGGCCCGCGACATGGTCGGCGTGGAAGTGGGTGAGGATCAGGAGTGGGATGCGGCGGACGTCCAGCTCCCGTAGACAGGCATCCATGGCGGCCGGGTCGGGGCCGGTGTCGATGACCAGGGCCGTACCGGGGTCTGCGGCGAGCACCAGGCCGTCGCCCTGGCCCACATCGCAGGCCACGATCCGCCAGTTGGGCGGTGGCCAGCCGGTGATGGCCCGGTGGAGCGGGGCCGGGCGGAGTACGGCGAGCAGGAGCAGCAGGGCACAGGCCGCTGCGAGCCAGGGGTTGCGTAGTGCTCGGCGGGCGAGCAGTAGCAGGAGCAGAGTGAGGGCGGCCAGCAGTGCCGCACCCAACCAGCCGCCGGGCCAGTCGAGTTGGGCGCCGGGCAGGGCCGCGCCGGTGCGGGCGATGGTGGCGATCCAGCGGGCGGGCCAGCTTGCCAGCCAGGCCAGCGCGGTGGCCAGAGGCATGGCGACCGGTGCGGTGGCCAGAGCACCCCAGCCCAGCAAGGTGGCTGGGGCGAAGGCCAGTTGGGCCAGGAGATTGCAGGGGATGGCCACCAGGCTGACCCGGGCCGCGAAGACGGCGACCACGGGGGCACACACCACCTGGGCGGCGGCCGCGGCCGCCAGCGCCTCGGCGAGCCGGAGCGGCACCCCGCGACGCCGCAGGGCCAGGCTCCAGCGCGGGGCGAGGAGGAGCAGTGCCCCGGTGGCCAGCACGGAGAGCAGGAATCCATACGACCGGGCAAGGGTGGGGTCGTAGAGGATGAGCAGCAGCGCGGCGGCCGCGAGGGCGGGCAGCAGGGAGCGGCGGCGGCCGGTGGCGATGGCGAGCAGGGCGATGCCGCCGCAGACCGAGGCGCGCAGCACGCTGGGCCCCGGGCGGCACAGCACGATGAAGCCGAGAACGAGCCCGCCGCCCAGCACGGCGGTGGTGCGCAGCGGCACCCCGAGCCGGGCGGCGAGACCGCCGCGCTCGGCGCGGGAGGCGGTCCCGGGAGTGCCGATGAGCACGGCGAGCACGATGCCGAGATGGGCACCGCTGACGACGATCATGTGCGTCATATCGGTGGCCTGCACGGCCTCCCGGAGCTCCGGCGGGATGCGGGAGGTATCGCCGACGACCAGGGCGGGGAGCATGGCGCGGGCGTCGCCCGGCAGCCCGTCGGTGGCCTCCCGCAGGGCGGCCCGCAGGTGGCCCGCGAGGCGATGCGGCCCGGTCGGCGGGGCGATCACCTCCGGTGGTCCGGAGCCGGTGACACGCAGCACCGCCGTGAGGTCCCCGCCCTGGTCGTCGAGGGGTGGGGTGAGACGGGCCGACAGCCGGAGCTGGGTGGAGGGCAGTAACGACAGCCAGGCGTGGGGCTCTTGGACCGGGGAGATGACCAGAACGGGGCTGCGGATGGCCGTTTCCCGGCCGTCGGCGGTGGTGACGCGGGTGGCCTCGGCCGCCAGGACGACGGGCCGGGGCGCACCGGCCGCACCGGCCCGGGGCCGGGCCAGCCGTGGGTCCTTGGTGAGCGTCACCTCCACTGTGGCGTGCGTCTGCCGCTCAGCCAGCTTGGGCAGCGGTCCGTCGCGCACCGCCGCGGTGTGCAGGCCCGCGACGGCGCCTCCGGCGGCGGCGCACAGCAGCGCCATGGCGGTAGCTACCCGCACGCTGTCGGTCCGCTTCCGGCGGGCAGCGACGAACAGCCCTGCTGCCGCCAGGCAGCAGACGGCTACGCCGACCGCTACGGCGTGCCCGCTCGTACCGAGCGCGAGCGCCGCCGCGCTCCAGGCCGCCACCGCGGGTGGGACCAGCCGCAGATCGGGAGGGCCTTCCTGACGCGGGTGCGATGCTCCCAGCCGGTTTCCGGCCGCCGCGTGTACGGCCGGGCGCGGTGGTGTCATGGGCTGACGCGGGGCTGGAGATCGGCGAACCGGCGATCGCCAATGCCCCTGACCTCCCGGAGCTGGTCGACCGAGGAGAAGCCGCCGTGCTGGGTGCGGAAGTCGACGATGCTCTGGGCCAGTACGGGGCCGATGCCAGGCAGGGTCTCCAGCTGTTCGGCGGTGGCGGAGTTCAGACTGACCATGCCGTTGCCGTTGCCACCGCTACTGCCGCCGGGGGACGTGCCGTCGGCGCTGGTTTGGGGCTCCTGCCCCACCACGATCTGCTCCCCGTCGGCGAGCACCCGGGCCCGGTTGAGGCCGTCGGTGCCGGTGCCGGGCTGAAGCCCGCCCGCGGCCTTCAGCGCGTCCGCGACCCGGGCGCCGCGCGGCAGCCGGTGCACACCGGGCTTACGCACCTTCCCCGCGACATCCACCATCAGCTGCTGCTGGCTCTGTGGTGGCGGTCCGGGCGACGGCTGCGGAGTCGGTGCTGGTGCCGACGTAGGTGCCGGTGCCGATACGGTCTGGGGCCGTCCGCTCCACAGCTGGTGCGCGGCGAATCCGGCGGCCACCACCAGCACCACGACGAGGGCTGCCAGTGTCCTGGGCGCCACCCCGCAGCGCAGCTGCAGCCACAGCGGCAGCCGCTCCCGCACGGCGAGCCAGATCCGTCCGGGCTGGCGACTGGTCGGCTCGGTAGCGGCGTCTTCGCTGGGCGGCGGGGAGGCTTCTCTGGCTGTTGGGGTTGTTGGGGCTGGTAGGTCCGGTGGACGGTGGGGCTGCGCCTTCTGGGTCTTCTGCGGGGCCGCAGGCGGTGTTCGGCCGACGGCTGGTGACGGGCCGGTACGGCTGTGCCGGATCGCCGCGCGGGCTGCGGCGATGGCCGCTTCCCGGGACAACAGCGCATCGCCCCCGTCAGGCCGCCGCCGCAGCACTCGGCGGCGGCCCGCACCGGGGCCATTGAGCGACGGGCGGCGGGGAATCCGCACGGGTGGCGGCTCCGTGAACAACGCTGTGGCCCGGGCGACGCGCAACTGAGCCCGGTCCGTGGCGGCGGCGCGGCGGGTACGCCGCGCACGGCCGGGGCCGGTGGTATCGGTGCGTGAGCGGGAGTTCATGCCCACCGACGATAGGGAGATTCCGTCCCCTGTGGTGATCTTGGTGAATTCCGGTGGAGAACTCGGGAGTTGTGGACAACTCGGGAAGCCGTACGGGGCCTCAGCGCGGTGATACCACCGCGCCCAGCAGCCCTGGGCCCGTATGGGCACCGATGACCGCACCGACCTCGCTGACATGGAGGTCGGCCAGGCCGGGAACGCGCTCGCGGAGACGGTCCGCGAGGTGGTCCGCGCGGTCGGGGGCGGCGAGGTGGTGGACGGCGATATCGACCGCGGACTCACCCGCGCGGGCGACCGCGAGCTCTTCGAGCCGGGCGATGGCCTTGGTGGCGGTGCGGACCTTCTCCAGCATGCCGATGCGGCCGTCGGCCAGTTCCAGCAGGGGCTTTACGGCCAGTGCCGAGCCGAGCAGCGCCTGGGCCGCGCCGATCCGGCCGCCCCGGCGGAGGTAGTCGAGGGTGTCGACGTAGAAGAAGGCCGAGGTGCCCTCGGCTCGCTTCTCCGCCGCCGCCACCGCTTCGTCCAGCGAGCCGCCCGCCGCGGCCGTCTGCGCCGCGGCCAGGGCGCAGAAGCCGAGCGCCATGGCGACCATGCCGGTGTCCACGACGCGTACCGGCACGGGGGCGTCCTGGGCGGCGAGCACCGCCGCGTCATAGGTGCCGGAGAACTCCGCGGAGAGGTGCAGTGAGACGATTCCGTCCGCGCCCGCCGCGGCGACCTCGCGATACGCCGCCGCGAAGGTTTCCGGGCTGGGCCGGGAGGTGGTGACCGCGCGGTGTTTCCGCAGCGCCTCGGCCAGTGAGCGGGCGGAGATCTCGGTGCCCTCCTCCAGGGCCTCGTTGCCGAGCACCACGGTCAGCGGCACGGAGGTGATGCGGTGCTCACGCAGCGCCGTCGGTGGCAGGTAGGCCGTGGAGTCGGTGACGATCGCGACGTGACGGTGCATGCAGCGGAGGTTACTGGATTACGGGGCGGGGCGATCGCCTGCGGGTGGGTTGTCCTCCCCTGACCCACCCCTTCCCGAAACCGGGGGCTGCCGCCCCCAGACCCCCGCCGCGTGTTGTGGGCACGCGCAGCCCGCGAGGGGCGTGGGTCCACCCTGCTACGCAACCGCCCACGCACACCAGCCACAACGCTCCGGCTAACCCCGGGGCGGAGCTCGCGACGCTTGGTGGGCCACAACACCGGCCACTGGCCCGCACCCGGCCACCCCCGGGGCCCCGGGGCGGAGCCCCGGTTACGGGAAGGGGCGGGATATGGGGAAGCCACCTCGGCATCCCCGCAGCCGGGGGTGGAGCCCGCCGTGCGGCGGAGCCGCGTATCGGTACAGCCGGGAAGGGGCGGGACACGGGACACCCACCCACGGCACCCCCGCAGCCGGTGGCAAGGCCCCGCCGCGCCCCGGAGCCGCGTATCGGTACAGCCGGGGGGTCAGGGCGCCTTGCGGGGGTGGTTCTTGGGGGAGTCGGGGAGCTCGGGCTGGGGCGGTGTCCAGTGCCGTAGCGCACCGGACTCGATCTCGATCTGCTCACGCAGCGCGGCCAGCTCCTCCGCGTCATACCGCTGGGCGCGGTCCTGCGCGGCGTGCCGCAGGGAGTCCGCGGACTGCTTGATGCCCGCGACGCGCTCCTGAACCTCGGGCAGCCGGGCGGCGATCCGGGCCTTGTCGGGCTCCCGGTCCATCAGCGCGCCCAGCTCACGGTCGACCACCCGGGCGTGGTCGTGCAGCCGGTCAAGCAGCCCCATGGCCTCGCTCAGCGAGGGATCGTGGACGGCGGCGGCCGCCAGCTCGCGCCGGGTGCTGTCGATGGACGACCGCAGCTCCAGCCGGGCACGGGCCACCTGGCCGACCGGCCCCGGCTGGGCGGACTTCGCCTTGAGCGCGGTCCCGTCGATGCTCCGGCGCACCTCCAGGCCCGCCCGCTCCACACCGCGCCCCACGGCCCGTACGGCCTTCACCGCGGCGACCACGCCCAAGGTGACGAAGAGCAGGAAGAGCAGGCCCACCAGCACCGCAGCGATCTCCATTCCGAGCGCCTCCGTCCGTCCGGAACCGACTCTCTCAGCCTAGTCGGAAAGGGGCGGTCCGGGCCCTGACGGGACCCGGACCACCCCCTCAGCGATCCCGTAGGGGTCGCCTCACGCCGGTGCTGCCGGGACGACGTTCACCAGCTTCGGCGCCCGGACGATCACCTTACGGATGCCCGCGCCGTCCAGCGCGGCCACGATCGCGGGGTCGGCCAGCGCCTGGGCCTCCAGATCGGCCTCCGAGATCGACGGGGGCACCTCCAGCCGGGCCCTGACCTTGCCCTTGATCTGGACGACACAGGTCACCGTCTCATCGACCAGATACGCCGGGTCGGCCGCCGGGAAGTCCCGGTGCACCACGGAGTCCTGGTGGCCCAGCCTGCGCCACAGCTCCTCGGCGATATGCGGGGCCAGCGGCGCGATCAGCAGGACGAGGCCTTCGGCGACCGTACGCGGCACCACGGACAGCTTCGTGGCGTGGTTGTTCAGCTCAGTGATCTTGGCGATGGCGGTGTTGAAGCGCAGCCCGGCCATGTCCTGGCGGACCCCGTCGATCGCCTTGTGCAGCGCCCGCAGGGAAGCCTCGTCCGGCTCGGTGTCCACGGCGGTGACCTCGCCGGTCGCCTCGTCGACGACATTGCGCCACAGCCGCTGCAGCAGCCGGTACTGGCCGACGACCGCCCGGGTGTCCCAGGGGCGCGATACGTCCAGCGGGCCCATCGCCATCTCGTACAGCCGCAGGGTGTCCGCGCCGTAGTCCACGCAGATCTCATCGGGTGTGACGGCGTTCTTCAGGGACTTGCCCATCTTGCCCAGCTCGCGCTTGACCTTCTCGCCCGCGTAGAAGTACGCGCCGTCCCGCTCCTCGACCTCGGCGGCGGGGACCGGGAACCCACGGCTGTCCCGGTAGACATAGGCCTGGATCATGCCCTGGTTGAACAGCTTGTGGAACGGCTCGGCCGAGGAGACATGGCCCAGGTCGTACAGCACCTTGGACCAGAAGCGGGCGTACAGCAGATGCAGCACCGCGTGCTCGGCGCCGCCGACGTACAGATCGACGCCGCCGTGCGGCATGCCCTCGCGCGGGCCCATCCAGTACCGCTCGATGTCCGGGTCGACCAGCCGCTCGCTGTTGTGCGGGTCCAGATAGCGCAGCTCGTACCAGCAGGAACCGGCCCAGTTGGGCATGGTGTTGGTCTCGCGGCGGTACGGTCGCGGGCCGGCGCCGTCGCCCAGGTCCAGGGTGACGTTGACCCAGTCCTCGTTCCGGGACAGCGGGGTCTCCGGCTCGGTGTCGGCGTCGTCCGGGTCGAAGGTGCGCGGCGAGTAGTCCTCGACCTCGGGCAGCTCCAGCGGCAGCATGGACTCGGGCAGTGGGTGGGCGATGCCGTCCTCGTCGTAGACGATCGGGAAGGGCTCGCCCCAGTAGCGCTGGCGGCTGAACAGCCAGTCGCGCAGCCGGTAGTTGACGGTGCCCTCGCCGATGCCGCGCTCTTCCAGATAGGCGATGATGCGCCGCTTGGCCTCCGGGACGTCCAGCCCATTCAGGTCGACCTCGTCGTTGGCGGAGTTGATCGCCGGTCCCTCGCCGGTGTACGCCTCGCCCTGCCAGCCTTCGGGCGGCTGGACCGTACGGATGATGGGCAGCTCGAAGACCGTAGCGAACTCCCAGTCGCGCTCGTCCTGGCCGGGTACGGCCATGATCGCGCCGGTGCCGTAGCCCATCAGCACATAGTCGGCGATAAAGACCGGAATCTGCTCGCCGCTGACCGGGTTGGTGGCATACGCGCCGGTGAAGACACCGGTCTTGTCCTTGGCCTCGGCCTGCCGCTCGACATCCGACTTGGCCGCCGCCTGTGCGCGGTACTCCTCGACCGCCTTGGCCGGGCCACGGTGGCCACCGGTCCACACCTCACGGGTGTCGGCGGGCCAGGCCTCCGGAACGATGGCGTCCACCAGCGGATGCTCGGGGGCCAGCACCATATAGGTCGCGCCGAACAGGGTGTCCGGGCGGGTGGTGAAGACGGTGATCTTCTCGCCGCTGTCCCCGTCGACGGGGAAGTCCACCCGGGCGCCCTCGGAGCGACCGATCCAGTTGCGCTGTTGCAGCTTGATCGCCTCGGGCCAGTCCAGCTCGTCCAGGTCCTTCAGCAGCCGCTCGGCGTAAGCGGTGATGCGCATGTTCCACTGGCGCAGCTTGGCCTTGAAGACCGGGAAGTTGCCGCGCTCGGAACGGCCCTCGGCGGTGACCTCCTCATTGGCCAGCACGGTACCCAGCCCCGGGCACCAGTTGACCGGGGCGTCGGAGGCGTACGCCAGCCGGTAGTCGCCCAGCAGATCCGCGCGCTCGGCGGCGTTCAGCTCGCTCCACGCCGCGTGGCCGTCCGGGGTGTCCCGCTCGCCTGACTCGAACTGCTTGACCAGCTCGTCGATCGGCCGGGCCTTCTTCGCCTCCTCGTCGTACCAGGAGTTGAAGATCTGCAGGAAGATCCACTGGGTCCACTTGTAGTAGTCCGGGTCGATCGTCGCGAACGACCGGCGCTTGTCGTGGCCCAGGCCCAGCCGCCGCAGCTGGACCTTCATATTGACGATGTTGGCCTCGGTGGAGACCCGCGGATGGGTGCCGGTCTGTACCGCGTACTGCTCGGCGGGCAGCCCGAAGGCGTCGAAACCCAGGGCGTGCAGCACGTTGTGGCCGGTCATCCGCTGGAAGCGGGCGAAGACATCGGTGGCGATATAGCCCAGTGGGTGGCCCACATGCAGCCCCGCACCCGAGGGGTAGGGGAACATGTCCATGATGAACTGCTTGGGCTTGGCGGCCAGCTCCGCGTCGCCGCTCAGCTCACCGCTGGGATTGGGCGCCTCGTAGGTGCCGTGCTTGTCCCAGAAGTCCTGCCAGCGTGCCTCGATGTCGGCGGCCAGGGCCGCCGTATAGCGATGCGGGGCCGCGTTCTCCACGGCGGTCATGGTCTCGCTCATGTCCTCAAAGCTCCATCGGTCGTCTCTGCCTGCGGCAACAAGCCCTGTAAAACAAAAGGGCCCCTCACACAGGAGGGGACGCCGCGCCGATTCCGGCCCCGGCGGGCCGGGGCCGGGGTCGATCAGCGCGGCTCGCTAAGCAGAAGGCGTACAGCACGCATGCGGTCAGAGTACCGCAAGGGCCCGTGGCACCCGCACGGAGCCGGGAGGGCGCGAGGCGAAGCCTCGCGGAAACAGCGAAGGCGACATGCTCCGCGCTCTGCGCGGACACACATCGCCTCTGGCCTTTGTGGAGCTAAGGAGAATCGAACTCCTGACCTCTTGCATGCCATGCAAGCGCTCTACCAACTGAGCTATAGCCCCGGGTCTGGTCCTCCGCAGGGCGTCCCTGCGGCGGCGTCGCCTACTGTACACGGACCCCACCCGGCTTTGCCAAACGGCTGCTCAGGCGGTGACGAAAGAGTAGAACCGCTTGAGGGTGCAGTGCTCATCGAGCAGCCGGCCGTAGATCGGCTCACCCTCCAGCTCGCGGTACGTCTCGATGGGGTCGCCTTTTATGATCAGCGCCCGTGCGCACTCCACGCACCAGTACTGATAGCTGGCGTTGACCGGCTCCATATCGCGGACGATCGGGGTGCCGCTGCCGCACCAGTCGCACTTCCTGCTGTGTGCACCCATCAGTCCGTATCAGCTCCAGCTATGGCCACAGGCCGTGCACACGTAGGAAACCCCTCCGTTGTCCCCCAGCACCTGAGCGACATGCGCCGATCCACAGGCGGGACACCGCAGGCCGGTTGGGAGGGGGTGCCGCTCGGTACCGAGCCGGTTCTCGATCTGCCCGTGGATGCGCGTCCGCACCGCAGCGTTCCTCCCGTTCGCCCCGACCCCCTCTCCGGTGGTCCGATTCTGCCATGTTCCCCCCAGAGACCGGGAGGCCGGAGCGCCGGTGCTCAGGTGCCATACAAAAATCCCGCCCCCACGAGAGGGACGGGATCAGAGTGCGGAGCGGTGTGGAGCTAAGGAGAATTGAACTCCTGACCTCTTGCATGCCATGCAAGCGCTCTACCAACTGAGCTATAGCCCCGCGTTCTCAGCCCTGCCGAGATCTCCTCCGCCGTGCCGCGAACGATGAGAACTCTACCCGGTGACCTGCCCGGATGAGAAATCCGCTCAGTCGTCGTCGCCGAGGACGGGCTCGGGCAGGGTGCCCGCGTTGTGCTCCAGCAACCGCCAGCCACGGACGCTCTCGCCCAGCACGGACCAGCAGCAGTTGGAGAGGCCGCCCAGCGCCTCCCAGGTGCCTGGGTGCAGGCCCAGAAGGCGGCCAATGGTGGTGCGGATGGTGCCGCCGTGGCTCACGACGACGAGGGTGCCGCCGTCGGGCAGCTTCTCCAGGGTGCCCTCCACGACCGGGGCCGCGCGGTCGGCGACCTCCGTCTCCAGCTCACCCCCACCCCGGCGTACGGGCTCACCGCGCTTCCATGCGGCGTACTGCTCCCCGAAGCGCTCGATGATCTCGTCATGCGTCAGGCCCTGCCACTTGCCCGCGTACGTCTCACGCAGCGCCTCATCGTGGGTGACGGTCAGACCGGTGATGGCCGAGAGCTCGGCGGCAGTGGCCCGGGCCCGGGCCAGGTCGGAGGAGATGATCACGTGCGGCTTGAGCCCGGCCAGCAGCCGGGCCGACCGGCGTGCCTGATTGAGACCTTCCGGGGTCAGCGCAATATCCGTGGAGCCCTGAAAACGGCGCTCAAGGTTCCAGGAGGTCTGGCCGTGGCGCCATAGGACGATCTTGCGCCCACGGATCTTCACCGGGGCTCACCGTCCTGCGTGGTCTCGGTGGTCTCAGCGGACTCAGCGGCCTCAGCAGTCCCCGCCCCAGCCCCGGCGGCCTTGCCCTGGGTCGCCTTCGCGTCCGCCGGCAGCTCGAACTGCGGGCAGTCCTTCCACAGCCGCTCCAGCGCGTAGAAGACCCGCTCCTCGCTGTGCTGGACGTGCACGACGATATCGACGTAGTCCAGCAGGACCCAGCGGCCGTCGCGCTCGCCTTCGCGGCGGACCGGCTTGGCGCCCAGCTCCTTCAGCAGCCGCTCCTCGATCCCGTCGACGATCGACTTGACCTGACGGTCATTGGGTGCGGAGGCCAGCAAAAAGGCGTCGGTGATGGCGAGCACATCGCTTACGTCATACGCGACGATGTCGTGCGCGAGCTTGTCGGCAGCCGCCTGGGCGGCGGCGTTGATCAGCTCAGTGGAGCGGTCCGTGGCGGTCACAGGCAGAGCTTTCGGTTAGCGGTCGAATACGCACCCAGGGTCTCACGACCGGCCGACGGCCCGGTCAACCCTTGTAGTCCTTGCCCAGCACCACCGTCACATCGGCGTTGGCCGCGCCTTCGCCCTTCCTGGCCGCCCGTGGGGACAGGCCCAGGGTCTTGGCGACCTCCTGCGCCTTCTTCGCGTCCGCCTCATCCTTATATGTCACGGTGCTGGTGGCTACCGCGGCATCGGCCGCGCCGGTGGAGACCACGGTGTAGCCGCCGTTGGCCAGCGCCGCGCGGGCCGTGTCGGCGGCGCTCCGGGTGCCAGTGGCGTTCTTCACACGGACCCGCAGGGCCGCGTCCGGGTCGGAGTTCTTGACGGTGCCGCCCAGCACCTTCTTGACCAGGCCCTCGGCGGTCTTGTCGCTCAGCGTGCCGTTCGCCTCGACGGGCAGCAGCTCGGTCTCGTAGGCGCCCTTTCCGGCGTACTCCGCGAGCAGCGCGAGAGCCGAGCCCAGCTGTGAGTCGGAGAGGGAGGGATCGGGGATCTGACCGAGATTCTGCACCGTGCTGGTCGCCGCTTCCGCGTCCTTGGGCAGTTTCTTCAAGGTGGCCTGCAGGACCTGCCCGAAGCGGGCGAGCTGCTTGGTCTGCGGCTCACCGGCAGCCCGGTAGGTGGCGTAGGCGACGGCGGTCTGGCCGTTCATTTCGCGGGCGGAGCCCTTGTGCACCAGCGGCTTGTCGCCCTCCTTGGCGCCCGGCACGGTGGTGTCCGCGTCGACCGTGATGCCGCTGACCAGCTGGACCAGATTCTCCAGATAAGGGGTGTCCAGCCGCCAGGTGCCCTTGATGTCGGAACCGAGCAGGGTGTCCAGGGCGTCCCGGGTGGCGCCCGCGCCCTGGGACTTGAAGGACTTGCCCAGCGTGGTGGTGCCCTCATCGCTGGAGAGGGCCAGTGAGTTCGGCAGCAGGACGGTGGTGGCGCGTCCTGCGGTTTCGTTGTTGACGAGCAGCGCGGTGGAGGTGTCGCCACTGCCGAGCTGGCGCAGATGGACGACGATCACATCGCGCTTCTCGGCGCTGTCAGCGGCCACCGCCGGACCGTCGTCACTCGGCATTCCGGGGAGCTTGCCCGCGTACCAGAGGTAGCCGACACCGCCCACCAGCGCGAGGGTCAGAGCCACGATGAGGGCGATGATCCGGTTCCGGCCGCGCCGCTTGGCTTCTTCGCGCCGTTCGGTGCGGCTTTCGCTGAACTTGAGCCAGTCGATGACGTCTTCGGATTCTTCGTCCTTCTCCTCGATGAACGAGAACTGCTCGGTCCGGTAGTCCTCGGGCTCCTGCGTGGCCTGGCGCGGCTCCGGGACGGAGGGCTGCTGGGTTTGCTGGGTTTGCTGCGGCTGTTGCGACTGTTGGGGCCCGTAGTCCTCGTACTGCGGCTGCTGCGGAACCCAGTTCTGCTGAGCCTGCTGTGGCTGCTGGGCGTAGGGCTCGTACCCATACTGGTCGTGGCCGTAATCCTGCCGTATCGGCTGCTGTTGACCGGTTTGCGTCGCATAAGGGTCATACACCGGCTGACCCGCGTATGGGTCGTATGTCTGCTGGGTCGCCTGTAGGTCGTGGTAGATCGGCCGGCCGTACTCGTCGTAGCCGTAGAACTGCTGCTCCCCGTACGGATCCTGTCGGTCGTTCACGACTGCCGCCCCTCTAGCCCCTCTGCGCCTGAACGTCCCGGTACAGCTTGCGCTTGTTGATGTAGCGCACCACACCGTCCGGCACCAGATACCAGACCGGATCCCCGTTGGCCACACGCGTCCGGCAGTCCGAGGAGGAGATCGCCAGCGCGGGCACCTCGACCAGGGACACCCCGCCGTCCGGGAGTCCCGGGTCGGCAAGGTGGTGGCCCGGGCGGGTCACACCGATGAAGTGAGCGAGCGAGAACAGCTCCGCCGCGTCCCGCCAGGTCAGGATCTGCGCGAGCGCGTCAGCGCCGGTGATGAAGAAGAGATCCGCGTCCGGGTGCTCCGCGTGCAGCTCCCGCAGGGTGTCGATGGTGTAGGTCTTGCCGCCGCGGTCGATATCGATACGGCTCACCGAGAACTGCGGGTTGGACGCGGTCGCGATGACCGTCATCAGATAACGGTCCTCGGCCGGGGACACCGTCTTGTGGCTCTTCTGCCACGGCTGCCCGGTCGGCACGAAGATCACCTCATCGAGGTGGAACCGCGCCGCGACCTCGCTCGCGGCGACCAGGTGGCCATGGTGGATCGGGTCGAAGGTCCCGCCCATGACACCGAGCCGCCGCTTGCTGGATCCGGCCACTGTGCGCTCTCCCATGCGTGCCGACCCTAACGGTCCCGGTTGAAGCGAGTAGTGATCCACAGCAGCAGGAGCAGACCCAGCAGACCGCCGCCGCCAATGACGTACGGGTTGAGGCTGTCGTGCTGGCCACCGTGCTCACCGCCTTGGGCAAGCAGAGCGAGAGAGTGCACGGAGCTGGCGATAGTCATCGTTTACGGACCTATCCAGGATGCGATCGGGCAGGAAGTTGAGCACATCGTAAGCGGACCGGGTTCCTGTGGCTCGGCGTGCCCACCCCGTAGGCTGGACGCACAGCCACGAAGGCAGCCATGGGGGACGGGCCGCTAAGACCCGTAAGGGGACCAAATGAGCGACAGCAATGGCAACACCCAGCATCTGCCCGGACGTGACCGGCGGCGTTTCCCGGGGATTTCATCCCGTGCGTACGAGCATCCGGCCGACCGGTCCGCACTGATCGCGCTGCGCAAGCTGACCGGCTTCGACACGGTCTTCAAGACCCTCAGCGGCATGCTGCCGGAGCGCAGTCTGCGGCTGCTCTTCCTCTCCGATTCGGTGCGGGTGAGCGACCAGCAGTTCGCGCATCTGAACGACATGCTGCGGGACGCCTGCCAGATCCTGGATCTGGAGAAGACGCCGCCAATGTACGTCACCCAGGACCCGCAGCCGAACGCCATGTGTATCGGTCTGGACGAGCCGATCATCGTGGTGACGACCGGGCTCGTTGAGCTGCTCGATGACGAGGAAATGCGGGCGATCGTCGGCCATGAGGCCGGGCACGCGCTGTCCGGGCACGCGGTCTACCGCACGATCCTCCTCTTCCTCACCAGCATCGCGGTCAAGGTGGCCTGGATCCCGCTGGGCAATGTAGCGATCATGGCCCTGGTGACCGCGCTGCGCGAGTGGTTCCGTAAGTCCGAGCTGTCGGCGGACCGCGCCGGGCTGCTGGTCGGACAGAACCTTGAAGCGTCGATGCGCGGGCTGATGAAGATCGCTGGCGGTAACCATCTGCATGAGATGAACGTCGACGCGTTCCTGGCGCAGGCCGAGGAGTACGAGGCGGGCGGGGATCTGCGCGACTCCGTGCTGAAGATCCTCAATGTGCTGCCGCGCAGCCACCCGTTCACCGCGGTCCGCGCCGCCGAGCTGAAGAGGTGGGCGGCCAGCCGTGACTTCCAGCGGCTGATGGACGGCCACTATGCCAAACGCGATGAGGACGGGGGGACCTCGGTCAGCGACTCCTTCCGGGAGTCCGCGAACCACTACGCCGACTCCATGAGGTCCAGCAAGGATCCGCTGATGGGTCTGGTCCGCGATCTCGCGGGCGGCGCCGGGGACTTGGGCGGCAAGCTGCGCGACTTCGCGACCGGCGGCGGCCGTAAGGCCAACGGCACCGGTGGCACCGGTGGCACGGAAGGCAGCGGCGGGACCGGTGACAGCGGTGGCAGCGGCGGCACCGGCGGCACCGGTGGCACCGAGGAGAAGTAGCTAGCCCGGCAGGCTCGGCTGGGCGGTCCCCGCCAGCACCCCGCACAGCGAGGTGGTGGTCCGTCCCTGGGCGTACGGGTCCGTACCGGCCGAGCGGTCCGTGCTGGCGTTCTCACCGGCCAGCAGCGGGTACAGCCGTTCATATGTACCGGCCGCGCAGGGCAGCGGTCCGGCCTGCGTCGCGGCCTGCTCCAGCGCGAGCCGCCGGTCGCGCAGATCATCCCGTGTGAACCGCATCCGCACCTCGCGACGGACGGTGAACAGCGACGCCTTCGCCCGGTCGCCGCCCTCAGCGGACCGCAGGGCGTAGACGATGACATGGTCGGCGGTGACCTCCAGGGCGTCCTTGCTCACCTCCGTGGCCGTGAGGGTGCCGCGCACCCGCATCCTGGGGTCGGCGAGGGCCACCTTCTCCGGGTCGAACCGCACCAGCCAACCGGTCGCCGCGTGCCGGCCGTCCGCCACCGGTTTCCGCATACTGCGGTCGAACTGCTCATACTGGTCGGGGTCAAGGAGCTCACGCACCGGGC
This sequence comes from Streptomyces gobiensis, assembly GCF_021216675.1. Classification (NCBI taxonomy): domain Bacteria; kingdom Bacillati; phylum Actinomycetota; class Actinomycetes; order Kitasatosporales; family Streptomycetaceae; genus Streptomyces; species Streptomyces gobiensis. The sequence goes on along the minus strand of NZ_CP086120.1, from coordinate 1,360,913 downwards.
GTATCGCACCGCCGGTGAGCACCTCCGGGTCGAGGGAGGACTCGACGACATAGGTCTTGGCGGTGGTGAGCGCGGCCATCACCTGGCCGTCCGAGAAGTGCTCGGTGCGCTGGGGGGAGGGCAGCGTCACTCCCTCCGCTCCGCTGCGGAATTCAGCCGCGGGGCTGTGCTGGAAGAGATCATCGGGCTCCGCCCCGGGCACCGTGCCGCGTGGCACGAGCGGGATGACGGTGGAGCGCAGCGGCTGTGCGCGCGGTGGCGCCGGTTCCTGGTACGGATTGCGCATACCGATGAAGATCGCGGTGCCGAAGGCGAGCACGATCAGTACAAACAGCACCAAGCTCTGCTTGAACGATATGGACGGTATTCCTGGGGAGTTCTTCTCCGTCCGCCCGGGCCGGCTGCGCACGGGGTGCTCATGGTCCGCCATGCGCTCATGGGCGGAGAACTCCTGAAGATGGGCAGCCCGCACGAAGGATTCGTCGAAAACGGTTGAACGGTACTCATCTTCGCCCCCCGGAACGCCCTCGGGTGTCCCTTCTGGAGGGTCTCCACGCCCGGCCATAAAGACAGGGTAGGCAGTAGGGGCGCCTCGTAAACGCGCTGTTACGTGACAAGTTCACGGCGGTCGCCGGTCAGCTGGAGTCCGGCTCCGCTGCGGAGGTCGGGGCCTGCGTGTCGGCGGAGATGGAGGGCAGCGCTCCAGGTGGCCCGTTCACCGAGGAGTCCATCTCGCTGACGGGCGGCGGCGTGGGTTCCTCGCGCTGGGTGGACGTGCCGCGGTAGACCGCGGCGAAGGCGATCGCGACCATGCCGACACCCATGACGACGGCGAGCACCCAGGCGACCGGGCGCTGCCAGCGGATACGGCCCCGGCCGCCACGCGGGTCCGGCCGCCCGGCCACGTACTCCGCGTATTCGGTGTACTCGCCGTAGTCGCTGCGGTCGAAGCGGCCCTCGTCGTCCTCGTCCGGGTCCCGGTCGTAGACGTCGTCATCGAAGCCGTCACGTTCGAATTCGCTGTCCGGCCGCGGGCGGTAGCCGTAGCCCTCCTCATACGGCGGTATTGCCTCGGACTCGGCACGGAACTGCGCGGCGGCCAGTATGCGCTCTGCGGCCGTGGGCTCATGGACCTCGGCGGCCCGTACGAATTCCTCGTCGAGCACCACGGAGGCGAACTCATCGTCCGCTGCCCCGTGGTCGCGGCTCTCGGGCTCCTCGCCGTCCGGGAACGGCTGGCCCCCCACGTCGTCCGGCACATGAACCAGCCTAGACCGGTTCGGTCAATCGGGGCAGGGAGAAAAAGAATTCCTTCCTCAGTCGCGCACGTGCCCATCACCGGTGACCACATATTTGGTCGAGGTCAGCTCCGGCAGCCCCATCGGTCCGCGCGCGTGCAGCTTCTGTGTCGAGATGCCGATCTCCGCGCCGAAGCCGAACTGACTGCCGTCGGTGAAACGGGTGGAGGCATTGACCATGACCGCGGTCGAGTCCACCAGGGAGACGAACTGGCGGGCGGCCGCCGTGTCCCGGGTGATGATCGCCTCGGTGTGTCCGGAGGTCCAGCGCCGGATATGGGCGACAGCGGTGTCCAGATCGGGCACCACGGCGGCGGCGATGTCATACGAGAGGTACTCGGTGGCCCAGTCCTCATCGGTCGCGGGCACCACCGCGTCGCTGGCTTTCTGCCATGTCTCATCGCCGTGCACGGTCACCCCGGCCTCGGTCAGCGCCGCCAGCGCGCGGGGCAGGAAGGCGTCCGCGATCCCGGCGTGCACCAGGACGGTCTCGGCGGCGTTGCAGACGCTGGGGCGCTGGGCCTTGGCGTTGACCAGGATGTCCACCGCCATATCGAGATCGGCATGCTCATCGACGTAGACATGGCAGTTGCCGGTGCCGGTCTCGATGACCGGGACGGTGGAGCCCTCGACGACCGTCTTGATGAGCGAGGCGCCGCCGCGCGGGATCAGCACATCCACCAGACCGCGGGCGGTCATCAGCTCGGTGACGCTGTCCCGGCTCTCCCCGGGGACGAGCTGTACAGCGTCGGCGGGCAGCCCCACGGCGGCTACCGCGTCCCGGAGGACGGTGACCAGGGCCGTGTTCGAGGCATACGCGGACGACGAGCCGCGCAGCAGTACGGCGTTGCCGGACTTCAGGCAGAGCGCGGCGGCGTCCACGGTGACGTTGGGGCGGGCCTCATAGATGATGCCGACGACACCGAGCGGGACCCGGACCTGGCGGAGCTCCAGACCGTTGGGGAGGGTCGAGCCGCGTACCACCTCCCCGACCGGGTCGGGCAGGGCCACCACATCGCGGACATCGGCGGCGATGGCCGCGATCCGCTCGGGGTTCAGGGTGAGCCGGTCGATGATCGCCTCGGGGGTGCCGGCGGCGCGGGCCTTGGCGATGTCCTCGCTGTTGGCGGCGACGATCTCGCCCGTACGGGTCACCAGCGCGTCGGCGATCGCGAGCAGCGCCTCGTCCCGGGCGGTGCGGGGCAGCGGGGCGAGTATGGTGGCGGCCTGCTTGGCGCGGCGGGCGGTGTCGAGGACGGGGGTGGGCTGGAGTGCGCGGCTCATATATGCAGCGTAGCCACGTCGCGTGACCGGTCCAGCGAGGGGTCCGCAGTACGAGACGCCGGGGAGCCCCCTTACTCCCGCTCCAGCCAGCCATCGTGTCCGGCGGCCAAGGCATCCAGTCTCGCCGGGTCACAGCAGGCCCCGGGATCCTCGATCACGACCAGCCACTGGGCGTCCTCCGCGTCGTCCTCCCCGGCCAGGGCGTCGCGGACCAACTGCGGCTCCTGCGGGAGCGCAAAGCTCTCGGTCAGTTCCTCGGCTACCTCCTCGGCGGCGTCACGGTCGGGTAGCACCAGCACATGATGTACATCGTTCACCGGGTCATTCTGCCTGTACGAGACTTTCCGAGGCCGTCCGAGGCTTTCCAAGGCTGTCCGAGGGGCGTGGGATGCTGGACGCGATGCCCCCGAAGACCAAGAAGTCCCCGTCCGAGGACCTGCTCGCGCCCCTGACGCTCGCCGTCGGCCAGGAGGATCTGCTCCTTGACCGTGCCGTGCGGCAAGTGATCGATGCCGCCCGCGCCGCCGACGCGGACACCGATGTACGGGACCTCGCGCCCGGCGAGCTTCAGCCCGGCACGCTCGCCGAGCTGACCAGTCCTTCGCTCTTCGCCGAGCGCAAGGTCGTCGTCATACGGCAGGCGCAGGATCTGCCCGCGGATACGGTCAAGGACGTCAAGGCGTATATCGCCGCCCCCGCCGAGGAGATCACCCTGGTGCTGGTGCACGCCGGGGGCGCCAAGGGCAAGGGGCTGCTGGACGCCGCCCGCAAGGCGGGCGCCCGGGAGGTCGCCTGCGCCAAGATGACCAAGCCCGCCGACCGGCTGGCGTTTGTACGGGGTGAGTTCCGTTCGGTGGGCCGCTCGGCCACCCCGGAGGCCTGCCAGGCCCTGGTCGACGCCATAGGCAGCGATCTGCGCGAGCTGGCCTCGGCCTGTGCGCAGCTCACCGCGGATATCGAGGGCACCATCGACGAGGTGGTCGTCGCCCGTTACTACACGGGCCGCGCCGAGGCATCCAGCTTCGCCGTCGCGGACCGGGCCGTTGAGGGCCGGGCCGCTGAGGCGCTGGAGACCCTGCGCTGGGCGCTGGCCACCGGGGTGGCCCCGGTTCTGGTCACCAGCGCCCTGGCCCAGGGCGTGCGGGCCATCGGCAAGCTGGCCTCCGCGCCCGGCGGAATGCGTCCGGGCGATCTCGCCCGGGAGCTGGGTATGCCCCCGTGGAAGATCGACCGGGTCCGGCAGCAGATGCGGGGCTGGTCCGCGGATGGCGTGGCCGTGGCATTGCGTGCCGTGGCGGAGGCCGACGCGGCGATCAAGGGCGGCGGATACGACCCGGCGTATGCCCTGGAGAAGGCGGTGGTCACCATCTCCCGGGCCGCTCGCTCCCGCTGACTCAGACTGCTTCAGATATCGCCCTCGCCGCGCTTGGGCGGCGCGGTGTTTTCCGGGGTGCTGGAGTCGTCAGGGCTGTCCGCGTCATCGGCGTCGTCCGCGTCCGCTGAGCCCGCCGAGCCTTCCGGCTCCTTCTTCAGCGCCTCAAGCGTGGCCTTCGTATCGGACGTCAGCATGTCCCGGAGCCGGTCCTTGGTCGGCTGCTCGGTCCTGGTGGCGCTGGACAGGTCGTTCCAGTCCAGCGTGGTTTCCACCCAGCCGTCCCGCACCGCCAGCTTGGCCCAGCGCACCTTGTCGCTGCGCTTGCTCCGGTCGGTGATCAGAAAGGCTTCCTCACCGAGCCCGTCGACCGCCTCGACCTCATAGTCCGCGGTCTTGCTCTCGCGGTGCTCGTACTCCCGCATCCGAGCCTCGAACTCGCCCTCCGGATTGGCCCTCTTGTGCCAGGCCACCTGGAAGCTCACATACGTTGTGTCGTAGCTGCGGGCGCCGGGCGCTTTCAGCCGGACGCTGCAGTAGCTGGAGTCCAGGGCGTCCTGCTCGGATGAGTACTGGGTGGGTTCGCGGTCCGTGTCCTCCGAGTAGTGCCCCCGCAGGGCGGAGCGGTCGAAGGCCCGGCACATATCGCTGTGGAAGTGGTAGCCCGCCAGATCGGACTCGGGCTCCTTCTCCCCGAAGCCACCGGTGGCGATCATCGCTGCGGTCCAGACGGCCGAGGCGAGAAAGGCCCCGCTTACGCCCCACAGCCAGCCGGGCAGACCCTTGCGCGGTGGGGAGGGTGGTGCGGCGGGTGGCCCTGGTGGCGCGGGCGGCGGCATCGCCGCTCCGTAGGCCATGGTGGGCTGCGGCTGCGTATACGGATGTGAGCCGGACTGCGCGTAAGGGTTTGGCTGTTCCCCCGGTATGGACATGCGAAGAAACATACCCGTCGGCACACCGAAGGCCCCAACACCCCCTGGGGAAAGGGGACGCGGGGCCTCCGGACAAGGTCCTGACAGATCCTGCTGAGTGCACCGCACCCGCGTGGCGAACGCAGGCCGCGTGCGGCGCTTTGGGTTGTGTACCGGTCGGAGCGGCTAGAGAGAGGGGGCCGCTGAGCCCGTACCGGCGGAAGGGGGCCGGAGCCCCCGCGGATCACTTCTGAAGCGAGGCGACCTGCTGGGCCAGCGCCGACTTCTTGTTGGCGGCGTTGTTCTTGTGCAGCACGCCCTTGCTGACGGCCTTGTCGAGCTTGCGGGACGCGGTACGAGCGGCCTCGGTGGCCTTCTCGGCCTCACCGGAAGCAACGGCCTCGCGCACCCGGCGGATCGCGGTCTTGAGCTCGGACTTGACCGCCTTGTTGCGCTGGCGGGCCTTCTCGTTGGTCTTGATCCGCTTGATCTGGGACTTGATGTTCGCCACGAATGAGCCTTTTCAGGTTCGGAGAATTTGTTTCGGTGCCGGTGTGGACCTATGAAAGAGGGCACCAGGCACAGTCGCCCAGCCTACCAGCAGGCCCTTCGGCCTCCCAATCCGGACCTTGCACGCCTCTCATGGGACCATAGGAACCGACGTATCGATCCGAGCCATGACCCTGACAGGACCCCTGCGTGCCCGCGACCCCTTCGAACGTGCCGGAGCCGAGCCGTACCGACCCGGCGCTGATTCGCAACTTCTGCATCATCGCGCACATCGACCACGGCAAGTCGACGCTTGCCGACCGGATGCTCCAGCTCACCGGCGTCGTCGAGCAGCGACAGATGCGCGCCCAGTATCTCGACCGTATGGACATCGAGCGTGAGCGCGGCATCACGATCAAGTCCCAGGCGGTGCGGATGCCCTGGTCGCCCACGCAGGGCGAGGACGAGGGCAGCCCGCACATCCTCAATATGATCGACACCCCGGGCCACGTTGACTTCACCTATGAGGTCTCCCGCTCCCTCGCCGCGTGCGAGGGCTGCATTCTGCTGGTGGACGCGGCCCAGGGCATTGAGGCACAGACCCTCGCCAACCTCTATCTGGCGATGGAGAACGACCTCACGATCATCCCGGTCCTCAACAAGATCGACCTCCCGGCCGCCCAGCCCGAGAAGTTCGCCGCTGAGCTGGCGCACCTCATCGGCTGTGCGCCGGAGGATGTGCTGAAGGTCTCCGCCAAGACGGGCGAGGGTGTCGAAGAGCTGCTGGACGAGGTCGTCAAGCTCGTCCCGGCCCCGGTCGGTGTCAAGGACGCCCCCGCCCGTGCGATGATCTTCGACTCGGTCTATGACTCCTACCGGGGCGTGGTGACCTATGTGAAGGTCGTCGACGGTCAGCTCAACCGGCGCGAGCGCATCAGGATGATGTCCACCAACGCCACCCATGAGCTGCTGGAGATCGGCACGAACTCGCCCGAGATGACCCCTGCGGACGGGCTCAGCGTCGGCGAGGTGGGCTATCTGATCACTGGTGTGAAGGATGTCCGCCAGTCCAAGGTCGGCGACACCATCACCCAGCAGCACAAGGGCGCCACCCAGGCGCTGGCCGGTTACAAGGACCCCAAGCCGATGGTCTTCTCCGGCCTCTATCCGCTGGACGGCTCCGACTACCCGGAGCTGCGCGACGCCCTGGACAAGCTCCAGCTCAATGACGCCGCGCTGGTCTACGAGCCGGAGACCTCGGCCGCCCTTGGCTTCGGCTTCCGCGTCGGCTTCCTCGGGCTGCTCCACCTTGAGGTGATCCGGGAGCGGCTGGAGCGCGAGTTCGGGCTTGATCTGATCGCTACCGCGCCCAATGTGATCTACCGGGTGGACATGGAGGACGGCACCGAGCATGTCGTCACCAACCCCAGCGAGTTCCCCACCGGCAAGATTGACAAGGTCCATGAGCCGATGGTCCGCGCGACGCTGCTGGCCCCCAGCGAGTTCGTCGGCGCGATCATGGAGCTGTGCCAGTCCCGCCGTGGCAACCTCCAGGGCATGGACTACCTCTCCGAGGACCGGGTGGAGCTGCGCTACACCCTGCCGCTCGCCGAGATCGTCTTCGACTTCTTCGACGCCCTCAAGTCCAAGACCCGTGGCTACGCCTCGCTCGACTACGAGCCCACCGGCGAGCAGTCCGCAGACCTGGTCAAGGTCGACATCCTGCTGCACGGCGACAAGGTGGACGCGTTCTCCGCGATCGTCCACAAGGACAAGGCGTACGCGTACGGGGTCCGCATGGCCACGAAGCTGCGTGAGCTCATTCCGCGGCAGCACTTCGAGGTGCCGATCCAGGCCGCCATCGGCGCCCGGGTCATCGCCCGGGAGACCGTCCGCGCGATCCGCAAGGACGTTCTCGCCAAGTGCTACGGCGGTGACATCTCCCGTAAGCGGAAGCTGCTGGAGAAGCAGAAGGAAGGCAAGAAGCGGATGAAGGTCGTGGGCCGGGTGGAGGTCCCCCAGGAAGCCTTCATCGCTGCTCTCTCCACCGATGACAGCGGCGGCGAGGCCAAGTCCAAGAAATAAGCCGCTGCGGCTGTTCGGGTGAGTTGGCGGAAACCGTTTGGTTTCAGTGATCCCAGATGCGGATGCGTCTCGTTACGTAGGGCGGATGTCGCTACGGAAGGGATACTGAAGTGAGGAACTCGAAGGCCGCCGCTGTCGTCGTCGGCTCCATGATGGCCGTGGGCGTCGCGGCTTCGCCGGTGTCGGCAGCCGACCAGGGCGGGCTCGCTCTGAAATCCGCACTGGCCGAAGACGGCCTGGTCTGCGGCACGCTCAAGGGCCTGAACACGTCCGCGGACAACGTCACGGTGGACCTCGGGGAGCGCTACCCGAAGTACGACCTTCAGCCGGGTGGCGTGGTGGAGCAGGTGTGCGACACCACTACCACCCTGAACCCGCTCCTCGCGGGCGATGGCGGGAACTCGTTGCTGGGTGGCCTGCCCGTCGGCTGACGCCGGGGCGGGCCGTTTGCTCGCGGTGCGCGTGCGGCTACCTTCGGTGACTCAAATTGGGCAGGTCACAGCCCCTTACGTACGGGGGCCGGGGCCTCTAGTCTGATCACCGCTCGAGAGTTACTCGTGAGTCACCAGCAAAGCAGCGGGCCCCGGAGGATGTCGTGACCGACACGCAATCAATGATCGAAAACCGGCCGCCCTCCGTGGCGACGCTCTTCCTGGAGCGGATCGAAGCCACCCCGGCCGGAGAGGCGTACCGTTACCCCGTGCCCCCCGCCACCGGTGAGGGACCGGACGAGTGGAAATCGTACAGCTGGGCTGAGGCGGCAGAGCGGGTTTTCGCCATTGCCGCCGGACTGATGGATCTGGGCGTGCAGCCCGAGCAGCGGGTCGCGATCGCCTCCAACACCCGGGTCGACTGGATCCTCTCCGACCTGGGCATCCTCTGCGCGGGAGCGGCCACCACCACCGTCTACCCCAGCACCAACGCCGAGGAGACGGCGTACATCCTCGCTGACTCCGAGAGCCAAGTGGTGATCGCCGAGGACACCACTCAGCTCGCCAAGGTGCGGGAACGCCGTGCCGAGCTGCCCAATCTCAAGCATGTCGTGCTGATCGACGCTGAGGGGGAGGGCCGTACGGACCTCGCTGACCCGGAGGGCTGGGTGCTCAGCTTGGACGAGCTGATGCAGCGCGGCTCGGCGTATCTGGAGAAGCACCCCAACTGTGTCAAGGACAGCGTCGCCTCACTCCAGCCCGACCAGCTGGCGACTCTCATCTACACCTCGGGCACCACCGGTAAACCCAAGGGCGTGCGGCTGCCGCATGACTGCTGGTCGTACATGGCCAAGGCGATCGTCCAGGCAGGGCTTGTGGCCAGCGAAGATGTGCAGTACCTGTGGCTTCCGCTGGCGCATGTCTTCGGCAAGGTACTGACCGCCGCTCAGATCGAAGCCGGTCATGTCACGGCCGTCGACGGCCGTATCGACAAGATCATTGAGAATCTGCCCGTTGTCCAGCCGACCTATATGGCCGCGGTGCCACGCATCTTCGAGAAGGTCTACAACGGAGTCGCCACCAAGGCGCGGGCGGCCGGGGGCGCCAAGTACAAGATCTTCAAGTGGGCGGCGGAAGTTGCCCGGGAGTACGGCAGGGTCACCCAGGAGAACCTTCGCCGCACGGGTACCGCTTCCGCGCCGAGTGGACTCAAGTTCAAGCACGCCATCGCTGACAAGCTCGTCTACACCAAGCTGCGGGACGCCTTCGGCGGCAGACTGCGTGCCGCCGTCTCCGGCTCGGCCGCGCTCGCTCCGGACATCGGCTACTTCTTCTCCGGCGCCGGCATCCACATCCTGGAGGGCTACGGCCTCACCGAGTCCAGCGCCGCCAGCTTCGTCAACCCCGGCGAGGCCTACCGCACCGGCACCGTGGGCAAGCCGCTGCCCGGCTGCGAGGTCCGGATCGCCGACGACGGCGAGATCCTGCTGCGTGGCCCGGGCATCATGCAGGGCTACCACGGGCTGCCGGAGAAGACCGCCGAGGTCCTGGAGCCCGACGGCTGGCTCCACACCGGCGATATCGGTGAGCTGTCCGACGACGGCTATCTGCGGATCACTGATCGCAAGAAGGACATGTTCAAGACCTCCGGCGGTAAGTACGTCGCCCCGGCCGAGGTCGAGGGGCAGTTCAAGGCGGTGTGTCCGTACGTCTCCAGCATCATGGTGCACGGCGCCGACCGTAACTTCTGCACCGCGCTGATCGCCCTCGACGAGGTGGCCATCATGGGCTGGGCGGAGGAGCACGGTCTGGACGGCAAGAGCTATGCGGAGGTCGTCGGCTCGGAACAGGTGCGCGAGCTGATCAGCGGCTATGTGGATCGGCTCAATGAGGGGCTGCAGCGCTGGCAGACGATCAAGCAGTTCCGGATCCTGCCGCGTGATCTCGATGTCGAGCATGGTGAGCTCACGCCGAGCCTGAAGCTTAAGCGGCCGGTGGTGGAGCGGGAGTTCGGCCATCTGCTGGAGGAGATGTACGAGGGCTCCCGCGAGGCGTAAGAGGGAGGCACCCTTCTTAACGGCGCCCGCCCCTCCTTAACGGCGCCCTCGCGCCTCTCGGCGCCGGGGGCGCCTCGAGGGCTTCCCAGCTCTGGACTCCGTCCGTCGGTAGTGGCTGAGCGCCGCTGTCGGCGGAGGGAGTTCCCCTAACCCAGCCCCTTCCCGAAACTGGGGGCTGACGCCCCCAGACCCCCGCCCCGTGTTGTGGGCACTCGCAGCCCCGCGAGGGGCTGTGGGTGGGCACAACCCGGCCACGGCCCGCACAGGGCCAACCCCGGGGCCCCGGGGCAAAGCCCCGGTTACGGGAAGGGGCGGGGTACGGGGAAACCCACCACCGGCACCCCCGCAGCCGGGCGAAGCCCCGCCGTGCGGCGGAGCGGCATATCGGTACAGCCGGGAAGGGGCGGCATAGGGGAAACCCGCCGCCGGGCCTGGGGCGGGTACGGATGCCGGACAATGGGCGTATGCCATCCGCACTGCCCGATGGGCACCCCATGCCCGACGACGGGACGCTGCCCGCACATGCCCTGGAGGGCAGCGCCGAGCGCCCGCTCGGCTTCTATCTGCATGTGCCGTACTGCGCGACGCGCTGCGGCTACTGCGACTTCAACACCTACACGGCCAGTGAGCTGCGCGGCTCCGGCGGCGCACTCGCCTCACGGGACAACTACGCCGAGACGCTCGCCGAGGAGATCCGGCTCGCCCGCAAGGTGCTGGGAGATGATCCCCGGCCGGTCGAGACCGTGTTCGTCGGGGGCGGCACCCCGACGCTGCTGCCCGCCGCGGACCTGGGGCGGATGCTCGCCGCGATCCGGGATGAGTTCGGCCTTGCGGAAGGCGCGGAGATCACGACGGAGGCGAATCCCGAGTCCGTGGACCCGGCGTATCTGGCCCGGCTGCGGGAGGCGGGCTTCAACCGGGTCTCGTTCGGGATGCAGAGCGCCCGGCAGCATGTGCTGAAGGTGCTGGACCGTACACACACGCCGGGCCGCCCGGAGGCCTGTGTCGCCGAGGCACGGGCGGCCGGGTTTGAGCACGTCAATCTGGACCTGATCTATGGCACGCCGGGGGAGAGCGACGATGACTGGCGGGCATCGCTGGCCGCCGCGATCGGCGCCGGGCCGGATCATGTCTCCGCGTATGCGCTGATCGTCGAGGAGGGTACGCAGCTCGCCCGGCGCATCCGCCGTGGTGAGGTGCCGATGACCGATGATGATGTGCACGCCGATCGCTATCTCATCGCCGAGGAGGCGCTGTCGGCCGCGGGCTTCGGCTGGTACGAGGTGTCCAACTGGGCGACGACCGACCGAGGCCGCTGTCGGCACAATGAGCTGTACTGGACCGGTGCGGACTGGTGGGGCGCGGGCCCCGGAGCGCACAGCCATGTCGGTGGGGTGCGGTGGTGGAACGTCAAGCATCCGGGTGCGTACGCGCAGGCCCTCGCGGAAGGGCGGTCGCCGGGGGCGGGGCGGGAAGTCCTCACGGCACAGGACCGTCGCATTGAGCGGGTCCTCCTTGAGCTGCGGCTGGTGGAGGGATGCCCGCTGGATCTCCTCGCCCCCGCTGGGGCGGCGGCCGCGCGGCGGGCGCTGGGGGACGGTCTCCTGCGGCCCGACGCGTACGACAGCGGCCGGGCCGCGCTGACCCTGAGAGGGCGGCTCCTGGCCGACGCGGTCGTCCGGGATCTGGTGGACTAGCTGCCCCCGGTGGGGCCGCCCACCGTCACATGGTCGATCAGCCGCTCCACCGGACCGAGGAGATCGGGCTGAAGGTCGCGGTATGAGGTGACGGCGCTCAGGATGCGCTGCCAGGCGGCTCCCGTGTTCCCGGGCCAGCCCAGCGCGCGGCAGACCCCGGTCTTCCAGTCCTGGCCGTGTGGCACCCGGGGCCAGGCGCCGATGCCGACGGACGCCGGCTTCACCGCCTCCCAGATATCGATGTAGGGGTGGCCGACGATGAGGACGTTCTCATCGGTCACCGCTGCGGCGATACGGGACTCCTTTGAGCCCGGCACCAGATGGTCCACCAGGACGCCGAGGCGGGCCTCGGGGGTGGGCGAGAAGTCCTTGACGATGGCCGGGAGGTCGTCGATGCCCGCCAGATACTCCACGACCACGCCCTCGATCCGCAGATCGTCGCCCCACACCTTCTCCACCAGCTCCGCGTCATGGCGGCCCTCGACATAGATACGCCCCGCCCGGGCCACCCGGGCCCGGGCGCCGGGCACGGCGAGGGAGCCGGAGGCGGTGCGCCGTGGTGGGGCAGGTCCGGTGGGTGTGGTGGCAGTGGCGGGCCGGGGCCGGATCAGCGTGACGACCTTGCCCTCTAGCAGAAAGCCCCGTGGCTCCATGGGGAAGACCCGGTGCTTGCCGAAGCGGTCCTCCAGCGTCACGGTCGGGCCCTGGGCTGTCTTCTCGCAGCGGATCACCGCCCCGCAGAAGCCGGTGGTGACCTCCTCCACCACCAGATCCGGCTCCGCCGGGACCTCCGGCACCGGCTTGCTCCGCTGCCATGGGGGCGTGAGATCCGAGCTGTACCGCCTGCTTCGCATGGACGCCATTGTCCTACGGATGAGCGAAGCGCCCTGCCAGCAGGTCCCGTTGGGCGCGTACGAAGGCCGCGTCGACCACAGCTCCGTGCCCCGGCACATACGTCGCGTCCTCGCCGCCCAGCGCCAGCAGCCGGTCCAGCGCGGCGGGCCACTGGCCGGGCTGGGCGTCCGGACCGGCCTGGGGGTCGCCGGACTCCTCGACGAGGTCGCCGCAGAAGACGACCTCCGGCTCGCCCGGTACGAGAACGGCCAGGTCATGGCAGGTATGCCCGGGGCCGACATTGGCGAGCAGTATCTGGCGCTCACCCAGCGCCAGCGTCAGCTCCCCGGACACCTGGTGGTGCGGGGCGACCAGGACATCCACGGCCTCAGCCGCCGCGTCGGGGTCGACACCATGCCGGATGGCGTCCTCACGGAGCTCCTCCACGGCGCGGTGACCGGAGAGCAGGAGTGCCGTGCCGACCGCGCCGTAGACCTCCACCCCGGCGAAGGCGGCCGTGCCCAGGACATGGTCGAAGTGCGGATGGGTCAGCGCCACATGTGTGACCGGCAGCCCGAAGAGTTCAACGAGCTGCCGCCGGGTCTCCGCGCCGTCACGCAGAGTGGCGCCGGTGTCGACGACGAGCACCCCCGCAGAACCGGCGACCGCCCCGATCGTCTCGTCCCAGCCCGGCATCCGGCGTCGTACGACTCCCGGCGCGAGCTCTTCCCAAGTGGGCTTCATACGGCGACGCTAGCGCCACCACCAAGGGCGCGCTCACTGAGAGCCGGACCGTGCGCGGTACCGTCGGTCCGGCCGCCCTTGCCCTGGCTGCGGCACCCGGCCGTACACTGGCTCAGGGAGCTGGCACTCGGATCAGAGGAGTGCCAAAGTGGATGATCGTCAGACCACGGCCGGACGGAGGTGCGCGGAATGCTCAGTGAACGCAGACTCGAGGTGTTGCGCGCCATCGTCCAGGACTATGTGGGCACCGAGGAGCCGGTCGGCTCCAAGGCCCTGACCGAGCGGCACAATCTCCAGGTCTCCCCGGCGACCGTGCGCAATGACATGGCCGCCCTGGAGGACGAGGGGTTCATCGCTCAGCCGCATACGAGTGCCGGCCGTATCCCCACCGACAAGGGCTACCGGCTCTTCGTGGACAAGCTGGCGGGTGTCAAGCCACTGTCCTCTCCGGAGCGCCGGGCCATTCAGAACTTCCTCGACGGAGCCGTCGACCTCGACGATGTCGTGGGACGCACGGTGCGGCTGCTGGCGCAGCTCACCCGGCAGGTCGCCGTGGTGCAGTACCCCTCGCTGACCCGCTCGACGGTGCGGCATGTGGAGCTGCTGTCACTGGCGCCCGCGCGGCTGATGCTGGTGCTGATCACGGATACCGGACGGGTCGAGCAGCGTATGGTCGACTGCCCGGCGCCCATCGGTGAGACCACCGTGGCGGATCTGCGGGCCAGGCTCAACAGCTGCACCGTGGGCCAGCGCTTCACCGAGGTGCCGCAGCTGGTGCAGGACCTTCCGGACTCCTTCGACCTGGAGGACCGGGGGACGGTCTCGGCGGTGCTGGCGACCCTGCTGGAGACCCTGGTTGAGGAGACCGAGGAGCGGCTGATGATCGGCGGCACCGCCAATCTCACTCGTTTCGGTCATGACTTCCCGCTGACCATCCGGCCTGTGCTGGAGGCGCTGGAGGAGCAGGTCGTCCTGCTCAAACTGCTCGGGGAGGCCAAGGACTCGGGCATGACCGTACGTATCGGGCATGAGAATGCTCACGAGGGTCTGAATTCCACCTCGGTGGTCTCGGTCGGTTACGGTTCCGGCGACGAGGCAGTCGCCAAACTCGGCGTGGTCGGACCGACCCGCATGGACTACCCCGGAACGATGGGAGCGGTACGCGCAGTGGCACGTTACGTCGGACAGATTCTCGCGGAGTCGTAAGTGGCGACGGACTACTACGCGGTCCTCGGCGTACAGCGCGATGCCTCGCAGGACGAGATCAAGAAGGCATTCCGTCGGCTGGCCCGTGAGCTGCACCCGGATGTGAACCCGGATCCGAAGACCCAGGAGCGGTTCAAGGAGATCAACACCGCTTACGAGGTGCTTTCCGACCCGCAGAAGAAGCAGGTCTACGACCTGGGCGGGGACCCGGCGGGCGGCGCGGCCGGCGCTGGCTTCGGAGCGGGCGGCTTCGGCAACTTCTCCGACATCATGGACGCTTTCTTCGGCACCGCCGCACAGCGCGGGCCGCGTTCGCGCACCCGGCGGGGCCAGGACGCCATGATCCGGCTCGATATCGATCTGGACGAGGCGGCCTTCGGTACGACCAAGGAGATCCAGGTCGACACCGCGACGGTGTGCACCTCCTGCAGCGGTGAGGGCGCGGCGCCCGGCACCTCGGCACAGACGTGCGACATGTGCCGTGGGCGCGGTGAGGTCTCGCAGGTCACCCGGTCCTTCCTGGGCCAGGTCATGACCTCGCGGCCGTGTCCGCAGTGCCAGGGCTTCGGCACGGTCGTGCCGACCCCGTGCCCCGAGTGCGCGGGTGACGGGCGGATCCGCTCGCGGCGCACCTTGACGGTGAAGATCCCGGCCGGTGTGGACAACGGAACGCGGATCCAGCTGGCCGGTGAGGGTGAGGTCGGGCCCGGCGGTGGCCCGGCTGGTGACCTCTATGTCGAGATCCATGAGAACCCGCACTCGGTCTTCCAGCGCCGTGGCGACGATCTGCACTGTACGGTCACCATCCCCATGACGGCGGCTGCGCTGGGCACGAAGTGCCCGCTGGAGACGCTGGACGGTGTGGAGGAGGTCGACATCCGGCCCGGTACTCAGTCCGGCCAGTCAATCCCCTTGCACGGGCGCGGCGTCACTCATCTGCGTGGTGGCGGCCGGGGTGACTTGATCGTTCATGTCGAGGTGCAGACGCCCAGCAAGCTGGAGCCGGAGCAGGAGGAACTGCTGCGGAGGCTTGCGAAGCTGCGGGGCGAGGAGCGGCCATTGGGCCAGTTTCAGCCGGGCCAGCAGGGCTTGTTCTCCCGCCTGAAGGACGCCTTCAACGGCCGCTGACGGAGGATGCGGGCGGAGGGGGTTTTCCCCAACCCCGCCCCTTCCCGAAACCGGGGGCTGCCGCCCCCAGACCCCCAGGTGTTGTGGGCACTCGGGCCGCCCGAGGGGCGATGGGGGTCCCCCCATGCCCTTAAGGCTATGGGGGAGGGTGGGCACAACACCGGCCACCGGCCCGCACCGGGCCAACCCCGGGGTCCGGGGCGAAGCCCCGGTTCCGGGAAGGGGCGGGAATTGGGGAAACCCACCCACGGCACCCCCGCAGCCGGGCGGCGCCCCGCCACGCGGCGGAGCCGCATATCGGTAGAGCCGGGAAGGGGCGGGACGGGGAGAATCCCCGCGCGGAGCGGACGGCTCCGGCCCACCCGTAGCGGTCATACCGCACCGTGCCAGGATGTAGCCATGTCCTCCGCCCTGACGACGCTCTCCGCTCTGTCCGAGCACCCCATCGTGCAGGCCCCCATGGCCGGTGGCGCTTCCTGCCCGGAGCTGGTCGCCGCCGTGAACGGGGCCGGAGGCCTCGGCTTTCTCGCCGCTGGGTACAAAACCCCGGAGGCGATGTACGAGGAGATGAAACAGCTGCGACGGCTGACCGATCGCCCCTTCGGGGTGAACGTCTTTATGCCGCAGCCGTCCACCGGCCCCGGCAGCGACACCTCGGCCGCGGTCGAGGTCTACCGGGAACAGCTCTCGGGCGAGGCCGCCTGGTACGAGACCGAGCTCGGCGACCCCGACCAGGGCACGGACGACGCCTACGAGGGCAAGCTCGCGATTCTCTACGACGACCCGGTGCCGGTGGTCTCCTTCACCTTCGGCTGCCCGTCCCGCCGGGTCCTGGAGAACTTCACCAAGGTCGGCACGGTGACGGTGGTCACCGTCACCTCGGTCGCCGAGGCACAGACCGCCCAGTGGTCCGGCGCCGACGCCATCTGTGTGCAGGGCATTGAGGCAGGTGGCCACCAGGGCACGCACCGGGACACTGCGCAGTCCGACGGGTTCGGCGCCGGGGTCGGGCTGCTCTCGCTGATTACGCAGATCAGCGAGGCCGTCCAGCTCCCGATCATCGCTGCGGGCGGGCTGATGCGTGGCGGCCAGATCGCCGCCACGCTCGCTGCGGGCGCCACCGCCGCCCAGCTCGGCACCGCCTTTCTGGTCTGCCCGGAGTCCGGGGCGCACACCCTGCACAAGGAGGCCATGACCAATCCGCTGTTCACCCGCACCGAGCTGACCCGGGCGTTCTCCGGGCGGCCCGCGCGCGGGCTGGTGAACCGTTTCATGCGGGAGCACGGGCCGTACGCGCCCGCCGCCTATCCGCAGGTGCACCACCTCACGGCGGGGCTGCGCAAGGCGGCCGCCAGGGCCGGGGATCCGCAGGGCATGGCGCTGTGGGCGGGGCAGGGCCACCGGATGGCCCGCTCGCTGCCGGCCGGGCAGCTGGTCGAGCTGCTGGCCGCCGAGCTGGAGATGGCCCGTGGCGGGCTGACCAACCGGGGAGCGGGATGACGGCGCCGGTCTTCCTTGCCGAGACGGACCGGCTGGCCGTCGGCACGGTGCTGCTCGATGGACCAGAGGGGCGGCACGCTGTCTCGGTACGGCGGCTGCGGGCCGGTGAGGAGATCGTGCTCACGGACGGTGCGGGCACCGGGGCGTACGGCACCGTGCTGGCGGCCGAGGGCAAGGACCGGCTGGAGGTCGCGGTCACCGAGGTCCGTACCGAGGCCGAGCCGCAGCCGCGCATCACCGTGGTCCAGGCGCTGCCCAAGGGGGACCGGGGCGAGCTGGCCGTGGAGACCATGACCGAGACCGGTGTGGATGCCGTCGTGCCGTGGACGGCCTCCCGTTGCGTCACCCAGTGGAAGGGTGAGCGTGGGCAGAAGTCGCTGGCCAAGTGGCGTGCCACCGCACGGGAGGCGGGCAAGCAGTCCCGTCGGCTGCGCTTCCCGATCGTCGAAGAGCCCGCCACCACCCGGCAGTTGACGCCGCTGCTCTCCGGCGCCGACTTCGCGGCCGTGCTGCATGAGGAGGGGAGCGAGCCGCTGGCCACCGCCGAGCTTCCCACGGACGGTGAGATCGTTCTGGTCATCGGGCCGGAGGGCGGTGTCTCCCCGGAGGAGCTGGCCGCCTTCGCGGAGGCGGGCGCGAAGCCGTACCGGCTGGGCCCGAGCGTGCTGCGCACCTCCACCGCGGGCACGGCCGCGGTGGCCTTGCTGCTGGGCCGTACCGGCCGCTGGAGTTGAGCCGCGTCACGGCCCGGTCGGTGGGCGAGGGTGGCTGAATATCGGTGTTCCGCCAGGTGGGGGGCGGTGGGACGCTGGCGGTATGAGGGCGTTACGCCTCATCGGCGCCATGGGCGCGGCCGGAGTGCTGGTCGTCGGGGTCGCGGCGTGCGAACCGGCGGCCGACAGTGGCCTGAGCGCCTTCGCGGTGGCCGTCGCCACCGACCAGGCCGGGACCCGGGCGCTGGAGCGTGAGGGCGTCAAGGTCAAGTGGCTGAACTGCACCTCGACCGTGGGCGAGCGGGCCACCGGGGATGCCTCTCCCAGCGTGCGCGGCGTCGCCACGGTGGACTGCCTGGGTGAGACCGAGGACCGTAAGAAGATCACCATCAACGGGCAGGTGACGGAGGAGACCGGCGGCCGCTGCGTACGTGGCGATCTGACCGCCAAGGTCGCCGGTGAGACCGTTTTCCAGGCGAACGCCCTGGGTAACTGCGGCGCGCGCCCCACCAGCACGCCACCCGCACCGCCGACGCCGCCCGAACCACCCGCCCCCACGGGCAGGGAAACGGTGACCGAGACGGTGACCGTCACCGCCGATCCCGCACCGAGTGCCCCTGCGAGCCGTCACCGCAGCAGAAGTAGGAGCATGACCGGTAGCATCCGCTCCATGGCTGGAGAACCGCAGGCCGACTGCCTGTTCTGCAAGATCGTCGCGGGCGAGGTCCCGGCGACCATCATCCGGGAGACGGAGACGACCGTCGCCTTCCGGGACATCAACCCACAGGCACCCACCCATGTTCTGGTGATCCCCAGGGTGCACTACGCCAACGCCGCCACCCTGGCCATCGCCGAGCCGGGGATCACCGCGGATGTGCTCCGGGAGGCGGGCGAGGTCGCCGCGCAGGACAAGGCGGAGTCGTACCGCGTCGTGTTCAACACCGGTTCTGGCGCGGGCCAGACCGTCTTCCACGCACACGCCCACGTCCTCGCCGGACGTGGCCTGGAATGGCCTCCCGGATAATTCCTTGTCAGTTCGCGAACTGGTCGTTCTCGGCACCGCCAGTCAGGTCCCGACCCGGCACCGCAACCACAACGGCTATTTCCTGCGCTGGGACAGCGAGGGCATCCTCTTCGACCCCGGCGAGGGTACGCAGCGTCAGATGGTGCGCGCCGGGGTGGCCGCGCACGATCTCACCCGGCTGTGCGTCACCCACTTCCACGGCGACCACTCACTGGGCCTGGCCGGGGTCATCCAGCGCATAAACCTCGACCGGGTGCCACACCTGGTCACCGCCCACTTCCCGGCCAGCGGCCAGCGCTTCTTCGACCGGCTGCGCTACGCCACCGCGTACCGCGAGACGGTGCAGCTCCACGAGGAGCCGGTCCGTTCCTCCGGAGCCCTGGCCACCACACCCGCCTTCACCCTGACCGCCCGTAAGCTCTCCCATCCGGTGGAGTCCTATGGCTACCGGCTCGTTGAGCCCGACGGCCGCCGGATGTTGCCCGACCGGCTCGCCGCCCATGGCATCACGGGGCCGGACATCGGCCGCCTCCAGCGGGCGGGCGAGCTGCGCGGCGTTCCGCTCACCGAGGTGAGTGAGCACCGCCCCGGCCAGCGCTTCGCCTTCGTCATGGACACCCGTCTGTGCGATGGAGCCTATGAACTGGCGGACGGCTGCGACATGCTCGTCATCGAGGCCACCTTCCTGGACGAGGATGCCGGCCTCGCCAAGGAGTACGGCCACCTGACCGCGGGACAAGCGGGCCGGATCGCCGCCGTATCCGGGGTCCGCCACCTCGTCCTCACCCACTTCTCCCAGCGGTACAGCGCACCCGAGGCCGCTGAGGTCTTCGCGGCGCAGGCCCGCGCGGCGGGCTTCGAGGGTGAGCTCACCGTCGCCCGGGACCTGCTGCGGGTCCCGGTGCCCAAGCGGGCAGCGTCTGGGTAACGCGCCACAGCCGCCGGGGCAGTTCACCCTCCTCGAAG
The DNA here is from genome assembly GCF_021216675.1 of Streptomyces gobiensis. Classification (NCBI taxonomy): domain Bacteria; kingdom Bacillati; phylum Actinomycetota; class Actinomycetes; order Kitasatosporales; family Streptomycetaceae; genus Streptomyces; species Streptomyces gobiensis. The sequence continues at coordinate 1,341,174 of NZ_CP086120.1, read as the reverse complement.
GCGTGCACCTCATCGAGCCGCCAGCCCCGTGCCAGGGAGTCGACGAGGGCGCGGTCGAAGAAGTGCACGGCGAAACCACCGTGCTCATAGATGTCATCGCCATGCGCGGTGCCCGAGCCGTAGTGGGCATCGCCGGTGTGGCGGACCGTATAGACGAAGGTGCCGCCGGGGCGCAGCACACGGCCGATCTCGGCCACCGCGGCGTGGATCTCCGCCGTGGACAGCGCCATGCAGAGCAGCATGTGCGCGAAGACGGCGTCCACGCTGTGGTCGTCCAGCGGCAGCGGGGTCCGTACATCGTGGACCAGGGTGGTCACCCGCTCCCCGACGCCCGACCGCTCGGCACGCTCCCGCAGCTGTGCCAGGCCGTCCGCGCTGAAGTCCGCGGCCTGTACGGAGAATCCGCGCCGGGCGAGATACAGCGCGTCGCGGCCGTGCCCGGCGCCCAGCTCCAGCACCTCGCGCGCACCCGCCGCCTGAAAGACGTCCGCAGCGTAGGTGGCGGGCCCGGAGGGCTCGGTGCCGTACATCTCCGGGTGGGCGCGGTAGGTCTCCTGCCAGTGCCGCCGCTGTGCCGCCGCCAGCTCGTCAGCGGGCGTCCCCGCCCAGGCCGCCCGCTCCAGAATCCGGTCCGCCACCGCCGGGGAGTCGACCAGCGGATGCAGCGCCAGGGCGCGCAGCGCCGCCTGCCATGAGCCGGTGGCAGCGGCCTCGACCGTCGCCCGCTCCACGGCTTTGAGCTGGAGCATCAGACCCAGCTCCGCCTCCCCCAGCGGGGCGCAGGGCAGCGGCCGGGCGCCCTCGGCGCCGACCTCGCAGACCGTTTCGATGATGGCGTCATCCGGCAGCTGCGGGACCGTGCCCTCGTTCGGCACATTGAGGATCAGCCTCGTCCGCTCGTCGCGGGAGATCGCCCGCATGAGGGCGAGCGCCACCTGCTCATAGCCACCGCCGTCCAGATCACAGCTGTCCCGGGACCAGCCGCCGGTGGCCGCCCGGCTGTCGGCCATATACGTTTCCTCGCGCTCCAGCCGGGTGCGCTCCCACAGCTCATACGCCGCCGATGGATCCTTAGCGGCCTCCTGGAAGAACGCGTCCTGCTGCCGCATCAGGAACTCACCCCGGGTCTCGGCGGCCGCCCGGACCGTATGCAGCGTTTCCCGGCGGAAGTAGTAGTAGTGCAGATACTCGTTGGGCAGTGACCCCAGCGCCTGCAGCCACTGAGCACCGAAGAGCCTGCCCTCCTCAAAGGAGGCCAGCGCCCCCGGGTCGGCCAGCAGCCCGGGCAGCAGATCGCGGCCGTCGAGCGTCAGGGAGCGCAGCCAGCCCAGATGGTTGAGCCCGGTGTAGTCGTAGCCGACGGCATCCGGGTCGGCGCCCGCCGCGCGGGCCGCACGGCGCACCAGGCCCACCGGGGAGTCGCAGATGCCGATCACCCGCTCACCCAGCACCGCCGACATCGCCTCGGTCACCATGCCCGCCGGATTGGTGAAGTTGATGACCCAGGCCCGCGGGGCCACCGCCCGCACCCGCTCGGCGATCTCCAGCGCCACCGGGATCGTCCGCAGCCCGTAGAGCACGCCGCCCGCGCCCACCGTCTCCTGGCCCAGCACCCCCTCGGCCAGCGGGATCCGCTCATCCCGGGTCCGCCCGGCCGTGCCGCCCACCCGGATCGCGGAGAAGACGAAATCCGCACCGCGCAGCGCGTCATCGAGGCTGTCGGCGATACGCACCCGGGGGACCGCTGGAGAGCCGCCGGGCCCGCCCATCCGTTCCAGTACGGAGCCGATGACCCCGAGCCGTACCGCGTCGGTGTCGTACAGCGTCACCTCGGTCACCGGACCGGGATTCCGCGTCAACGCTCCGTACACCAGCGGCACCCGGAAGCCGCCCCCGCCGAGAATTGAGAGTCGCATGATACGGACCGTACTGGGCTTCCGGCAGACTGAAGGCATGCTCGACCCGCTCGCCGCTGTGCGCACCCCCCAGGATCCGGCCTGTGATGTGTATCTGACCGGGACCGTCTTCCTGGACATCATCTTCACGGGCCTGGATTCCGCACCGGTGCGCGGCACCGAGTCCTGGGCCCGGGGCATGGGGTCCAGCCCCGGCGGGGTCGCCAATATGGCCACCGCCCTGGCCCGGCTGGGCCTGCGGACCTGCCTCGCGGCCGCCTTCGGTGACGATGTGTATGGCTCGTACTGCTGGGACTCGCTCGCCCATGGCGAGGGCGTTGATCTGCGGCTGTCGCGTACGGTGCCCGGCTGGCACTCGCCGGTGACCGTCTCCATGGCGTACGAGGGCGAGCGGACGATGATTTCGCACGGCCATGAGGCCCCGCCGCCGGAGCAGCCCATGCCCGGGCTGCCGCACTGGGGGGTGCCCCCGGCCCGGGCCGCTGTCGCCTCGCTGGTTCCCGGGGAGCCGCAGGAGTGGATCGCCACCGCCGCCGCCCAGGGCAGCCGGATCTTCGCGGATGTGGGCTGGGACGACACCGGGCGCTGGGAGCTGGCCGAGCTCACCGATCTGCGGCACTGCGAGGCGTTCCTCCCCAACGCCGGGGAGGCCATGCGGTACACCGGCACCGACTGCCCGCGCGCCGCCGCCCGGGCGCTGACCGAGCATGTGCCGCTCGCCGTGGTCACCATGGGCCCGGACGGCGCGTACGCCGCCGACGGCCGTACCGGGCAGACCGCCGAGGTGCCGGCCATCCCCGTTGAGGCCCTGGACACCACCGGCGCCGGGGATGTCTTCACGGCGGGCTTTCTGATGGGTTCCCTCGCCCAGTGGCCGCTGGCGGACCGGCTGGCCTTCGCCGGGCTGGCCGCGGCGCTGTCGGTGCAGGAGTTCGGCGGTTCGCTGTCGGCTCCCGGCTGGTCGGAGATCGCCGCCTGGTGCCACCGGGTGCACGCCTGCCCCGCCCAGGACCCCGCGGAGCTGTGCCGCTACGGCTTCCTGCGGGTGCTGCTCTCCGACAGCGAGCGGCCCTGGCCGCTGCGGCGGGCCGTACCGACCATCGGTTTCCGTCAACTCCCGTAACCCTCCGTAGGGGTCGGTGCGAAAGGGCTCGGGCTTGTCATAGTCGCGTCGTACCCTGATAGCGCAGGCACATAGCAGCGACAGAGAGGGATGTGCAGGCCACAGAGCCAGCCCATGACGCAGACATCCACAGAACAGGCAAGTGCCCACTTCGCCGTCCCCAGCAAGCACCCCATGGTGACGGTGCTCGGGTCCGGTGACTCCCTGCTGCGTGTGATCGAGAAAGCGTTCCCCGCTACGGACATCCATGTCCGGGGAAATGAGATCAGCGCGACCGGTGATGCCGGGGAAGTCGCCCTTATCCAGCGGTTGTTCGACGAGATGATGCTGGTGCTCCGGACCGGCCAGCCGATGACGGAGGACGCGGTGGAGCGGTCCATCGCGATGCTCCGCAGCGCGGAAGACGGTACGGGCCGCGTCGATGAGACACCCGCCGAGGTGCTCACCCAGAACATCCTCTCCAACCGCGGCCGCACCATCCGCCCCAAGACGCTCAACCAGAAGCGGTATGTCGACGCCATCGACCAGCACACGGTCGTCTTCGCGATCGGCCCGGCGGGCACCGGCAAGACCTACCTCGCCATGGCCAAGGCGGTGCAGGCCCTGCAGTCCAAGCAGGTCAACCGGATCATTCTGACCCGGCCGGCGGTGGAGGCGGGCGAGCGGCTCGGCTTTCTGCCGGGCACGCTCTACGAGAAGATCGACCCCTATCTGCGGCCGCTCTACGACGCGCTGCACGACATGCTCGACCCCGACTCCATCCCCCGGCTGATGGCCGCCGGGACGATCGAGGTCGCGCCGCTGGCGTATATGCGCGGCCGGACGCTCAATGACGCCTTCATCATTCTCGACGAGGCACAGAACACCAACCCCGAGCAGATGAAGATGTTCCTCACCCGGCTTGGTTTCGACTCCAAGATCGTGGTCACCGGTGATATCACCCAGGTTGACCTGCCGGGCGGGACCAAGAGCGGACTGCGCCAGGTCCAGGAGATCCTTGAGGGCCTGAACGACGTCCACTTCTCGCGGCTCAGCAGCCAGGATGTCGTCCGGCACAAGCTGGTCGGCCGTATCGTCGACGCGTACGACCGCTACGACGACCGCAACGGAAAGTAACCCGCCAGCACCATGTCGATCGACGTCAACAACGAATCCGGCGAGGAAATCGATGAGCAGGCGATCCTCGACATCGCCCGCTACGCCCTGGGCCGGATGCGTATCCACCCGCTCTCCGAGCTCTCGGTCATCGTCGTCGACGCCGGCGCCATGGAGCAGCTTCATCTGCAGTGGATGGACCTGCCGGGACCGACCGATGTGATGTCCTTCCCGATGGACGAGCTGCGCCCGCCCGCCAAGGAGGAAGAGGAGGCCCCCCAGGGACTTCTCGGCGACATCGTGCTCTGTCCGGAGGTCGCCAAGCGGCAGGGCGAGCAGGCACCGACGCAGCACTCCATGGACGAGGAGCTCCACCTCCTGACCGTCCATGGCGTGCTGCATCTGCTCGGCTACGACCATGAGGAGCCCTCCGAGAAGGCCGAGATGTTCGGTCTGCAGAAGGCCATCGTCGACGGCTGGCGGGCGGAGCGCGGCCTGACGGGCCCCTCCCCGGCTCCCACCACGACATGACCGCCCAGCTTCTCGCCGCCGCCGTCCTGCTGACGGTGATCGCCTGGCTGGCCGCCTGCGCGGAGACCGGGCTGGCCCGTACGACCAGCTTCAGCGCCGAGGAAGCGGTACGCAACGGGCGGCGCGGCAGCGCCAAGCTCGCCGTGGTCGCCGCCGACCCCACCCGCTACCTCAACCTGGCGCTGCTGCTGCGCGTCGCCAGCGAGATGGCGGCCGGGGTGCTCGTCACCTTCGCCTCCATCCGGTACTTCGAGGAGACCTGGCAGGCACTGACCGTCGCCATCACCGTGATGGTGCTGGTGTCCTTTGTCGCCGTCGGAGTCTCACCGCGCACCATCGGCCGGCAGCACCCGCTCAACACCGCCACCGCGAGCGCCTATGTGCTCGTCCCGCTGGCCCGCGTGATGGGCCCCGTCCCCCAGCTGCTGATCCTCCTCGGTAACGCGATGACGCCCGGTAAGGGCTTCCGCAAGGGCCCCTTCGCCTCCGAGGCCGAGCTGCGCGCGATGGTCGACCTGGCCCAGTCGGAGCAGCTGATCGAGGACGAGGAGCGCCGTATGGTGCACTCCGTCTTCGAGCTGGGTGACACGCTGGTGCGTGAGGTGATGGTGCCGCGCACCGACCTGGTCGCCATCGAGCGGTACAAGACCATCCGCCAGGCGCTCACCCTCGCCCTGCGCTCCGGCTACTCCCGGATCCCGGTGACCGGGGACAACGAGGACGATGTCGTCGGCATTGTGTACCTGAAGGATCTGGCCCGGAAGGTGCACATCAGCCGGGATGCCGAGTCCGAGCTGGTCTCCACGGCGATACGGCCCGCGGTCTTCGTCCCCGACACCAAGAACGCGGGTGATCTGCTGCGCGAGATGCAGCGCGACCGCAACCATGTCGCGGTCGTTGTCGACGAGTACGGCGGCACCGCCGGAATCGTCACCATCGAGGACATTCTGGAAGAGATCGTCGGCGAGATCACCGATGAGTACGACCGTGAGCTGCCGCCCGTCGAGGAGCTGGGCAAGGGCAGCTACCGGGTCACCGCCCGGCTCGATATCGGCGACCTCGGCGATCTCTACGGCCTCGACGACTTCGACGACGCGGATGTCGAGACCGTCGGCGGGCTGCTGGCCAAGCTGTTGGGCAAGGTCCCCATCGCGGGCGCCACTGCCGTGGTCGACGTCTCCACGGACCGCGCCGACCCCACCCTGACGGGGCTGCGGCTCACCGCCGAGTCCACGGCGGGCCGCCGTAACCACATCGACAGGATCCTCGTCGAACCGGTGCGAGCAGAATTCGAGGCGGTCTAGTCCGAGGCGGTCTAGGCAGCCCTGGCTGCCCGGCCCGTCACCCGGCTGGCCGTACGGCGGTGGCCGTCGCCCGGTTGCGATGGCCCCATAGAGACCATGGGCCCGTACATACGCTCCGCCTTCGCTGCGGCCGGCCTCACTGCGACCGGCCTCGCGGCCAGTTTCGCGCTCGGCCTGCTGGCCACGGGCTGTGCAGGCGTCCAGGGTTCTCCGGAAGCGACCAGGACGGGCTCGGTGACCGAACCCCGCGAGCCACGGGGCAAGCCCACCGGGCTCGATGAGGAACGGCTGCGGCTGGGGCTGCTCGACCTCAACGACCTTCCGAGCGGCTGGGCCACGGACAGCGAGCGGGCGGCCAGGAAACGCGGAATCGGCGTCCCACAGCCCGCCGAAGGCTCTTGCCGCGCACTGTTCCAGAGCGCCACGGACAGCGCCGGCACCAGCGCGGAAGCCCGTTTCGCCCGCAGCCGTACCGGGCCGTTCATCACCACCGGGGCGGGTGCCTACACCAACGACCGAACGGCCCGCAGCGCTCTGGCGGCCTTTCGGAAGGCGGCGGGGGAGTGCGCGAAGTTCCAGATCACCGAAGGCCCGGGCGAGGACGCTGAGCCCGTTACCTACGAAGCCAGGAAGCTCGCCATGCCCCGGCTCGGCGATGAGAGCGTGGCGGTGCGCTTCGCCCGCGAGGGCTCCGGCGACGAACAGCTCACCGTGATCGCCGATGTGGTGTACGCCAGGGTCGGGGCGAGCGCCGTACATCTCGCCCACGCGGGCCGCGAAGACTCCGGCGACGACAGCGCGGATGGTGCGGACAGCGTGACGCCGATGGCGCGGCGGGCGGTGCACAAGCTCCGCGATGTCACCGCCCGCCGCACCCCCCGGCCCACCGCGAGCTTCCCGGGCGTCACCAAGCTGAAGAGCGACCCGTATGCTCGCTCGTATGAGTGACGCTCAGCCCATGGACCCCGAAGACCGCAAGATCATCACGCTCGCGCGCAGCGCCCGTGCCCGTAACGCCGTGCCCGAGGGCGCGGCCGTACGCGACGAGACCGGCCGCACCTATGTCGCGGGCACCGTGGCGCTGGCCTCGCTCAAGCTGAGCGCGCTGCAGACCGCCGTCGCCATGGCGGTGGCCTCCGGAGCCAAGTCCCTGGAGGCCGCGGCGGTCGTCTCGGACGCGGACGATCTCGCCGCCGCCGATCTCGCCGCCGTTCATGACCTCGGCGGCCCAGCCACCCCCGTTCTCCTCGCCGCCGCCGACGGCTCGCTCCGCGCCACGGTCAGCGCGGGCTGACCCCGGTGGCCGATTTTCTCAATGAGCGGCGGCTCGGCTGGATCCTGGCTGTCGTCGGCGCCTTCCAGCTGGCCACCATGGCTGTCGACTGGGCCATCGGAGACGGCCTCAACGCCCCCTCCCTGGCCATCGGTCTCTTCCTGCTGCCCGAGGGCCTCCACCAGCTCGCCCGCTCCTACGACAACCGCCCGCTGGCCCAGCGCCTCCGTACGCTCACCGGATACTCGGTCACCCTTGCCGGGGTGGTCCTGTGGTCCGTACTGATCAAGGGCTGGGCCAGCGGCGACGGCACCAACTGGTGGATCCTCATCCCTGCCCTGGCGCTCCTGGCGGCGGGCGCGCTGGCGCTCGCCGGGCTCGTCGCCAAGCGGCGGTCAGCCAGGGCCGGGACATCAGGGAGAATGGCCGCATGAGCGATCCTTCCCCCCAGCCCGCGCACCGCGCTGGCTTCGCATGCTTCGTCGGCCGCCCGAATGCGGGCAAGTCGACCCTGACCAACGCACTCGTGGGCACGAAGGTCGCGATCACCTCCACCCGGCCGCAGACCACCCGGCACACCGTGCGCGGCATCGTGCACCGGCCCGAGGCCCAGCTGGTGCTCGTTGACACCCCCGGTCTGCACAAGCCGCGCACGCTGCTCGGCGAGCGGCTCAACGACGTCGTACGGACCACCTGGGCCGAGGTCGACGTCATCGGCTTCTGTATCCCGGCCGACCAGAAGCTCGGCCCCGGCGACCGTTTTATCGCGGGCGAGCTGGCGGGCCTGAAGAAGACCCCGAAGGTCGCGATCATCACCAAGACCGACCTGGTCGACTCCAAGACCCTGGCCGAACAGCTCATCGCCGTCGACCAGCTCGGCAAGGAGCTGGGCATCGAGTGGGCCGAGATCGTACCGGTCTCGGCCGTCGGCGAGAAGCAGATCGAGCTGCTGGCTGAGCTGCTGGTGCCGCTCCTCCCCGAGGGCCCGGCCCTTTACCCGGACGGCGATCTCACGGACGAGCCGGAGCAGGTCATGGTCGGCGAGCTGATCCGGGAGGCCGCGCTGGAGGGCGTACGGGATGAACTCCCGCACTCCATCGCGGTGGTGGTCGAGGAGATGATCCCGCGCGAGGGCCGCCCGGCGGACAAGCCGCTGCTCGATGTGCACGCGAACGTCTACATCGAGCGTCCCAGCCAGAAGGGCATCGTCATCGGTCCCAAGGGCCAGCGGCTGAAGGAGGTCGGCACCAAGTCCCGCAAGCACATCGAGGCACTGCTGGGCACCCCGGTCTACCTCGACCTCCATGTGAAGGTCGCCAAGGACTGGCAACGCGACCCCAAGCAACTCCGCAAACTGGGCTTCTGACGGGCTGGGCTTCTGACCGGGTCTGCCCGTTACTCGTTGGGTTCGGCGGCGCTGATGTCGCTGAGTGCCGACCCCGGGTCCCGCTCGACTGCCAGGTCCCCGAGGGAAACGATCCCCACCGCACGGCTACCCTCCACCACGGGCAGGCGGCGTACGGCACGCTCGCGCATCAGCTGCACCGCTCGGTCGATCCCGTCATCGGGCGAGACGGCGACCAGCTCGTCACTGCAGGCCTCCTGCACGCTCTTATCGCTGAGATCGCCTTCCTCGGCGAGTAGCCGCACCACCAGGTCACGGTCGGTGACCAGGCCACGGAGCTCATTTCCTTCGGTGACCAGCACCGCGCCGATGTCCTCCTCGCGCATGCGCCTGGCGACCTCGTGGACCCGCTCCTGCGACTCCACCGTGACCGGAGGACTCGTCATGATCTCGCGAACCTGCTGCGCCATCGGATGCTCCTTCCGCTGAACGTGCCCCGGCCAGAACGGTGCCGGCGACGGCCCTGCGAGTACCCGAGCCTGGCGCTGCCGCACACCGGGCAGGCGGCATTTTCCGTTCCGGACCGTCTTTCCGTGCTCAACCGCCGTACGAGCGGGCGCCCAGGGAATCGCCCGGATGGGCGGTAGGGGGTTGCCCGGTGTGTGCGCCGGGGCGGCTTAGCGTACGGGCAGGTTCGGCGTCGGAGGTGCCTCTTGTCCCTACGAGCCCTCCTCACCGCTGGGCTGTGCGCGATCCTGCTGACCGCCGTCGGCCCCGGCCCGCCCACGCACGACAAGGGCCTGAACATCCTGCTGGTCGGCAACGACACCCGTCAGGGCCTGTCAAAGGCCGAGCAGCAGCGGCTGCACGTCGGCCCGGAGGGCTGTGACTGCGCGGACGTGATGATGCTGGTGCACCTCTCCGCCCGGCGCGACCGGGTCAGCGTGGTGAGCATCCCCCGTGACTCCTATCTGCCGTTCGCCCCGCACCGTGAGCCGTCGCGGCCGGACGGGGCGGAGGTCCAGCACTCCGGCAAGGTGAACGCCGCGATCGCGCACGGCGGGCCCGCTCTGGCCATGGACACCGTGGAGCGGGCGACCGGGGTCCGTATCCACCACTACGTGGAGCTTGACTTCACCGGCCTCATCCGGGCCGTCGACGGCTTCGGTGGGGCGCCCGTCTGCACCGAGCGGCCCCTGCGGGACCACTACTCCGGGCTGGACCTCCCCGCTGGATCACACACCCTGGACGGGCTCCAGGGGCTGCAATACGTACGGTCCCGGAAAGTGGGGTCGGGCGTCCCGGGGGATATGGGGCGGATGCGCCGCCAGCAGCACTTCGTCGCCCGGCTGCTGACCGGGCTCGCGGACAGCGGTGCCCTGTCGGATCACCAGCGGCTGCGTCAACTGGCCCGCGTCGTACGCGACTCCGCCCAGGTGGACAAGGAGCTGACCCCCCTCAAGCTGGTGAGCCTCGGCCAGTCGCTGAGCGGGGTCCGGCCGCAGGACATGGAGTTCTCCATGGTGCCCATCGTCGACTTCGACTACCGGGTCCCGGGGTGGGGGTCCACGCTGCTCTGGGACCGCGCCGGAGCGGACGCGCTGTTCGCCAGGCTTCGCGAGGACCAGCCCATCACCGACCCCGGCGACCGCCGGGATCGTCCGGTGCCGGTCGCACTGGACCCGAGCACCATCCAGGTGCAGGTGCACAACGCGACACAGCGGACCGGCACCGGCGGCCAGGCCGACCGTGACCTGCGTGAGCTGGGCTTCGCCACCACCGGCCGCCCGCTGGCGGGGCTACCGGCGGCCCGTCGTACGGTGATCAAGCACGCTCCCGGCCAGGAGCGGGCCGCCCAGACCCTCGCCGCGGCCCTGCCAGGCGCCCGGCTCCAGCAGACCGGAGAGTCAGCCCCGATGCTGCACGCCGTGCTGGGCACGGACTACCAGGGGGTACGGGAGATCCGTTACGACCGCAGCGAGGCCGAGGGCGGCGCGGTCACGGGGGAAGAGCTGAAATGCCTGTAGGAGCCTTCAGGCCTCACGAAGGGGTGCTGGCTGCCGCCAGCAGCCGTTCGGTGTCGGAGGCGCACAGCTGGAGCGCGCTGCCCAGCGCGGCCAGCACCGCTTGTTCGGCTGGCTGATATGGACCGTCGGCCAGGGCGATACGGGCCCCCTGCAGGAGCAGGCTCTCGCGGCCCGACGGGGCGAGGTGCGGGGCGAGCGGGGCCAGCGCCTCATGGAGTTCGATTTCGAGGGTGACCTCAAGGACGGTGCTGTCCACGCTGAGGGCGGCGAGGAGGGTGAGCAGCTGCTCCTCGGAACACTCCGGAAAGCCCGCCGCGCGGATGGTGTCGACGGCGGCCGCCCGCGTCGCAGGAGAGGCGGAGCCGCCGGCGGCGAGGACGGAGAGGGCGACGCTGTGGACCGCGTCGCGGAGCATGGCGGCCAGCAGGGTGGTGGTGGGGTGGTCGAGGGCGTCCATACCGAAGCGGCCATGGCAGGAGGCGCATTCGAGCACGGGGTCCGCGGCACCGCGGGGCAGTACGGGGAGGCCGAGGACGGCCACCCAGCGGCGACCGGTACGGCGCTCGTAGTTGCGGTCCCCACCGCAGGCCGGGCAGAAGAACTCTCCGTCATCGACGGTGTTCCACGCCGTACGAATGCCCGCAATGCGCAACTTGCCCACGCCGCACCTCCATAACACCCCGGCCACACTGCCGTATCGACGTGATGCTAACCACAGGTATGAGGCGCCGTCAGCATCGACTACCGGACAAAACCCGGACCCGTCAGAGCAGGCCCGGGTTCCGGGACAGGGCACAAAAACCCCAGCCATCAATTGAGCAACCCCTACGGCGAGCAACCAGCTCCGCGAGAGCGACTGGGGGCACCTCCCAGACGAAGTCTGGGGGAGGTTTAGCCGCAAAGGGGGGCCGCGCGGTTGACGGCGGAGACCACGGCCTTGATGGAGGCGCGCGTGGTGTTGGGGTCGATGCCCACGCCCCACAGCACCTTTCCGTCGATGGCGCATTCGATATACGAGGCGGCCTGGGCGCTGGCGCCCTCGCTCATCGTGTGCTCGACATAGTCCAGCAGCCGGACGTCGATACCGTTGGCCGCCAGCGCGTTGAAGAACGCGGAGATCGGACCATTGCCGGTGCCGGTCAGCACCGTGGGCTCGCCGTCGACCATGGCTTCGACGGTCAGCGCGTCATGGCCGTCGCTGGTGGTCTCGGTCTGGGCGTTGCGCAGGGCGATCCGGCCCCAGCTCTTGTCGGGGGTGGGCAGATACTCGTCCTGGAAGATGTCCCAGATCGCGCCCGGGGTGACCTCGCCGCCCTCGGTGTCGGTCTTCTCCTGAATGATCTTCGAGAACTCGATCTGCATCCGCCGCGGCAGATCCAGCTTGTGCTCGTTCTTCAGGACGTAGGCGATACCGCCCTTGCCGGACTGGGAGTTGACCCGGATCACCGCTTCGTAGGAGCGGCCGACATCCTTGGGGTCGATGGGCAGATACGGCACCGCCCACTCGATCTCGTCCACGGTCTTCCCGGCCTCGGCGGCGGTGGCCTCCATCGCCTCGAAGCCCTTCTTGATGGCGTCCTGGTGGGAGCCCGAGAAGGCCGTGTAGACCAGATCGCCCGCATAGGGGTGGCGGGGGTGGATCTCCATCTGGTTGCAGTACTCGGCGGTGCGGCGGATGTCGTCGATCTGCGAGAAGTCGATCTGCGGGTCCACGCCCTGGGAGAACAGGTTCATCCCCAGAGTCACCAGGTCCACATTGCCGGTGCGCTCGCCCTGGCCGAACAGACAGCCTTCGATACGGTCCGCCCCGGCCATGATCGCCAGCTCGGCGGCGGCGACGGCGGTGCCCCGGTCGTTGTGCGGGTGCACGGACAGACAGATGTGCTCGCGGCGCGACAGGTTCCGCGACATCCACTCAAAGCGGTCGGCGTGCGTAGAGGGCGTGGAGCGCTCCACCGTGGCGGGCAGATTCAGGATGATCTCGCGGCCCTCCGCGGGCTGCCAGACATCCATGACGCCCTCACAGACCTCCAGCGCGAAGTCCAGCTCGGTGTCGGTGAAGATTTCCGGGCTGTACTGGTAGCCGAACGCCGTCCGGTCGTCCAGCAGCTTCTCGGCGTACTCCACGACCAGCTGGGTGCCGTCCACGGCGATCTGCTTGACCTGGTCCCGGGTGCCACGGAAAACGACCCGGCGGAAGACCGGGGCGGTGGCGTTGTACAGATGCACCGTGGCCCGGTGCGCGCCGACCAGCGACTCCACGGTGCGCTGGATCAGTTCCTCGCGGGCCTGGGTCAGCACCGAGATGGTGACGTCCTCGGGGATCGCGTCCTCTTCGATGATGGAGCGCACAAAGTCAAAGTCGGTCTGGCCCGACGAGGGGAAGCCGACCTCGATCTCCTTGTAGCCCATCTTCACCAGCAGGTCGAACATCTCCCGCTTACGGGCGGGTGACATCGGGTCGATCAGCGCCTGGTTGCCGTCCCGCAGATCGGTGGACAGCCAGCGCGGTGCGACGGTGATCCGGTTGTCCGGCCAGGTGCGGTCGGGGATGTCGACGGCCTCGTAGCCGCCGTACTTGTGAACCGGCATCCCGGACGGCCGCTGACGTACGCTCGCGGCGGTGATGGGCGTGGGACGGCCGATGGAGTCAGAGACGTTCATAAGGGGCTGGGCTCCTGTCGCGGGGTGGCTTCAAGGGCCGACGGTGGCAGCACCGAACTCCGCGGGGAGGGGGTCGGCCTCGACTACAGGCCCTCGCCGCGGCAGCTAAGGAGAAGCAGCCCGAAACGCATGATGTGGTGCAGCTTAGCCGAGCCGTCCGTACTCCGGTGGTGTGTATCAGTATGCGAGACCTGGTAACCATCCCCGCGGTGGTTGATTCATGGGGCCAGGTGGGTGTCACCACCCGGTAAATCCCGCCGAACCGGGAAGGCATTCCCCATGCGCATCACAGTCATCCGTACCGGCGGCTTCGGCGGGCTCGCCCGCCGGGCCACCCTTGAGACCACCGACCCCGAGCTGGTTGACCTGGCCCACAAGGCGCTCGCCGAGGGCCGCGATGTCCGTCCGATCGGCGTCCCCGACGGCTTCAGCTACGAGATCATCGTGGACGACCGCCCCGTCTACTGCGCCGACCCCCACCTCACCGAGGCCGAGAGCGCCCTGATCACCCGGGTACTGAAGGAAGGCGAGTAGGCGAGAATACGGGTATGAGTCTGTTCCGCGACGATGGCATAGTGCTGCGCACCCAGAAGCTGGGTGAAGCGGACCGGATCATCACCCTGCTGACCCGTGGCCATGGCCGGGTGCGGGCCGTCGCACGGGGGGTGCGGCGGACGAAGTCCAAGTTCGGGGGCCGGCTGGAGCCGTTCTCACATGTCGATGTGCAGTTCTTCGCACGCGGCGGTGAGCTGGTCGGCCGGGGCCTCCCGCTGTGTACCCAGACCGAGACCATCGCCCCGTACGGCCGTGGCATCGTCGCTGACTACGCCCGCTATACGGCCGGTACGGCGATGCTGGAGACGGCGGAGCGGTTCACCGACCATGAGGGCGAGCCGAACGTCCAGCAGTATCTGCTGCTCGTCGGGGGCTTGCGGACGCTGGCCGCCGGGGAGCACGCCCCGGGGCTCATCCTGGACGCGTATCTGCTCCGCTCACTGGCCGTCGGCGGCTACGCGCCCAGCTTTGACGACTGCGCTCAGTGCGGGCTGCCCGGTCCGAACCGCTTCTTCTCCGTCGCCGGGGGCGGCGTCATATGCGTGGACTGCCGGGTGCCGGGCAGCGTCGTGCCCTCCCCCGAGGCGCTTCGGCTGCTGGCCGCGCTGCTGACGGGCGACTGGGAAACGGCGGACGCGGCCGAGCCCCGGCACACCCGGGAGGGCAGCGGCCTCGTATCGGCCTATCTGCACTGGCATCTGGAACGCGGCCTGCGTTCCCTGCGCTACGTAGAGAAAATGTGACCGGCTACGCTCGCCCTGAGACTTTCCGACCCTGGAGTTGAGAACCACATGGCACGTCGCGGAATGCTGTCCCGGCAGCGTCGCGTGTCCGACGACTACGCGGCCCCCGAGCCGCACTCCTCCGGTGCGCGGCCGCCGGAGATCCCCGCCGAGCTGGTGCCCAGGCATGTGGCGGTCGTGATGGACGGCAACGGCCGCTGGGCCAAGGAGCGCGGGCTGCCGCGCACCGAGGGCCACAAGATGGGCGAGGCCGTCGTGATGGACGTCCTCAAGGGCTGCCTGGAGCTGGGCGTCAAGAACCTGTCCCTGTACGCCTTCTCCACCGAGAACTGGAAGCGCTCGCCGGAGGAGGTGCGCTTCCTGATGAACTTCAACCGCGATGTCATCCGCCGCCGCCGTGACCAGATGGACGCGATGGGTGTCCGGATCCGCTGGGTGGGGCGGATGCCGAAGCTGTGGAAGTCGGTCGTCCAGGAGCTCCAGATAGCTCAGGAGCAGACGAAGGACAACGACGCCATGACGCTGTACTTCTGCGTCAACTACGGCGGCCGGGCGGAGATCGCGGACGCGGCGGCGGCCATCGCCGAGGACATCCGGGCCGGAAAGCTCGACCCGTCGAAGGTCAACGAGAAGACCTTCGCCAAGTACCTCTACTACCCGGACATGCCGGATGTGGATCTGTTCGTACGGCCCTCCGGTGAGCAGCGCACCTCGAACTATCTGATATGGCAGAGCGCCTACGCCGAGATGGTCTTCCAGGATGTGCTGTGGCCGGACTTCGACCGCCGTGACCTGTGGCGGGCCTGCCTTGAGTACGCCTCCCGCGACCGCCGCTTCGGCGGCGCCAAGCCGAACGAGGCAGCCACGCCCCCGGCCCGCTGACGGGCCGGGAGCGGCTGAGGTGAACGGCCACGGCACTGTCAGTGACAGGCATTTCCCTGTGTCCCGACTGGTTCACTGAGCGGGGAGGGCGCATCATGACAGTGATGCTTGAACGACCGGCGATGCTTGAACGACCGACGACGATAGACGTCCCCGACGGCTCAGCCCGCTTCCAGGCGCTGTGCCGGGCTCTGCTGACCATGGACGTGCCCGACGGCTTCCGGGCGGAAATCATCGGGGGAAACATCGTCATGTCGCCATGGTCGAAGGGCTACTACCACGACATCATGGATTCGATCGTCGATCAGCTGAAGCCGCACGCACCCATGGGGCACCGGGTCTCCTACGCCCCCTTCTTGTTCGCCTTTCCGAAGCAGGAAAGGGGCTACGGCCCCGATATCCACGTCGCCTCACGGAGCGCCTTCCGGACTGACAAGCGCTACATCGACGGTGAGGCGCTGTCCCTCGTGGCCGAGCTGACCTCGGCATCGACTCGCGACACGGACTGGGATGACAAGGCCCCCGTATACGGGAAGAGCGGCGTGCCGGTGTATCTGCTGCTCGACATGCAGGAGAACGCGATGACGGTGTTCTGGAGCCCTTCGTCGCGGGGCTACACCTCACGGCTGACGGTTCCGTTCGGCGAGAAGGTCCACATCCCGGCGCCGTTCGACTGTGAACTGGACACCTCGGAGTTCGAAGCCGCTCCCGAGCAGGACGATCACTCCCAAGCGGGCTGACCAGCACAGACCAGAGCGGGCGCCCACCAAAGCCGTGGGCGCCCGCTCCGCGTTTCCGGCGGATCAGCAGCCGATGAGGCGGCCGCCCAGGTAGGACTCGATCTGGTCGAGCGAGACCCGCTCCTGCTTCATGGTGTCGCGCTCACGCACGGTCACCGCGTTGTCGTCGAGGGTGTCGAAGTCGACGGTGACACAGAACGGCGTGCCGATCTCGTCCTGGCGCCGGTAGCGGCGGCCGATGGCGCCCGCGTCGTCGAACTCGATGTTCCAGTGCTTGCGCAGCGCCTCCGCGAGACCGCGGGCCTTCGGCGACAGCTTCTCGTTACGGGACAGCGGCAGCACCGCGACCTTGACCGGCGCCAGCCGCGGGTCGAGACGCATCACCGTGCGCTTCTCCATCTTGCCCTTGGCGTTCGGCGCCTCGTCCTCGATGTACGCGTCGAGCATGAAGGCGAGCATCGCCCGGCCCACACCGGCTGCGGGCTCGATGACATACGGCGTCCAGCGCTCGCCCGCCTCCTGGTCGAAGTAGGAGAGGTCCTGGCCGGAGGCCGCGGCGTGTGCGGAGAGGTCGAAGTCGGTGCGGTTGGCCACACCCTCCAGCTCACCCCACTCGGAGCCGCCGAAGCTGAAGCGGTACTCGATGTCCGCCGTGCGCTTGGAGTAGTGGGAGAGCTTCTCCTTGGGGTGGTCGTACCAGCGGATGTTGGCCTCCTGGAGGCCGAGGTCCCGGTACCAGTTCCAGCGCTGCTCCATCCAGTACTCGTGCCACTTCTCGTCCTCGCCCGGCTTGACGAAGAACTCCATCTCCATCTGCTCGAACTCGCGGGTGCGGAAGATGAAGTTGCCCGGAGTGATCTCGTTCCGGAAGGACTTGCCCATCTGGGCGATGCCGAACGGCGGCTTCTTGCGCGAAGTCTGCTGCACGGCGGCAAAGTTGGTGAAGATGCCCTGGGCGGTCTCCGGGCGGAGGTAGGCCACCGAGCCGGAGTCCTGGGTCGGGCCGAGGTGCGTGGCGAGGAGACCCGAGAACTGCTTGGGCTCGGTGAAGCCGCCCTTGTTGCCGCAGTGCGGGCAGTTGATGTCGGCGAGACCGTTCTGGGGGAGGCGCCCGTGCTTTGCCTCGTAGGCCTCCTCCAGGTGGTCCGCGCGGAACCGCTTGTGGCAGGAGGTGCACTCGGTGAGCGGGTCGGTGAACGTGGCGACGTGGCCGGACGCCTGCCAGACCTCGGAAGCCAGGATCACCGACGAGTCGATACCGACCACGTCTTCCCGTGAGGTGACCATCGAGCGCCACCACTGACGCTTGATGTTCTCCTTGAGCTCCACGCCCAGCGGTCCGTAGTCCCAGGCGGCTCGCTGGCCGCCGTAGATCTCGCTGCAGGGGTAGACGAAGCCACGGCGCTTGCTGAGGCTGACGATGGTGTCGATCTTGTCGGCGGCCACGGTGCTCTCTTCATTACGACGACGGAATACCTCAGATTACCGGCGAGTGAGGGGCTGGGATCAAATCGGTTCGGCAGTCGCTCACTTCAGGGGGAAAGTTGACAATCGTTTCCATCTGAGACGAAAATCAGTTCCATGAACGCTCGACGCCGTCCTCTCATAGCCACCACCGCCCTCGCCGGGCTCACCACTCTCGGGATGCTGACTCTCTCCGCATGCGGCGGTGACGGCGCGAGCACGAAGAGCGACGGCAAGCTGGATGTGGTCGCGTCCTTCTACCCTATGGAGTTCCTGGCCACGCAGATAGGCGGCGACCATATCTCGGTGAGCACCCTCACCAAGCCGGGTGTCGAACCGCACGATCTGGAGCTGAGCCCCAAGCAGACTGCCCGGCTCGGCGAGGCGGACCTGATCGTCTATCTCAAGGGACTGCAGCCCGCCATCGATACGGCGATCGGTCAGTCCGGCGTCCGGAACATCGCCGAGGCCACCTCCTACACCGAGCTGGAGGAGCACAGCACCGAGGTCCATGGCACCGACGACCACGGTGACGATCACGGTGACGATCACGGCGGCGACGAGCATGACGGCCACGGCCACGACGACGGAGTCGAGGACCCGCACATCTGGCTCGACCCGGTGAAGTACGCCGAGGTCGCCAAGGGCGTTGGCAAGGCGATGGAGAAGGCGGACCCGGACAACGCCGCCGACTACAAGAAGAACACCGATGAGCTGGTCTCCAAGCTCACCAGCCTGGACAAGGAGTTCAAGGACGGGCTGAAGAACACCAGGACCAAGACCTTCATCACCACGCACGCCGCCTTCGGATACCTCGCCGAGCGCTACGGACTCGATGAGGAGGCCGTCTCCGGCCTCGACCCCGAGTCCGGGCCCAGCGCGGCCCGGATGAAGCAGCTGCACACCGTCGCGGAGAAGGAGAAGGTCGACACCGTCTTCTTCGAAACGCTCACCAGCGACACGACGGCCAAGACCCTCGCCAAGGACCTGAAACTCAAGACCGACGTGCTGGACCCCATCGAGGGAATCACGGGCAAGTCCAGGGGTGATGACTACTTCAAGGTCATGCGCTCCAATCTCAAGGCCTTGGAGAAGGCGCTCGGCGCCAAGTGAGGAAGCCCAGCGAGGAGGCCCCTATGGGTGCACCGGAGTCCGTCATAGCCCTGCGTGGTGCCACCGCCTCGCTCGGCTCCAGGCCCGTGCTGCGCGGAGTCGATCTGACCGTGCGGCACGGCGAGGTCGTCGCGCTGCTCGGCGCCAATGGCTCCGGCAAGTCCACGGCCGTACGCGCGGCCATCGGACAGGTGCCGCTCACCGGCGGGGAGCTTGAGCTCTTCGGTACCCCGCTGCGCCGCTTCCGCGATTGGCGGCGCGTGGGGTACGTCCCCCAGCGCTCCACCGCCGCCAGCGGTGTCCCGGCGACCGTCCGTGAGGTGGTCTCCGCCGGGCGGCTGGCCCGTACCCGCCTCAGGCCACTCGGCCGGGCCGACCGGGCCGCCGTGGACAGGGCTCTGGAACTGGTCGGGATGGCCGACCGGGCCAGGGACTCGGTCAACGCGCTCTCCGGCGGCCAGCACCAGCGGGTGCTGATAGCCCGCGCGCTGGCCGGTGAACCCGAACTGCTGATCATGGATGAGCCGCTGGCCGGGGTGGACCTGGTCAGCCAGCGGGTCCTCGCTGACGCGCTGCGTGAGCAGGTCGCCGGTGGCGTCACGGTGCTGCTGGTGCTCCATGAGCTGGGCCCGCTCGCCCCGCTGATCGACCACTCGGTCGTACTGCGGGACGGCCGCGTCGAACGCGTCGAGCGCCCGGAGCAACTGCATGACCTGGCCTGCCACCCGCAGGACACTCCCACCGAAGCCGTCGGCGCCCCCGGGGCCCCGCAGATCGAGACCGGACTGCTGACATGATCGAGCTGCTCGACTACGCCTTTATGCAGCGGGCGCTGCTCGCCGCGCTGCTGGTCGGCATCGCCGCCCCGGCCGTCGGCATCTATCTGGTGCAGCGCCGCCAGGCGATCATGGGGGACGGCATCGGCCATGTCGCGCTGACCGGTGTGGCGCTGGGCGTGCTGCTGAACACCAACCCGGTGTGGATGGCGGTGACCGTCGCCTCGGCCGGTGCGGTCGTGATGGAGCTCGTCCGCTGGTACGGCAAGGCACGCGGCGATATCGCGCTCGCGATGCTCTTCTACGGCGGCATGGCGGGCGGCGTAATGATCATCAACCTGGCGCCCAATGGCTCCACCGCCAACCTCACCACCTTCCTCTTCGGCGCGATCACCACGGTCTCCACCGCCGACATCACGGCGATCGTGATCCTGTCGGCCTTCGTCCTCGCCGTCTCGCTGGGCCTGCGCAGACAGCTCTTCGCGGTCTGCCAGGACGAGGAGTTCGCCCGGGTCACCGGGCTGCCGGTGCGGTTGCTCAATCTGCTGCTGGCGGTCACCGCGGCGGTCACCGTCACCGTCGCCATGCGGGTCGTCGGCCTGCTGCTGGTCAGCGCGCTCATGGTGATCCCGGTCGCCGCGGCGCAGCAGGCCACCCGCGGCTTCGCGCTCACTCTGGCGTTCGCCATCGCCATCGGGGTGCTGGTCTCCCTCTCCGGCACGGTCTTCTCGTACTACGCCGATGTCCCGCCCGGCGCCAGCATCGTTCTGCTGGCTATAACGATCTTCGCGCTGGTCACCGCTCTCGCCGCCCCGTTCGCCCGAAAACGGGCGAAGACCATCGCGCGGCGGGAAGCACAGGGCACCCTGGAGGAGAAGGCGGCTGCCGGGGTGTAAGAGGTGCGCTCGGGTCGCGCCCACCACACCTGGCACAATGGGCCGACCCAAGCAGAGCGCATAGAGGTTGTATGCCGAAGGAGGCAATGGTGGCGACCGCAGGTCCCCCCGTACGCGGCCGGTCAACCCGGCAGCGCGCCGCGGTGGCGGCTGCACTCAGTGAGGTCGAGGAGTTCCGCAGTGCGCAGGAGCTGCACGACATGCTCAAGCACCGCGGCGACTCCGTGGGTCTGACCACCGTGTACCGCACACTTCAGTCCCTCGCCGACGCGGGCGAGGTCGATGTGCTGCGTACCGACGAGGGCGAGTCCGTCTACCGCCGGTGCAGCACTGATGATCATCATCACCATCTTGTCTGCCGCCGCTGCGGCAAGGCCGTCGAGGTCGAGGGCCCGGCGGTGGAGAAGTGGGCCGATGCGATCGCCGACGAGCACGGCTTTGTCGATGTGGCGCACACCGTAGAGATCTTCGGAACCTGCGGTGAGTGCTCCGCGAAGAAGTAAGCCCGCGCCGAAGCGCCCCAGGGCGCATGGAACGGCCCCGGCAGCCCGCGCAGGAGTGGGGCTGGCCGGGGCCGTTCCATGCGCTGCGGGTTCAGGCAGGCAGGCGCCAGGTCGGCCCGTCAGGGCTACCGAGCCACACGCACTGCCCGTTACCGTCGATCGTGAGGCCGACCTGCGTCTGGTCGGGGCTGCCGTGGTCGTCGCGCCAGACCCGCCACAGGGCCTCGACGTGGTCCCACAGATGCTGTGGCCCGCCGAAGGTGACGTGCCCGGCCTCCCCCTGGCCCGGCATCGGGGTGCGCGCCCAGGAACCGTCGGGGTGCTGGAGCTGGATCGACACCACGCCGTCTTCCCGGTGGTAGACGAAGCGAACGTGAGGCAGAGCGGTGCCAAGCAGTAGCCGGAACGGGTAATTGCCGAAGTAGTCGGCCGACGTCACCGTGCTGGTCCGCGTGCCCTCGGTGGGAGCGAAGGCGATGGCGTCCCGCTCCGCGTAGGACTTCTCACCGGCGCGGGCGGCCATGAACCGTCCCGTTGTCCGGGTGAATCGGCCGCTGGCTTGTCCGCGGCCCTCGATGGTGAGGCGTAGAAGTCCATGCTCGATGCCGGTCTCCAGATCGGCCAGGATCAGCCCGCCCGGCCGCATCTGCTCCAGCCAGGCGGCTGGAACGGACGTGACCGAGCAGGTCGCAATGATCCGGTCGAAGGGTGCGCCAGCGGCGAAGCCCTCGCGGCCATCGGCGGCGGCCCCATGGGGGCGGTAGCCGCAGACCGCGAGGTGCGCGGCTGCGGCCTCCACCAGCTCGGGGTCGATGTCCACGGAGTACACGTTCCGGTCGCCGAGTCGGGCGCTTAGCAGGGCCGCGTTGTACCCGGTCCCCGTGCCGATTTCGAGAACGCGGTGTCCGTCCTCGACCTCGAGTTCTTCAAGCATCCGCGCCATCAGGCTCGGCAGGGTGCTCGAAGATGTGGGCATCCCGTGCTTGGGGTCGACGGAGGTGACCAGCGTGCGGTCGGCGGCGTAGACGGCCTCCAGCCACGGCTCGCGGCCGACGGCGTCCAGCGGCAACCAGGACGTGACCCCGGAGTCGTCCGTGACCTGCTCGAAGGGCGAGGGCACAAAAATGTGCCGGGGCACAGCTGCGAACGCATCAGCCCAGGCCGGAGACTGGATGGCGCCAGATGTCCGCAAGGTATCGACAAGGGAGGCGAGCCCGCGCTGCTCGTCGGGAGCGAGGGGCACGGCATGGGTCATGCGGGGACTCCTTGAAGCTCATCGGCGATGCCTTCCGCGATGGGTAGACCGGTGGCGTGCTGAATCCAATCCCACTGCCCACACGGATTGGCCTCCAAATACCACCAGATTCCGTCGGGGCCAACGATGAAGTCGAGGGCGGCAAAGCGCAGACCGAGACGGTCCATGTAGCGCCGCACGCCCTCGGCGACATCGTCCGGGGTCGCAGCGACGCGGTAGGTAAGGGAGGAGTAGTCGCTGCGCCAGTCCGTGTAAGCGGCTTCGCTGCCCGCGTGGACCTCCGCGGCGAACAGCCGGTCGCCGACGACGGTTAGCCGCACCTCGTACGCCTTATCGACCCACGCCTGGAACAGATGCGCGGTCGTGTCGATGCCGCGCAAGTCGTCCAGGTCGTCCTCAGTGAGGCGCCGGGTGTAGACCGTCTTGACCTGACCGCCTTCGGCGAACACGGGAGAGGCGACCGGCTTGCAGACGACCCGGCCCCCGACATCGCCGACGAACGCTCGGGCCGCGTCCGAGCTGTTGGTGATCAGCGTCGGGGGGATGGCCAGGCCGCAGGCCTGGGCGGTGGCGAGCTGAAGCGGCTTGTACTCAGCGCGCGACATCGCGGCGGGATGGGAGACCCACCGGCAGTCGAGAGCCGAGATGATCCCGCCAAGACCGGCGCGGGCCTGAGCTGCGGCGAACCGGCGCTCCGGCCCAGACATCGTCGCGGGCAGATCGAAAGCGTTCGGGGCTCGGTAGTAGACCGACTCGACCTCAGCGAGGTCGATGGCGCGGTGCGAGGTGGTGAGACCGCCCGTCCACCCTCGCCGGGTCTCGATCCGCCCGGCAAGGGTGAGCTCTTGCGGGAAGTCGGCGGTGTCCATACGGAAGACCTCCGCTCCTCGGTCCGTGAGCACCTTGACGACACGGTCGGTGGGCCAATCGTCCTTGGCCGCGATCATGAGGATGGGCATCAGTCCTTCGGCCCCTCATCCAGCGGCGGCGGGTTCTCCATCTCACCGTCGGGGACCGTGGGGTTCTCGGTCTGCATGAACGGCAGGGGCCCGCCATACAGGCTGACCGACATCTGCAACTCGTCGTCGTAGACGGCGGGTGGCTTCGCGATCGCCTGTGCCGCGTCGGGGGTACGGGCGAAGCGCAGAATCCACGGGCGAGTGCCCGGCCCGGTCGGCGTCTCATCGCTGTGGGGGAACCTTCCGCCCTCGGACGTGAGCGCGAGAGGGAATGCCTCTCTCGGATGTGCTGCTGTGGCCATCAGCCTCTCCTCGGTGTCGGTGGTGCTGTTGCGGTGCGACCCTGACCCGAACGGTCGCCATGGGGTGAGGTTTATTTGAAGCAGGCCGGTTGACGCACCGGATACATGCCGCTGCTGTACCGAGCAGGCTTACGTCCCGTTCTAAGCGGGCTCGCTCTTTTCCGGCACGGTGACATGTCGTACAGGGCACAGGTCATACCTCTTGGTGCCGTAGTGCGTTGCGGTATTCGGTGAGTAGTCGGCGCGAGAGGTCGCAGTCATCGCCAGCGGTGCATGGGCCGCACTGGACGGCGTGATCGAGAAAGGCGCGCCACAGCTGCTCAGTATCGGCGTCGCGCGGATCGGCCGCCACTTCAGCGACCAGTTGGTCGGCTGCCATCAGGACCGCGATGGACCAGGCCAGCGTGCCGCTGGGGTCGATCCATGCGGTGCCGTTGCCGTCGCGGTGCAGGTCGCCGTGGTCGGTGGCGCGGCGGCAGGGCAGCGGGTGTTCGGGGTGTGTGGCGCCGCATAGCTCCTTGCCGGTGGTCACAGCGCACCACGCCTGTACACGTAGGGGTCCGTGTCGGTGTTGAACTGCGCGGCCGTGATCAAATCCTGGCGGCGCTGACGCTGCTCCTCTGTCGCGACGTAGGGCCGCACCAGCGGCAACGCGTCTGCCCACAGCGGCTCGTCGATCCCGTACGGCGACCGGTGCCGGGGCAGCGGTGTACGGGACGGCGGGGGCGCCGGGGCGGACGGCTGGGGCGGGATCGGGGCAGTCCGGGCAGGGTGCACCGGATGCCGCTCCTCCAGTCCGTACAGGGCCGCAACGGCTGCTCTGGCAGAGCGGTCAGTGCGTGGATAATGCTCATGTCGATCTCCCTTGTGGATCGGCCACGCCCCGGGAGGTCTAGCCACCTTGCCGGGGTCTTTTGTGGCCTGGTCATCAACTGGTTAGGTTCCGCGGCCCGAAGGCATCAGCCACCGCCGCCGCCAGTGCCTTGTGCAGCAGCTCGGGATCCGTCAGATAGCGGCCCGGGGCAAGCGGCACGCGCCAGCGCAGGCCAGGACCGTCGACGAAGCGCTGGGGCGGCACGGCCACATAGGTGGACTGGCCGCAGACCTCAACCCTCTGAAGGGCCCAGTCGTCGGCTGCGCCGGGTGCAACGAGCCAGTAGTACACAGCGCCGAAGCCGTCCTCGATCACAGCCCCGTTGTCCTCGCCAAGCTGCTCGAGGGCGACGACGCCCAAATAAGCCGGGACTTTCACCGCGTCCCACGAGCGCCCGGCGGGCCGCATCTCGACGTCCTGTCCGGTCGGCGGTTTCCACGGTTCAGGCCGTGCGGAAGGGGCGGTCACGGTAGCTCCCTGAGTCGATGGGGGAAGCAGGAGTTCTACCGTCACGCACAGGCAAAGCCAGTGAAAGGACGGTTCAAGGGCAGTTACTTCACAGCAGGAGGACGCTTAGTTCTCACGCCCCGTCAGGAGTCCACTACTGTGGGACAGATCACGCCAGGGGGGAGACCCGATGCCTGATCAACTCCGGCCGAATCTGACGCTGCACCGCCTTATGGCCGAATACGGCTTCACCCAAGAGGACTTAGCCGGGGCAGTGAACGACGCTACGGAACGACTCACCGGAGCGCCTGGGGACTGCACAGCACGCCAGGTCCGCCGCTGGCTGTCCGGCGAGGTGGCCTGGCCGTGGACCCGTAGCCGCCTGCCATTAGAAGCAGTATTCGGCCGATCTGCCAGCGAACTGGGGTTCCGGCCTCCCGCGACAGGCGCTTCCGGGGTTACGGTGCGGACATCAGTGCCCGCGCAGCGGACACCATCAGCACCCGCCCGCCCCGAGGACCCGCCCGTGCTCCGCCGCAAGTTCGTCCTTGGCCTCACTGGAAGCCTGCTCACCCTGCCTCCCCTCCCCGAGGCGGGACGGCTCGGGATGTCCGATGTCGGCCGCATCCAAGCCGCTGTCGGCAAGCTCCACAAGATCGACGACCGCCATGGCGGCGCGCAGCTGGTGGATGCCGCAGCCCGCTACATCGATCACGTCGAGGATGCCGCGCGCCGCTGCACCTACGGGAGCAACGTACAGACCCACCTGTACCGCGCCTTGGGCGAGGTGGCCACAAGCGCGGGCTGGTTCGCGTTCGACGCGGGGCGGCAGGAGATTGCGCGCCGATGGTGGGACGCCGGGCTTCGCTATGCCCTTCTGGCTCGGGACAAGCGGCTCCAGGCGCGGATCTGGTCGTCTATGTCTCACCAGGCGTACGTGCTGGGGCACGGCGGAGAGGCAGTGTCGATCGCTCGCGCGGCGCTGGAGGAAACGCGGGGCCGCCGGGACGGACAGCTGTCCGCACTGCTGCATACCAGGGTCGCCCAGGGACACGCTGTCCAGGATGAAGCGGGCTGGTGTGCCCGGTCCCTGCACCGAGCCGAGCAGGAATTCGACCGGGGGTCCAGCGAGCCGCAACGGTGGCTTGGGTTCTTCAACGCAGGCGAGGTGACCAGCGCTGCGGCCCTGTCCTTCCTCGATCTGGGGCAACACGCTAAGGCGGTGGACGCTGCCCGGGAATCCCTACGGGTCGTGCAGTCGACGCCATTGAGGCGTAACGAGTTTGCCGCCCGCGTCAGACTTGGCCGGGCCTTGGTATCGGCCGGGGAATTGGAGGAGGCTATGGCGGCCGGAAACGACGCCCTCACTCTTCTGCCCGAGGTGAACAGCCCCCGGGTCAACAGACGCCTGAAGCAGCTGCGCGACGACCTGCTCGACCACGGCGCGCCGGGTGCTGCGGAATTCTCGGAACGATATGAGGCGGTGGCTACATGTCCGTAGATCTTCTGACGACCAGCTACTACACCGGCGAGCGGCTGGCAGAGATCCGCGGCACCATCCTGGACGTGTACGCCGACGTGTACGCGGACGAAATCGCAACCAACCCGTTCTTCTCCATGGAGCGCTTCGAGGAACGTCTGGAAAGCCATGTGTCCGCCGGTGGCTGGGGCTGCGTGATTGCCGAGGTCGACACCGAAGTAACAGGCTTCACTTACGGATTCACCGCGCGCGATGACGCCAGCAGGTTCAAGCTGTGCGAGAACATGCTCCGCGAGAAGTGGCGCGGGCGGGGCATCTCCCACGTGATGCATGACGAATTGATGAGCCACCGGCAGGAGGAACGTGCCGAGCTGCTGGTGCGCCGGGAGCGTCCGGGTCTCCGGGCTCTGTACGAGAGCTGGGGGTATGAGCTGGCTGGCGAGAAGCTTCCCTTCCCGGACTCGCCGATGTACGACGTGATGGTACTCGACCTGCGCTGAAATGGAGGCGGCCCCGCCGACGGGGGAACAACGGGGCCGAAGCCAGTGTGGCACGGAGCTTACGGATGCGGACCAGACGGGATCAGACAGTCTGCTGCCAGGGCCGTCGCCGGTGTGGCGCCCTGCCGAGCGTGGAGCGTGGCACCACAATGGCCCTCCACGGCGGCCCTACGGACGGCGAAACCGTGGATGTAGGAGCACTGACCGAGGAAGAGCTCGCCGGAGGACTCGCCCTGATCTCCCCGAAGTGCTCCTTCTTCGGTGGGCGCTGCATCTACAGCCTCCGCGACGACGGACAGCTGTACTGGGACGGTGACACCGCCTGAGCCCAGACACGACGAAGGCGCCCCCCTGCCCGAGATCAATGGCGGGAACGGGGTTTTTGTTGGTCATCAGCGCAAGGCAGGGATTTTTCCTTCCAGCCAGTCATTTACGCGCTTCCGAATGCTGGCAACCATGGGCAGTGACTCAACCTCTTCGGGAGTGAACCAGCGGACGTCTGTTGATTCATCCGAGACAGCCAGATGCCCGCCAATTGCCCGGGCAAGAAAGCAGATTGAGAACTCTTGACGCACCTCACCATCATCGTAGGCGAAGACGTGCCCCGGATTGGTGTAGGTTCCGACGATCCCCGTCAGTTCAACTTCAAGCCCGGTTTCCTCACGTGTTTCTCGCCTTGCGCAGTCAGGGAGGGATTCCCCAAGGTTCATGGCGCCACCTGGAAGAGCCCACATGTTGTTGTCGGTCCGTCGCTGTAGCAGGACGCGCCCAGAGTCGTTTACGACGATAGTTGAGGCAGCGGGGACCAAGCTGTTTGCTTCTGGGGCGTTCGGGTCGTCCTCATAATCGCGCCTAGCCACTGCTGTTGCCTCCCCATACAGGCGTGCCGTTGCTCCACAGTTCCTCAACGCGTGAAGCGAAGCGATCAAACATTCCGTCGTCTTGGTAGCGGTGCAGATGAAGCGTAGGAGCATCATGGCCGACGCGGTGGGTCAGGAGAGGGGTAATGATCATGCCGTGATCAAATCGAAAGACCGATAAGTAAGCGTGTCCGCCGCTGTACCGCGCTTCAATTCCCGGCTGACTCTTGATCTTCTCCAGTTCGGAGAGGGTGTCGCGAATACGTGCGGAGAGCGTGAGCGGTACGCCTTCGGTGAGGCGTCCGAACTCAGAAGGACCCGGGCGATGGTGGCGACCAACCCCGGGCGTGGACCCCAGCGGCTGCACGCAGAGCGGGTTACGCGAACCGCTTGGTCGCCCGTTGGCGAGTCCGTGCGGGCTGTCCAGCCTGGTGGCCTCTGCCGTACCACTGGGCGGCGAGTGCGGCGGCGAGAGCGAGTTCGGCCAGGTCGCCGCCGTAGTACATCAGCTGGGCCCCAGTGTGCAGGTCGGCGGCGGTGTAGGCGGTGCCGGGCGGGGGTGTGGCGTAGAGGCTCTTGGCGAGGACCGCGTGGGCGGAGCCGGTGGCCAGCAGGGTGGCGCCGCGCCATGTGAGGTTCCAGCGGCGGCGCAGCGGGTCGAGCTGGCACACGGCGAAGGTGAACAGCAAACCGGCGGTCAGGACATGGGCGTGGACCGCGGCGTGCGCGAGAGGCTGGTGCTGGGCGGTGGCCAGCAACGGGGTGCGGTAGAGGACCCACAGGCCGCCGATGTTCAGCAGCGCCGCGATCGGCGGGAACACCAGCCAGGCGGCGGGCCGGGAGTGCGCCACGCTCAGCAGCCGCCGCCGTACCCGGCCGGGAGGCAGGGCGCGCAGGGCGAGGGTGAGCGGGCGGGCGAGGACCAGCAGCAGCGGAGCGGCCATGCCGACGATCAGGTGCTGGACCATGTGCGCGGTGAACGGCCCGCCCGGCAGCGTGGCCAGTACCGCGTAGGCCAGGGCGGTGCCGCCAGCGGTGAACGAGGCGTCCCGGGCCAGCGGCCAGGCGTCGCCGCGGCGGCGCAGGCGCAGGGCGGCCAGCAGGTAGGCGGTGACGGCCAGCAGCGCGGCTGTGACGGTGAGCAGCTCTGCCAGACCGGGGACCGGGTGTACGTGGGCCGTCGTCATGAGGATGCCGGCCGGTACCGGCGTACCGCCCGTACGGCCAGGACTCCTCCGATGGCCAACAGCACCAGGCCCGTGGCATTCCACGCCAGGTCATAAGGGGTGACATCGACGCCGTAGCGGACTTGGTGCACACGCAGCAGCTTGTGGTCCACGATGCCGTCGAAAAGCTGGAAGCCTCCCAGTCCCAGGAACAGCCCCGCGAGGGCGTGGTCAGGGGCCAGAGCCTGGCGGCGCCGCAGATCGGCGTACAGCACGAACCCGGCGACCAGGGCCAGCAGCTCTCCGGTGTGCAGCAGACCGTCCGAGAGCAGTCCCACCGTGGGAGTGGAGCGGTCGTAGAAGTGGTGCCAGGCCAGAATCTGGTGGAAGACGATCTCATCGACCGCGGCCATCACCGCCACGCCGATCAGCGCGGAGACCGCCATCGAGCGTCCGGGCTGAAGATGGGGCACTGCTGTGGCACTGGGCCGGGCCGGTTGGCTCACGATCTTCTCTGCTTTCCTGGTGGTGATGGTGACTTCGCGCCCGTATGTCTGCCCGTTTCCGCTGCTGCCGGGCTGCTGGCCGCCGCATTCGGGTGAGCCGCCCGGCAAGAGAGTGCCTTCCGGGTGGGCGGAGTGATGCCGGGTACCCGCGTGGCCGTGGGCGCCGTTCGTCCCCGAGATTCCGGGAGACCGTGATGAATCCGCTCCTTGTTGCCCGGGCCCAAGGCCTCTTCTATGTGTGTGGCGGAGCGTGGCCCCTGCTGCGTCTGCACGGTTTCGAACGCCTTTTTGGTCCTGTGAGGGCGAAGGAGGAACAGGACTGGCTGGTGAGAACCGTGGCAGGGCTGCTGGTCTCCGGTGGCTTGAGCCAGCTGCGGTCCTGTTGCGCGCCCGAATGCCTGGCCCAGGCTCGCCGTACCGGGGTGGGTACGGCGCTGACGCTTCTCGCGATCGACCTGGTCTACGTCCCCCGGGGCCAGGCGCGCCGCAGTCACATCATCGACGCGGCCATCGAAGCCGGCTGGCTTGTTGCCTGGTGGCGCAGCGGCCGCCGCACTGAGCCATCCGTGTGAGGGAACGCCCAGTCGGGTCAGCCTCGCTGGCCGAGCGGCCCCGGCACCGGGTAGAGCTGGGTCCCGACCTTCCGGTGGACCGGTGGCAGGAGGCTCGATGCAGGGTGTTCGCGTGGGCTCACGCACTCAGGCGGACGACGGACCCGTTGTCGCGCGCACCGAGCCGGACGGTGGCCACATCGGCCGGGCGCACCGTGCGCTGCTCGGTGTCTGTCTGGCGGTGGCACTGCTCTCGGCGGTGCTCGTGCCGTTCACGCTGCCGCTGGGCTGGGACGAGCTCGTGTACGCCAGTCGTTTCTCCCCCTACGGACCGGAGGCCCCCTTCAGCGCGCCCCGTACCCGTGGAGTGCCGTTGCTGCTGGCACCGGTGGCTTCGTGGAGCGGTTCGGTGGTGCTGCTGAGGATGTGGCTGACGGCCCTCGCGGTCGGCGCGCTCTATCTCGGTTTTCGTCCCTGGCTGCGCGTGCTGCACCGGCCTGCCGCCGTGCCGGTGGCGGCAGCGTTGTACGGGACACTGTGGTTCGCGCTCTTCTACACGGGTTCGGCGATGCCGAACCACTACACCGCGATGGGCGCCGCAGCGGCGGTGGGCTGTTTCGTGCAGCAGCGGCCACGCCCCGGCGGCGTCGGGCCGGGCATCGCGCTGGGCATCGCGCTTGGTCTCGCGGTGGCGACCCTGATGCGGCCCAACGACGCCGTCTGGATCGCCGGGCCGCTGCTGGTGGCCGCCGCCGTGGTGCCCGCCTGGCGCAGGCGGGCGGCGGTCTGGGCGGTGCTGGCCGGGACCGTGGCGGGGGCTCTGCCCTGGATCGTCGAGGCGTACGTACGGTTCGACGGGGTGCTGCACAGGCTCGCCGAAGCGAGCCGGATCCAGGGCGGGATGCGGCCGGTCCTTTCCGTCGTGGAGTACGCCACCACGCTGGACGGCCCGCTGCTGTGCAGGCCTTGTACGGGCGACGGGGTGCGGCTGCCCGCGCTGGAATGGTGGGTGCTGCTGCCGCTGCTGGTCGCGCTGGGGATCTGGACCGTACGGAAAGCGGGCCGTTCCACGGCGGCGCTGTGGCTGGCGACAGCGGTCGCTGGGTCGGCGGCGGCGCAGTACTTCTTTCTGGTCGACTACGCGGCGGCCCGCTTCCTCCTGCCCGCCTATGCGCTGCTCGCGCTGCCCGCCGCGATCGGGCTGCTGACCGTGGCAGACCGGGCTCGCCGGTCGTGGCCGGTGGCCGCCGTGCTGGCCGTTGTGCTGCTGGGACATCTGTCCGTGCAGCTCACACTGGCGCGTGCGCACGCCGGGATTCAGGAGCAGGCCCGCGGCGACTGGGACCGTGTCGCGGCGGTCCTGCGTGAGCACGGCGTCCGGGCTCCCTGCGCCCTCAGCGGGAACGGTGCGGTCCCCGTCGCGCTGACCATGGAATGTGCTGTGGTGGACATGGACGCTTCCGTGCGTCCGACCGCGGTAGTCCTCCGGGACCGGGAACCTCCGCAGTGGGCCCGTACCTGGCAGCGCTTCCCGGTGCCCGGCACGTACAACTCGGGCTGGAGCGTCGCCGTCAACCCGGATGCTGGGCACCGGAGCGGATGACTGCGCGTCAGCCACTCCGGTGCGGGCGGTGTGCCGTCAGTGCCTGGGCAGCAGGTTACGTACCAGGGCGCAGGTGGCCTTGGACGGCGGGTGTACGCCTATCCGTGCCGCGATCGCGCTGATCGTACGGTTGCGGGCCTGCTGCGGGGTGTAGATGCCGGTGTTGAGCAGGGCGATGGCGATGCGCATCGCCTTGAGCTGGCGGTTGTGGGTCTCGTACCACTCCCGCGGCCTTCCGGCGGGCAGTGGCTTCTTCGGCGGGGCGGTCGGGAGAACTGGGGCGGTCGGGGAACCAGTCGCTGCCACTGGCGGCCTCCTCGGCAGGCGGATACCGTCTGGAATCTACCTCCACGATACCGTTGGGCACTGACAAATCCGCTGGTCACGGTGGGTTTGTGGCCCCGGGGATGGAGTGTTATCAGGCAGGTGAGGGACAATAGGGAGCTGCCCCCGTTTCCGTAGATTTCCGAGGACGCCCGCGCCCATGACCCAGCCGCTCCGCATCGGCCCCCACGTCATCCAGCCCCCGGTGGTGCTGGCCCCGATGGCGGGGATCACCAATGCTCCGTTCCGGACGCTGTGCCGGGAATTCGCCGAAGGCGCGCGGGGGTACGGGGGTCGTCCCCCGGGGGATCACAGCAGTGGCGGCAAAGGGCTCTTCGTCAGCGAGATGATCACCACCCGGGCGCTGGTCGAGCGCAATGAGAAGACCATGCAGCTCGTCCACTTCGACGAGACCGAGAAGCCCCGCTCCATCCAGCTCTACGGTGTCGATCCGGCCACCGTCGGCAAGGCCGCCCGCATGATCGCGGACGAGGATCTGGCCGACCACATCGACCTGAACTTCGGCTGCCCGGTGCCCAAGGTGACCCGCAAGGGCGGCGGCTCCGCGCTGCCGTACAAGCGGCAGCTGCTGCGTGACATCCTCCGCGAGGCGGTGCGCAACGCGGACGGGCTGCCGGTGACCATGAAGATGCGCAAGGGCATCGACGACGACCACCTCACCTACCTCGACGCCGGGCGGATCGCCGTCGACGAGGGCGTGACCGCGATCGCGCTGCACGGCCGGACCGCCGCGCAGCACTACGGCGGCACCGCCGACTGGGACGCGATCGCCCGGCTCAAGGAGACCGTCCCGGAGATCCCGGTCCTGGGCAACGGCGACATCTGGTCGGCCGACGACGCGGTACGCATGATGCGGGAAACCGGCTGCGACGGAGTCGTGGTCGGACGCGGCTGCCTCGGGCGGCCGTGGCTCTTCGGCGATCTGGTCGCGGCCTTCGACGGACGCGGCCCCGCTGCCTACGCCCGGCCCACGCTCCGTGAGGTCGGTGATGTGATGGTGCGGCACGCCCAGTTGCTGGGGGAGTGGCTGAACGATGAGGCGCGCGGCGTCATCGACTTCCGCAAGCATGTGGCGTGGTATACGAAAGGCTTCTCGGTCGGCTCCGAAATGCGTCAGCGGCTTGCCGTCAGCTCCTCGCTGGCGCAGCTGCGCACGCTGCTGGATGAGCTGGATCTGGACCAGCCGTGGCCGCCCGGCGCGGATGGTCCGCGCGGGCGGACGTCTGGGCGCAGCCGGGTCGTCCTGCCGGAGGGGTGGCTGAACGATCCGTATGAGTGCTCGGCGGTCAGCGCGGAGGCGGAGCTGGATACGTCCGGCGGCTAGCCGGTCCTCACATGCCGGACGGACTTGGCTAGCCGCCCACGGCTGTGAGCAGCGCCAGTGGGGCCGCCGCCGCCCAGGCCTGGGGGGAGCAGGCGTGTGGGTAGGGCACCGGTTCCGGGTGCTCATCGCGGTCGTACCCGGCGATCACCTCGGGCAGCCGGTAACCCTCACGTTCCGCGATGGTGGTCAGCGCGTGCGCGACCGTACGGGCCTCACCGTGCAGCCCGTAGCGGGCCAGCCCGAGAGCGATCACCGCGTTGTCATGCGGCCAGACGCTGCCCCGGTGATAGGAGAGCGGGTGGTACGCGCGCTGGCCCGCCGCGAGCGTGCGGATGCCCCAGCCGGAGAAGAAGTCCGGCTCCAGCAGCCGTCGTCCAGTGGCCTGGCCCCGTTCATGGTCGAGGATGCCGGACCACAGCAGATGCCCGGCATCGGAGGCGAGCGCGTCGACCTGGCGGCCATCCCCGTCCAGCGCCAGCGCGGGAAAGTGCTGCTCCGGGAGCCAGAAGTCCCGCAGGAAACGGGACCGCAGCTCTTCGGCGGCCTGCTCCAGGCGGGTGGCGAACTTGGTGTCGTCCCAGACGGTTTGGGCCAGCCGCGCGGTGTGCCGTAGCGCGTCATACGCGTAGCCCTGCGCCGCCGCGGCGGTGATGACGCCCTTGGCCTGCTCGCCGTCGGCGAAGCAGATCGCGTCGGGGGAGTCCTTCCAGCTCTGGTTGGCCAGCCCGCCCTCATGGGCGCGGTAGTGGAGGTAGCCGCGCTCCTCCAGCCCGCCGTACCGGAACATCCACTCCACCGCGGCGCGGGCGTGCGGCTCAAGGCGCCGGGCCAGCTTGTCGTCCCCGGTCCGCTCGGTGCACGCGCCCAGCAGCACCAGAAAGAGCGGGGTGCCGTCGACCGAGCCGTAGTAACTCCCGAAGGGCACCTGCCCGAAGTGTGCCAGCTCACCATGGCGCACCTCATGCACGATCTTGCCGGGCTGGGCGATCCGCGCTGGGTCCTTGGCGTCTTCGGCGGTCGCCTGGGTCGCCGCCAGCGCGGGCAGCGTGGCGGTGGCCAGTGAGGGCCGGTAGGGCAGGGCGAAGAGCGAGGTCATCAGGGCATCACGGCCGAACAGCGCCAGAAACCACGGCACCCCGGCGGCGGGCACCCGCAGCGGTTCACCGTCGGGGCCGGTGGCCGGGACCCGTAGCCCGGCGAGGTCGGCCAGCCCCTGTTCACAGGCGCGGGTCAGCTCCGGCCATACGCCGGGCCCGTACGAGAGCGGGCCCGCGGTGTGTTCGTCCGCCAGATCCTCCGGGTCGTCCTCGGGAGCGGTGGCCGGATCCGGGGCGCCATACGGATACGCGGTGACCCGCAGGGCCAGCTCCACGGAGCCGTGCGGGGCCAGCTCCAGGTCCCACACCAGCCGCCGGGCGCCGCTGCCGGTCTCCTCCACCGCCTCCGGCGGCGGGTCGGCGGTCACCACGGTGCGGGAGTACCACTCCCGGCGCCGGTAGCCGAACTCCACGCCGTCGGGGAGGGTTTCACGGGTGCGCACCGCACCCGGTTTCTCATACCAGCGATGGTCGGAGCGCAGCTCGAACTGGTCGGCGAAGTCAGCGTCCACGGTGAGCGCCAGCCGGGCCATATCGGCCTGGGCGCGATTGCTGGTGAGCCGGATCCGCTCGATGAGCGCGCCCGCCGTCACCGACTGTTCGCGGAAGACGGTGTGCGCGGGTGGTTCGGCGCGGCTGCCGGCCGGGGTCAGCACGGCGGAGGCCGTCGGTCCGTCGGAGGCGGGCACCAGCACGGTGGGGGTGGTGCCGTCGACCGTCAGCTGCCAGCGGCTCAGATGGCGGGCGTCGCGCAGAAAGAGCCCGTCGGGGGAGAGGCCGCGCGCGCCGGTGATATCGCCGGACGGCCCCACTGCGGCGAAGGTGCCGCTGTGGACGAGAAGCCGGTGCTCCGCTGTGGTCATCGGTGGGTGCCTCCCTCGGGCTCGGCCAGCAGATCGAGGGTGAGCGCGGCCGTCCAGCTGAAGTCGCGGGTGCCGCGCGCCTCCCCGGTGTACGGATCGACGTACTCGGCGAAACCGGAGGCGGCCGCCGCGGTCAGCGCGGCGGACCGCAGTTCGTCGGCCCGCTCCAGGTGTCCGTGCTGCCGAAGACCGCGCTCCAGCAGCCAGTTGACGTTGAACCAGGCGGGCCCGCGCCAGTAGCGGTGCGGATCGAAGGCGGGGCCGCGCAGATCGTAGCTGGGCACCAGCCGGGCCGAGCCGCCCAGGCCGAAGTGCTCGCCGGTGGCCGTGCGCAGCAGCGCGGCGGCGATGTCGCCCGGCAGCCCGGGCACGATGAGCGGCAGCAGCCCGGCCACACCGCGTTCCCGGATGGGCGCGCCGGCTCGTACGTCATGGCAGAGGAACTGCCCCATGTCGGGGTGCCACATCCGCCGTATCAGTGCCTCGGTGAGCCGCCGCGCCCGGTCCAGATGACCGGCCGGGTCGCGGCCGAGTGCCAGCGCGATCCCGGCGAGGGCGTGCTCCGAGGCGATGAGCAGGGAGTTGACGCCTGGGTCCTCAACGGCGAAGGGGTGTGCCGTTTCCGCCTGGCCATGGTCGTGGTAGCCGCGGTCGCGGTAGTCGGCCGCAAGCCGGACATACCGGCCGTAGTCGAGATCGGTGGGCCGGTCGATGGCGGCCCCATGGCCGAGGTCCGCGCGCCGGAACGAGTGGGCGGCAGCGGGGGTGATGCGTGCCAACGGGCCGTCCCAGCAGGGACTGTTGTCCATCCCGGGCTCCCATGGGTGGATGACCGACACCAGGCCATGGCCGCCCAGGTCCCGGCGCTCGGTGAGATAGCGGTGCCAGGCCGCCAGCCGGGGGTAGAGCCGGGGGAGAAAACCGCGCCGCCAGGAGGCACCGGGATCGGCGCGGTGCACCAGCCATGCGGCGAGCGCGTGCACGGGTGGCTGCACAATTCCGGAGGTTTCGGTCCGGGTGGGGGCACCGGCGGCGGCGCCCGCGGTGGTGGAGCGCCAGAAGTCCGGGCTGGGAAAGTACGCTTCATGGGGTATCGCCGGATTGAAGACGATATGCGGGATACGTCCGTCGCCCCACTGGGCGGCGAGCAGTGTCTCCAACTCCCGCTGAGCACGTAGCGCTGACAGATGACGCAGCCCGATGGCGATGAACGCGGAGTCCCAACTCCACTGGTGCGGGTAGAGGCTGTGCGAGGGCACGGTTGAGCTGCCCGTCCAGTTGCGGCTCAGCACACGCCGCGCGTGCTGGGCGGTGACCGCGCCGCGCTCGGTGAACCGGACCCGCGGACAGCCGTCCTGCTGAACCACATGTTCCATGGAGGACTCCGAAGAGTTACGTCTGATTAACAAGCAAAACTAGCGCCGTGTTGTCTCATGGACAAGCGAAACTTCTGAGTGATGGCCGATAGTTGTGTGAGATGCGTGAGCGGTAGGAGTACGGGGCATGTCGCCGACAACAGCGAGCCAGGCAAGCGCGGGCCATCTGCTGCGGCTGGTCCGCAGCGGTCAGGCGACCACACGCGGGGAACTGCTGCGCGCCACCGGGCTGTCCAGGTCCACCGTGGGGCAGCGGCTCGATCAGCTCTTCAGGGCCGGCTGGATCCGGGAGGGCGTGAGCGCACCAGCGGGCACCCCGAATGGCGGACGGCCCTCGGTGCGGCTGGAGTTCGACGGCTCGCACGCCGTCGTGCTCGCCGCCGATCTGGACACCCGGCACGGCCGGGCGGCGGTGCTGGACCTCAGCGGCACGGTGCTGGCCGAGCATACCGGTCAGCTGCTCATCGAGGACGGCCCCGACCCGGTGCTCGACCAGCTCGGGCAGTGGTTCATCACGCTGCTCAAGGACTCCGGGACGGCCCCCGACACGGTCTGCGGTGTCGGACTGTCCGTACCCGGCCCGGTGGACTGGGCCTCCGGGCGGGTGGTCCAGCCGCCGATCATGCCGGGCTGGGACCGGCATCCGATCCCCGAGGGGATGCGGCGGTCGCTCGGTCTGGGACCGCTGCCCGTTCTGGTCGACAATGACGCGAATCTGATGGCCTTCGCCGAGCAGCGCACCGGGCATCCCGACTGTGCCGCCCTGCTTCTGGTGAAGGCCTCCACCGGAATCGGCGCCGGGGTCGTGGTGGGCGGCGAGATCTACCGCGGCATTGACGGCGGTGCCGGGGACATTGGCCATATCCGGCTGCACGACCGGCTGGACGCCCTGTGCATGTGCGGCTCACATGGCTGCCTCGCGGCGGTCGCCAGTGGCCGGGCACTGGCCCGGGAACTCACCGCCGCCGGGGTCCCGGCCGCCTCCGGCTCGGATGTACGCGACCGGCTCGCCGTCGGTCAGCCCGAGGCGGTCCGGCTGGCCCAGCAGGCCGGCCGTCGGGTGGGGGAGGTGCTGGGCACCGTGGTCACGCTGCTCAACCCGGGGGTTCTGCTGATCGCGGGTGATCTGGCGGGGACGCCGTTCCTCACGGGGGTGCGGGAGGTGCTCTACCAGCGGGCCATGCCTCGCACGACCGCCCACCTACAGGTGGGCACCTCCGCTCTCGGCGACCGGGCTGGGGTACTGGGGGCCGGCGCGATGGTGGTGGAGCACCTTTACGCGCCCGGCCGAGCCGACGCACGGCTGGCAGCCCTTCACGGCTAGCCCACGCCCCTCAGTCGGGTTACCGGGCCGTCTTGCGTTCGTTACCAAGTACATCACCGAAAGGATCAAGTCCTGCAGGCACGGATGTAAGGAGAGTTACCGATGGAAGCGGGACCGATACATGAGAGATCTTCTGGCGCGCGTCCAAGCCATCGCCGAACGCGAGCTCGATGACGCTGCCCGAACGTGCCCATGCGGGACACGGCGTCAAGTCGTCGTCACCGAGGAACCCGCGCCGGATGGAAAGCCCGGGCCCATCACTGTAACCACGGTGTGCCCGAACAACTGCGCCCCTTAGCGATGGTGTGCCCAAACTGGGGGAACAGCGGACGGGTGCATCGCAGGCCTGCGAAGATGGTGTAATACGGGCATCTCTGGACATAGTTCCAGTTACGGGAAAGAGCGAAGTCGGGGGCCGACTTGATGTGATATGGGGGTGGATGTCACCCGGCTCGCTGGGCGCCGACAGAAGTCACGCATGGCCCCGGCTGTTCCGGGAAGCAGGGTTGAGCAGCGACTGAACGCTCACCGAAGGATGAACCGGACAATCGTTACGGATGTCAATCCCGGGGAACAGTCGTGTTCTGACAGGAAATCAGCGGCACACGCAGAGCGCGGGTGACGGGATTCACAGAATTGCCGACCGGTGCAATTGCACCGGTCGAATCATTTGCCATTCCTTCGTCAATTCCCCTGCTCAGCACAGGATTTAAGTAAAGACCCAGGATCCGCTTTCTCACTCTCGGAACAGGATCCACCGCATACGGTGGCTAAAATCCGCTGTGCGGCAACTGTGCGGAGGCTTCCGATCTCCACCCTTCTTGTCTTGGCGAAATCGTTGTGTCTACGGTTCCTCCGCCACCGCATCTCATGCGGAGGTCCTACCGCCGGGAACGCCGAATCCTGCCGCCCGGCCGGGGGAAAACACATCACTCAAGGGCGGCAGGAGCGGGGGAACCAGGTAAGTGCCGTGCCGCGTACCTATAGCGGCCCGGCTTGGGGTGAAGCCACGCCTCATCGTGCTCCGGCGCGCTGAGAAATGGCCGGGCATCTCCTGTCCGAATCCGACAGCTCACCTCGTAGGCGTAGGAGAGGACACACCTATGTCTCGCGGTCGTCATC
Source organism: Streptomyces gobiensis (assembly GCF_021216675.1). Lineage (NCBI taxonomy): Bacteria > Bacillati > Actinomycetota > Actinomycetes > Kitasatosporales > Streptomycetaceae > Streptomyces > Streptomyces gobiensis. The sequence continues at coordinate 1,302,270 of NZ_CP086120.1, read as the reverse complement.
GCCGTCAGCGCAAACCCCTGATATCCCGTCATGTCTCCCGCGTTTCTCTCGCCCTGACCGCCGGTGGTGCGGGTATAGCCCTTCCGCTGGCCACGGCGGGCAGCGCGAGTGCCGCCCCCGTCTCCGTCTGGGACAAGGTCGCCGAGTGCGAGAGCAACGGCAACTGGTCCATCAACACCGGCAATGGCTTCTATGGCGGCCTGCAGTTCCAGCAGTCGAGCTGGGCAGCCGCGGCCGGCACCCAGTACGCCCCGCGCGCTGACCAGGCCACCAAGGACCAGCAGATCGCCACCGCCGAGAAGCTGCTCGCCATGCAGGGCCCGAACGCCTGGCCGGTCTGCGGTCCGCGTGCCGGGCTCAGCAAGAACAGCGGCGCCCCGGACATCAGCCCGGAGGGCAAGGAGCAGTCCGCCCCGCAGGCCAAGGCCAAGGCCCAGCCGGAAGCCAAGCCGCAGCCGCAGCCCAAGCCGCAGCAGAAGCAGGAGCCGGAGCAGAAGTCCGAGGAGTCCTACACCGTCGTCAGCGGTGACACCCTGTACGGGATCGCCACGGCGAGGAGCATCGAGGGCGGCTGGCCGACCGTCTACGAGGCCAACCGGGAGACCGTCGGCAGCGACCCGGACCTGATCTTCCCCGGCCAGGAGCTCACCCTCGCCGAGGGCGAGGCCAAGCCGCAGCAGCCGAAGGCACCGCAGCCCAAGGCACCGGAGCCCAAGCCGGAGCAGGCGAAGCCGGAGAAGAAGCCCGAGCAGCCGAAGCCCGAGCCGAAGCAGGAGAAGCCCGAGGCTCCGGCCCAGAAGTCGGACAGCGACACCGGTGCCAGCAACGCCACCGGCTACTCCGCCCCGGTCGACTCCAGGCCGACCACGCCCTACCGTGCCACCGGCTCCAGCTGGTCCAGCGGCTATCACACCGGCGTTGACTTCGCCGTGCCCACGGGCACCCCGGTCAAGGCGGTCACCTCGGGCACCGTGGTCTCCGCGGGCTGGGGCGGCTCGTACGGCAACGAGGTCGTCATCAAGCACGCCGACGGCCGCTACAGCCAGTACGCCCACCTCTCGTCGCTGTCCGTGCGGCCGGGCCAGTCCGTCAGCAACGGTCAGCAGATCGGCCGGTCCGGCTCGACCGGCAACAGCACCGGCCCGCATCTGCACTTCGAGGTCCGCACCAGCCCCAACTACGGCTCGGACATCGACCCGCTGGCCTACCTCCGCTCGCACGGCGTGTCCATCTGACAGGTCCCGCCACCGAGTTCCCCCATCGTGAACCGGTCGTGCCGATTGACAGGCACGGCCGGTTCACGGGCTGTTGCCGCCCCGTAAAGGTCGCGGTTCTATCTTCCGGAGCGCTCAACTTCATGGCCGGCCGGCCATGGAGCCAGACGACTTCCGGTGAGGTAACCGTGGAACGTCGAAATTTCCTGCGCGGAGCAGTCATAGCCGGATCGGCGGCCGCCTTCGGCGGCTCGTTATGGCGCGGCGCCGCCGTGGCCGACCCCGCCCAGCCCGGCCCCAGCCCCTATGGGCCCCTCAACCCGGCCGACGGCAACGGCATCCGGCTGCCCGAGCGCTTCAGCAGCCGGGTGATCGCACGCTCCAGCCGGCCGGTGCCCGGCACCTCCTACACCTGGCACCCCGCCCCGGACGGCGGCGCCTGCTTCGCCGATGGAGGAGGGTGGATCTATGTGTCCAACTCCGAGATCGGCTCGACCGGCGGCGTCGGCGCGGTCCGCTTCGACCCCGCCGGGAACATCACCGACGCCTACCGCACGCTCAGCGGCACGAACCGCAACTGTGCGGGCGGCGCCACCCCGTGGAACAGCTGGCTCTCCTGCGAGGAGGTCACCCGGGGCTATGTCTTCGAGACCGACCCCTGGGGCGTCCAGGACGCCGTCAGGCGGGACGCGATGGGCCGGTTCACGCATGAGGCAGCGGCCGCCGACCCGGTCCGCAAGGTCATCTACCTCACCGAGGACGAGCGGGACGGCTGCTTCTATCGCTTCGTCCCCGACATCTGGGGCGATCTGTCCAGCGGCACCCTGGAGGTGCTGACCGAGGCGGGCGGCACGATCGGCTGGGCGACCGTCCCCGATCCCGGCGGCGCGTCCGGGGCGACCCGCGACCAGGTCGCCGCCGCCAAGCGGTTCGACGGCGGCGAGGGCTGCCACTACGCGGGCAACACCTGCTGGTTCACCACCAAGGGCGACAACCGGGTATGGCAGTACAACGCGGAGAGCACCACCCTTGAGTTGGCCTACGACGCCGGTGCGATCGGCAGCGGCGCACCGCTGACCGGCGTTGACAACATCACCGGCAGCAGCTCGGGTGATCTCTTCGTCGCGGAGGACGGCGGCAATATGGAGATCGTCCTCATCACCCCGGACGAGATCGTCGCTCCGTTCCTGCGGATCGAGGGCCAGTCCCGCTCGGAGATTTGCGGCCCGGCCTTCTCCCCCGATGGGACCCGGCTGTACTTCTCCAGCCAGCGCGGCACCACCGGCAGATCCTCGGGCGGTATCACCTATGAGGTGACCGGCCCCTTCCGTTCATAACAGCTCCCGGACAGTGAAGGGGGCGGTCCGGCACCTCCGCACAGGTGCCGGACCGCCCCCTTCCGGGTCCCGGGGTCGCCGCCGTCGGTGAGGGTCGGGGCGCGGCGGCGGCCCCGGAGGCTCAGCGGCTGTCGCTGCCGTCCGACGCCGCCGCCGCGCGGCCCGCCTCCAGCCGGGCGACCGGAATGCGGAACGGCGAGCAGGAGACGTAGTCGAGGCCCGCCTCATGGAAGAAGTGCACCGACTCCGGGTCGCCGCCGTGCTCACCGCAGACGCCGAGCTTGAGGTCGGGGCGGGTGGCCCGGCCCGCTTCGGCGGCGTCCCGGACGAGCTTGCCGACGCCGTCCTTGTCGATGGTCTCGAAGGGCGAGACCCCGAAGATGCCCTTCTCCAGGTACGCGGTGAAGAAGCTGGCCTCCACATCGTCCCGGCTGAAGCCCCACACGGTCTGGGTGAGGTCGTTCGTGCCGAAGGAGAAGAAGTCCGCGGACTCGGCGATCTGACCGGCGGTCAGCGCCGCCCGGGGCAGCTCGATCATGGTGCCCAGGGTCAGCTTGAGATCGACGCCGTAGAAGTCCTCGATCTCGGCGATGACCTTTTCGGCATCCTCCCGGACGATCTCCAGCTCCTGGACGGTGCCCACCAGCGGGATCATGATCTCCGCGCGCGGGTCGCCCTTGGCGACCATGCGCTCGGCCGCGGCCTCGGCGATGGCCCGGACCTGCATGGTGAACAGCCCCGGGATGACCAGACCGAGCCGCACCCCGCGCAGGCCGAGCATCGGGTTCTGCTCATGGAGCCGGTGTACGGCCTGGAGGAGCCGCAGATCGTTCTCGTTGGCGTCCTTGCGGGACTCGGCGAGCGCCACCCGTACCGACAGCTCGGTGATGTCCGGCAGGAACTCGTGCAGCGGCGGGTCCAGCAGCCGTACGGTGACCGGCAGCCCGTCCATCGCCTCGAAGAGCTCCTTGAAGTCGCCCTTCTGCAACGGCAGCAGCGCGGCGAGCGCGGAGTCCCGCTCGGTGTCCGTATCGGCCAGGATCAGCCGCTCGACCAGCTCACGGCGTTCGCCGAGGAACATGTGCTCGGTACGGCACAGCCCGATGCCCTGCGCCCCGAAGCGTCGGGCGCGGGAGGCGTCCTCGGCGTTGTCGGCGTTGGCCCGCACCCGCAGCCGGCGCACCCGGTCGGCGTAGGCCATGATCCGGTGCACCGCCTGGACCAGCTCATCGGCGTCATCGGCGCCCGCGTGCATCCGGCCCTCGAAGTACTCGACGACCGGCGAGGGCACCACCGGGACCTCACCCCGGTAGACCTTGCCCGTGGAGCCGTCGATGGAGACGACATCGCCCTCGTCGATGACGATGCTGCCCTTCCCCTCCGGGTCGGGAGCCGTCAGCTGCCGCCGCTTGGTGTCGACCTCAAGCTCCTCGGCGCCGCAGACACAGGTCTTGCCCATGCCACGGGCGACCACGGCCGCGTGTGAGGTCTTGCCGCCACGGGAGGTGAGAATGCCCTCCGCCGCGATCATGCCGTCGAGGTCATCGGGGTTGGTCTCGCGGCGGATGAGGATGACCTTCTCACCTGAGCGGGACCACTTGATGGCGGTGTAGGAGTCAAAGACCGCCTTGCCGACCGCGGCACCCGGCGAGGCGGCGATACCCCGGCCGATCTTGTCGGCCTTCGCGCCGTCGTCAAAACGCGGGAACATCAGCTGCGCGAGCTGGGCCCCATTGACCCGCTGAAGTGCCTCGGCCTCGTCGATCAGCCCCTGGTCGACCAGCTGGGTGGCGATACGGAAGGCCGCGGCGGCGGTCCGCTTGCCGACTCGGGTCTGCAGCATCCACAGCTTGCCGCGCTCAATGGTGAACTCGATGTCGCACAGGTCCTTGTAGTGCGTCTCGAGCGTCTCCATGATCTGCATCAGCTGGTCGTAGGACGCCTTGTCCAGCTGTTCCAGATCGGCGAGCGGCACGGTGTTGCGGATGCCCGCGACCACATCCTCGCCCTGGGCGTTCTGCAGGTAGTCGCCGTAGACACCCTGCTGTCCGCTGGCCGGGTCGCGGGTGAAGGCGACTCCGGTGCCGGAGTCGGGGCCGAGGTTTCCGAAGACCATCGAGCAGATGTTGACGGCTGTGCCGAGGTCGCCGGGGATGCGCTCCTGGCGGCGGTAGAGCTTGGCCCGCTCGCCGTTCCACGAGTCAAAGACCGCGCGGACGGCCAGATCCATCTGCTCACGCGGCTCCTGGGGGAAGTCACGCCCGGTCTCCTTGAGGACGATGTCCTTGAACTGCTCGACGAGCGACTTGAGCTGAGCGGCCGACAGATCGACATCGGTGGCCGCGCCATTGCTGTGCTTGGCCTCCTCCAGAGCCTCCTCGAAGAGGTCGCCGTCAACACCGAGCACGGTCTTGCCGAACATCTGGATAAGGCGGCGGTAGGAGTCCCAGGCGAATCGCTCATCCCCGGCCTGGGCGGCCAGGCCCTGCACGGACTCATCGGAGAGCCCGATATTGAGGACGGTGTCCATCATGCCGGGCATGGAGAACTTGGCGCCGGAGCGGACGGAGACCAGGAGAGGGTTGTCGGCCTGGCCCAGCTTCTTGCCCATCTGCTGCTCAAGGGCGTCCAGATGAGCGCTCACCTCGTCGCGCAGCGCGGGCGGCTCCGTACCGGAGTCCAGGTAGACCTTGCAGGCCTCGGTGGTGATGGTGAACCCGGGAGGGACGGGAAGACCGAGGTTGGTCATCTCGGCGAGGTTGGCCCCCTTCCCACCGAGGAGGTCCTTCAGCTCCTTATTGCCCTCAGTGAAGGCGTACACGAACTTCTGAGCATTCGAAGTAGGCGCTGCTACGTGTGGATCTTTGTTTTCCGACACGGGACTCGACTCCTCGTAGACGGCTGCCCTGACGGCGGGGAGCGTACCCAGATCGAAGGCGTAGGGGCACGTGTAGCAGCACGTCACACGGCCGTAACCACCCGTCCGCCAGCAGCTCGAAAGTAAAGGCTCATTCAAGTGCCTCACTGTCGAGCTTTTATGAGTCGAATGGAGAACTACGCAGTGCCATCAATCAACAGCCGACCATCACGGTACGTGTTATTCCGCTTGATTACCTTTACCCGTAAGGGGTGGCACTGAGTGCCGCTCCTTGGAGAGATGCATGACTCAATAGAGCGCTCATCTGAGCATACCCCTTATCAGGCGTGGCGAGAATCACGCCCCGACCCCGCCCCGCGTCCCATCATCCGGACGCCCGGCGGCGCTGTCGGCGGTGTTGGGGAGGACGGCCCCGTGGGTCGGCGTCAGACGGCGACGCGGCGCAGGCGTTTGTCGACGGCGATAATCGCGGAGGAGCCCGCCGCGAGGGCGAGGATCCGGAGCCAGGACTCGGCGGAGATACCCGCCGTATGGAACAGATCATTCATAATCGGCACATAGGTGATGAGCAGCTGGGCGGCGATCTGGGCCAGCACGCCCACGAATATCCAGGGATTGCCGAGCGCCCTTATCTGCCACACCGGCCGTTGCAGGGAGCGGCAGCTGAACAGATAGAAGACCTGGATCGCGATCACCACATTCATCGCGGAGGTCCGTGCCGCGTTCTCGCTCGCTCCGCCGACGGTCCGCTCCCACTCGAAAAGCCATGTGGCCGCCGTGACGATGAGGATGCCCACCAGGAAGATCCGGAGAGTCAGCCCCCAGGTGAGCAGGGACTGGCCGGGATTGCGTGGTGGCCGCTCCATGATGCCCGGCTCTCTGGGCTCGAAGGCCAGCATGAGCCCGAGAAGCACGGCGGTGGTCATATTGATCCAGAGGATCTGTGTCGGCAGGATCGGCAGCGCGCTGCCGAACATGATGGCGACCAGGATCACCAGTCCCTGTCCCATATTGGTCGGCAGGATCCACACGATGAACTTCGAGAGGTTGTCGAAGACTCCGCGCCCTTCCTCAACCGCCGCCTCAATGGTGGAGAAGTCATCGTCGAGGAGAATGGCGTCGGAGGCCTCCTTGGCGACCTCGGTGCCACTGAGTCCCATGGCCACACCGATATCGGCCTGCCGGAGCGCGGGCGCGTCATTGACCCCGTCGCCGGTCATCGCGACGACTTCGTGATCGGCCTGAAGCGTCTCGACCATCCGCAGTTTCTGTTCGGGCGACACCCGCGCGAGTACGGAGGCGGCACGGAGTGCGGTGTGGTACTCCCCGGCCGGCAGGGCGGCGAGTTCATTGCCGGAGATCACCGCGCCCTGGCGGTCGGTGGGAAGTCTGAGCCGGTTGGCGATCGCCGTGGCCGTCGCGACATGGTCGCCGGTGATCATCTTCACCTCGATACCGGCTGTGTGGCAGGAGCTTATGGAGGCGGCCGCGGCCTCTCGGGGCGGGTCCAGCAGGGCCTGGAGTCCGGTGAGCACAAATCCTTCGTTCAGCCCGTCCTCGGACATCGGCTCGGCTGCGGCGGGCTCCCAGCGCAGCGCGGTGGCCAGCACCCGTTGCCCTTCTGAGGCGAGGGACTCCGCCGCGCGTTCCACGGCCGGACGGGCGACGGGGCGGAGCGTGCCATCGGCGGCCATCTCGGCCTCGCAGCTGTCGAGGACCCCCTCAAAGGCTCCCTTGACGAACGTGATCGAGCCGCCTTCGCGCTGTTGATGGTGGCAGGTGGCCATCCGGCGGCGCTTGGAGCTGAAGGGGACCGTATCGGTCCGGGGAAACGACTCGGCGATCTGCTCCGGGGTGATGCCCGCCTTACGGGCCACGGTCTGGAGGGCGCCCTCGGTGGGGTCGCCGACCAGCTTCCAGCTCCCGTCATGCCGGGCCAGCCGGGCGTCGTTGCAGGCGGCACCGATGAGCAGGGTCCAGCGCAGTGCCTCGGCGCCCGGCCACGGTGACTGCGGGGCGCCCTTGATGACGCGGCCCGCTATGTCCTGTATTTCGCCGTCCGGTGCGTAGCCCGTACCGGTGACCTTGAAGCTCGCGTCGGGGGTCCAGACCGTGTGCACGGTCATCTGGTTCTGGGTGAGCGTGCCGGTCTTGTCCGCGCAGATGACCGTGGTGCCGCCGAGGGTTTCGACGCAGGGGAGCCGGCGAATGACCGCGTGCCGCCTGGCCATCCGGGCCACGCCGATGGCCAGCGTGATGGTGACCACCGCGGGCAGCCCCTCGGGGATGGCCGCGACGGCCAGCGCGACGGCGGCGGTGAACATCAGCACCGCGTCCTCACCCCGGATCAGCCCCACCACGAAGGTGAACGCGGCCAGCGCCAGGATGACCACCGACAGCAGCTTGCTGAACGCGGAGAGCTTGCGGGTGAGCGGGGTGGCCAGGATCTGGGTGCTGCCGATCAGCCGGTGGATCTCGCCGAGTTCGGTCTCCGCGCCGGTGGCCACGGTGATGCCCGCGCCATTGCCGCTGGTCACCAGGGTGCCCGAATGGATCATGTTGTGCCGGTCGGCGACCCCGGTGTCTTCGGGCAGCACCACCTCATCCTTGGTGACCGGCACCGACTCACCGGTGAGTGCCGACTCATCGACCTGAAGCTCGGCCACCCGGGACAGCCGGATATCCGCCGGTACCTTGTCCCCGGCCTTGATCAGGACGAGATCGCCGGGCACCAGGGCCTCGGAATCCACCCGGTGGGCGACCCCGTCACGTACCACCTCCGCATGGGTGCGGACCATCGAACGCAGCGCGTCCAGCGCCGCCTCGGCCTTGGACTCCTGGACAAAGCCGATGAGCGCGTTGGCGACCACCACGCCGAGGATCACACTGGCGTCGACGGGCGCGCCAATGGCGAGGGCCACCGCGGCGGCGATCAGCAGGATGTAGATCAGGGGATGGTGGAACTGCCGCAGCATCCGCTGGACCGGGCCCCCGAGCCGGGCCTGCGGCAGCACATTGCGGCCGTAGGTGTGCAGCCGGCGCTCGGCTTCAGCGGAGGTCAGTCCCTGTTCCGGGTCCGTCTCCAGGAACAGCATGACCTCGTGGGCGCTGAGGCCGTGGGCGCACTCGGCGCGGGCGAGAGCCATCGCGACCCCTCATCCCCCGGGTTCTGCCCGTCGCTGGTCATCTGCCGTGCCGGACTTGGGCAGTCCCGCGATCAGCACGGGCGTCGGGGAGTGGGCGACCAGCTCCTTGCACACATGGCCGGAGATCAGGTGGCCCATCCGGTGGGGATGGTGGCCCACCACGATGACATCGGCGTGCTCCTGTTCGGCAAGGTCGAGGAGGGCGGTGGCGGGATGGCCGGCGACCACTTCGATGGACGGATCGAGGTCTGCCAGACGGTCAGCGAACTCCAGCAGACTGTCGTGGGCTCTGGCTACCCGGCGGCCCGCCTTGCCCCGCGTCGGGGTGTCGGCCGTGTCGTAGTCGACCACGCAGGTCAGAATCGCTCGCCCGGTCTGCGGGCCCAGCAGCTCCCTGGCCGTCTCCACCGTGTGCACCGAGCCGGGTGAGGCGTCGACCCCGATCAGTACGGTCAGCCCCTTGCGCGCCTTTCCCGCGCGTGGGATCTCGATGACCCGGAGGTGGTGCTCAATGCGTTCGACCAGGACGGCTGGGGTCAGCGGCCCCAGGAAGATGCCCCACACGAACCACAGTGGATGCCGGTAGCCCTGGCGCAGCAGCAGGACCGTGATGCTGATCAGGCCGGACAGCACCCAGACCCCCACCATCAGCAGAGTCAGCTGCCAGCCGTTCATTTATCAATTTTGTCCTGACTTTACCGGTATGCCAAGAGGCCAAGGGAGGTATGTCGGAGCGGTGGCGGAGTCAGACGCCCGGGCTGACCCCGGTCAGCCGCTCGGAGGCCTCCCAGAGCTGCTCACCCGCCGCATCGTCGGTGGTCCAGGGAGCACGCCAGGAGGGTCCCGGAGTGCCCCGGACGCCCAGCACCCGAGGCCCGGTGAAGGAGTCGGAACGGACACCGGGAGCGGTGGCGGCGTAGAGAACGGGGGCGGCGCCCAGCTCGGGGGTGGCGGCGACCAGGCTGTTGGCGAGCCGCATGAACCGCTCGGTGGTCCGGCGCCCCGCAACCCGGGGGCCCTTGGTCTGCAATTCGGTCGCCGCATAGCCCGGGTGCGCGGCGGCCACGATGAGGTCCTTTCCCGCCACTCGGCGGGCCAGCTCATGGACGAAGAGCAGGTTCGCGGTCTTGGAACGCGCATAGGCCTGCCAGCGGCGGTATCGGCGCTCGCTGTTGAGATCGCCGATGTCGATATTGGCCATGGCGTGCATCAGGCTCGATACGGTCACCACACGTGCCCCGGGGGTGGCCAGCAGCCGCTCCAGCAGCAGGCCGGTCAGTGCGAAGTGGCCCAGATGATTCACACCGAACTGTGTTTCGAAACCGTCCGCCGTCCTGCCGTACGGCACCGCCATCAGCCCGGCATTGTTGATCAGCAGGTCGAGGCGGTCACCTGGCAGGGCCTCGGCGAAGGCCCGTACCGACTTCAGGTCCGCGAGGTCCAGTGAACGCAACTCCACGTGAGCCTCCGGCACTTCATCCAGGAGCCGGGTGTGGGCCTCCCGGCCGCGCTGCTCACTGCGGCAGGCGAGCACCACGCTCGCGCCATGCCGGGCCAGCTCCCGCGCGGTGACATAGCCGAGCCCGCTGTTGGCTCCGGTGACCACCGCGGTGCGGCCGCTCTGCCCGGGGATTTGTCGCGACGTCCAGCCCATGCGCTCAGGGTATGCGGGACGCCACTGATCGGGAAGTACCGTCCGGCGCCGGGTGATGGCCGCCCCCAGCGCTGAGACGCGCCCGGTGCGCCGTCTCCTCGGTCAGGGCAGGGACAGGGGACGCACCGGGCGCGAGCCTGATGGGGCGGTGGCCGGGTTTCAGCTCTTACGGGTCTCACGGGCCGTGTAGACCGGGACGGACACCGAATCGTCGTCCAGGCAGCGGCCGGTGGCCAGGTCGAAGCGCTGCTTCAGCAGCGGCGAGGCCACGAACGGGCCGCCGCCCGCGGACCCCAGCAGGCCGCGGGAGAGAACATACGCGCCGGTGAACGGATCGCGGTTGCCGATCACATACGTATGGCCGGTGCGGTCGAGGAAGACCGCGACCTGGGTGCCGTCCGGGAGGACGGCGGCGACGCCGCGGCCCGGGATGAGGTCGCGGAGACCACAGACCACGGTCCATCCCCCGTCGGCCTGGATTTCAATCTGGCCGGTCCGGGCGATCTGGCCGGTCTGGCCGGTCGTACGTTCGGGGCGTTCGGGGGCGAGGGTCATCGGGTCAGTCATCGGGTCTGCGCCCCTTCGAGAGTGCGGACAGGGATGTCCGGGCCGGACAGAATCGTCAGGTCGGGCTTGACCTGATCGCGTTCGGAAACGAAGCTCACCGAGGGGTCGGGCGCGTCGGGCGCGTTGACGAAGGAGACAAAGCGGCTCAGCTTCTCCGGGTCGTTGATGGTCTCCGCCCACTCGTCGCGGTAGTTGGCCACATGCGCGGCCATCAGCGCCTCCAGCTCATCGCAGATGCCCAGTGAGTCATGGACGACCACATCGCGTACATGGTCCAGGCCGCCTTCGATGCGCTCCAGCCAGACCGAGGTGCGCTCCAGCCGGTCCGCGGTGCGGATGTAGAACATCAGGAACCGGTCGATCAGCCGGATCAGCTCCGCGTCGCTGAGGTCCTGCGCGAGCAGGTCCGCGTGGCGCGGGGTCGCGCCGCCATTGCCGCCGACGTAAAGGTTCCAGCCGTTCGCGGTGGCGATGACGCCGAAGTCCTTGCTCTGTGCCTCCGCACACTCGCGCTGGCAGCCGGAGACGGCCGACTTGAGCTTGTGCGGGGAGCGCAGCCCCCGGTAGCGCAGCTCCAGATCGATGGCCATCCGGACCGAGTCCTGTACACCGTAGCGGCACCAGGTCTGGCCCACACAGGACTTCACCGTACGCAGCGCCTTGCCGTAGGCGTGGCCGGACTCAAAGCCCGCGTCGACCAGCCGGGCCCAGATCATCGGGAGCTGCTCGACCCGGGCGCCGAACATATCGATGCGCTGGCCACCGGTGATCTTCGTATAGAGGCCGAAGTCACGGGCGACTTCGCCGATGACGATGAGCTTTTCCGGGGTGATCTCGCCGCCCGGCACCCTGGGCACGATCGAGTAGGAGCCGTTCTTCTGGATATTGGCGAGAAAGTGGTCGTTGGTGTCCTGGAGCGTCGCCTGCTCGCCCGCCAGCACATAGCCGTCCGCGCCGATCGTCGGGGCGAGGGAGGCGATGATCGAGGCCACGGCGGGCTTGCAGATCTCGCAGCCGTTGCCTCCCCTGGCCTCCTCCCGGCCGTGGTTGTCCAGGAGCTGCTGGTAGGAGGCGATCCGCAGGGTGAGTACGATCTCGTACAGCTCCTGGCGGGTCTGCGAGAAGCAACCGCACAGGCCCTTGTCGACGGTGACGCCCTGGGCCTCCAGTTCGCTGTTGACCAGCTGACCGAGCACCTTGACGCAACTGCCGCAGCCGGTGCCCGCCTTGGTGCACTTCTTCACCTCCGGGACGGTGGTGCACTGGTGGTCGCTGACCGCGCCCCGGATGGTGCCCTTGGTGACGTTGTGGCAGCTGCAGATGACCGCCTCGTCGGGCAGCGCGGAGGGGCCGAGCGCCGCCGGGGCGCCCGCCCCGGCCGGCAGAACCAGCGACTCGGGGTCGGCGGGCGGCACCGTGCCGGTGAGCGGGCGCAGCATGCCGTACGACTCCGCGTCACCGACCAGCACGCCGCCCAGGAGGGTGCCGTCCTCCGCGACGACCAGCTTCTTGTAGACGCCCGCGCGGGAATCGGAGTAGACGACGTCCAGACAGCCGTCGGCGGTGCCGTGCGCATCGCCGAAGGAGGCGACATCGACGCCGAGGAGCTTGAGCTTGGTGGAGGTGTCGGCGCCGGTGAACGAGGCGTCCGCTGCCTCGTCCGCGATGGCGGTCACGGCCACCTCGGCCATCTCGTAGCCGGGCGCGACGAGCCCGTACACCATGCCGTCCACGGCCTTGGCGCACTCGCCGATGGCGTAGACGGCGGGGTCGCTGGTGCGGCAGCGCTCATCGATCACGATGCCGCCGCGCTCGCCGATCTCCAGTCCGGACTCCCGGCCGAGCTGGTCACGCGGGCGCACTCCGGCGGAGAAGATCACCATGTCGGTGTCGATCGTGGACTCGTCCGAGAGCGCCATGCCGGTCACGGCACCGTCCGCGCCCGTGATGATCTCCTTGCCCGCGACGCCCGTATGGACGTTCAGGCCCATGTCCTCGATGGTGCGGCGCAGCGCGGCGCCGCCGCCCTCGTCGACCTGGATGGCCATCAGCCGGTCATTGAACTCAACGATATGGGCCTCGACCCCGAGCCCCTTGAGCGCGCCGGCTGCCTCCAGGCCGAGCAGCCCGCCGCCGACCACGACGCCGGTCTTCGCCTTCTTCGCGTACGCCTCGATGGCGAGCAGGTCCTCGATGGTGCGGTAGACGAAGCAGCCCTCGCTGTCCTTGCCGGGGACAGGCGGTACGAAGGGGTAGGAGCCGGTGGCGAGCACCAGGGTGTCGTAGGCGATGGTGAGGCCCTTACGCGAGGTGACCGTCCGCGCCGTGCGGTCGATCGACTCGGCCGGGTCGCCCAGATGCAGTTCGATGCCGTGCTCCGCCATGAAGCCCTCGTCCACCATGGAGAGCTCTTCGGGGGCCGTACCGGAGAAGTACGAGGTCAGCTGCACGCGGTCATAGGCGGGACGCGGCTCCTCGCAGAGGACGACAACGCGGCAGCGGTCGGTGACTCCGCGTGCGGCCAGGGCCTCCAGGAAGCGCTGTCCGACCATTCCATGGCCGATCAGCGCAATCGTGCGCTCGGGCTTCTCAGCCTTGGACATCAGGAGCCTCCATCGTTGGTGAGCAGGTGGAGCAGGGGGTTCGTCGATGAGTCCGGCAGCGGCTCATCGCCTTCCCAGGTACGGGCGAGCGCGCCGACAGTGCCGAGATCGCCGAGAAGAATGCCGCCGACGAGCCGGTCCCCACGGACGACGACCTTGCGGTACGCGCCCCGGGCGGCATTGGCGAGGTGGACGACATCGTCGTCCGGCCGTGGTTCGGTCTCCCCGAACGCGGCGAGGTCAAGTGGGCCCGGCCCGCCCAGGGTGAGCCGGGTGAGGGAACGGGTGCCGGTGTAGCGGGGCGTGCTGTCGCCCAGGCCGCTGAGGAGCCGGGCCAGCGCGTCGGCCTGCTCCTGGGCGGCGCCCGCCAGGCCGTATACGGTGCCCGCGTGCTCGGCGCAGTCGCCGATGGCGAAGATCCGCGGGTCGCTGGTGCGCAGTTCGTCGTCGATGACGATGCCGCGTGCGACCTCCAGACCGGCGGCCTGGGCGAGCCCGACGCGTGGCCGCACCCCGCAGGCCAGCACGACGATATCGGTGCCGAGCTCATAGCCGTCGGCCATGGTGACCGACCGTACGGCCCGGCGGTCCGTGGCTGCCGGACCGTACGGCTGCGTCCGCAGCCGCCGGACCCGGCACTCCGTATGGATCTCGACGCCGAGCCCGGCCAGATGCCGCCGCAGCAGCTTGGCCGCGCTGGCGTCCAGCTGCCGCTCCATCAGGTATTCGCCCTGGTGGGCGAGGACGGTCTGGGCGCCGCGGGCGGCCAGCGCACGGGCCGCGGAGACACCGAGCAGACCACCGCCGATGACCACGGCCCGTACGCCGGGCCCGGCGGCGGCGCTCAGCGCCTGGCTGTCGTCCAGGGTGCGGAAGGGGTGCACACCCTCCGGGAGGTCGTACCCGCCGGGCTCGAAGAGGCCGCGCAGCGGCGGCAGCACCGGGTTGGAGCCGGTGGCCAGGACCAGCGCGTCATAGGGGACCAGAGCGCCGTCATCGCAGACGATCCGGCGCTCGGCCGGGTGGTCTCCCCGGTCGATACGGACCGCACGGACCCCGCTCAGCCAGCTCACCGCCGGGCCGGGGGCCGGGAGCGCGATCACCTCGGGTGCGTAGCTGCCGGCCAGCACCTCGGCGAGCAGCACCCGGTTGTACGGGGCGTGCGGCTCCTCGCCGATGACGGTGACCGCCAGCTCCGGGCGGGCGCCGAGCTGCTGCGCCAGCCGGGCCCCGGCCATACCGCCGCCGATCACCACCACACGCGTTTTCGAGGTCATGCCGGAAAGCGTGCGTCCTGGCTGTTACCCGCCCGCATCCCCGTTGTTTCCCCCGCGCAACGCTGCCCTCAGCTCATGCCGCACCGGGGTGTGAGCTTCCGCCCGCGTAACCATCCGCACGCCCCGGGTGGGACTCGCGCTGGGGGCTGGGCGGCCGTACCGCACGGGTGATGCACTAAACGTATGAGCCAGTGGCCGACCCCGTACCCGCCGCCCCGCCGCTCCCGGGGCGTGACCACAGCCCCACCGGGCAGCGGCTATACCGAACAGGCCCGCAATGAACGCCGTGGCTGCCTCCGGGAAATCCTTGGCACCCTTGTCCTCCTGCTTCTGACCGCCTCCTTCGGCGCAGCCGTCTACCTCACCGCCGTGATCACCGCGGTGCTCCTGAACGCGGAGCCGTTCCGTCTGCAGGGCGACGAGATCTTTGACGCCCCCCTCCCGGAGCAGGCGCTGGCGCTGCTCCTGCTGGCCACCGCCATCCCCGCCACGCTGCTGGCGGCCCGCTGGGTCCAGCGCCGCCCGCCCGGCACACTGTCCTCGGTCACCGGGCGACTGCGGCTGCGCTGGCTGGGGTACTGCTTCGCGGTGATCACGCCCCTGCTCGCCCTTCAGCTGGGACTCCTGCTTCTGTGGGCGGTCCTGGCGGGCGAGGCCGACTTCTCGGACACCCGATTCCCCGGCTGGCAGACGGTACTGCTCAGCCTGGCGGTGCTGTGGGCTCTGGTGCCCTTCCAGGCCGCCGCCGAGGAGTACGTCTTCCGTGGCTGGCTGCTTCAGGCCTTCGGCGCCATGCTGCGCGCACCGTGGCTGGGCGTCGCGATCAGCTCCGTGCTCTTCGCCCTCGCCCACGGCTACGGCGGGCTCCCCGGTTTTCTGCTGCTGGTCTACTCCGCCGTCTGGTGGGCCTGGCTGACCATGCGCACCGGCGGTCTGGAGGCCGTGATCGCGCTGCACTCGGTCAACAACATGCTGGCCTTCGCGCTCATCGTGACCACGGACGCGCTCGGCGAGGACCCCACCACCGCCGCCCACGCCAGCTGGCAGGCCCTCGTCATGGAGCTGCTGTTCGTACCCCTCTACTGCCTGCTCCTCAGCCACCTCGCCAAGCGCCGGAATATCGAGACGGTCAGCGGCGGCAGCGGCGGCAGCGGCGGCGGCAGTAGCAGCGGCAGCAGCGGAGTCAGCAGCTGAACAGCGGCATGCCCCGTTCAGCTGTGGCGCCGCAGCTCCACCAGCGGGATCACCCGGTTAGTCCGTGCCTGGTGCTCGGCGAGGAACGGCCACTTCGCCACGGCCTCCAGGAAGAGCGCCGCATACTCCGCCCCCTGCGGCACGGAGGCCGTGGCCTCGAAGGTCTGGCCGCCCAGCTCGACCGTCACCTCGGGGCTGGCGACCACATTGCGGTACCAGTCGGGGTGCCGGGGTGCGCCCATGAAGGAGGCGACGACAAACAGCCTGCCCGCACCGCCCAGCTCCAGATAGCCCAGCGGGTTTGTCCGGCGTTTTCCGGTCTTCGCTCCTGTGTGGGTGAGTAAGAGCAGACCGTCCGCGTTGAAGGGAAGGTCATCGCCGAGGGATCCCCGGCCCTGCTGGGCCCGGAACCGTTCGGTCACTTGACGGTTGAATGCGATAGCTTCATCCCGGTTCATACGCTGAGACTAGAACGCAACACCCGGTGTTCGCTCGCCAGTTGGAAGCCCACACGGCTTCCCGCGCCGTCCCGTAACGCCTTCCTCGTGGCTGGCTGGCTACGGTTGCTCCATGACCGCTGAGATCCTGACCGTACTGACGACGACCGACAGCGCCGCCAAGGCGGAGTCGCTGGCCCGTGGGGCGGTGGCGGCGAGGCTGGCGGCCTGTGCGCAGATCAATGGTCCGGTGACCTCCGTATACCGCTGGGAGGGCGCCGTGCAGACAGACCCGGAGTGGCAGGTGCTCTTCAAGACGGCCGCCGGGCGGTACACGGCGCTGGCGGCGTATATCCGGCAGGCGCACGACTATGACGTCCCGGAGATCATCGCGACACCGGTCACCGAGGGCGGTGCGGACTATCTGGCCTGGGTGGCGGAGGAGACGGCCGGATGACCGAACAGCTGCCGGTCTTCGTCTACGGGACGCTGCGACCCGGTGGGTCCAACTACGCCTGGGCGCTGCGCGGCCGCACGGCGTGCGAGGAGCCCGCCCGGATGCGGGGGCTGGCGCTCTACGAGGGGCCGGGATACCCGTACGCGGTCGCCCCGGCGGAGGGTGAGGTGCATGGCGAGCTGGTCCTCCCGGCTCCGGCCCGCTACGCGGAGGTGCTGCGCGTACTGGACCGGCTGGAGGGGTACGCGCCCGGCGCCCCCGACAATCTCTATGAGCGGGTGACGGCGGAGGCGGTACGGCCCGACGGCAGCACCGTCCGGGCCTGGGTCTACCTCGCCGCCGCCCCGCTGGCCGATAAGCTCCGCGCCGCCGGCACCATGATCGCGGGCGGTGACTGGGCCGACCGGGTGAGATGAGGGGTGAGGGTCAGTCCGGCCCCGTCCAGTCGAAGGGGATGTGCTTGCTGGACTGCCCCTGGCGGTCCCACAGGAACTCGAAGGCGTCCACCCGGTCGGCTGTGGAGCGGCCCCAGGTGGCGATCTGGCCCGGCCCGGTCT
Organism: Streptomyces gobiensis; assembly: GCF_021216675.1. Classification (NCBI taxonomy): domain Bacteria; kingdom Bacillati; phylum Actinomycetota; class Actinomycetes; order Kitasatosporales; family Streptomycetaceae; genus Streptomyces; species Streptomyces gobiensis. The sequence continues at coordinate 1,284,949 of NZ_CP086120.1, read as the reverse complement.
CGGACCCCGGCAGATTGGTGGTCTGCACCCGGGCGCCCTCTGGGGTGGTCGGCCCGGTCAGCGCCTCCGCCGCGGCCGTCACCCGGCCGGGAACGGTTGCCTTCCAGGAGCCCAGCTCCTCATCGATCTGCACATCGATGGGAGCGACAGCCATGCCCCGCATCTCGGGGTTGAGCATCGTGACCAGCTCGGCCGGCCAGCCGCCCGCCTCGCCGCCGAAGATCTTGTGCAGGGCTTCGCGCTGCTTGTCGTCCGCGCGCTCATCGAGGAACGCCGCCCCGTACGCGTCCGAGTGCTCCGCCCACACGTTGCCCACGAAGGAGCTGACCATCAGGACATTGAGGCCGTCCAGCCGGGTGTCGCCGTAGTTCCCGCTCCGGATGTGCCAGGCCAGCACTCCGTCGCACTCGCCGAAGGTGGGTGGCTGAGCGAAGGAGCACGGGCAGGGAACATTGCACCTGCAGGTATCGAACCAGTCCCCGGTGATATGCCACTTGGGGATGTTCGCTGCTGTTTCTGCCATGATCAGGTCTCCCCTCGTCAGCGTTTCCCCATTTCCCATGCTCCCCCCGCCGCCGTGGCCAGGTCCAGGTTATTCGCACCAGTAACATGCGCTATGTCCCTGTCTGTGCTGACCTGGACACGTGGGCGAGAGCCGGTCCGCCGCCGCTTCGGAGCCCCCGCACCGGGGGAGTCTCCTGCCGGCGCGGGAGCTGGGTGTCGCCTGGTCGCTGCTGGCCGTGATCGCCGCCCTCGCCTGGCTGCTCACCATCTGGCAGGCCCATGGCCGGATGGCCGGGCACGGCGCCGTGGTCATGAGCCTGCCGCTGTTCGTACTGCTGTGGGTCGTCATGATGGCCGCGATGATGTTGCCGTCCGTGGCACCCGTGGCGATCACCTGGGCGCGGGGAATCCGCCGCCAGTCGGGCGGCCTCGAACGCGCTGCCCGGACCGCCGAGTTCACGGCCGGATATCTGCTCGCCTGGACGGCCTTCGGCCTGGGTGTATACGGACTTCTGGCCGCGACCGGCGAGTTGGTGCGTGGCCACCCTGGCGCCGGCCGCTGGATCGGGTCTGGTGCCTTCGCGCTCGCCGGGCTCTATCAGCTCAGCCCGTTCAAGACCGTCTGTCTGCGTCATTGCCGCAGCCCCATGGGCCAGTTGCTGTACTACGCGCGCTTCCGCCGATGGGCCCGCGACTTCCGGGTCGGCGCCCACCACGGGCTCTACTGCGTCGGCTGCTGCTGGGGCCTGATGATCGTCCTCATCCCCCTGGGGGTCATGAACATCGCGGCGATGGCAGCGGTGGCGGCGGCCATCTTCGCGGAGAAGCTGTGGCGGCTGGGCGCGGTCTTCTCCACGGTGGTCGGCCTGGCCTTCCTGACCCTTGCGGTGCTGACGTTCTCCCAGAGCTGGCTGCTGCCCGGCCTGGCGCACGCCGGCTCGTAAGGTACGGCTGGTTCCACCCTGTCGGGAACCAGCCGTTGCGCTTTACTACGGCGGAAAGGGGACCCATCTTTGCGGGCCCGGCTGCGTGATTCCTCCGAGCTTCGGTCGTTGCGCTGTGCGGCCGAGAGACCGCTGAGGTCACACCTCAGGGCGTAGATCCGGCGCGGAGCGGGATTCCGGCCAACCCGTAGACGCGGAGTGAGCGTCGACGCGGACCCCGTGGGGGAGGGGGCTGTCCCTGGGGTGCGGCCCGGCCGTCCGTTGTAGGTCGGCGGTTCAGGGTGCGTCCGGCGCGTCACCCCTGAGCGCTGCCTGGAGGGCCAGCCAGGTGCGTGGTCGGAAGTGGAGGGTTGGCCCATCGGGCCGCTTGGAGTCGCGTATGGCGATGGTGTCGGGGTGGTTGGTCGCTACCTCGACGCACTCGCGTTCCGGGTTGCTGTAGCTCGACTTGCGGAATTCAAACTCGGACATGTCTCACAGTTCGTTGCCGATGCTGGTAATGAAGGCCAGAGATTCGCTCTCGGTGAGCGCGTGCGAGCCGATCATCTCGAACAGTTCGGCGTGCTGGGTAGCCTCTTTTCCGCCTTCCGTCCACAAGCCGGAGAAGGGGAGGTCCATGTACACGACGTCCATGGCGCCGGGTTCGGCAAAGGAGAGGATGTTGAAGGTGCAGTCCAGGCCACTGAGCGCGCCTGCTGCGAAGGGGAGTACCCGGATCGTGACATGTTGCTTCCGTGCCATGGCCGCGGTAAGACGGTGTGGTGCGAGCTGGATCTGAGGGACGCGCGGGCGGCGGGACCGGTGGGGCGTGTTTAGACTCGCAGATATGGCGGGCCCGGCGATGAGGTCGATGCGCGGACACCGCGCGGTGCCGCACACCGCGGATGTCCGGCTGGAGGCATGGGCGCCGACGCGGGATGAGTGCGTCGCGGAGGCGGTGCTCGGCCTGGTGGAATCGTTCGCTGACGTCTCCCGGACGCGCCCCGAACGGGTCGTGACGGTTTCCGTGCCGGAAGGACCGGCGGAGGACATGCTGCTGGCGGTCCTCGATGAGGTGATCTACCGGCTGGATGTGCACGGTGATGTGCCCATTGACGTCGAGGCCGTCGACGTCAATGGAGCGGGCGGCGAGGACGAGGACGAGGACGCGGCTGATGGCGGCGGCCTCGATCTGCGGCTCGCCGTCGCGGGGACGGAGGCCGTCGAGGCCGTCGGCGCGGCGCCCAAGGCGGTGTCACTGCATGGGCTCCACTTCGGCACCGACACCGTGCGGTGGTCGTGCTCGGTGACGGTGGACGTCTGACCCGCCAGGGGATTCCTATCCCTTGATCACACCGAGTGGCGTCAGCCGGGCGACCTTCCGGCACAGGCCCGCGGCCTCGCTGATCTCCACCACGGCGTCGACGTCCTTGTACGCCTCCGGGGTCTCCTCCGCCAGCCCCTTCCAGGTGTCCGCGCGCACGGCGATGCCTTCTCGCTCGAGCCGCGCGCGCAGACCCTTCCCCGGGGTGGTCTTGACGGCCGCGTGCCGACTGAGCACCCGCCCGGCGCCATGGCAGGTGGAGTAGAAGGCCTGCCCGCCGGGCACCCCCGTGAGCACGTACGACGCCGTGCCCATGGTCCCCGGGATGAGCACGGGCTGGCCGACCGGGCGCAGGTCCGGCGGCAGGTCCGGGTGCCCCGGGGGCAGCGCCCGGGTGGCCCCCTTGCGGTGTACGCAGAGCCGCCGTGTGGCGCCGTCGACGGTGTGGGACTCCACCTTGGCGAGGTTGTGGGACACGTCGTAGACCAGACCGAGGCCCGCACCGGTCACCCGCTCGAAGACGTGCCGCGCGGCGTCGGCGAGGAGCTGCCGGTTGGCACGGCCGTAATTGGCCGCCGCGGCCATCGCGCCCAGGTAGGCCCGGCCCCCCGGCGAGTCGACGGGGGCGCAGGCCAGTTGCCGGTCGGGCACCTGGATGCCGTAGCGGGGCATGGCCGCCTCCATGGCCCGCACGTGATCGGTGCAGATCTGGTGGCCGAGCCCGCGCGAGCCACAGTGGATCATTACGCAGACCTGGCCCTTCCGCAGACCGAACGCCTCGGCGGCCGTCTCGTCGTACACCTCGGCGACCTGCTGGACCTCCAGGAAGTGGTTGCCGCCGCCCAGGCTGCCCACCTGGCCCAGTCCGCGCTCCAGCGCCCGCTCGCTGACCTGCTGCGCGTCCGCGTCGGCGACGGCGCCGTAGTCCTCGCACCGGGACAGATCGCGGGGCTCGCCGTGTCCCTGGTCCACCGCGTACTGCGAGCCGCCGGCCAGCACCTTCTTCAGCTGGGCCGACCCGCTGAGATGCCATACCGCGCCACGGCGCATGCCCCGCGGGGTCGTCCGGGCCAGGTCGTCCATCAGCCGGTCGAGCACGCGCGCCAGGCTGGGCGCGTCAAGGCCGGCGGCCAGCAGCCGCACCCCGCAGGAGATGTCGAAGCCGACACCGCCGGGCGAGACCACCCCGCCCTTCTCGATATCGGTTGCGGCCACTCCGCCGATCGGGAAGCCGTAGCCCCAGTGCACATCCGGCATCGCGTACGAGGCGGTGACGATGCCGGGAAGCGCGGCGACATTGACGACCTGCTGCAGTGCCTCGCCGCCGCCCTTCTCCGGGAGCAGGTCGCGGGAGGCGAACACGACGCCGGGTACCCGCATGGGGCCATGGCGGTCGATACGGAAGCGGTAGAGCTCTTCCTGGATGATGTCGATGGTGTCCATACGGCACCGACCCCTTCGCAAGGGCGTCCACACATCCAGCATGGGCCGCCCGCGCGAGTGCTGTCGACTGGATGCGGCGCCGTACCGCCGTCAAGATGGCATGGTGGGAGTCCGGTGAAGGAAGTGTTCGACCTCTGGCCAAGGCGTCGTATTCAAGCCAGCCTACGGAACCCCGGCAGTGCTGTACCGCCCACGCGTTGCTGGAACGAACCGCTCTCTATGAAAGTCTGCTGGTAGAACGCATGGCCGAAAGGCGAGCCCCGTCCGTCCCCGCCGTCCGCACCCCGCCCGGCGTTCCGCTCCCCGACGCCCCGGTTCCCGACCTCGTCGAGCCCGCCCTGCGGGTCATCGGGGGCTCGGTGCGGGAAGTCTTCTCACCACCGCTCGCGCCGCCCGTCGACCACGGGTCGCTTGCCGACATCCCGTTCGACAACGCCGCCGCGGCGCCGGGGGACGCCGTGTTCGCACGTAAGCAGCCCGACGGCAGCTGGCGTGAGGTGAGCTGTGCCGAGTTCGCCGAGGAGGTCCTGGCCACCGCGCGGGGGCTGATCGCCAGTGGTCTGCGCCCGGGTGAGCGGCTCGGCATCATGGCGCGTACGACCTATGAGTGGACGCTGCTCGACTTCGCGGGCTGGGCTGCCGGACTGATCACCGTACCCATCTATCCGACCAGCTCCGCCCACCAGGCCCGCTGGATACTCCAGGACGCCGGTGTCTCCGCAGTCGTGGTGGAGAACGTCGAGGGCGCCCGGCTGGTCAGCGGCCTCCGGGGCGGACTCCCGGGTCTGGCCCACATCTGGCAGCTGGACAACGGGGCCATCGCCCAGCTCATCGACGCGGGCCGGGAGATACCCGACAGCTGGGTGACCGAGCGCCGGTCCGCCCTCACCCCGCACGCTGTGGCCACGGTCATCTACACCTCGGGCACAACGGGTTCTCCCAAGGGCTGTCTCATCACCCATGGCAACTTCTTCGCCGAGGTCGACAACGCCATCGAGCTGTTGTACCCGATCTTCAAGGCGGTCAGTTCGGAGCCCGCCTCCACCTTGCTGTTCCTGCCGATGTCCCATGTCTTCGGCCGGATGGTGGCGGTCGGCTGTCAGCGGGCGCGGGTCAAGGTCGGGCACGCCCCGAGCATCGAGACGCAGGAGCTGCTCTCCGACCTTGCGAGCTTCCGGCCGACGTTCCTGCTGGCCATCCCGTATGTGCTGGAGAAGGTCTACAACACCGCGCGGGCCACGGCCGAGTCCATGCGGCGCGGCGCGTCCTTCGACCGCGCTGCCTGGATCGCCACCCGGTGGGGCGAGAACTGGACCGACGCCCGGGGTGGCAATGGCAAGGGGCCGGGGATCGCGGTCCGGGCGGCGCGCGGGCTGTACGACCCGCTGGTGTACCGCCGTATCCGCTCCGCGCTCGGCGGCAGGGTGCGGTACATGATCTGTGGCGGTTCCCAGCTGGGCAAGCGGCTCGGTGCCTTCTACGCCGGGGCGGGGATCGAGGTCTTCGAGGGGTACGGGCTGACGGAGTCCACGGCGGCCGCCACCGTCACCTCGCCGCTCCGGCCGAAGCTGGGCACGGTCGGCTGGCCGATGCCCGGGACGGCGGTACGGATCGCCGAGGACGGGGAGATCCTGCTGAAGGGCCGTCATATCTTCGGCGGCTACTGGGACGGGCAGCGGCAGGTCACCGTCCCCCATACGGATGCCGACGGGTGGCTGCCCACCGGCGACATCGGCTCCCTGGACGCCGAGGGGTACCTGACGATCAGCGGGCGGAAGAAGGATCTGATCGTCACGTCCCAGGGCAAGAACCTCGCCCCGGCCCCGCTGGAGGACTGGCTGCGCGCCCACCCGCTGGTCAGCCAGGCCCTGGTGATCGGCGACAACCGCCCGTACATCACGGCCCTGATCACGCTGGAGCCGGACGGTCTCGCGCATTGGTGCCGGATGCACAAAAAGGAGGGTGTCCCGGTCGAGGAGCTGGTGCACGATGGGGATCTCCGGCACAACCTGCAGCAGGCGGTGAGCGGGGCGAACACGCTGGTATCGCGGGCGGAGTCCATCCGTCGGTTCGTGATACTGCCGGTGGACTTTACGGAGGCTTCCGGGCATCTGACGCCGTCGATGAAGCTGAAGCGGGAGGCGATCACGCAGGACTTCGCGGCGGAGATCGACGCGCTGTACAGGTGAGTCAGGGATCAGCCGCTCGGTCAGGAGCCAGCCGCCAACTCCACCCTTACGGCACAGATCTTGAACTCCGGCATCCGCGACGTCGGGTCCAGGGCCGGGTTGGTGAGGGTGTTGGCGCGGCCTTCGCCATACCAGTGGAAGGGCATGAACACCGTGTCCGGGCGGATGTCGCGGGAGATACGGGCCGGTGCCACGGCACGGCCACGGCGGGAGGTCACCGCCACCGGGTCGCCCTCGGATACGCCGTGCCGTTCCGCGAGCTGGGGATGGAGCTGGACGAAGGAGCCGGGGGCGGCGGAGTTGAGTTCGTCCACGCGGCGGGTCTGGGCGCCGGACTGGTACTGGGCCAGGACCCGGCCGGTGGTCAGGAAGACGGGGTAGTCCTCGTCGGGTTCCTCGGCCGCCGGGCGGTGGGTGACCGGGACGAAGCGGGCCCGGCCGTCGGGGGTGGCGAAGCGGTCCAGGAAGAGCCGGGGGGTGCCGGGGTGCGGCTCGGAGGGCTCAGGGGACTCGGGGGTTTCGGGGCAGGGCCAGAAGACGCCGTCCTCTTCGGCGATACGGCGGTAGGTGATGCCCGAGTAGTCGGCCTTCCCGCCCGCTGAGGCGCGGCGCAGCTCGGCGAAGACCTCTTCCGGGTCGGTGGGGAAGCCCTTCTCCCAGCCCAGGCGGGAAGCGAGCGCGTTCATGACCTGGAGGTCGGTGAGCGTGCCCGCCGGTGGGTCGAGCGCCTTACGGCGCAGCAGGACCCTGCCCTCCAGGTTGGTCATGGTGCCGGTCTCCTCCGCCCACTGGGTGACGGGGAGGACGACATCGGCCAGGGCGGCGGTCTCGGAGAGGACTACGTCGCACACCGCCAGGAAGTCCAGGGAACGGATGCGGTCCTCGACATGGGCGGCGCGGGGAGCGGACACCACGGGGTTGGAGCCCAGCAGGAGCAGGGACTTGACGTCCTGGCCCAGGGCGTCGAGGAGTTCATAGGCGCTGCGGCCCGGGCCCGGCAGCGTATCGGGGTCTACGCCCCACACCTCGGCGACATGGGCGCGCGCCGCCGGGTCGTTGAGCATCCGGTAGCCGGGGAGCTGGTCGGCCTTCTGGCCGTGCTCCCGGCCGCCTTGGCCATTGCCCTGTCCGGTGAGGCAGCCGTAGCCGGACAGCGGGCGGCCCGCGCGTCCCGTGGCCAGCGTGAGGTTGATCCAGGCGCCCACCGTGTCCGTGCCCTTGGCCTGCTGCTCGGGGCCGCGTGCGGTGAGCACCATGGCGGACTCGGCGTCGCAGAAGTGCGCCACGGTTTCCCGTAGCTGGGGCAGCGGCACGCCGGTGATCCGCTCGACCAACTCCGGCCAGTGCGCCATCGCGGCGGCCCGGGCCTCGGGCCAGCCGGTGGTGCGCTCGGCGATATACGCCTCGTCGGTGCGGCCCTCGGCGACGACGAGGTGGAGCAGGCCCAGCGCCAGGGCCAGATCCGTACCCGGCCGGGGAGCGAGGTGCAGGTCGGCCTGCTCGGCGGTGCGGGTGCGGCGCGGGTCGATAACGATCAGCTTGCCGCCGTTCTCCTTCAGCTCGGTGAAGTAGCGCAGCGCGGGCGGCATGGTCTCGGCGAGATTGGAGCCGACGAGGATCACACAGCCGGTCCTGGCGATGTCCTCAAGTGGGAAGGGCAGCCCCCGGTCCAGGCCGAAGGCCTTGTTGCCCGCCGCCGCGGCCGAGGACATACAGAAGCGGCCGTTGTAGTCGATCTGGGAGGTGCCCAGCACCAGGCGGGCGAATTTGCCCAGGAGGTACGCCTTCTCATTGGTGAGGCCGCCGCCGCCGAAGACCCCGACACCGTCCGGCCCGTATACCTCGCGGGTACGGGCCAGCCCCGTGGCGATCCGGTCCAGCGCCTCCTCCCAGGTGGCCGGCTCAAGCGGCCCGGTGGCGTGGCGCCGGACCAGGGGCTCGGTCAGCCGGACCCGGGAGGAGAGTACGGCGGGCGCGGTACGGCCCTTGCCGCACAGCGCGCCCCGGTTCACCGGGAACGCGGTGCGCTCCGTCACCGCTACGCCGTCCGGCACCCGCCGCAGGCCCATGCCGCACTGCAGCGCGCAGTACGGGCAGTGGGTGTCCACCGCCTCCGCGGTGTCAGGGGTGTCAGCGGTGTCCGGCGTTTCCGGGTTGGTGGTGGCAGGCTGCGCGCTCATAAGGGCCAGGGTGAGTCACCCGTGTTACGGCTGGCGCCGTCTGGTGTTACGAGGTGGACAATCGGCCCTCAGCGCGGAAGCCACCAGGTGGTGAGCCGGTGGCAATCAGATGTGACGTCTGTGCAATGGGGCGGCAACCCCGGCTGTGCAGACTCGGTTCATGACGGCGCCGATCCCCTCAAGCTCATCGGCCTCCCCGGACACCGGCCCCGACCCCACCGGCCCCGACACTACGGCGCAGCTCATGAACCGATTCACCGCTCAGCTCAGCCGCCAGCTCAGCACGGTCCGGCCACCGGCCCGACCGGCGCCCACCCTGATCGCGGTCGCCCATGGCTCCCGCGAGCCGCGAGCCCTGCGTACGGTCAATGAGCTGCTGGCGCACGTCCGCTCCCTGCGCCCCGGTCTACGGGTGGAGCTGGGCCATATCGAGTTGAATGAGCCGCTGCTCAGCGACACCCTCGCCGCCCACCAGCCCGGTGAGGTGGTGCTCGTGCCGCTGCTCTTCGGCCGTGGCTATCACGTGCGGCACGACATCCCCGAGGCGGCGGCCTCAGCCCCGCATCTCAGCTGCCGGATCGCCGCACCGCTCGGGCCTCATCCGCTGCTCGCCGACGCGCTGTACGACCGGCTCACCGAGACCGGTATGGGCGGCCCCGACGGTGTCGTACTGGCCGCCGCGGGCTCCCGCGACCCCCGCTCGGCCGCCGACGCCGAACGTACGGCCGCACTGCTCTCCCGGCGACTGGGCGGGGTGCCAGTGCTGCCCGGCTACGCTTCGGCGGCGGCCCCCACCGTTCCCGAGGCGGTGGCCGCGCTCCGGGCACGCGGGCGTGAGCGGATCGCGCTGGCCAGCTACTTCACCGCGCCGGGGTACTTCTCGGCGCGGTGCGCCGGAGCCGTGCCGGGGGTGCCCGCCGCGGAGCCGCTGGGTGCCCACCCGGCGCTGGCCCGACTGGTGCTGCGCCGCTACGACGAGACGCGGAGCGCTGCGTATCCGGGCCGTACGACCTCGGCGATCAGCCGCTCGCGGTCCGGCAGCGGCAGGAAGGCCGACTCGATGGCGTTGAGCGTGAACTCCTCCAGCACCTGAGGGCCATAGCCGAAGGCGTCCACCAGACGCTGGAACTCCACACTCATGCTGGTGCCGCTCATCAGCCGGTTGTCGGTGTTGAGGGTGATCCGGAAGCCCAGACCGCGCAGCAGATCGATCGGGTGCTCGCGGTGGGTGGCGGCGATACCGGTCTGGAGGTTGGAGGTCGGGCAGACCTCCAGCGGGATCCGGTTGTCGCGTACGTACGAGGCCAGCCGGCCCAGCTCGGCGGTGCCGTCCGCACGGACCGTGATGTCGTCGGTGATCCGCACCCCGTGGCCCAGCCGCTCGGTGCCGCACACCTGGAGCGCCTCGTGGATGGACTCCGCGCCGACGGCCTCACCCGCGTGAATGGTGTAGTGGCAGCTCTCCCGCCTGAGGTGCTGGAAGGCGTCCAGGTGGCGGCCGGGCGGGTTGCCGATCTCACCACCGGCGATGTCAAAGCCGACGACCCCGCGGTCCCGGTAGGCGACGGTCAGCCCGGCGATCTCCCGGGAGCGGTCGGTGTGCCGCATGCCGGTCAGCAGGGTGCCGATCCGGATGGGGGAGCCCGCCGACAGCGCGCGCCGCTCGCCCTCCCGGAAGCCGTCCTGTACGGCCTCGATGACCTGCTCCAGGGTGAGCCCGCGCCCCTGGTGCTGCTCGGGGGCGTACCGCACCTCGGCGTAGACGATGCCGTCGGCGGCCAGATCCTCGGCGCACTCGGTGGCGACCCGGTGCAGCGCCTCCCGGGTCTGCATCACGGCGCAGGTGTGCGCGAAGGTCTCCAGATAGCGGTCGAGCGAGCCGGAGTCGGCGGCTTCCCGGAACCAGACGCCGAGCTTTTCCGGCTCCTCGGTGGGCAGGCCCACGTAGCCGCAGTCCTGGGCGAGTTCGATGACGGTGGCCGGGCGCAGCCCGCCGTCGAGGTGGTCATGGAGCAGGGCCTTGGGCGCCCGGCGTATCCACTCGGCGGCCGTGGCAGCCGCCTCAGCAGGGTTGTCAGACAAGTTCATGCCCGTGGAGTGTACGGCGTCAGCGTGCCTGCAGGACCGGCAGCCCGGGCGCGCCGGTGGGGAGCAGGTATTTGGCGGCCAGCAGCGGGGTGCTCTCCAGCCGTACGGTCTGGGTGATCAGCACCACCGGGGTGTCGGCGGGACGGCCCAGCTGCTCTCCCCGGTGCTGTCCGAGCAGGGTGGCGCTCACCATGCTCGTACCGGTGAGCGCCACGGTCCGCGACAGCCCGGTCAGTACGTCCAGCATGGTCCGGGCCGGGGTCTCCGGTTCGGCGCGCAGCGCCTCGCCGAACGCCGGATGCAGCTGGTCCACCACGTCCTGCGGGGCCGCCCACTCCTGGCCGAGCGCGCACGGTACCCCCTCGTTCAGCAGCAGTGACTCCCAGAAGCGAAGCTCGGAGCGGGCGGGGGCGAGCAGATACTGGGTGGTGAAGTCGGTCGGCTCCTCGATGACGTGTACCAGGGACCGCACCCGCAGCGGCGGGCCACCGGCCGCCAGCAGCCGCTCCATGGGCTGCAGCTGCTCGAAGCCGCGCCGGGGCGGCTGGTCGCTGACCGTGCGGCCGACGCCGCGCCGCACCGTGATCAGGCCGTCCTCCTGGAGCAGCAGCAGGGCTTCGCGCAGCGCGGGGCGGCTGACGCCGAGTTCGGCGGCGAGCTTGGGCTCGGAGGGAAGTGTCGAGCCGGGCGGATAGGCGCCGTCGTGTATGGCATCGGTGATCCGCTCATACAGCACGACCATCGGCCGCCGTCGCGGATTGACTGCCATAAGGATCTCCCTGCCCACTTGTCAGCGCGGAATAAGCCCCCCGCACGCTAAGGCCCCACCCCGCCCCGGTCAACGGCCCGGGAGATGTTCCCCTATCCCGCCCCCAGGACCGGGGGTCCAGGGGCGGAGCCCCGGTTACGGGAAAGGGGCGGGAGTGGGGAAAATCCCACCCTATTGACGGCACCGCAATCCGTAGCTCAGGCTGTCTCGACACTCGCTTGTCTGACAAGCGGCGAAGATATTCAGGGGCAAGGAGCTCAGATGTCCGTAATGGACGGCCGGACCCGGCCCGGATCGGACCTGGCAGGCCGCTACGGCATGCTGACCGCCATGGTGCTGGCGGTCCTCGGCTACCAGATCAACGCGACCATGCTGAGCCCCGCGCTCCCCGATGTCATTGACCGACTGGGCACCACAACCGCCGCGGCCGGTCTCTCCCAGACGCTCTTCTTCCTGATGGCCGCCATCGGCCAGGTGACCCTTGCCCGGCTCAGCGACGGACTCGGTCGTAAGCCGATGATGATCGTCTGCGCGGTCATCCTCATCATCGGCAATGTGCTGTGCGTCTTCGCGCCCAGCATCGAGATCTTCATCGTCGGACGCGTTCTCCAGGGCGTCTCCGCCGCGATGTTCACGCTGTCCTTTCTGGCGCTCAACCAGCTGCTGACCCCGGCGGGCTTCGGCAAGGCCGCGGGCATCATCACCGCCATCAACGGCGGCCTGGCCGGCATCGACGCCATCGCCGGTGGTCATATCGCCGACACCATCGGGTTCCGCGGCATCTTCGTCGTCAGCACCCTGATCGCCATCGCCGGTCTCATCGGTGTCCACCGCGCGGTCCCCGACATGCCGCCCGCGGCCAGGGACTCCAAGCTGGACAGCCGTGGGGTCATCGCGCTCTCCCTCGGCCTCACCGGTGTCCTCGTCGGCCTCGCCCAGGGCTCGACCTGGGGCTGGACCTCCGGCCTCACCCTCCTCTTCCTGATCGGCGGCCTCGCCGCGATGGTCGCGTTCGTGCTGCTCCAGCGCAGCGGTGCGAACCCGATCATCGATATCGAGGTACTGGCCTCCCGCCGTGCGTGGCCGCTGCTGCTCACCACCGTGTGCACGCTCGGCGGCGCCTTCGGCGCGATCGCGCTGACCATCCCGCTGTTCAGCCAGGACGCCCGGGTCGGCCTCGGGCTGACCGCGCTCGCGGCCGCCGTCCTCTTTCTCACCCCGATTCAGCTCATCGGAGTAATCTCCGCCCCGTACACCGGCCGGATCGGCCCACGGATCGGCTGGCGCCGGATCGTGGTGACCGGCGCGGTCTGCAATGTGGTGATCTTCGCTTTCGCCACTGTCTTCCTGCACTCCACCTGGGTGCTGTTCACCGCGCTGGCCGCGCTCGGCGTCACCTATGGCGGCTTTATGCTCACCGGCCTCAACGGCCTGGCCGTCACCTCCTCGCCGAAGGACAAGCCCGGCTCGCTCTCCGGTCTCAATGGCGCCTGCTTCGGCATCGGAGCCTCCCTCGGTATCGCCATCGCCTCCGCGCTGATCGCCGCGGGCAGCGACAGCCAGGGGGTCACCGAGGCCGGATACACCAACGCGATGTACGCGGCCCTCGCGCTGCTCGTCATCGGCCTGGCGGCCGCCCTGCTGATCGAGAAGCCGGCAGAGCGGGCGGATGACACCGGGGACGCCGGGGACGATGAGCCCCAGCTGGTGCTCACCCACCACTGAGCCCCCGCCGAACCACACCGGGAGCCACACCGGGAGCCACATCGGGCCGCTGAGCCTCAGGGCGGTGCGCCGGTTACGGTCAGGGTATGTACGGCACGTATGACCGCACCGATATCGAACGCTGGGAGCCCGAGCCCGACAAGCGGCCCGGACGCACCGCCTTCCAGCGGGACCGGGCGCGGGTGCTGCACTCCGCCGCGCTGCGTCGGCTCGCCGGCAAGACCCAGGTCGTCACCCCCGGGTCGAGCGCACACGCCTGGGACGCCAGCCCGCGCACCCGGCTCACCCACTCCCTGGAATGCGCCCAGGTCGGCCGGGAGCTGGGCGCCGCACTGGGCTGTGACGCGGATCTGGTCGAGGTCGCCTGCCTCGCCCACGATCTGGGTCACCCGCCCTTCGGGCACAACGGCGAACAGGCCCTCGCCCAGATCGCCGAGTCCTGCGGCGGTTTCGAGGGCAACGCCCAGTCGCTGCGGCTGCTGGCCCGGCTGGAACCCAAGCGCTTCACCGCCGACGGGCGCCCGGTCGGTCTCAACCTCACCCGGGCCACGCTGGACGCCGCCACCAAATACCCATGGCCGCAGGGCGAACACCCCACCGACCCAGCCTCGCCGAAGTTCGGCGTATACACGGACGACATCCCGGTCTTCGACTGGTACCGGGAGGGCGCACCCGTCTATCAGCAGTGCTTCGAGGCACAGGTCATGGACTGGGCGGACGATGTGGCCTACTCGGTGCACGATGTCGAGGACGGGCTGCACGCCGGGTATCTCGACCCCAATATGCTGCTCGCCGACCCCGAGCGGGGCGAGGTCTTCGCCGTAGCCGCCGCCCGCTATGCCCCCGAGGGCACCGAGGAAGCCGCGCTGGCCGCCGCCCTTGACCGGCTTTTGGAGCAGGAGTGGTGGCCGCATGGCTACGACGGCACGGCCCGCGCACAGGCCAGGCTCAAGGACGCCACCAGCCAGCTCATCGGCCGTTTCTGTCTCGCCGCCGAGGGCGCGACCCGGGCGGTGCATGGCGGCGGGCCGCTCACCCGCTATGCCGCCGGTCTTGTGGTGCCCCTGGAGACCCGGCTGGAGTGTGCGGTGCTCAAGGCCGTCGCTGACCGCTATGTGATACAGCGCCCGGACCAGGAGCGGCTCCGTGCCGAACAGCGCGTCGTGCTCGCCGAGTTGGCCCAGGATCTGATCACCCGTGCGCCGGACGGCCTCGATCCGCAGTTCCGGGCGCTCTACGCACAGGCTCCCGACGATGTCGCCCGGGTACGTGCCGTCATCGACCAGATCGCCAGCCTCACCGATGCCTCCGCCCGGTCCCTGCACGCCCGGCTCACCCGGACCGTGGCCATTCATTAGCCGGAATCCGCCCCGCCAGCAGCGCCTTGCCCAGGGGCGTCAGGGTGTGCTGTACGGAGTTGCCGCGCCGCCGGGAGGCGATCAGTCCCGCCTCCCGCAGCACCGTCGTATGGCGGCTGGCCGTTGAGGCCGCCATCCGCAGCGAGCCGGCCAGCTGCGAGGTGGTGAGGGGCCGGTCCAGCAGCTCCAGCAGATGCGCCCGGGTGTTGCCGATCAGCTGCCCGACCGGGGCGCTCGCCAGCTCCTCCTCCTGCCGCCGCGTGGTCCGGGCGAGCCAGCCCGGCGGGGGATCCAGCGGATGCACCAGCACCGGATCCAGGGACTCATCGACGAGCGCGATCGGGGTGTGGACACAGAAGAAAGACGGGATGAGCGTCAAGGGCCGGTCTTTCAGCCGCATGTCCCGCGCTACCGGATACGCCGCCTCCAGCTGCCCGAGCCCCAGCGCGCCGCCCTGCCAGTCGAGCAGCGGCGCATAGCTGCTGAGCAGCGCTTCCGGGCCGCCACTGAGCACGGCCGCCGCCCGCTTCGCCCGGTCCGCCGCGAACCGCTCGCGTACCGCGTCCAGATACGGCTCCACGGCGATCGCGTAATAGCGCCGCAGCGCCTCCGCCAGCCGGGCCAGCGCCACCGGGTCGCCCTCGGCGATCCGCCGCGCTCCCGGCGGCAGCGGCCCCTTTGGGAAGATCATCGAAAGCTCGGCGGTCAGCCGTGACCTGGAGGTGGACATCAGCTGGTCGAGGCCGGTCTCAAGATCCTGGATACCCTGTCCCGGGGTGAGAAAGTCGGGGAAGTAGGAGGCGCAGGGCGCCAGCCGGATCAGCGATTCGACGCTGCGGGTCAGGCCCGCACGGGCGATCCGGGCGCGTACCTCGCGCCGCCACGGGTCGAAGACCAGGGACGCGTCGCGGTTCTGGAGCAGATGCAGGCTCAGCACCGTCTCCCAGAGCGGGTCGGGTCCGGCGGCCAGCCGTAGCCGGTTGAGGTCCTCGGAGGCGAAGTGGATACGCAGCATCTGCCCTCCCCGATGCCATCCCCCGAGCGGTTGCTCACACTGACCCTAGGCAGCCGGACACGGAACGTATCCGTCCGTTTGCGTTGTCCCCGAATTCGGCGCGAAACATTCGCCGGTCGCCCGATCCTGGTTCCTGAGATGGCGGGCGGTCGTCCTCGGGGGAGACGGCAGCTCGCCATCATGCGTGCGCTCATGTGTCTGCGCTCTTCCCGTGATCCCGCCGATGCGGGAGGCTCCTCATGAACCATTCCGGGGGCGCGACCGGAACGGCAGCGAGGAGGCACCACGTGGTGGACGCACACCGAACGTTCGTCATCGTCGGCGGAGGACTGGCCGGAGCGAAGGCCGCCGAGACCCTGCGAGCGGAGGGATTCACCGGCCGCGTCATTCTCATCGGAGATGAACGCGACCACCCCTATGAACGCCCCCCGCTATCCAAGGGGTATCTCACCGGCGCCGAGGAACGTGACAGTGTCTTCGTCCATGAGCCCGCCTGGTACGCGGGCGCCGATATCGAGCTTCACCTGGGCCAGCCCGCCGTACGTATCGACCGGGCCACCCGCTGCGTACATCTCGGCGACGGCACCCTCATCCAGTACGACGCCCTGCTGCTGGCCACCGGCGCCGAGCCGCGGCGGCTGGACATCCCCGGCACCGAGCTGGCCGGCGTGCACCATCTGCGCCGCCTCGCCCACGCCGACCAGCTGCGCGGAGTGCTCACCCGGCTCGGCCGGGAGAACGGGCGGCTCATCATCGCGGGCGCCGGCTGGATCGGCCTCGAAGTGGCAGCCGCCGCACGCTCCTACGGCGCCGAGGTCACCGTCATCGAGCAGGAGCCGACGCCGCTGCACACGGTGGTCGGGCCCGAACTCGGCGCTCTCTTCGCCGATCTGCACCGGGAGCACGGCGTCCGCTTCCACTTCGGCGCCAGGCTGACCGAGATCACCGGCCGCGATGGCGTCGTCCTGGCCGTACGCACCGACGACGGCGAGGAACATCCGGCCCATGGAGTGCTGGCCGCCATCGGCGCGGCCCCGCGCACCGCGCTGGCCGAGGCCGCCGGTCTTGACCTCGCCCCGGGCATCGGCGGCATCACCGTGGACGCCTCGCTGCGCACCGCGGACCCCGCGATCTACGCCGCCGGGGACGCGGCGGCCGTCTGGCATCCGATGCTCGACGCCCGGCTGCGCGTCGAGCACTGGGCCAACGCGCTGCACAGCGGCCCGGCGGCCGCCCGCGCCATGCTCGGCCAGGAGGTCTCCTATGAGCGGGTGCCCTACTTCTTCTCCGACCAGTACGACGTCGGTCTGGAGTACAGCGGCTGGGCACCGCCGGGCTCGTATGACCAGGTGGTGTGCCGGGGCGATGTCGGCAAGCGGGAGTTCATCGCCTTCTGGCTGCGCGACAACCAGGTGCTGGCCGGGCTCAATGTGAATATCTGGGATGTGACCGAGACGATCCAGGAGCTGATCCGCTCCGGCCGGGTGGTCGACCCGCACACCCTGGCCGACCCGGGTGTGCCGCTCGCCACGCTGCTCACCGAGTAACGGCGGGGTTTCCCTGTCCCCCTTCCCGGCTCCGCCGCGTGGCGGGGCTTCGCCCGTGGGCGGGGGTGCCGTGGGTGGGTGTCCCCGTATCCCGCCCCTTCCCGGCTGTGCCGATGTGCGGCTCCGCCGCGCGGCGGGGCTCCGCCCGGCTGCGGGGGTGCCGTGAGTGGGGTTCCCCAATTCCCGCCCCTTCCCGAAACCCGGGGCTTCGCCCCGGCGCCCCGGGGTGGCCCGGTGCGGGCCGGTGGCCGGGTTGTGCCCACCAAGCGTCGCGAGCTCCGCCCCGGGGTTGGCCGGAGCTTCGTGGCTGGTGTGGGTGGGTGGTTGCGTAGCAGGGTGGGCCCATGCCCCTCGTGGGGCTGCGAGTGCCCACAACATGGGGGTGGGGGTCTGGGGGCGGCAGCCCCCAGTTTCGGGAAGGGGTGGGGTTGGGGAAGGTACCCCCGGCGAGCGACCTACGTGTTGCTCACGCCCCAGTCCGCGTTCTCATCCGGCGAGGGGCGGCGGCCGGGTTCACACAGTGCGCGGACCTTCTCGGCCACCGGGTCCGGGAGCCGGTCGCCCACCTTGTCGGTGACCACGTGCGCCGCCCTGGCCGCGGCCTGGCGGCCGGTCTGGGCGGCGGACTCGACCGTGTTGCGGACGGCGGGGTTCTGGACGAACTCTTCCGCGTTCCTCCGCAGCTGCTCGTACCGCTCGCGCCCGGCCCGCGTACCGACCACATACCCGACCGCCAGGCCGGTGATGAACGCCCATCGGTGCCGCATGAGACAGCCCTTCCCTCGTGTCCGTCGGTGTTCCTCAGTCTGCTCCAGGGGTGCTCGGTCACCGGCACGAATACCGATTTCGGCGCACGCCCTGGCATGCGCTAATGTATTGCTCGCAGCGAGGGAACGCCCCCGGGGAACCGGCACGGCGGGTCCGAGCAGAGCAGTCCCCTGTAGCTCAATTGGCAGAGCAGCCGGCTGTTAACCGGCAGGTTACTGGTTCGAGTCCAGTCGGGGGAGCGTTACGTGAAGGGCCCCCGAGGGGGCCCTTTTTCGGTGAGTATCCCACGTACGGGAACCGATCCAGACATGATCGATGTCCTCACCTGCGCACGTCACCGCCCCGTGCGGGCGGCAGATCGTATGAGCGGCTATGCTGCGGCAGACGGCGCGCACAGATGTACGCGACGCGCCGTTGCGGGGCGGTAGCTCAGCCGGTTAGAGCAGCGGACTCATAATCCGTCGGCCGTGGGTTCGAGTCCCACCCGCCCCACCCTCCGGGTCAGTCGAAAAAACGTTCTGACCTGCGACTATCCAAGGGTGAGGGCCGCCACGGACGCGTGGCGGCCCACGTTCACCCGCCTGGAGCAAGATCCAGGGGACACACAGGGGCCCGGAGGGCGCCGGTCGGGTCGCGGAGGCTCTTACGCGGCCTTCCCCCGCGACTTTTGATCTTGTTCGTGCGCCTCGGTGTCATCGGGTGCGGGCGGCCGGGGGCTCCACCCTTCGAGACCCGTGCCCGTCGCGCGGTCGATGAAAAAACGGACCAGCGTGAAGCACGGCCGCTCCTCCTCCGGGTACTGGTCATGCAGGTTATCCACCCGAAAGACCTCGAATCCTGCGCTCGCGCAGTGGTCCCGTATCCACTTGATCGCGGCGTTGGTCGCGTGCTCCGGGCCGCGGCCGGTCGTCCTGATCTCGCCGAGGAGGTCCCCGTCGTGCCGGGTCTTAACACCGATGGACCAGCGGCTGCCGCTGTAGCGGGCGCCGTGGGCGTAGATGACGGCGACGTCGTCGCGGAATGCGTCGGAGGGGATCTCAAGCCGCTGGCGGACGTCGTAGGAGACATCGCGGGGAATCGCGGACGTGATGGACTCGGCTTCGCGGCGTGCGAGCTGTGGCAGGACGCTGGTGTAGGTGTCCGAGGTGATCTGGCGCGAGCTGTGCCCCAGCCGCTCCTGGACCACCTTGATGTCGTTCCCCTGGAGCAGCGACAGACTGGCCGAGATGTGCCGGAGATCATGCAGCCGGACAGGAGGTAGCCCGGATAGCTCAATCAGGCGCTTGAAGCGTCGGCTCACCCAGTCGGGGTGGAGCTCCTCGCCATTCTCGTGCGTGAAGAACCGGTCGGAGTCGACCCAGGCTTCTACTCCGGACCACTCCTCGCGCGCCTTGTTCTGCTTCGCGCGCCACTGCGTCAGGACCTCTGCTGACTCCTGGCTCAGGTTGAGGGTCCGGACACTGTTGGCCTTGGGGGCCTCGCCGTACAGCCGGTATGCCACTTCGACGATCTGGGCGGATATCCGGAGCCAGAGAGCGGAGAGAGGCGCTGTGGGACTTGTTCCTCGACCCGACGATGCCGCCTCCGCGCGCTAAGGACGACCAGCGGCTGAGTGGTCGGCGGTGAGCAGGCTGACGATCAGGCTTCCGTGACCGACGCTGAACGGTACAAACCCCCGCGCCCCAACCCGACGTGCGTCGTCATCGAGATCACCGTCGCCTGCGCCATGGGAGCGGGCGAAGCTGTCCGGCTGGTAGCCGGTGCCCGGCACTGGGCACCATCACAACGGAAACGCCCCGGAAATAAGACACCGCCCACGGCACGGGGCGCCGAGCTGCGGCCGTTGTGGAGGCCGCCTGTCCTTCATCCTGCCACCGCCTACCCGGAGGTGATGGCGGAGCCGACGTGCATCGCGCATGATCTACGGGAGCCGGCCCGGGCGCGGGCGAACCCCCGCTAGCCGCCGATCGCGTCCGGCTTGCCCTCGCTCCGCGGGCGTTCCTCGACCAGCTCGCCCCAGACGATCAGACGGTACTTGGAGGTGAACTCCGGGGTGCAGGTGGTCAGCGTGATGTAGCGGCCCGGCTTGGTGAAGCCCGACTCCCGGGGCACCGGGCTGACCGTATCGACGTTCGACGGGGACGTCGAGGGCAGTTGCCTGGTCACCTCGTAGGTGTAGTAGGTGCTCTGAGTCTCGACGACTATAGGGTCGCCCGGCGTCAGCTTGTTGATGTAACGGAACGGCTCACCATGGCCGTTGCGGTGCCCGGCCAGCGCGAAGTTGCCCTCTTTGTCCCAGGGCATGGCCGTCTTCAGCCCGGAGGTCTCGTCGTAATGGCCGACCACGCCGCGGTCCAGCACGCTGGGCCTCTCGACGCCCTCGGCAATGGGGACCGTGACATCCAGCTTGGGCATATACATGATCGCAAAGTCCTGGCCTGGGGAGACGGCATCGGTCCGGGGCTCCTGCTCCTGCTTTTCGCCGCCCGACGCCCACTCCTCCTCCAGGCGGCTCGTCGCGCCCTTGGCCTGCTGGCTGCCCTGCACGTTCGTCCACCACAGTTGGTGGGTGACGAAGAGCAGAAGCACGACGCCGACGGTGATGAAGAGCTCACCGATGAGTGTGCTGACGACTGACGAGGCGCTCTTCCTGCGGGCCCTCGCCGCCCGCGCCGCTGCCGCCCTGCGCCGCGCCGCCCGGCCTTCGCCGGGCGGCCTGGGCGCTGTCGGGGTGATCTGGCGCAGCACGACGGTCTCGTCGCCCGAGACCGGCAGCGACTCGGGGGACGGGGTCCGAACGGATGTCCCCCGTCCCCCGCCCGCGGCCTGTTCCTCTTCAATCCCGGGCACTTCGCGCACCGCGGACTTCCCTTCCGTCAGGTTCGCTCACGGTAGAAACCCGCCTGCTCTCACAGGACTTCCCCTTCGATCGACCAACCGACCGACGTGTGACGGGTGCCGCGCCGCGTCGGCACCCGGCTGGGGTACGGCGGACTGTGAATCGACGGCGCGGGCGCGGGCTCGGTCGGCGTGGGGTCAGATGCCGGCATAGGAGTGCAGCCCGGTGATGAAGATGTTGACGCCGTAGTAGTTGAAGACGAAGGTGGCGAAGGCGATCAGGCCGAGGTATGCGGCGCGGCGGCCCTTCCAGCCGGCGGTGACGCGGGCGTGGAGGTAGGCGGCGTAGGCGACCCAGGTGATGAAGGCCCAGGTCTCCTTGGGGTCCCAGCCCCAGTAGCGGCCCCAGGCGGCCTCGGCCCACACCGCTCCGGCGATGACGGAGAAGGTCCACAGCGGGAAGACCAGCGCGTTGAGCCGGTAGGACAGGGTGTCCAGGCGTTCGGCAGCCGGCAGCCGTCGCCACAGCGCGGCGAATCGTCCCTGACCCCGGCCGTCCGCCACGGCCGCCTCCCAGCGGGCCCGGGCCAGGTAGAGGAGCGTGGCCACGGCCGCGGTGTGGAAGGCTCCGCCGGAGATGATGGCGGCGGAGACGTGGATCCACAGCCAGTAGGAGTCCAGGGCGGGGACGAGCTGGGCGGATTCCACGTACAGCACGGTGACCGCGAGGCCGAGAGTGAGCAGGACGGAGAAGGTGACGGGCAGGCCGAGCCAGCGCACCTGTTTGCGGGCGGCGAGCAGGCCGAGGTAGGTGCCGGTGGCGGCCAGGGCGAAGGCGGTGGAGAACTCGTACATGTTGCCCCACGGAGGCCGGCTCACCGACCAGGCGCGGGTAACCACGGAGGCCAGGTGGAGCAGGAAGGCGAGGGTGGCCAGGGAGACCCCGATCCGGCCGAGGAGATCAGACCGCGGGTCGCTGTCCGCAGCGTCGGGGTCGTCTGCAGCTGGCGCCGGACCCGGTGGGCCGGACGTGCCCGCAGTCTTCTCCGTGTCGGCGGGCCGGGTCAGCACCGCGGTGCTTGCCGCCGCGCGGGCAAAGGGGCTCGTACGGTTCTCGGCTGCCGTGCGGGCGGCGGGGCCGGTGTCGGTTGCTGCGGAAAGCCGGACGATGCGGCTGCGGCTGCCGAAGGCCCATTCGGCGCAGTGGGCGAGGAAGGCCAGCAGGTAGACGGCGATCGCCGAGTAGATCAGCCAGTTGCTGAGCTGGGCCAGCGTCTGGTCCGCGGTGGTCGTCGGGTTCACGGATGCTCCTGATACTGCGGTTGCGGCGTAGCGGAGTCGGTTGGTGGGAGCGCGCGGCGCAGTTCGGCGGTGAGGTGCGCGACTTCCTTGGCGAGCTGAGCGGATGCGGTCCGCTCCAGGCCGGCGACCTCGATCTGGCTGCCCGAACCGGAGGCGGGACGGATGCGGATCCACAGGCGGCGTCGGCGGATGAACAGCGAGGCGGTCAGGCCCAGGCCGGCGGCGATCGAGCTCCACAGGGCGGTGCCGTTGCTGGGGTTGGTGGCCACCTGGAAGCTGGCCCACTCCTTGAGCCCGTCGAAGGTGAGTGAGCCGGCACCGTCAGGCAGGGTCATCTTGTCGCCGGGGCGGAGACCCTTGGCGAAGGGAGATCCGTCCTTCTTGGTGAACTGGGTCATCCGGCTGGTGTCGAGTTGGTAGACGCTCTGCCCGAAGTCCGATTCCATGCCGAGGTCGCCGTGGTAGGCGGTGAGCACGAGGGCCGGGTTGGCGGCTCCGGGATAGACGGAGGACCAGCCGTCTGCGGAGAGATTGACGGTGGGCAGGAACAGTCCGGTGAAGCCGAGCTGGGTGGGCTTGCCGTCGTGGTCCCGCGCGTCGGGGACCTTGACCACTCCGGTGGATCGGACGAAGGCGTCCTGTGGGAGGAAGGGCACCGGCCCGGACCAGGCGACGTCACCCTTTCCGTCACGTACCGTCACCACGGGCGCGTAGCCGTGACCGACCAGGTAGACCTTGGACCCGCCGACCTCCATAGGGTCGTTCACCCGGATGGTGACCTCGCGCTCGGGGCCGCCCACGGTCTTGCTGGCCCGCACACGGGCCTGGAAGAAGGTCGGAGTGCCGCGTTGCGGTCCGCTGAGCTGGTACTTGCCGGTGAACTCCTCCAGGCGGAAGCTGAAGGCAGGGAGCTCGTCCGAGGAGTCCAGCTTGGCCGGCTGGAAGTCGTCGTACTGGGTGCGTGCGTTGGTGAAGCTGTCGCCCTCCACGACGAGCACCTGGCCGGTCGAACCGAACAGCCCGCCGACGGCCAGGGCCACCAGGAGCCCGAACAGGGCGAGGTGGAACAGCAGGTTGCCCGCCTCGCGGAGGTAGCCCTTCTCGCCCGACACCGCGCCCCCGGACCCACCGGCGCCGGCCTTCTCCATACGCAGCCGGAAGCGTCGTCGGCGTAGGGCGCGGCGGGCTGCCTCCAGGGCCTCGTCGGGGGAGGTGGGACTGGTCCACCGGGTGTGTTCCGGCATGCGGTCCAGTCGGCGGGGAGGGGTCGGCGGCCTGGCCCGCAATGTTCTGGCGAACTGCAGGCAGCGCGGCAGGATGCAGCCTCCCAGTGAGAGGAACAGCAGCAGGTAGACCGCGGCGAACCAGGGGGATGCGTAGACGTCGAACAGCCCCAGCTTCTCGTAGACGGGTGTGAGGGTGGGGTGGTCGGCGCGGAACGCGGCGGCTTCGGACGGCTGGCCGGAGTCCTGCGGGACCAGAGAGCCGGGGATCGCGGCGAGGCTCAGCAGCAGGAGCAGGATCAGCGCGGTGCGCATCGAGGTGAGGGTGCGCCAGGTCCAGCGCAGCCACCCGAGTGGGCCGAGCCGGGTGCCGAGCGGGCGTTCGGCATCGTCCCGGGGGGCAGTGGACATGTCTCTGGGCGTATCTTGCGGTGTCTCGACGGGACTCTCCGGGGAGCGTGGGCCACCCTCGGGGTGGTCGGTGCCCGTGCGGGTCGAGCTGTGCGTGGGCACGCGGTTCACCGGCCTTCTGCGATGACGGGGGTCAGCATGCCGAGGATCTCCCGCTCGGTGAGTGCCTTGAGCGCCCGGACCGCGATGCGCCCTTGGCGGTCGATCACCACTGTGGAGGGGATCGCCTGCGGCAGCAGATGCCCCTTAAAGCGCAGCACCAGCTTTCCTCGGGGGTCGTAGAAGCTGGGGTAGGTGATGCCGTAGGTTCGTTCGAACTCTTTGGCTGGGGCGGCCGACATATCGCGGGTGTTGATGCCGAGGAACTGCACGTCGTCGCCTTTGGTCTTGTCGAAGGCCCGCTTGAGGTGCGGGGCTTCCCTCTTGCACGGCTCGCACCAGGAGCCCCACACGTTCAGCAGGATCACCGACCCGCGGTAGTTAGACAGCCGCAGCGGCTGGCCGTCCAGGTCCTTGCCGGAGATGTCCGGGGCCGCGGCGCGCCGCCCGGCCGGAATCGCGGTGATCTCCCCGGTACCCGCGGGGAACCCCGACGAGGCGCCGGAGGCGCTGCCCGTGCCGGAGGAACCGTCCGGGCCAGAGCCTGTCGCCGATGTACACCCGGCGAGCAGCAGCGCCGCGGCGGCCACAAGCACGTATCGGCGACTGCGCAGGCCTGTGCCTGTCGGCCACACCACACTCCTCCGAAACTCCTTAGGAGACATGGAGGAGAGTGTGCCATGAGCGTCGGGCCCCGGCCCTACCACCCCCGGACGCGGGGTGCGCCCTCCGCCAGGCGGAGACGGGGGAACCACCGGCCCGCTACTGTCGTCACCACCTAAAGAGCTTAGAAGTTCTATCTACGGAGGGTCCGCTCATGCGACTGGAGCTGGTGGGGCGTCTCGGCGCCGCGAGATGGGGCGCTCGCCGGACCCCAGTCCAAGCCGCCGCGCTGGCCGCGATCGCCGCCGTAACCCTCGTGGCCTGCGGTGGCACAGGAGCCGCGAAGGCGGGACGCGATACATCGAACAACGCGGCGGCAGTTAAGGCCGAACCCGTCGTGATCAGCGTGAAACCGGACTCGGGCGGCGCCCCCGCTGCCCCGGGCAGTAAAATCAACGTCCGCACCAGCGGCGGAAAGCTCTCCAAGGTGACAGTGAGCGCCCCTGACACCGACGCCTTCGCCGGCTCGCTGTCGAAGGACAAGAGCACGTGGACCTCCTCCGCCCTGCTCGCCCCCGGCACGCAGTACACGGTGCTCGCACGGGCCGAAGGTCCGGACGGCAAGCAGATATCCAAGCGCAGCACCATCACCACCGCTGCGGCACAGGACACCTTCGTCGGCGAGTACAGCCCGAACAAGGGCACCACGGTCGGCGTCGCCATGCCGGTGTCCGTCACCTTCAACAGGCCCATCGAGAACAAGGCGGCCGTCGAGCGCGGGCTCACCGTCACCGCTACCCCTGCTGTCGAAGGGGCATGGAGCTGGATGAAGGATCGCAACGGCAAGGACCGGATCGACTACCGGCCCAAGGAGTTCTGGAAGCCCGGCACCAAGGTCACCTTGCGGATGTCGCTGTCCGGCGTGGACGCGGGCAAGGGGATGCTGGGAACCCAGCAGCGGGTAGTCAACTTCACGATAGGCAAGTCGGTCGTCAGCACCGTCGATGTGGAGAAGAAGGCCATGACCGTCGCCGAGAACGGCACCGTGGTCAGGACCCTGCCAGTCTCCAACGGAAAAAAGGGCTTCGACACCTGGAGCGGCACCATGGTGGTGCTCAGCAAGGTGCCCACCCTCCGGATGGACTCCCGCACGGTCGGCATATTCGGTCCCGAGGCGTACGACATCGGCGAGGTCAAGTGGGACGTCCAGCTCACCCCCTCCGGCACCTACGCCCACGCCGCGCCGTGGAACGAGGGCCTGTTCGGCAAGGTCAACGCCAGCCACGGCTGCATCGGCATGAGCACCAAGGACGCCAAGTGGTTCTACGACCGCGTCCGGCTCGGCGACCCCGTCACCGTCGTCAACTCCGCCGAGGACACCGTCGCGGTCAACAACGGCTACGGGGACTGGAACGTCGACTGGGCGACCTGGAAGGCAGGCAGCGCGCTGAACTGAGCGACGAGGCGAATGCCGGGATGACTGAGGAATCCGGCTCCGGACGCCGGGCCGGGTGTGCTGCGGTACGCCGACGGGTTACGGTTCATCCGGGCGCGGTGCGCCGGTCAAGCGCGTGCGGGTTCCTTGACCACTACGAGGCGCTCGACCATGCCCAGGCAGTACCGCTCCCGGCGGATCACGGTGAACCCCGTCCGCTCGACCAGGAGCAGTGGCCTGCACAGGTGGTAGTAGCTGGAAAGGCGCCTCAGCACAGGTACGGCCAGACGCTGGAGGACACGCACCGGGAAGCTGGTGCTGGGAATGTGATCGAGCAGCAGCAGATGCCCGCCCGGCCGCAGCACCCGGTGCATCTCCCTCACCGCCGCCCGGTCGTCGGACATACAGCACAGCGCCAGCACGCACACCACCGTGTCGAAGCAGGCATCCGGGAACGGCAGAGCCGCGGCCGCTCCCTCCACCAACGTCACCGCCGTTGCGGAGGTGGCTGCGCGCGGCCGGGCGCGCTCCAGCATCCGCGGGGACAGGTCGATGCCGATCACCTCGGTCCCGACCGGGTAGTGGGGCAGGTTCCGTCCGGTGCCCACGGCCACCTCCAGGACCCTGCCGCTCGCCTGCGAGCACGCCCACGACCGGCCGTTGCCGACCAGCAGCCGGTCGTACGGGCGCATGCAGCCGTCGTACCAGGGCGCATCGCGATCCCAGTATCGCCGGACCCGCGCGTCTCGGCTCCTCTTCACGCCCATGGATGTGCCCCTCCGGCCGGGTGCATTCAGGATGGCAGCGCGTGCCGGGCCGCGGCAGCAGGCGCTGCCGGAGCGCAGTACCCGCACCCGGGGCCCACCCGGCCTCGGCGTGGTTCAGTGGCCGGCCGCCGGGGTGACCTGCAGGCGCTTGGTGAAGGTCTTGCCGCCGTTGCGGGTTTCGTAGACGCCGTCCTGGGTGGCGGCCAGCACGCGGTCGGCGTCGACGGCAGTGAGCGCCTGGGGCCGTCCGCCGGGCACGGTGCCCGCCTTCTTCCAGGTGGCACCGCCGTCGGTGCTGCGGTTCAGCGCGCCGGCCGGGTTGATCCCGTACAGGGCCTCGGGCTCTGCCCAGGAGAGGAAGGCCAGCACCGGCTCGGCGCTGTCACCGAAGGTCTCGCCGCCGTCGGTGCTCCTGGCGATGCCGTCCTGGGTGGTGGCCAGCAGCAGGTCGGGGTCCTTGGGGCTGACGGCGATGTCCAGGGCGGCGAGCTTGGCGCGGTCGTCCCACTTCTTGCCGTCCTTGCTGACGCGCAGCATGCCGCTGGTGCTGTCGTAGCCGTAGATGGTGTCGTGGGCGTACTCCAGGGCGTGGAAGTCGGCCTTCCCCTCCAGGGAGCGGGTCTTCCAGGTCTTTCCGGCATCGGTGGACTCGATCAGGCCGCGGTTGGACGGAGCGTCGGTGCCGGGGGCCGGGTGCCCGCTGCCGAGGAAGTTCTTGGGCCCGGCCACGGTAAAGCCCATGTAGTCGGCGGTGTCGCTGACCCGCTTGAAGGAGCCGTCCTTGGCGACGGCGATGACGCCCTCGTGGGTGGCGACGTACAGCCGTCCGTCGGCCGGGTCAATGCCGAGCCCGTGGATATGGCTGACAGCCGCTCCGGAGGCGGGTGATTCCTCAGTGGGCGAGGTGTCGGCGCCGCCGGTGCAGGCGGTCAGAGTGGCCGCGAGCAGGACCGCGGCGGTGGCCAGGGGGCGGAGACGGAACGGCATCGGGATGTGTCCTCGTACGGGGCGGAACGCATGCTGCTGCGGGCGCGGCGCGGTCGGCCCACGAGAGAACCGGACCCGTCACCGCCTACAACCTACGCGTTTCCGGAGTTGAGTCCGTCCCGGACGACCGCAGCCCCACCCCAACCGGTCACTGCCACAAGACAGACTTGTTCCCGACCCCTGACCGGCCACGCCTCCCGGATCACCGCCCCAGGGCCGCCCACTCACAGCCTGCACCTTGCCGCCCGACCCGCCGCGCCGGCCTCTGGCCTGCCAGGGCAACCCGCACGGCGGTTCTCCCCGGATGGAGCAGGACTCCACCCGTACAGGGGATCAGCACCCCACCAAGACCCAAGACTCTTAGGAGATCGGCTAGTGTGCCGGAGCGTCAGCACTCTGCGACAGGCCGTTGCAGACCAGCGTCAACAGAAGGTAGCCGTATGATCACACGACCTCTCGCCCGCGCCGGTGTCCTCGCCGGGGCCATTCTGGCCGTCACGGCCGGGTTCTCCGGCCTGGCGCAGGCACACACCCCCGCATCGCCCGCTGCGAGCGGCATGGGCATGGCCTCACAGATGCGCGCCATGGCGGCGGACACGCGCGCGGAGGCGATGCGCATGGAGATGCCCATGGGCTCGGCGGCGGTCCGTTCGGCCGCCGCGAAGCACCGATGCAAGGCCGCCTGCACGACGCACTCGGCGCTTGGTCAGAGCTGCGCGTGCTGCGGGCACGGCGCATCAGCCCAGTCCGCCAAGCACAAGAAGTGCTGCGCCGCATCGCACGGCAAATCGGCCCGGACCGCCAAGCAGGGCAGCTGCTGTGCCGGATCGCCCGCCTCGCATCGCATGCCAGCGCGGGATGACGGCAGCACGGGATGCTGCGACAAGCACGCCTGATCGAGGCCCTGGCCCGGCGGGAGCACCCCGCTCCCGCCGGGCCCAGGGCTCGCATCCGGACGGGGGCCGCCAGTCGGCGGAGAGTGAGGTGGCCGTCCCTCTCCTCGGCGCTGGAGCCGCCGGGAGCCGAGGGCAGGGCCGCAGGACCCGTGGTCGCGGTGTCCGCGAAGAGCGAGGGGTCTTGCCTCGCCCTGCCGTCCAGCGCCATCATGCGACCGCACACCCGCCACAAGGGCGGGCAAGGATGCGGCCGCCCGCGCCCGGAACCCTCGGCGGCTGGCGAAAACCGCACCATGCGTCCGGGGCCGCCGTCACAGGGGGAGTTCGTAACCGCTGATCCAGGTCTGCATCTCGTAGATCATCAGGCTCCACAGGCCCGAGACCTGGGCCACACCGACGGCCACCAATAGTCCGCCGCCGATGAGCAGCATGGTGCGGGTGTGGCGGCGGAGGAAGTCGAAGCCGCGCAACGACTTGCCGAGGGCGAGGGTGAACAGCAGGAACGGTATGCCGACCCCGACCGCGTAGAGGAAGGCCAGGAAGGCGCCGCGTCCTGCCGAACCGGTGGTGATGGACAGGGAGAGCACTGCGGCGAGGGTGGGGCCGATGCAGGGGGTCCAGCCGATGCCGAACATCACACCCATTACCGGTGCGCCGGTGAGCCCGGCCCGAGGGGCGAACTGCGGCTTGAAGGTGCGCGACAGCAGCGGGATGCGCTGCAGGGCGCCCATGAACATCAGGCCGAGCACGATGGTGAGCACGCCGAGTACCCGGATGACGGTGTCCTGGTGGGCGAGCAGCAGTGTGCTGAGGGACCCGAACAGTGCGCCGTAGGCGGTGAACACGGCAGCGAAGCCGAGGATGAACAGACCGGTGCCCAGCAGGGCCCGGGACCGGACGCGGCCACCCGGGGCGCTCTGGGCCTCGTGGGCGTCGGCGGCGGTCATGCCGGTGGTGTACGAGAGATAGCCCGGGACCAGGGGCAGGCAGCACGGGGAGGCGACGGTGATCGCCCCCGCGGCCAGGGCGATGGGCGCGGCCAGGAACAGGGAGCCGGAGCCGACCACCTGGCTGATGTCGACGGACAAATTCGGTGCCTTTCCACAGGGCGGGTGCAGGCCCTGGCTACGGGGCGCTGATCAGGTGCCGCCGCCGGGCCCGTTCCGGGCGGGCGGTCGACACGACTCTATCTCCTAGGTATCTTAGGTCCGAAGCTGCATAGGTGATCGCGGGCTGCCAGGGCCCGCGATCTGCTGGAAAGGGACTGGATGAGCGAGCTGCTGTTCGGGACGACGCTGCTGGCGTCGTTCCTCGGCGGGATGGTGGCGCTGCTGGCGCCGTGCTGTATCTCGGTGATGCTGCCGGCGTACTTCGCCACCGGCTTCCGCTCCCGGGGCCGGGTCGTGGCGGGCACGCTGGCCTTCGGCGCCGGAGTGGCCACCATCATCGTCCCCATCGGACTGGGCGCCACCGCCCTCTCCTCCGTGTTCCAGAGGTACCACCTGTGGATCTATCTGACCGGTGGCGTGCTCATGCTGGCCGGCGGTCTGGCGGTGCTGGCCGGGTGGAAGCCGAAGCTGCCGATGCCGTCCGGGGGCACCCCGCAGCAGGGCGGCGGCTTCAAGGCCGCCTACGGGCTCGGGGCGTTCTCCGGCATCGCCAGCGCGTGCTGCGCGCCGGTGCTGGCCGGCGTCGTGGTGCTGTCCGGGGCCAGCGGCTCCTTCCTGGCGGCGCTGAGCGTCGGGTTCGTCTACGTGCTGGGCATGGTCGCCCCGCTGGTGGCCATCGCCCTGGCCTGGGAACGCGGGCACCGCGGCCCGGCACGGCTGCTGCAGAGCCGCCAGGTGCGGCTGCGCGCCGGGAGGTGGCAGCGCACTCTGCCGCTGGGCGATCTCCTCGCGGGCGGCCTGCTGGTGGCCATGGGCGTGCTGACGGTGGCACTCGGCTTCAGCGGATCGGACATGTCCGCCTCGGGCTGGCGGGTCCGGCTCTCCGCCGATCTGGACCACTACGCCTCGCGGATCACCGACGCCTTGTCCTGGCTGCCCGGCTGGGCGGTGGCGCTGGCCGCCGCCGTGGTGCTGGCGCTGCTGATCCGCCGCGCGCTGCGGCCCGCCACCCCGCCCGGGGCCGAGCCCGACGGCGCCGAAGAGCCCGACCCGGCGCCGTCCGGCGCCGCCTGCTGCAGCGGACCCGAAGCCGCTCCCGGCTCGCTCCTCACCCCGGCTTCCGCCGCCGACACCGACCGCACGACCCCCATGGAGGCCCCCACCGATGGCCGCTGACACCAGCTCCACACCCAAGCCCGGCACCAAAACCGCAAACAAGGCCGCCCGGCGCGAGAAGGCCAAACAGCTGCGCGAGGCCGAGAAGCAGCGCGAGCAGCGGGAGCAGCGCAACCGGCGGCTGCGCCGTACCGCCCTGGTCACCGCGGTGGTGGTCGCCGTCACCGGGGGGCTGTACCTGGTGTTCAACCAGTCCGAGCAGGCAGCACAGAACGTCAGCTACGACGTCGGCAAGCCCGGCATCGGCAAGACCACCCCCGACTTCACCCTGGCCTCCAGCGCGGGCGGCAAGGAGAACCTGGCCGATCACCGCGGTGAGACCGTGCTGCTGTACTTCCACGAAGGCGGCGGCTGCCAGCCGTGCTGGGACCAGATCGTCGATCTGGACAAGGCATGGAAGAAGGTCGAGGGCCTCGGCGTCGACACCATGCTCTCCATCACCACCGACCCGGCCGACCTGACCAAGCGCAAGGTCGCCGACGAGGGCATCAAGTCCCCGGTGCTCTCCGATCCCGACCTGAAGGTCTCCAAGGAGTACACCACCAACCAGTACGGCATGATGGGCACCACCAGGAACGGCCACAGCTTCATTCTGGTCGGCCCCGACGGCAAGATCCAGTGGCGCGCGGACTACGGCGGCGCCCCCGACTACACCATGTACGTCAAGGTCGACAAGCTCCTGGATGACCTGAAGGCGGGGCGCGCCGCATGACCGCCCCGCACCGGATCGCGCTGCTCACCCAGGCCGACTGCGCCTTCTGCGAGCACGCCAAAACCGTCCTTGCCAAGGTCGGCGCCGACCACCCCCTGGTGATTACCGAGATCGATCTGACCAGTGAGGAAGGCCGACGCCTCGGCGCCGAGGCCGGAGTGCTCTTCGCCCCCGGCATCCTGCTGGACGGCAAGCCCTTCTCCTACGGCCGCCTCTCCGAACGCAAGCTGCGCCGCGCCCTGAAGGCTGCGGCAGCCCCCGCCACCACCCCGATAGACCCCACCCCGAAGCAGTAACAAAGGAGACCGTAATGGACGCGTTCTACGCTCTGGCCCTGCTCGCCTGCCCCCTCGGCATGGGCGCGATGATGTGGTTCATGATGAAGGGGGGCAACCGCCAGCAGGGTGCCACCCCGGCCCCGCAGGACAAGAACGCAGGCTTCGCGGGATTCGACAAGGACCCGCGCCAGCAGGAAATGGACGCCCTGCGCGAGGAGATCGCCGGCCTGCGCGCCAAGGTCGACAGCCAGCCCGAGGCACCGGCCCAGGAGCGCACGCGGTGATCGATACGATCCTGCCTCCGCTGGCCGCCGCAGCCGCCATCACCTTCACCTACTTCTTCTGCGTCCGGCCCATGCGGCAGGGCCGCGGCTGCCACATGATGCCGCAGCAGTCCCAGGCCGGGCAGGCGGCCTGCCACTCCACCACGGACCCCGGGAAAAGCGCGCAGCCCTCTGTGCCCGACAGCACGGACGCGGAGATCAAGCGGCTGCGCGAAGAGGTCCAGCTGCTCCACCACGAGCTCGACCTCCGCTCCACCGACGCTGTCCGGCTCCAGAAGGATGAGTCGCGCTGAGCCTCTCGGACATACGCCGGCGACCGTCCCCCACCGGCCCCCGCCCGGCGGGACCGTCGCGGCGCATGGCTGTCGCCGGGCTGCTGGCCCTGGCCGCCGGGACCCTCACCGCCTGCGGCAGCACCCAGAAGGAAGACAACAGCACCGGGTCCCTGGGGGCGGCGAAAGGCAGCTCTTCGCAGTATGTCCAACCCGGCGAACGCACCGTGATCCCCACCCTGAAGGGCACCACCCTGGACGGCGAACAGGCCGATATCGCCCGCATGCGCGGCCAGGTGGTAGTGATCAACATCTGGGGCTCGTGGTGCGCGCCATGCCGTAAGGAGGCCCCCGAGCTCAGGAAACTCTCCCAGAAGACCGAGCCGCTGGGGGTGAGATTCCTCGGCATCGACATCCGCGACAACAAATCCGCAGCGAAGGCCTTCGAGCGCAACTACGGCATCACCTACCCCAGCATCTACGACCCGGACGGCCGCACCGCGACCGGCTTCAGGCAGCTGGCGCCCCGGGCCGTGCCCACCACGTACGTCCTGGACAAGCAAGGCCGGGTGGCCGCCCTGTCCATCGGCCCCCTCACCTACCGGGACTTCCACCCCATCATCAAGGACATCGCCGCCGAGAAGGCGTGACCACCTGGCGCCACCGCATCGCCCCCAACCCCCATAAGAGCCCTTCGGCGACCGACCTCCCGCACTCACTCGGAGTCGGGCCGCCCGGCCTTGCGGGCGACGCCGATGACGCACGGAGAGCTGGGCGTGGTGCGGCCATTGATGAGGAAGTCGAAGTGCCGTGCCTGCTCGATGGTGAAGCCGACGTCGGTGATGGCCTGTTCGGTCTGCCGGGTGAGGCTGCACCCTCCGGCCAGCAGGGGCCACACCACGTTCAGGATCCGCTGTTTCCGGGCGAACCGGGGGTTCGTGGAGCGGACATGCTCGTAGAAGTACAGGCGCCCGCCGGGCCGCAGAACGCGTGCCGCCTCCGCAAGGGCCCGCGGCACGTCGGCGATGCTGCACAGCACGAGCGAGGCCACTGCGGCGTCGACGGAGCCGTCCGGCACGGGCAGTTCCTCTGCCCGGCCCGCACGGACCTCCACAGGGACGGACGCGACGGCCGCCGCCCGCTCGGCGAGTTCACGCAGTCGCGGCTCAGGCTCGACGGCGATGACCTGCTCCACCTGCGGCGGGTAGCGGCGGAAGTTCGCCCCGGTGCCGGCGCCGATCTCCACGATCCGGCCAGCCGCATCGGCGAGCAGTTCCCGACGGTGTTCCAGCGCGCCATGGGCCTCCGCGAAAGCATTGATCCTCGGATAGATGCGGGCGAACAGCGGATGCCTCACCTGCGGCTGCCTTGAAGGGGCGGTGGTCATGGCGGCGACTCCCTTCCTTGGGTCAGACTCCAGCCTACTACGCAAGCGTAGTAGTTACTACTTTCTCGTAGTAGCCGTGTTCGCTGGGTCTACCCCGTACAGGCCAGCGGGGTCGCGGCGATGAGTATCGCGGAACCGGCCAGCGCCCATGCGTACGTCGCCACCCCAGCCGCAGAGGCCGCTACGCGCCACCGGGCAGGCGGCGTGCGCACCGGGGGCTCGCCGGCCTCCAGCTGAGTGATCCGCACGTCGAGCAGTTCCCGCACCCCCATGGCGGCGGCCGGTGCCCCGGACGCCCACGGCGGGGTATCGGTGACCTTGAGCAGTGCCCCGGCGACGGCCCCGGTCCCGCACCGCGTCACCGCGCGGCGGTCCGCGGTCAGCTCCCGGTCGGCAACGAAGGCGGTGCGCAGATGGCCCAGGAGCGGGAGGACGGCATGACGAACCGTCAAGATGTCGGTGACCAGGGTCCTGAGCGGGTCGCGACCACGCATGTGCTCGCGCTCGTGGGCGAAGAGCGCCTGGAGTTCCCGCGGTGTCGTGATCGCCGCGATCCGTGTGCTGACCGCGACCCGAGGACACAGCAGTCCGTAGGTGAACGCGAAGGGCACGGCGGCATCGACCACATCCACGCGGGAGCGGTCCAGCCCGGCCCGCGTTGCGGCGTCGCCCACGGCTGGTTCCACGGCGGCCGGGGCGACGGCACGGCTACGGACCTCGCGGGCGACGGCACGAGTCGCGCGCACCCCGCGCCACAGCCGCCCCACCGACCACGCGGCCCCACAATCGACAGCCCGAGCAGCGTCACTCCCGCCCACACCGGGCCGGACGACAGCGCCCAGGTACCGCGGCGGACGGACTGCCAGAGGAGCGCCATCGCGAGGCAGCAGGCGAGGAAGGCCACGGCGGCCCGGATCGCTGCCGAGACGGCGACCAGTGTCCAGAACGCCCGGTTCCCCGTGCCGTGCCGCCCGGCGCCGATCACTGGGAGTCCTCCAGGAGACGCCGCAGCCGGTCGCGCAGCGCCGGATCCAGCGATGCCTCAGTGGCGAAGCGTACGACGACGGCGTCCCCGTGGGTGCGCAACACCTCCCGCACCGCGAGCGCGGCCTCGTCCTCCACGGCCGGGGTGTACGTGTAGCCGCGTCCCTGCGGTGCCCGGGCGAGGAGGCCCTTCTGGGCGAGACGGCTCATCACCGTCATCACGGTGGTGTACGCCAGCGCCTGGGGCCGGTCCTCATTGAGTGTGCCGAGTACCGTGCGGACGGTCACCGGGCCCTCGGCTTCCCAGCACACCCGCATGACCTCGCTCTCCAGCGACCCCAAGGACACCGCAACCCGCCTTCCCAGCGCCGTTTCTACTATTGCAGCGTAGTACGTCTGGCGTTCGGCAGCAGTGTTCCCAGGGCGCCGCGCTGGGTCAAGGTGTCCGGAATCATCGTCGGAGTCCTGATCCTGCTGGTCGTGATCGTCAAGCTCACCGGCCTGGGTGGCGATCACGGCCCCGGCCGGCACACAGGTGCCGACGCCCAGCCGACCAGCGTCACGGCAATCCAGGCTCCCCTCGGCGGCAATCTGGACGACGCCGCAGCACCGCGGGGCAGCTACTGATGATCATGCCTCCCCGCCTCCGCAAGACCGTGCTCACCGCACACGTCATCACCTCGGTCGGCTGGCTCGGCGCGGTCCTGGCCTACCTCGCTCTCGAGGTCACCGCTGTGACCAGCCAGGACATCCAGACGGTGCGTGGCGCGTACGCCGCGATGGAGGTGACGGTCCTGTACGTGATCGTCCCGCTGGCCGTCGCGTCGGTGCTCATCGGGATCGTCAACGCGCTGGGCACCCCGTGGGGTTTGTTCCGGCGCTACTGGGTGCTGGTGAAACTCCTGCTCACCGTCTTCGCCGCCACGGTCCTGTTGATAGAGACCCAGACCGTGAGCCATTTGGCAGAGGCAGCAGCGTCCAGTGCCGATCCCCGCGAGCTGCCCGGCACG
This sequence comes from Streptomyces gobiensis, assembly GCF_021216675.1. Classification (NCBI taxonomy): domain Bacteria; kingdom Bacillati; phylum Actinomycetota; class Actinomycetes; order Kitasatosporales; family Streptomycetaceae; genus Streptomyces; species Streptomyces gobiensis. The sequence continues at coordinate 1,249,343 of NZ_CP086120.1, read as the reverse complement.
CTGCTCCACTCCGTGGGCGGCCTCGTGGTGCTACTGATCATTGTGATCCTGTCGGTGTTCAAGCCTCGGGGTGTGACCCGGTACAGGTGGCGCAAGCAGAACGAGCAACGACGGAACAAGCGCACCCCGCATACGGTGCCCGTCGGGTAGATGCGGCGGCTCCGGCCGCCTTCGACCGAGCCAACCGACTGATCCCGCAAGACGTCGGCCCCGGCACTGCCCTTCCCCCGTGGGGCATCACCGGGGCTGAACGCTGCCGGTCATGTGCCGTCGAGGGCGGGGAGGCGGGTGGTGAAGGTGGTGCCGTGGCCGGGGATGCTGTCGGCGGTGAGGGTTCCGCCGTGGGCGGTGGTCAGTTCGGCGGCGACGGCCAGTCCGATGCCGGAGCCGTTGGCGCGGGCGGTGCTGCCGCGGAAAAAGCGGTCGAAGATGTGGCGGAGGTCGTCGGCGGGGATGCCGGGGCCGGTGTCGGCCACGCGGAGTATGGCCCAGTGGCCTTCCCGGCGCAGGGTGAGGGTGACGGTGCCGCCTCGGGGGACGAACTTCAGGGCGTTGGTGAGCTGGTTGGTGACGATCTGCCGCAGCCGCACCGCATCTCCGTCGACGCGTACCTCGTCCAGGTCGGTGCGCACGGCGATACCGGCCTCGGCGAAGGAATCGCCCAGGCCGGTCACGGCGTCGGTCACGAGCACGGTCAGGGACAGTGGTCGGCGTTCGAGGGTGAAGGCGGCGGCATCGGCGGAGGCGAGGGTTTCCAGGTCGGCGACGAGGCGGGCGAGGCGCAGCGTCTCCTCGTGCAGGGAGGTGATGACTTCCTGGGTGGGTTTGCTGATGCCGTCCTGAATGGCTTCGAGCTGGCTGCGCTGGATCGCGAGGGGGGTGCGCAGTTCGTGGGCGACGTCGGCGGCGAAGGCGCGGCGGAGTTGGTCCTCTTTCTCGACGCGGTCGGCCATGGTGTTGAAGGCGGTGGCCAGTTGGCCGATTTCGTTGTCGGGGATGGCGGTGGCGCGCCGGTCGCGCCTGCCTGCGGCCAGATCGTTGGCGGCGTGGGTGAGTTCGGCGATGGGGGCGGTGGCCCGGCGCGCGGTGTAGGCGCCGACGACGAGGGCGACGAGGGCGGCTGCGATGGCTCCGGCGGTGAGCTGGCGGTTGACGGAGGACTGGAAGTCCTTGTCGACGGCGGGGACGGTGCCCTGGGGCACGCGGACCTGGAGGGTGCCGACCTGCTGCCCATCGACGGTGACCGGCAGGCTGCTCGGGGGGCCGAGGTCGCCGGTGCCCATCATGTCCCGGTGCATGGCCGACATGGCGGCGTCCACGTTGGCGTCGGCCAGTGACCACACCTTCCTGCCCGACGCATCGAGCAGTTCGGCTTCCGATCCGGTCATCGTCACGGTCGGCGCGAGCTGGTCCAGGGAGCGGGTGTCCCAGGTGCCGTCGCGGCGGTAGTCGGAGGCGAACAGGGAGACCAGCTGCTGCTGGCGCGTGTGCTGCTGCTCACTCAGGTAGTCCTCGAAACGGGCGGTGAAGGCGGTGTTGACCAGCACGGCGGTCAGCGCGGCCGTGCCGATGCCCAGCGCGGCGAACGCCAGCGCCAGGCGGCGGGCGAACCTGCCGCGCAGCAGTTCACGCACTGCGGTGAACATCACGATCGACTCCAAGCTTGTATCCGACCCCGGGCACGGTGACGATCACCGTGAAGGGCGGGGCGTCGCCGAGTTTGCGGCGCAGGTTCTTCACGTGCACGTCGATGGTGCGTTCGTACGCCTCGAAGGTGTGGCCCTGGAGGCGGCCGACCAGCTCCATGCGGGTCCAGGCCCGCCCGGGGCGGGAAGCGAGGGCTGCCAGCAGTTCGAACTCGGTGCGGGTCAGCTCGACGAGCTGACCGTCGGTGCGCACTTCCCGGCGTTCGGCGTCGATGCGCAGTCGCCCGGCGCCGTAGGAGGCCGGCTGTGCCGCTTCGGTGCGGGGGCCGCGGGCGCGGCGCAGCACGGCCTCGACGCGGGCGACCAGTTCGCGCGGGCTGAACGGTTTGACCACGTAGTCGTCGGCGCCCAGCCGCAGTCCCATCACCCGGTCGTTCTCGCTGGCCTTGGCGGTGAGCATCACGATCGGTACGTCACTGTCCTTGCGCAGCAGCCGGGCCACCTCCTCACCGGGCAGGCCGGGCAGGGCAAGGTCGAGGACGACCAGGTCGGGGTGGGAGGCGGTGGCGAGGTCGAGGGCGATCCGGCCGTCGCTCGCCTCCAGCACCGTGTAGCCGTCGCGCTCCAGATAGTCGCGCAGCAGCGCGCGCAGCTTCGCTTCGTCGTCGACGACCAGGACCGTCGCGGTCACGGGTGCACCTTCCTTCGTACAGGTTCCATCATCGTGCGGCCGCCGTCGCCGTGGCCGCTGCCTCCACCGAGGACGGCGTAGAGCCCGGCAGGGGCCGGGCGGCGAACCGGCGCAGCCGGTTGGCGTTGCCCACCACCGACAGGGAAGAGGCCGCCATCGCCGCAGCGGCGATCATCGGGCTGAGCAGCCAGCCGGTGACCGGGTAGAGCACGCCGGCCGCGATGGGGATGCCGGCGCTGTTGTAGACGAAGGCCAGGAACAGGTTCTGGCGGATGTTACGCATCGTGGCCCGGCTCAGCGTCACCGCGGTGACGACGCCGCCCAGGGATCCGGAGATCAGGGTAATGTCGGCCGCCTCGATGGCCACATCGGTGCCGGTGCCGATGGCGAAGCCGACATCGGCCTGGGCGAGCGCGGGCGCGTCGTTGATGCCGTCGCCGACCATGGCGATGCTCCCCCAAGTTCTCGACTTTGCTCGAACAGGGGGGACCCCCACGCCCGTGTCCTGCAGGCGGCGGATCTCGTCTGCCTTGTGCTCGGGCAGCACCTCCGCCAGGACCCGGTCGATGCCGACCTGGTGGGCGATGGCCTGAGCGGTACGCGCGTTGTCACCGGTGATCATCACGATCTGAAGGCCGAGACGCTTCAGTTCGGTGATGGCGGCGGCCGAGTCCTCCTTGACAGTGTCGGCGACCGCGATCAGGCCCAGCAGCTGCCCGTCGACTGCCGCGAACATCGCCGTCTTGCCTTCGCCGGCCAGCCGGTCCGCCTCGGCCTCGAGTGAGTCGGCTTCGATCCCCTGCTCGGTGAGCAGCGCCGCCTTGCCCACCAGCACGCGGCGGCCCTCGACCACTGCCTCGACCCCGTGGCCGGTGAGCGAGTCGAACTCGCCGGCCTCGGCCAGAGCGATGCCGCGCTCGGCCGCGCCCCGTACGATCGCCTCGCCCAAGGGGTGCTCGGAGGAGTGCTCGGCCGTGGCCACCAGGCGCAGCACATCGTCCTCGGTGAAGCCAGGCGCGGGGACGACGTCGGTCAGCTCGGGCCGCCCCTGCGTGACGGTGCCGGTCTTGTCCAGCACGATCACCTCAAGGCGCTGCGCGGTCTCCAGGGCCTCGGCGGAGCGGATCAGGACGCCCGCCTGGGCACCCTTGCCGGTGCCCACCATCACGGACAGCGGAGTGGCCAGCCCCAGCGCGCAGGGGCACGCGATGATCAGCACGGCCACGGCGGCCACCAGCCCCAGGGTCAGGGCCGGGGCGGGACCGACGGTGAACCAGACAGCGAACGCGGCGATCGCGATGAACACCACCGCAGGCACGAAGTACCCGGCGACCAGATCGGCGACACGCTGGATGGGCGCCCGCGATGCCTGCGCCTGCTGTACCAGTTTGATGATCTGGGCGAGCGCGGTGTCCGCGCCGACCTTGGTCGCCTTGAACCGAAAGGCGCCGGTCTGGTTGATGGTCGCGCCCACCACCTCGTCGCCCACGGTCTTGGACACCGGGATCGACTCCCCGGTCACCATGGACTCGTCCAGCGTGGAGCGGCCAGCGACGATCACACCGTCCACCGGAACCCTCTCGCCGGGCCGCACCGCCACGATGTCCCCGGCGACGACCTGCTCGACGGGCACCTCCGTATCCGTACCGTCCCGCACCACCCGGGCCGTCTTGGCCTGCAGACCGAGCAGTTCGCGGATCGCCTGCCCGGTCCCCGCCTTGGCCTTCGCCTCGAACAGGCGGCCCAGCAGGATGAGGGTGATGATGACGCCGACCGCCTCGTAGTACACCTCGCGCACACCCACGGGCAGCAGCCCCGGCGCCACGGTCACCAGCAAGCTGTAGCAGTACGCCGCCGACGTACCCAGCGTGATCAGCGTGTTCATCTCGGCGCCGCGGTGGCGCAGGGTGAGCCAGCCGGTGCGGTGGATCGGCCAGCCGGTGTAGAACATCACCGGCGTGATCAGCGCGAACTGCACCCATCGGTTGAGCAGCAGGCTGGGGACGTCCACGCCGAACACCTCGTGGAGCATGACGGCCACGACGACCGGCAGCGAGAGCACCGCGCCGACGGCCACCCGCCGCGACAGATCGGTGATCTCCTCCCGCCGGGCGGCAGCCTCGGCATCCTCCCGCTCAGCGTCACCCGGCTCGACGGCGCCGGGAGCCTGCTCCGCCACCGGGGCCGGAACAGTCGCCACCGGCGCCTCCCCGTCCCCGTCGCCGGACTCGACCATGAGGGTGCCGCGCACCATGTTCATCCCGCACGCGAAACCGAACCGGCCCGCCTTGTCAGGGGTGAACTCCACCTCGGTCGTCTCGAACGCCGGAAGAGACGCGGCGAGCGTGAAGTCGGGGAAGACCACCTGGGATGTGCAGTCTCCGCCCTCCTGCCGGTCGAACACGAGCCGGACCGGAACCCCTTGGCGGACCCGGATCAGATCTGGTGTGTAGCCGCCCTTCACCGTGATCCCGATCTCCTGGACGCCGCCTTTGAGTTCGGCCTGCCGTGATGCTTTGGGTCCGAAGAAGTACCAGGCCAGGAACGCGATCAGCGCGACCGCTCCGGCCGCGACGCCGATGTCGGCGGCATTCATGAGGTCTTCCTTTCTGCGTACTGCTTGATCCGGGAACCGGCATTCCGCACCGCCGCCTCGATTCCGGCGCGGACCGGCGGAGCGGTGAAGGGGACGGCAACGCCCCTGTCACGGGTGTCGGCGTCCGCCGCTCCCAGCAGGGCGCCGGGGGCACCCTCAGTGGCCTGTCGGCACGTGACGGCGGGAACGGCCCGCACATTGGCCTGAAACACAGCGCGACCTCCGTGGTCTCTCGCGTCCATCAGCGGTGCCGGAACAGCACCTTCATCAACTCGTCGTAGATGAGCGGGTCGTCGCTCTTGATGGCCTTGGTGACGCACTGCTCCAGGTAGTTGCGCATCACCGTGCGGGACACGCCGTCCAGAGCCTTCTGCACTGATGCGATCTGGTCGAGGACCTCCACGCAGTGCCGGTCCTCGCGGATCATCCGGCTCACCCCCTGGACCTGTCCGCCGATCTTGGCCAGGCGCACCAGCGCCTCGTCGGCGGCCTCCGGCGCGAGGAACTGCCCCTGCTGCCCGGTCGCGGATTTCGCCATCGCGCACCTCCTTCATCCGCCAAGCTACTCCTACCCCCTAGGGGTAGCAACAAGCTGATCAGGGATGCCCGGAGGTGTTCACAGTGGTGTGGCTGTGCCCCTGTCCACAGGTGAACGCGCTGGTCACTGTCCGAGTGCGGCGACCAGGGTCCCCTGCGCGGAGGTGCTGCTGCGCCCCGGCCGACGCCTCTGAGCGGCGGCAGCGCACAGCTCCCGCACACGGCTGCTTCATCGGTTCTTCACGCCGCGCTCCTAGCGTCGGTGGCATCAGAGCGCAATTGGCGACAGGAAGGACCCCGACATGATCAAGCGCAGGACCATCGGCGTGACCGTGGCCACCGCCCTGCTCGGCGGCCTCGGCGCCTACGGTGCCACCGCCGCCTTCGCGGCATCACCGAGCCTGGCCCCGCAGCCGACAGCCACGAGCACCGATTCTCCGGGCGGCGCCGACGGCATGGACAGGGACGAGATGATCCGCCACTGCACCGACCACCTGCCCGCCGACGAACGCGCGAAGGCCCGGCAGCAGATGGAGAAGATGATGTCCGGCGGCATGGACAAGATGATGTCCGGTGGCATGAACGGGATGATGTCCGGCTCGATGACGGGCGGCATGTCCGGCGACGGCCACCACGGCATGGGCTGATCCCAACCCGCTCCGACCGGGCCGCACGGCGCTCCGGATTGGCACCGCGGGCGCCCCAGCGCCCGCGCGCCCACCGCTTTCCGCACCCACTCTGACGCGACGCGAAGTGATCCGATGACCCTTGCCTTCCTGCCGAGCCCGCCCAGCCCGTACCTGACGGTCGGCTCCCTCATGCTGCACTGGTACGCGATCATGGTGATCCTCGGTGTCATCGCCGCCATCGCGATCGGCCAGCGCCGCTGGAGCGCCCGTGGCGGCGCCGCGGGCACGGTCCTGGACGTCGCGATGATCGCCGTGCCGTTCGGCATCCTCGGCGGCCGCCTCTACCACGTGATCACCAGCTGGCAGCTGTACTTCGGGGAGGGCCGCAACCCTGTCGAGGCGCTGTACGTGTGGCAGGGCGGCCTCGGCATCTGGGGCGCCGTCGCGGGTGGCGCACTGGGCGCCTGGATCGCCGCCCGCCGCCGCGGCATCGACTTCGCCGCCTTCGCCGACGCCCTCGCCCCGGGCATCCTGGTAGGGCAGGCCATCGGACGATTCGGCTGCTGGTTCAACCAGGCGCTGTACGGGCGGCCCACCACGCTGCCCTGGGGCCTGGAGATCGACCCCGCCAACCGCCCCGCGGCCACCCCCGACACCGCCACCTACCACCCCACCTTCGCCTACGAGGCCGCCTGGAACCTGAGCGCGGCCGCGCTGGTGGTGTGGGCCCAGCGGCGCTTCCACCTCGACCGGGGCCGGGTCTTCGCCCTCTACGTCGCCGCCTACACCGCGGGCCGCTTCTGGATCGAGATGCTGCGCGTCGACCCCGCCAACCACATCCTGGGCATGCGTCTGAACGTATGGACCAGCCTGCTGCTGTTCCTCGCCGCCGTCACCTTCCTCATCCTGCGCCGCCCCGCCCCCCGGGCGACGGCCAAGGAGACCGCCCCGTCGTCGGCCACAGCCGGCAGGCCCGCGGCGGAGACCCAGGACGAACCGACCGCGATCCTTGAGGCGGAGCAGACCGCCCTCGTGACGGCGCAGGGCCCGCAGACAGCCCGTGCGCGCGAGTCGGAGGCCGACGCAGCGCGCGGACAATAACGCCGCGCCGCCGCAGGCGGGGACGCTGGCCCATGGCGACGCGGAACAGGGTGGCCGCCCCGCCGCTTGGGGCAGCGGGCGGACCGAACTTCTGGAAGGCACGGCCTGAGGAAGGAGGCCCGGCTAGTTAGGTGCATGGCCCGCCCATGGGGTACTTCATCCTCCTTCACAGCCCGCGCCCGAGCGTGAACGGCGGCAGATCCACCATCATGCCGTGGCCATCTGATCCATCGTCAGCTCCTCTGTCAGCCCCGGCCGTTGACCGGCGTGCTCGGAGAGCCCAGGGCTGCTGGTGGGCCCTGGAAACGGTCAGGCTTCCAGCAGCCGCTGGCCGACGTACTCGCCTTTCGCTGCCCCGCCCGGGACGGCGAACAGCGCGCTGGCCTCATGGCGGATGAACGCCGACAGCGCGTCCCCGCGGTCCAGCTTGCGCTGGACAGGCACGAAGCCCTTGAGCGGGTCAGCCTGCCAGGCGATGAACAGCAGCCCGGCGTCCGGCATGCCGTCCGCGTCGATGCCGTCGTGGAAGGAGAGCGGGCGGCGCAGCATCGCCGCCCCGCCGTTGGCCTCCGGCGCCGAGGTCCGCACGTGCGCGTCGGCCGCAAATAGGGGCTTGCCCGCAGCGTCGGTCTTGTTCAGGTCCACGGGGGTGGTCTCGGTGCCTCCGGAGAGCGGGGCACCGTCGGACTTGCGCCGCCCGATGACCTTCTCCTGCTCATCCAGAGAAAGCCGATCCCAGCTGTCCAGGAGCATCCGGATGCGGCGTACGACGGCGTACGAGCCGTGCGCCATCCACGCCGGGTCTTCGTCGGCGGAGACGAAGATCCGCTGGTCGAAGTCCTCGTCCGTCGGTTTGGGGTTGTTGGTGCCGTCGACCTGGCCCATCAGGTTGCGCGCCGTCATCGGCTGCTTCGTGGCGCCAGGGGTGCGGTTGAAGCCGTTCATCTGCCACCGCACCCGGACCGCGTCCCCGGCCGCCTTCTGCATGGCGCGCAGCGCGTGGAAGGCCACCAGGCCGTCGTCAGCACCGATCTGCACCCACAGATCACCGTTGCTGCGCCTGGGGTCGAGCGCGTCGGAGGTGAAGTCCGGCAGCGGGTCGAGCGCCGCGGGACGCTGTTCGACCAGGCCGGTCCGGTCGAAGAAGCTGCGGCCGAAGCCGAAAGTGACAGTCAGCGAGGACGGGCCGGCGTCCAGCGCGACGCCGGTGTCGTCGTCCACCGGCTCACCTGCCGTCAGCTTCTCCGCCGCCGTGGACCAGCGGCGCAGCAGCGCGACGGCTGCCTTGCGGTCCGCACCCGGCGCGAGGTCGAAGGCGATCAGGTGGCCGCGGGCCTGTAGCGGGGTGGTGATGCCCGCCTGGTGCCTGCCGTGGAAGGGCACGGTGGTGGAGCCGACCGTGGTCAGGGCCGTCGGGGGATCGTCCTTGGTGACGCGGGCACCGATCACACCGCCGCTCGCGCCGACCACCATGCCTCCGGCGCCCGCCGCGCCGACGGTGCCCAGCAGCCTGCGCCGGGTGATGTCACTGCTCATGATCGTGGTCCTGCTTCGGGTTGAAGGCGGGTGCCTCCACCGGGATGTCCAACGTGATCGGGGCGGCCTTGGCGAAGTGCAGCTTCACAGACACGTGGTCGCCTTCGAGCGGTTTGTGATCCAGGCCCATGAACATCAGGTGGCTGCCGCCACGCTCGAGTTCGAGCGTGGCGTGGGCCGGTATCTGGAAGGACGTCACCTGCCGCATCCCGTCGCCGACGGACTGGTGCATCGTGATGTCGTCGGATAGGTCGCTGATGACCGAGGTGAGCTCGTCGGCCGTATCCCCACGGTTGGTCACGGTCAGGTAGCCGCCCGCGATCTCCGCTGTCACCGGCTGCGGCATGAACGTACCGGAGACGGCGAGGTCGGGGCCGCTCGGCCCGAAGGGGCTGGCGAGCCCGGCGGTCACGGCGAGCGCGAGGACGGTGGCCAGCACGCCGGTGACAATCAGGCCGACGGCCGTCAGAGGGGTGCGGCGACCGGTCACGGGGTCTGTCCCCTGAGGAGCTTGGGCAGGTCTTTGGCGTAGTCCTCGACCGTGGCCTCCTTGCCGTTGTAGATCACGTGCGCCTTGTCGTCCTTCGGGGAGAAGGCCAGGACCGTCTTGCCGTGCGTGGCGGTGACCTTGCCGTCCTTGCCCTTGACCGGCGGTGCCATGCCCACGCCCACGGTGCGGGCGGCGGCCTCGACGGTCTTGTAGTCGCCGCTGAGCCCGATGAAGTCCGCGTTCCCGGCGCTGCGCAGCCACGTGCCGAGCTCCTCGGGCGTGTCGCGCTCGGGGTCGGTGGTGACGAAGACGAACCGGAGCTTGTCCCGAGCGGCCTTGGGCAGGTCCTTGTAGGCGATCGCGAGGTTGCTCACGGTCAGCGGGCAGGCGTCCGGGCAGTGGGTGTAGCCGAAGTAGAGCAGGGTGAGCTTGCCCTTGGTCTCCTCGCGCAGGTCGAACTTCTTGCCGTCTGTGTCGGTGAGGACCAGCTCCGGCTTGGTGAACGGCTGGTCCAGGACGGTCGCGGCCTTGTTGGGGCTCGCGGTGGCGTCGGTGGAGATGACGGGCTTGTCCTCGGCCTCGGCTCCGGCGCCGCTGCCGCAGGCGGACAGGGTGAGCGCAGCAGCCGCGGTGACCGCGGCAGCGAGCAGGGTGCGATGACGCATGACGAACGACCCCCAGGGGGTGGTGATGATGGCGGTGCGGGATGCTGCACATCCGCTAAAACTAAGCTGTTTAGGTGTTTGCTGGAGGAGTCTACGGCAGGCTGATCCGAGCGCCACGGCCCCCACCCCGCCAGGAGTCGGCCCGTGGTTGTTGCCCTGCTGAGGCCGCTCACACCCTGTCCGGCGCTCCGGCCGGCCCGCTGGTCCCGACAACGCCACAGAACGCCGCTGACGCCCACCGGGGTTGCGGCCGACCTGGGCCACCACCCCCGGTACGGACTCACTTCGAGGTGCTCGCGCCGCGCTCGGCGAGCATGTCGGCCATGAGCTTCATATGGGTGTGTCTTCTCCCCGCCGCGTCCGTCCTGGACGCCACGGCGCTGCTGGTGCTGGGGATGGTCAGCTGTACGGAGGCCGGAGAGGGCGCATGCGTACGCGCTACACCCGCAGCACCGGCAGCTGATGGAGATCCGGCGGCCGGGATGCCGGGCCGCCGAGGACGGCGGAAGCGGCCGCCTGTACCGGGGCAGCTGCCACGGGCGTCTGCTTATGGGTAGACGCGGCGCACGGGTCGGAATGAGTGGGAACGTCGCGGACGCCCTCCGGCAAGCTGCTGTCGCAGTGTCCGCGGCCGTCGTCGCGTAAGCACTCCTCACAGCCGGAGCCGGCCTGGTCAGCCATGCCCGCCCGCGGGCATCTGGACGGCCATGGCGGTACCGCACGGCAGGGCGGCGAAGGTCAGAACCGTCATCAGCACGACGGTCGACAGACGGGCGATGAGCCCCCGCAGACTGCGGCTGACAACGCGTGGTGGGCGAGGTGGCGATGTGGCGAGGTCGTCAGCGCCACCGGGTGAGTCCGAAGAGCGTCAGCGCGACGCCGCCGACCTGCCCGTAGACGTGGTGGGGGTCGAAGGGCAGCACGACAAAGCCCAGCATGTTACCGAGCAGGCTTGAGGCAAACAGCCCGATCCCCAGGCACAGCGCCGTCCACATGACGATCCGGTCCCGGCGGTGGGCCGCCTGCGGGTTCCTGGCCGTGGCGGACTTGGACATGCGGGTCACTCCCATTACCTAAGTTCCATAGGTGATGGGAGTGAAGGTATCAGATGCCCCGGCCCGGTCCCTGGGGCCATCACACGGGAAGTTGCGCACTGGCGACAGGGGCAGCGGGCAACGGGCAGGTGGTCATGCCGGTCGCGGCTACCGCGGGCTGGGCGGCCAGGACCAGTGGCAGCGCCAGTGCCGCGCCCGCCACCAGCGCCCCGACCCAGACCACCGCGCGGCGAAGCGGTCGCCGTGGGCCGAGCAGCCGCCGCACCCGGTCGGCCACCTGGCCGCCGGAGGCCGCCAGCGAAGCCGCCGGCACCCCTGCCCCTGCCAGCTCGACCAGGGCCCCGGCCAGGGTGAGCGAATCGGTACGGGCCGTGGCCTCGTCGTCGGCGGCCATCTCAACCAGCCGCCGCGTCTCGTGTGCTGCGGCCCGGAACAGTGGCACTCGTGGGAAGGCCCGCTCCAGCGCCTCCGCAAAGGCCAGGACCAGATGGTGGCGCTGCCGGATGTGCGCCCGCTCATGGGCGATCACCGCATCCAGCGCGTCCGGCTCCAGCGCGGCCAGCGCCGCCGAGGTCAGCACGATCCGGTGCCCGGTGCCGGGCAGGCAGTACACCGCCGGGCGGTCGTCCTCCAGCACCGTCACACCCAGATCGGCACGCTCGCGACCGACCACCGCCAGCACCTCGGCGTGCCGACGTCGCTCCCGCCACGCCCGCCACAGAGCTGCCCCCAGACACCAGCCGACGCGGCCTGCTACCGCCAGGGCCAGCACCGTGCCGGTCGCGGCCACCACCGCGCCGCCCGGTGCGGCGTACTGCGCGCGCAGCGCCATCACGCACGCGTGCAGCATCTCGGCCAGATTGCCGCTGACCGGCACCGTGGGCACGGCCAGGACGAGCCCGGCCAGCGCGACCGAGACGACGACCGTGGCCGTGATCGCCTGCCAGGCCCAGATGGCCAGCCGCGGCGCCCGCGCCGCCCAGCCCGTACGGGTCAGCAGCACCGGCGCAAGGGCGCCGACCAGAGCCGCGTAGCCCAGCAGCAGGATCGCAACCCTCATGAGCGGCTCCCGTCACGGCGCGCGGCGAGTGCCGTCCGCAGCTCGTCGACCTCGGCCTCGTCCAGCTCGTCGAACAGCCGCACCAGCGTCGCCGTACGGTCTGCCCCGGTCGCCCACACCTGGTCGATCAACGACGCTGCGTACTCCTCACGGTCCTTCGTGGCCTGGTAGCGGAAGGCCCGGCCCTCCTTCGCCCGGGACAGCCAGCCCTTGCGGTGCAGAATCTCCATAACCGTCTGCACCGTGTTGTACGCCAGCTGCTGCGGCCGGTCACGGTTGAGCTTCTCCAGCACCTCGCGCACCGTCAGCGGGGCCACCGAGGCCCACACCACGTCCATGATCGCCTGTTCCAGCTCGCCAAAGCCCCGCATCCCGGCCGCCTCCCTCCACGAAAACCTAAGCGCCATCGTACGTGGCGCCCGGGCGCCGTCCAGATCCACCAGCACTCCGGCATGCGCTGCCCCGGTCACCGCACCCCCTCCACCAAGTGCAGGTAGCCCTGTCCGGCCTCCGGCCGCAGCGCCAGCCTGTGATGGAACAGATCATCGAGAAAGGCAGGCACCTGGTGATAGCAGAACACCGAGGTGGCCACGCCCGCGATCCGCGGCGTGTCCAGGAACAGCGGCAACTCGGCCAGGAAATACCGCACCGCAACCCGCACCTGCTCGTCCGTCGGCGCTTGCCCGGGTGGCAGACGGCGCTCCAGCGTCCAGGCCGACGCACCCAGACAGGCCCGGGCAAAGAAGGGATCCTCCCGGTAACGCTGCTCGACCTGTTTCAGCAGCGCCAGGTAGGCGGGGTTCGCTGACAGTGTCTGTCCGTCGAGGATGAGCGCGTCCGGTGCGTTGATGCCGACCTCGGCCAGCGCCCGCGTGATCTTGTTCCGTACGTACTGGCCCTGGCGACGTGCCTTCCACGCCGCCTTCTCCGGGGCGTATCCCAGCGCCTCCAGGGTGAAGGCGGCCGCCGTGTCCGGGACGAAGAAGTGGACGCGGGTGAATGCGCTGAGGGCCCAGCGGGCGAGCACGGCGATCCGCTCGGCGGTGAAGTGGCTGTTGAAGGGGCTGATGCCCACGCAGGCGTGGGCGCGGCTGGCGAAGGCGGCCTGGCACCGGTCGGTGAGCGGCAGGGGATGCCACGGTTTGGCGGACTCGGCGGACTCGGCGGGCAAGGATGCATGGGGCATGGCGGATCTCTCGCAGAGGAAGAGCGGAACGGCTGGGCGGCGGTCGGCCTGGGCACCAGGCGGACCGCATGCCTCACCGACCGGTGTGGCTCCCGGTGCGCGGTCTCGCGCAGGATGGACGGGAGAGCCGGGGCAGGATCGGTGAGGCCCTGGATGCGTTCTCGTTCTAGGTGCGGATCACGCAGAGCGCGAAACGGCCCGCGGCGCAGGGCGGTCCCTGCCCCCGTGGTGATCCCGCGGCCGGAGGTGCGGGATCAAGCCGCGGCCGCGACACCACAGCGTCCTCGCCAGGGGCGGCGTGAGCGTACGGAACCGGCTCGGCACGGGCAGCCGCACACCGGCCCTCCGCAGAAGCGCACATATGCCCCGCAGCGTGGGAGGCATCGCCATGCACCCAGGCAGCGGCGGAACTGTCGATCACGTGCCCTGAGTGGTGTGCCGCCGCAGTGCCCGGCCATGCGCCCCCAGCGCAGCCCAGCAGCAGCAACGCCAGCAGTAGCACACCTACGACGTGGCGGTGCGCAACGTTGCTGCAGGGCACATCCATGCTCACGACCGTACGCAGCGGCCCCGGGAGACGATTCCGCAACGCCGCCACTATCACCCGGATGACGCCGCCAGCCGCTCGGCCAGTTCCGGGAGTCCGGCCCGCTGCGGCTCGGTCAGGGTCGCTGTCGGCGCGGGTCCGGCGGCGTTGATCGCAGCCATGTGGCGGTAGTACGCCGGGTAAGGCTCCAGGCTCGTCAGGGCCCCGGCCACGAAGGCGTCCTCCTCTTGGCCGAAGGCCGGGTTGACCGCGCGCTCCCGGCCGATCGTCGACCGGTCGGCCGGGCTGGCCGGACCCGCCGCGCAGAAGCTGCCGAAGCCGTGGGTCGGCAGCACCACGGTGTCGTCGGGCAGCACCTCGGCCAGCCGGTGCACCGACCGGTACTGGCGGTGCGCCAGAGGCTCGGCCAGATCCGCACCCATGAGGTCGGTCCGGCCCGTGCTGCCGTAGAGCAGCGAACCGCCGGTGCACACCAGCCGGGGCTCCCCGTCGGCCGGCGCGAACGCATAGGCCACATGGTGGTCGGTATGACCGGGGGTGGCGATGACACGGACCCGCAGCGGCCCGACCGGCAGCTGGTCGCCGTCGGCCACCCGGAGGGCGTCGAAGCCCAGTCGCGGCCCGGCGGGCACAACGTAGTCGGCCGCGTAGTTCCGGGCGAGCTCCAGCCCTTCGGTCACGTAGTCGTTGTGGAGGTGCGTCTCCAGCACGGCGCCGAGCCGCAGCCCGCGGCTGCCCAGCACGGTGGTGATCCGCTCCAGGTCCCGCTGCGGGTCCACCGCGACCGCGACCGACCCGTCCGTGATCAGATAGCTGCGGTTGCCGAGGCTGAGGGTGGCGATCTGAATGACCCCCAGCCGTTCCGGCAGCTCGGCGGAGAGCCGGAAACCGACCTCGGTGACCTCGCCGAGGTGCGCCTCGACCGGCGTCTCGGTGACGCCGCGCGGGGACAGCACCCGCAGCACCCAGCGGCCGGGCGTGACGTAGAAGCGGAAGGCGCCGTCGGCGGAGGTGACCGCCTCGCCGACGAACTCGCCGGCCGGGTCGAGCAGACGCACCCAGGCACCCGCCACCGGACCGCCGACGGCCTCCACCGTGCCGGCGACGACGGTCCGGGACGAAGTGTCGACTTCGGGTACCGGGGTGGCGTAACGCTCCGCTCCCGGCACAGCTGCGTTCACCTGTCGTCCCGTCACTTCTCGATGGGCACGCCGACCATCGAACCGTACTCGGTCCACGACCCGTCGTAGTTCTTCACCTTCGGGTGGTCGAGCAGCTCGTGGAAGACGAACCAGGTGTGGGCGCTGCGCTCCCCGATCCGGCAGTAGGCGATGGTCTCGCGGTCGAAGTCGACGCCCGCGTCGCGGTACAGCGCGCGCAGTTCCTCGTCCGACTTGAAGGTGCCGTCGTCGTTGGCCGCCTTCGACCAGGGGATGTTCTTGGCGGTCGGGATGTGACCGCCCCGCTGCGCCTGCTCCTGGGGCATATGGGCGGGTGCGAGGAGCTCGCCGGAGAACTCCTGCGGCGAGCGCACGTCGATGAGGTTCTTGTTCCCGATCGCGGCGAGCACCTCGTCCCGGAAGGCCCGGATCGAGGTGTCGGGCTCGCGGGCGGTGTAGTTGGTCCTCGGACGGTGCGGCACGTCGTGGGCCAGTGGACGCTCCTGCAGCTCCCACAGCTTGCGGCCACCATCGAGCAGCTGCACCCGCTCGTGGCCGTAGACCTTGAAGTACCAGTAGGCGTAGGTGGCGAACCAGTTGTTGTTGCCGCCGTAGAGCACCACGGTGTGGTCGGGTGCGATGCCGCGCTCCGACATCAGCTGTCCGAAACGCTCGCGGTCGATGAAATCGCGGCGCACCGGGTCCTGCAGGTCCTGCTTCCAGTCGAGCTTCACCGCGCCGGGGATGTGGCCCTTGTCGTAGGTGGTCACGTCCTCGTCGACCTCGGCGATCACCACCTGTGGGTCGTCCAGGTGCTGCTGGACCCAGTCGGCGTCGACCAGGGATTGCTCGCGGCTCATCGTCGCCCCCTTCCCGCCCGGCGGGAAGGACCCGCCGCGGTTTCGGATCGGTCGGCATTCAGGCGTGCTCCTCTTCCAGCACACCTCCGGCACGCTGGCACGTCAACTCGGGAAGGCCGGCGCAGAGCCAGAACCGCGAAGGGCTCCTGACCTGCGACTATCCAAGAGTGAGGGCCGCCACGGACGCCGCAGCGGCCCTTGCTTCACCCTCAAGCCAAGATCAAGTGGCCCGATAGTGAGTACGGGGGCCAAGTGGGGGACGCGGGGCTACGCCGCCCGTGGTGTGCACTCGTCTGGGCGTGTTGGCGGTAGCGGAGGCGCATGCTCCTGATCTCTTACGGCCATCACTCTGTACTGCCGCGTGTCCAGTGTTAGAAATAGGACATGAAGGGACCATTCGCTGGCCTGCTTCGGCGCGATCGGCATGGTCGTCCCAGCTCCGAGGCATCGCGGCGCTCGCCGCGGCGAGGGGCGCGTTCCCTGCTGGGGGTGCGCAGCGTCGCCGGGCAGGTTCTCTTCCTTCAGATCGTGGTCGCGGTGCTGCTGATCGCCGCCGCGGTGGCGGCGCTCGCGCTCCAGGCGCGGTACGACAGCGAGCAGGACGCCCAGAACCGGTCGCTCGCCGCCGCGGAGTCCTTCGCGGACGCTCCGGGAACCGTGGCGGCGCTGAAGTCCCCCGATCCGACCGCCGCGCTGCAGCCCCATGCCGAAGAGGCCCGGCGGGGATCGGGACTGGACTTCGTCGCCGTGATGGCGACGGACGGGACCCGCTACGCGGACTCCGATCCGGAACTGATCGGCAGGCGCGCCCATGACATCGGACGGGCCGCGGCCGGAGAATCCATCACGGAGATCTTCGAGGGAGCCCCGAGTGACGCGGCTCGGGCCGTCGTCCCCGTCACCGATGCCGACGGTGCCGTCGTCGGCCTGGTGGGCGCCGGTGTCGGGGTCGAGCACATCGGGGATGCGGTAAACCGTCAGCTGCCGGTGCTCTTCGGCTCCGCCGCCGCCGCGCTCGCCCTGGCCGTCGGCAGCTCCGCGCTGGTGAGCAGGCGGCTGCGGCGGCAGACACGCGGTCTCGGCCCCACCGAGATGACCCGGATGTACGAGCACCATGACGCGGTCCTGCACGCCGTGCGGGAAGGCGTGCTCATCACCGGGGGCGACGGCCGGCTGATGCTGGCCAACGATGAGGCGCGCAGGCTCCTTGAGCTGCCGCCGGATACGGAGGGCCGCCACGTCGCCGACCTCGGCCTCGATACGGACATCGCCGAGCTGCTGGCCTCGGGCCGTGCCGTGACCGACGAGGTGCATCTGGCCGGGGACCTCCTGCTGGCCGTCAATACGCGGCCCACGGCTCCGTACGGTGGGCCGCCTGGCCAGGTCGTCACGCTCCGGGACACCACCGAGCTGCGCGCGGTGGCCGGCACGGCTGAGGTGGCCCGGGAACGGCTGAAGATGCTGTACGAGGCGGGAGTGCGGATCGGTACCACGCTGGACGTGGTGCGGACCGCCGAGGAACTGTCGGAGGTGGCGGTCCCCCGGTTCGCGGACTTCGTCACCGTGGAGCTGCTGGACCCCGTAGTGGGCGGGGAGGAGCCGACGGGTGTGCATAGCGAGATGCGTCGCGCGGCTGTGAGCGGCATCCGCGAAGACTGCCCGCTGGAACCGGTGGGTCATCTCATCAGATTCGTCGTCCCCACCACACCGATGGCGGCGGCTCTGCGGAGCGGCCATGCGGTGCTTGAGCCTGATCTGACCATCGCTCACGGATGGCGGGCACAGGATCCCGAAGGGGCGGACCAAGCCCTCATCTACGGCATCCACTCGCTGATCACGGCACCATTGCAGGCTCGCGGAGTCGTCCTGGGCATGGCCAACTTCTGGCGTTCGGAGCGGCCCGAGCCCTTCGAGGAGGAGGATCTGTCCTTCGCCGAGGAGCTGACCGCACGGGCCGCTGTCGCCATCGACAACGCCCGCCGCTTCACCCGTGAACACGCCATGGCCGTAACCCTGCAGCGCAGCCTGCTGCCCCGCGGCCTGCCCGAGCAGGACGCCCTGGATGCCGCCTACCGCTATCTGCCCGCGCAGGCCGGGGTCGGCGGCGACTGGTTCGACGTCATCCCCCTGCCCGGCGCCCGGGTCGCCCTGGTCGTCGGGGATGTCGTCGGCCACGGCCTGCATGCCGCCGCCACCATGGGCCGACTGCGCACCGCGGTCCACAACTTCTCCACCCTCGACCTGCCGCCGGACGAGCTCCTGGGGTACCTGGACGAACTGGTCTCCCGCATCGACCGGGAGGAGGGCGTCGCCGAGGGCGACGGGGTCACGGGAGCCACCTGCCTCTACGCCATCTACGACTCGGTTTCCGGTCTCTGCAGCGTGGCAAGGGCCGGGCACTTCGCCCCCGCGGTGGTCCGCCCTGACGGCACCGTGGAGTTCCCCGAGGTGCCAGTCTTCCCGCCCCTGGGCCTGGGCGGCGCGCCTTACGAGACCGCTGAACTGCGGCTGTCCGAGGGCAGCCAGCTCGTCCTCTACACCGACGGCCTCATCGAACACCGCGACCGCGACATCGAGACCGGCCTGCGCCTGCTGCACAGCACCCTGGCCGGCCGTCCGGACCGGACGCCGGAGGAGACCTGCCAAGCCGTCTTCGATGCGATGCTGCCCCCGCACCGCAGTGACGACATCGCCCTGCTGGTGGCCCGTACCCGCGTGCTCGACCCCTCCCGGGTCGCAGACTGGGACGTTCCGTTCAATCCCGCCGCCGTCGCTCCGACCCGCGCCGCGTGCGTGCGTCAGCTGGAGATGTGGGGTCTTGAGGAGCTCGTCTTCACCACCGAGCTGATGCTGAGCGAGCTGATCACCAATGCGATCCGCTACGGCTCCGAGCCCGTCCATGTGCGGCTGCTGCACGAGCGCAGTCTGATCTGCGAGGTGTCCGATGGCAGCAGCACCTCCCCGCATGTGCGGCGTGCGGCCGCCACGGACGAGGGCGGGCGCGGGCTGTTCCTCGTCTCCCAGTTCGCCGAGCGCTGGGGAACCAGATACACACCCACGGGGAAGGTGATGTGGACCGAGCAGCCGCTGGACGGCGGGGAGCAGCAGGCAGTGGGGCCGCTGCTGGACGGCCTGGAAGACCTGGAAGATCTGGCGCTGTGACCAGGTGACGCAGCGCAGCCCGCTTTCCCCGGTGTCGGCCGGGCTCTCGGCACCCTTCAGGTGCAGCTATTCGCCTGTCCGCATAGTATGGTGGCGCCTGGGTATTCGGTAAGGCGAATAGAACACTCTGATCCGGCGTCCGGTCCGGGCGTCCGGTCCGCGTCGGCCCTCCTGCGGAGGAGACACCATCGTGAGCACTGCGAAGACGGAGTACGACCTGGCGGTCATGGGTTCGGGCGGGGCGGCGTTCGCCGCCGCGATCGCGGCTCGCGCCAAGGGCGCGACGGTGGTGATGGTGGAGCGCGGCACGGTCGGGGGGACGTGTGTGAACACCGGGTGCGTGCCGTCCAAGGCGCTGCTGGCCGCGGCCGAGGCCCGGCACGTCGCACTGGACCAGACGTTCCCCGGTATCCGCACCGATGCCGGGCCGGTGGACTTCCCCGCCCTCATCGGCGCCAAGACCGCCATGGTGGAGGAGATGCGGGCGGATAAGTACGTGGACCTGGCTGCCGAGTACGACTGGCCGATCCTGACCGGCACCGCCCGCTTCGCCGCTGGGCCGGTTCTTGAGGTTGCCCTGGAGGGCGGCGGCAGGACGACGATCGAGGCCGCGCACTACCTGATCGCAACAGGAACGGCCCCGTGGGCGCCGCCGGTTGACGGCCTCCAGGATGCTGGCTACCTCACCTCGACCACGGCCATGGAACTGGACCGTCTGCCGGAGTCCATCATCGTGGTGGGCGGAAACTACATCGGTCTTGAGCAGGGCCAGCTCTTTGCCCGGCTCGGGGCGAAGGTCACCGTCGTCGAGGCGCTGGACCGGCTCGCCCCCTTTGAGGAGCCCGAGGTGTCCGCCGCCCTCGAACAGGTTTTCCGCGACGAGGGAATCGGCGTGCACACCGCCGCCACCGTCACCTCGGTGCGCCGCGAGGCCGGCGGCTACAACGTCAGCGAGACTCGCGGCGGCGAGGTCTTCGAGTTGCGGGCCGAGCAGCTGCTGGTGGCCACCGGCCGCCGCCCGGTCACCGACGGCCTGGGCCTGGCGGCTGTCGGGGTCAAGACCGGGGAGCGCGGCGAGATCACGGTGGATGAGCACCTGCGCACCCACCACCCCCGGATCTGGGCTGCCGGGGACGTCACCGGGCATCCGCAGTTTGTGTACGTAGCCGGGGCGCACGGAGCCGTGGTCGCCGACAACGCGCTGGACGGTGCGGAGCGCACGCTGGACTACCACCACCTGCCCCGCGTCACCTTCACCGCACCGGCCATCGCCGCCGCCGGGCTCACCGACGCGGAGGCGGTCGAGCGGGGCATCAACTGCGACTGCCGGGTCCTGCCGCTGGAGTATGTGCCGCGGGCGCTGGTCAACCGGGACACCCGCGGTCTGATCAAGCTCGTCGCCGAGGAAGACACCGGACGCCTGCTCGGCGCGCACGTCATCGCCGAGGGAGCGGGCGATGTGATCGCCACCGCCGTCTACGCCCTCGCCAACAGGATGACCGTGCAACAGATGGCCGACCTGTGGTGCCCGTATCTGACCATGGCCGAAGGGCTGAAGCTGGCCGCCCAGACCTACACCCGCGATGTGGCCAAGCTGTCCTGCTGCGCCTCTTGAGAGGAGAGAGCGGATCAGTGGTGTTGATGAGAGGCGAGCAGCGGTTGCCGCTGATGACAGTTGGGGAGCTGTCCCGGCGAACCGGGGTTTCGATCAAGGTGCTGCGTCAGTACACAGACTGGGGCCTGATCTACACGGCCGGTCGCAGCGCGGCTAACTACCGCCTGTTCGACTCCGACGCATTGTGGTGCGTGCGGTGGATCGGCACGTTGCGGGGTCTTGGCCTGACCGTCGCCGAGGTCCGCGAGCTGACCACCGCCTACCTCGACGGCGCAGGGGAGTCGTTCGGCCGCAGTCTGGAAGAACTCCTGGGCCGCTCCCGGGAGCGGCTTACCCAGCGGATCGCCGCGCAGCAGCAGATGCTGCGGCGGATCGATGAATTTGAGGCCGAGCACCAGGCAGACCTGGCAGCGAGCGACGTGTGCTGGGCTGGCGATCCCCGCTGCGCGGCAGGGGCTTGACCCTCACCCCGGGGTCAGACCCTACGGTCCTGGCCATCGGACTCATCCCGCAAGGACCCAAGGAAGGAAAGGACCCGCTGTGGACGCCGACACGCAGAGGTTCGCCGCCCGCCTCACCGACTCGCTCACCAGCGCCCCCGGCCTGCAGATGTGGCTGGTGCGCCCGCTGCTGACGCTCCTCGCCGCCGGTGAGCCGGTCACGGTCGGACGGCTCGCTGCCCAGGCCGGTCGCACCGAGCAGCAGATTCGCCGGACGCTGGCCACCATGCCCGACACCGAGTACGACGAAGAGGGCCGCATCACCGGCTTCGGCCTGACGTTCAACCCCACCCCGCATCGCTACGAGACGAGCGGCCACACCTTCTACACCTGGTGCGCCCTGGACACGCTGGGTTTCCCGGCCGTCCTCGGGCACACCGCGCAGGTGACCTCCCCTTGCCGCGCCACCGGGGAGCCGGTGCGCCTGACCGTGACCCCCGACGGACCCGCCGACGTCGACCCGGCCACCGCCGTCGTCTCCCTCGTCGCCCCCGACGCGCCGACCTCGGTCCGTATCTCGTTCTGCGACCTCGTCCACTTCTTCAGCAGCGCCGACGCGGCCAAGGACTGGCTCGCAGACCACCCCGGTGCCCAGGTCCTGCCGGTCGCGGAAGCCTTCGACGTCGTCGGTCGGCCCGTCATCGAGCAGATCCTTGCCGACGACCCCCCTTCCGGGTGCTGCTGAGCACGTCTGCGGGAACCGGCCGGGACGGTGACCGACACCGCCCGGCCACGTCCCGCGGCGCCTGCGCGGGTGTTCTGTACGCCCATTTTCGGGTACCCGAGGGCCGCTTCCGGTAGCCGGTTGGCCGGTGCGATCTCGCCCGCCGAACGCTTGGGTTCCCTCGCCGAGCGGATCAACCCCGTAACCGGCGACCAGCTCGGCAGCACACCTCAGCAGCCGCTGGACCTCCTACCAGTTGAGGAGACGTGCGATGGAGCATTACGACGCTATTGTGATCGGCATGGGCCCCGGCGGTGAGGTCGCTGCCTCCCGCCTCCTTGACGCAGGGCTGCGCGTCGCCATCGTCGAGCGTGAGCTGATCGGTGGAGAGTGCGCCTACTGGGCCTGTATCCCGTCCAAGACCCTGCTGCGGCCCACCGAGGCCCGCGCCGAGGCCGACCGCGCCGCCGGACTCGCCCGGCCGGTACTGGACTGGCCGATGCTGCGGGACTACCGCGACTCCATGATCCGCCACCTCGATGACGCCGCTCAGGCCGAGGGATACCGCAAGCAGGGTGCCACCGTGATAAAGGGAGCCGCCCGGCTGGCCGGGACCGGCCGGATCGAGGTGGACGGCCAGCACCTGTCCGCCGACCACGTCATCCTCGCCACCGGCTCAACGTCCGTCCGTCCCCCGATCGACGGGCTTGATCAGGTGCCGGTGTGGACCAACCGGGAGGCCACCACCCTCACCGACATTCCCGGGCGGGCGTTGCTGATCGGCGGCAGTGCGGTTGGCGTGGAACTCGGCCAGTTCCTTGCCAGGATGGGCACCCGCGTCACACTGGTCCAGCGTGCGGACCGGCTGCTCGACCGGGAAGATCCCCGACTTGGTGAGATCGTCGCCGACCGCCTGGCCGCCGACGGCATCGACGTGCGGTTGAACACCCAGGCCCGCGCGGCCCGCCGCGAGAGCG